>CACWNY010000023.1 GCA_902762375.1 uncultured Ruminococcus sp. | reverse complement strand
CAGAAATTCGGCATATATCGTCTTGCCGTTATCCAGTTCAAGCACCCATTTCTCACGGAGAATCTTTGCAGATTCATAAATCGTATGATTATCCAGACGGAGCAGAATCTTGTTAAATTCGCTGTCGGACAGTTCTGCTACACCCTTTGCCTCAATAAGAGCCTTTTCGTTCACCTTGCAAAACTGTACACGGAAATTGGCAAGCACATCATCATAGTTTGCCATATCAATATATGAATAGCCCTGTTCGTTTTCAAGCTGATTTATGAAGATTTCTTCAACTTCATATTCGGTCTTCAATCCATTCATAATCATTATCCTTTCATCGTACTATCGTTCAAAAAAAGCTACATAAAAAGTTACAGCTATCCTTATTTCCAGTGTATCAAAAAAGAGGTGGTATGTCAAGAAACAACCACCTTTCATGAAAACCACCTAAAAAGTTGATTACCCTAAAATTTAAGGAAAATCAGGTTTTCTTTTTCAGTAACAGAATGATGATGACCATCAGTCCAACAATAATTACACCTGAAACTAAAGCTATTACAATAACCAATGTATTGTTGCTTTCTGATGATGTTGACTGAACAACAGAAGTGGGCGTTTCTGTAACAAAAGAAGTGGCAACATTTTGTTCAGAATAAAAAGAATTTTCTACAATACTTGTTGCGTCAGATTGTTCTATTTCTGTTGCTATACTCTCTGTAGGAGCAGCCGTTGTAGTTGTTGCACCTTCGATGATTACCAATTCTCCGGTAGGTTGTGTTGCATTATTTGAGGGAATATTGCTGTCTGCTGTCATAGTGGATTCCACAGGCGTAGGTAAAGCTTCAGGGTCGAACGGTTCAGCAAAAACACTAAAGGAGTTCATCAGAACAACTAACATAGTAAAAACGGTAATAAATATTTTCTTTTTCATTTTGTGTCACCTCGTAAATTATTTTTTAGCAATATGTTTTACTCATCGAAAACATCAAACCGCAGTCCGAGTTTTTCATACATCATATGTAAGTCTTTTAAAAGTCTGTTTTTGTAAATATATCGGTCATTTCGAGTATATAACAGATATTTAAAGTATTCCATACCTCCTGTTTCAATAGCCAACCGTACTGTATCAAGAATATAATCAGGCAAATGCTCATAATACTGATTGCATATAAACGCCAAGTCAGATAACGCATTTAATGTATTTTGAGAATGATAGGTATTTAGCGTTTGTAAGCAGAGGTTTGGTAAGGTATAAACAGTAATCCCGGTAATTTTGGAATAGTTTACTTTCGGAATATGTTTTTGTTTGTATGAAACGGTTATATCAATAGATTGTTCTGCATTACCGTGGTTGATTATAAAGTGTTTTACAGTATCTGTGTTTTCTGAAATCTGATAAAAGTAATGTTTTTCCCGACAAAATTTTTCCACTGTGGGCTGAATATCCCTTGAATATGGACTGTCTAAGTTGATATTTTCAGAAAATTTCTCGGAACAATAACATAACATTAGTGCTGTACTGCCTTTTAAAATAAAATTCTCATTATCCCTATTCAGTAAATGCAAAAATTGTTCTATGATTTTCTTATGTTGGATTTGCCGGTAATCTGTATCTGTGTTTTGAAAATCAAATTTCTTATCACTTCCTTTCTCGCTAAGAAAATTTACCCATTCCATCATATACTCTTTTCCCATAAAATCGCTGATTTCATTCCAGTAACTGAGATTTCTTAAAGAACATACCTTTTCAAAAATTTCTGAATTATATTTGTCATTACAGATAAAATCTTTATTCATTCCTTGTGCAACGGCAAAATTTCTGTTTAAGATTAAATCCAGCAACGCACGAATATGGTTGGCAACACAATATTTTCCTGTATGTTCAGGAATAGTATGATTTGTTTCTATACCGTAATCGCCAAAAAAACTTCCTTCACTTTCCCTTAAATCCAAATCGTTCCAATTTAGTGCCGATTTATGCCAATCACCACAAGTATCAAGACAGCAATTTAAATTAAGAGCGTGGATACCGGTTAAATATTTCATAAAGACAGCACCTTATTTCTGAATGAAGTGTACCTATTTTACCACGAAATACTGTAAAAGTAAATCACTTTTCATTTTTATTTTGCTTGATTTTCAAAAAACGGAATCAGTTCCGTTTTTTATTGATGTAAAATTAAAAAATATGCTCCACTTTAGATAAAACACTTTTGTTGTTTTCTTTCTCAATCTCAATGACCGCACAGCCGAATACACAGACAGCTATTGTTTTTTTATAAACCTGTACGGTGTTTTCGTGATGATGACCATAGATGTGAAAATGCGGTTTGAATTTTTTCAGGTATCGTGTTATGCCCTTTAAACCGCAGTGAGCTTCATCGGTTCTTTGTCCGTGAAGTCCGTATGCACTATCGTGAGATATAAGAATATCGGCATATGACAACTGCTTTGATACAGTAATACTTTCTTTCTGTGTCAGCATAGGGCTGTTATCCATTTTGTATCTTGAAGAACCTGAAAGACCCGTTACCGAATAGTTTTGGATATAAATGTACTTACAATCAAGGTCTGAAATACCGCAGCATTCAAACATACCGTATTCATCGTGGTTACCAAGAACACCATAAACAGGGCAGTTTACTTTTTTCTGAATTATTTGTAAATGTTGGCAGTCAATGTCACCCAATGTAAAACAGACATCAATACTGCGTTTTGAAAAATCTGCATTCCGAATTTTGTCGGTACATTCAGCGTGTAAGTCAGCAAATATCAGTATTGTCAGAGTGTCTTTCATCGTATTTCCTCCATTTTTTGGGTATACAGTTTAAACTTTATGAAAAACGGAACTGATTCCGCTTTTTTGAAACGGTCGCTTTAAAATTTTAAAACAATAACTTTTCTCATTTCTTCGGAACTTTTCTTAAATTTCAGAAAAAACGGCATATTGTCTATAAGTCTGATATTTTCAAAGAACTTATGAAAGAAAAGAAATTCCCAACAGAAAAAGGAGGAATCCTTGTTCCGGGACGGCTCAAAGAAAGGTTGTGGCGGAAAAATATCAGATTTTTCTGTGGAAAACTTGAAAATGGGTGTATTTCTAAAGTTTTCGGCTAAAAAGAGGGAAATATTCTTAATTTTCTTGTTTTTTTGCGACTTTTTTCTGATTTTTCTCAAAATTATACAAAGAGTATTTTAAAAAAAGCTTCAAGGTTACATCTTCTCTTATAGGTACATCTATACTTTTTTCTTTCTGTAGGAAAAGAGTGGGTTATATAAGTTGAGATGTAAAAAATCGGACTACCCCTACCAAAATAATAAATTTCATACAGGTCTTGACAATTTGTGAAATATGTTGTAGTATAATGAACTGTAAGATACTCATACATAAATGTATTTATGTATGTTGTGATTGAAATCGGTGGAGTTTGACGACTGGACACCGATTTCTTTCTTTTTGTATCGTTTTTTTCGGTGTCGCTGTCAGCAAGATAGTAATGATTGTCGGAATAATCTCCCTCTTTGCTTTTTACCTTTTTAACAAACAGATAGCCTTTTTTTACCAATGCCTTAATCAGTTCCACAACTCTGGAGCGAGCCATTCCAATTTGTGCAGATATGTCATTGTAACTGTTCCAACAATGTTTGATTTTACTGTCAATACATTTGTTGATGAAAAGATATACTCTGAGTTCGGCGGTGGATAACAAGCCTAAGATACTGCGTTTTACTTTGCTGTAACCTCTGCCGACAGGCTGTAAAGCATACTGATATGTTCCTAAGTCGTTGTTGGCTTTTTTGGAGCGTTTTGCCCATTTAATGATACCGATTGCCATCAGGTGCTTTATTGCCTTAGAAACCGTTATTTTTGACTTTATTCCTGTAATTTTACAGATTGTTTCCTGCTTTACTTTGACAGTATGGTTTTGCGTTCTGATACTGTTTGATTTGATAGAGTACAAAGCAGTAACAACAGCAATCTCTGATGATGATAGGTTGTAATCGAAAATAAAGTTAGGCAGTTTGAAATAATTGTACATCATTTTGTTATCCTCCTTTCCGAAAATCTGAAAATAAAAAATCGCAAACCCATTTTTACAAAGAGTTTGCGACAACAATTCTGAAATAACACATAAAAAGACAGCTATACAGACATATCTTATCTGTATGAAATAACAATATTGAAAAAAATCCAAATAAATATTGACTTAAAGCAATATTATCATTTATAATCTGTTTATGACTTCACAAGTTATTCGAGTTTGGCTTGAAACTCTATAGCGTATGCCTGTTGAATGTCGCCAAACATTCGGCAGGCTGTGAGGTTATATTTTTTTATTCAATTTTGACTAAGGTAATTATATATCAATTTTCACCATAAATCAATAGTCATTTTTCTTTTATGTATTTGTATTTTTAGTTTGTCGGGTATGCAGATAAATCCATTTCAGTTCTTCAAGGCTTATGTTATAATAATTGCTGATAGCAATCAGCGTTGTTGCTGACGGTAAGCATATATCGTTTTCAATTCGTGACAGAGCTGACGGAGCTATATTTAAGTCGATTGCCACTTCTTTAAGGGACAATCGTCTTTTTTTTCGTCTTTTTCGGATAAGCTGTCCGAAACTAATTCCTTTTTGCGGTAGTTTTGTTTTCATTGGTATTCATCTCCCTGCTGTACTTAGGAACATAGTAGTTGATAATATCTTCGTTGAAATCCTTGTACTTAGGACAAAAATTTTTTACTGTGTATCCTCTTTCTGCATACATCTGACAGCACTTTTTAGCAAATTCCTGTCCGTGATTGGGTGCAGGAGTACCGTCTTTATTTTGGGCATTGTAGTCATTGTCTAAACAAAAGTTGATTTTTTTGATTTCAGGGTGGTCACTAAGATACTGTTCCAAAGCAACTGTACTAAGTCCGCCAAGCGAAAGGCGGTTCATCTTCAGAAAAGCGTTATCATTACGGTAAACGAGATTTGCTATCGTGCAATGGCTCATAGCGTCTATTGGTGATTCAAATACATATAATTCATCGGTTGTCTGACTGCTGTTCAGACAAAATCCATAATGCTTGTCACTTCCACTACAATCACCTCTGTACCGTACATCACTTAATGTTCCTCTGACTGCTCCATATACAGGTTCATTGGATTTATTGTACCCGACAAATACACAGTTGCCGAGTTTATCCTGATACAGCACTTTCTGTTTGAAACAATAATCAATTACGGCTTTACTTATTCTTCTTGTATAGTGAAGATAAGCAAATACCCTTGAATATTTTCCCTCTGCTTTTTCGGGTAACTGTAAATGCTTTGCTTGTTTGGGCGGTGAGGTCTTGCTTGCATAATGATATTTCGGTGTATCTGTTACTGTTTTGCCGAGCAGAATATCCAATGCGTCAGCATAGCTTTTATTTTCGATTTTCTGAATAAAATCTATAACATCACCACCTGACATTCCTTTGGAGTTCCATACCCAACCCCGTTCATCAGGATAGATAATCAGACTGTCGTGCTGTTGGCATTTATAGTAATTGTTTTTGAAATGAAATGTAAATCCGTAATTTTGCTGTAAGTAGCTTACGGTAGACATTTGGCTTGCCTGTCTTTTTTCTTCTGAAGTATAACTGTTTCCCATTCTTTCTCACTTCCAATAATCCGCATTTTCAAGGTCTAATCGATAAATTGTTTTAATTTTTCTTCTTCTGATAATCTTGTGTATGACAACAATCAGGTATGTTGTCACAATAGAAGCACTTATTGAAACTGCCGTTATGACGGCTGATACAATAAGTACCAGTAAATACAAAAAAGCCGTCATACTTTCACTGTATAACGGCTTTTGCTTTATATTTTTACTGTTAAACTGATAATTGGTGATACGGTCGTTGATTTCCTTATTCAGTCGCATAACATCATAAAGGCAATAAATCACCGTAACAACGCTGATAATATATGTACTCATTCTTCTGTAAAATTCTCGTTGAAAGTCAAATCTTCATATACAATATCGGTCAATAACAACATATTGTAATCAACCACTACTCCCTTTTTTCTGAAACATTCTATAATTTCTTTTAACATTCTAAGAGATGGCTCAACCTGTCCGCCCTCCCAGTAACTGTATGTAGAACGGTCTATGGATAAGGTATCTGCTATTTCCCTTTGCGTACAGTTCAATACATAATATCGGATATATTTCAGATTTCTGCTTAAATGGGGATTGTTATTTTTGTTAATTCTTCTACGCATTTCAATTATCCTCTGTTTAGCTTTTTGGTTCAAACTCAAAAGTGATTTTCTTTGTTGATTTGTCTAATAACAGTGACGCATTAAATTCTTTGCCGTTTTTACTGACAAATCCTTTGATAATTCGTGTCCTGCCACTGTTTATCAGCATTTTCATTTGTGATGATGTGATTTTCTTTTTGCAGATTTCTTTGGCAATGGAAAAATTACAAGGATTGGTTTTATCAAAGTAACCTGTACAGGATAAACCGAATTTCTGCATTTTCATTATCCGACCACAGAAAGGACATAATAAACTGTCTTCTGTCTGATATACATTTGCATTCGTATTTACTATTGCTGCATACCACTCTTTTGTTTTTTGCTGAATTTCTCTGATGTATTCTTCATAAGAATACCGTCCGTTAGCAATATCATTTAATTTCTTTTCCAGTTCACCTGTCATTTCGGCTGATTTCAAATCGGGAACAGTCAGTGTGTTAATGAGATATATGCCTTTTTCTGTTGCATAGATACTTTTTCCTTTTTCGGCGATATAGCCTTTGGTGAATAACTGTTGTATGACAGATGTTCTTGTGGCTTCTGTACCTATCCCCATATGATTTTTCAGCATTAAGGCTCTTGTTTCTTCATCAACAATCCTTTTTCCTGCCAGTTCCATTTCTTCAATCAATGTTGCCTGTGTATACCTTTTTGGTGGTTCTGTCTGACCCTCTTTCAAGGTGAATTTACCGTAAAATACATCTCCTTCATTGCATTCAGGCAATGTTGTTTCTTTTGGCATTGCGTCTATTGTATACCAACCGTATTCTTTGATAACATTGCCTTTGGTATGAAATATATTGTTTCCTACTGTTATATCCAATGTTGTTTCTTCAATTTCTGCATCAGGATATATCATTCTGATAACGGATTTGACAAGTAAATCATAGAGTTTCTGTTCATCAGGCGATATGTTGTCTAAGGTGCTGGGAACATTGGTTGTCGGAATAATCGCTGTATGACTTCCTACCTTGCTGTCATCGAAGTGTCGCTTTCCGAAACTTTTCCAATTATCTGTCTTATACTGTTTATACATATCCGTCTGAAACAGTTTGTTCAATGTATCTGTTACATCATTCTTCATACTGTCAGGTAGATATTCTGACGAAGAACGAGGATAAGTCATCAGTCTGTGTTCATACAGGGCTTGCATTACCTTATCTGTTTCTTTCAATGACCACCCGAATTTTCTGTTACAGGCACTGCGGAGCTGTGTGGCATTGTATAATTTCGGTGCAGATACTTTTCTTGTCTTTTGTATTTTGCTGATAACCGTACCTTTTTGTACCTGATTACATTCAGAAAGGATTTTTTCTGCTATATTCTTTTGTTCAAAACTGCCGTTTTTATATTCTGTGTTCAATGGTATGCCATTGACATCAAATGACGATAAGAGTTTCCAAAATGGCTGTTTAATATGATTTTTAATAGCCAATTCCCTTTGTACAATCAGATTGAGTGTAGGTGTCTGTACTCTGCCCAATGTAAATATATTCTCTCTGTCACCGAATTTCTTTGTCATTGCTACGGTAAGATTGATACCGATAATCCAATCTGCATAATCTCTTGCCATTCCCGACATCTGTAACGGTAACATCTGTGTACCGTCTATCAGATGATGAAATGCTTTGTAGATAGTAGAGGTAGTAGTATCTTCAAGAATTACTCTTTTCCACATCTGTTTACAGTTCAAAGTATCGTAGATGTATTTGAAAATCAATTCTCCCTCACGGTCAGGGTCTGTCGCATTGATAAGCCAGTCAGCTTGCTTGAAAAATTCTGCTATGGTATTGTAACAAGCCTTAGTACTGTCCTTTACCTTGATTTTCAATTCATCAGGAATACAAGGATATTTTCTTAAATCCCATTGTTTATATTGCTCCCCGTACTCCTGTGCGTCAACACTTGTACACAAATGCCCTGCTCCGTGACACAAGATTGCCTGTTCTCCGTTAAATTGAAATTTCCACCAACCGATTGTCGGTTCTGATGAATTGCACAGTCGTTTTCCTGCTTTCAGTGTTTCAGCAATAGATTTTGCCAAACTGGATTTTTCTGCATATATAACTACCATATTATCAACTTCCTTTTTCGGAACTGATTCCGCTTTTTGATATAGGCGAAGTACTTTTGATGTACTCCGCCTATGTTTGATACATTAGGGATTAAACTGTTGTGTTTTTGTTTTGTTGGAAATTTTGCCACGCACTGCTGTAATTGTCAAAACCGTCAGACTGATAACTCTCTGCATAAATCAATATATCAAAATCCTTTAAGGCAGACTGTTCAGAGTTTTCATCTATGCTCACGGTAGTAAAAAGACTATCTGATATATCTCCTACATTGATTTTTTCTTTATAGTAGTAATAACCGTCACTTTCGTTGTAATCGAAGTCAGTATTGTTAAAATCAATATGACAGTAATTCATCATATCGCAGTTGGTAAATACCGCCTTTACACGAAAATAACAAGAACAGTTTCCAGTGTTTTTCACTTTGACATCTTTCTTGAATGATATGCCCGGCTTGATTTCTTCAGGTGGTTGAAAATCTTCGATAATTTCAATGTTGTTATAACCAACGGTCATAGTATTGTTGAGTGTTTCTTTATCGGTAAATAACGCATATATGCCTGTTACTGCCGTAATCAGAACAACAAGAATGATGAAAAGTATAGTCATAATCATTTTCTTATTTTTCATTTTTCCTGCCCCTCCTTAGCGTTATAACGATTGTTATGGCACTCAATACCAACATTGCTATGAGTACATTCATTGAATTTGAACCTGTTGTCATTGGTTCGCCTGATGTTCTTATTTTTTCGGGTGTACCGTTTGTTGTAGATTTTTCAGGTGTTGAAATTGTGGTAGTTTTTTCAGGTGTACCCGTTGAAGTTGTTTTTTCAGGTGTACCTGTTGAGGTCGTCTTTTCGGGTTTATCTTCTGTTTGGAAAATCCATTCGACAGCATTATCAGTAAATGCGTACTGATTGTCTATATCATTTGCCATACTCATACTGAATGTAACAGATGAATTACCATTTGCAGGAACAGTAGCAAGGGTAATATTTCCAAGATTGCCCATTGTACCGTTATAAACCGTCTGATTGTCGCTCATTATATTGAATGTGATTTTGTCATATAATGCGGAGGGTGTACGGATTACCTGTTGGAAATACAGATTGATATTTTCAGAACTTGTATTGTTGATATTTATAGTATCTGTATATGTACCGCCGGGCATTAGCATACTGATATTTTCAAAAAAGTTTTCTGAATCGGAAATAAACTGATTACTGTTGCCGTCATAGGTAATGGTAAGCGGTCTGATTTGTGTTGCCTGACTGACAGTTGACGAACTACTTTTGTTAAGTTTCTTTATTTCTACATTGCCCCAAGCTGATACAGGATTATTCCAGTCAGGAACAAAGTTATCACTCTGAATTGCGTCTGCGATTGTTTCACAATTTACGGTCATTCCTGCCATATCATTAGACATATCTGATGTTACTTTGATACCGTTATAGAAATTAACACTTTTGCCTGATTTCAGGCTGTTCTGATAGTAGTAGTAACCGTCAGGATAGAGTTTCCAGTTTTCAGATACATCAAGATTTTTGATGATTGCCGTATTGTCACAGGTAAGTTTTGCTCTGATGTAGCAGTCTGCCCCTTTATTGACAATCGTTTTTTCCTGTTCGATGTACATATCAGGTGTGACAGTTATGGGTGTATCAGAATTTTCATCAACAATAGCAATATCTACTCCGCCAGTCTGAAAAATATTTCTGACGGACAAATCTGTTTTTGCATAAACTACGGTAGCTACTATTGATGAGATACAGAGAACTGCCGAAACAAGCGATATAATTTTTGTTTTCTTTTTCACTATTGCTCACCTCTCTGAATATATGCCACTCTGAACGGTATCAAAGTGGCATATTTATGATTTTATGGTTTACTCTGTCTTAATCGAAATATGACTGTTGTTACTTTTCGTTGCCAAAAGTTTATCTAACATTGTAGATTGTCCTGACAATAATAATTCTGCACTGTCACTTGTAGATGTGTTGGTAAGAAAAGAATTATATGCTGTTGGATTGGCATTGATGATTAAATCACCTGTCAATTCAGAACAATCATAGAACATCCAAGCTACTGTTTTAACCGTATCAGGTATAACAGGTGCTTGTTTCAGAGAATTACATTTATAAAATGTATTGATTAAACTCGTAACTCCGTGTGGCAATTCGGGAGCTGTTTCCATAGAAGTACAAAAGCTGAATGTGTATTCCATTGTTTTTACATTTGGTGTATTTAAGGTTACTGTTTTTAAATGAGAACAACGAGCAAATGTTGCATATAAATTGTCTACCGAACTATTTTCCAAATGAAATTCTTCTATTCCGCAACTATTAAAAGTTCCCCGTAAATCAGAAGCCTTTTTAAAATCAAGTGCAGGAATATTTTTCAGTGCTGAACAACCGGAAAATGTGTAATAGAAAGATGTACCCTTGTCAGCAACTAAATTCAATGTTTCTAATTTCTCACAATTTAAAAACATCTGCTCTAAACCTGTTATATTGTTCAGGCTTATATTTGCTGTGGTCAAATTAGAACAACCGTAGAATAATCCTGTTGCCCTTGATACAACATCTGAATGTATCGTTGCTGTGGTGATAGATGTACAATTCTTAAAGGCAGTATCCATTATCACAACGCTGTCAGGTATATCAGGAATTTTTGTTAAATCACTACAGTTTTCAAACATAGAAGTAATGTTGACAAGTTTGTTTGCGTTTTTCAATTCTACTTCCGTAACCTTTGTACCTGAAAACATCTGCGATGAATTAACCAACTCAGGTATATCGAGAGTAAACTTTCCACTCAATTTCTTGCAGTTTAAAAATGTTGCATTGGCTGTATAGAGTGTTTGCGGAATATCGGGAACACTTTCAAGATGATAACAATTTTCAAAGGTCGAAATCATATATGTTGTTTTTGCCAATGTGAGATTAGCAGAAATCAGACCTGTACATTCATCAAATGTGGAATTCATCATTGTTACTTCAGGCAAATTTCCGGAAACATTGGAAATATTACCACACTGATAAAAAGTATACTGCATACTCTTTATTTTTTCGGGCAATGCTATATCTCCGTAAATTTTGTAGCACCTGTAGAACGTGTAATCCATATAAATCAGATTTTTCGGAAGTGTAACGGTATCTTCCATAGCCGTACAATCATAAAAGGCATAGTTCAGATTTTCAATACTGTCAGGTAGGTTAATCATCTTACTTAATCGTCCACGATAGAATAAGTAGGACGCATTTTTTGCCTTTTCCATACTAAGCATTAGATTTTCACTTTTCAATGACCTGTTGTTATAGAACATATAACTGACATCATCAGCATTTTTGACTTCTACATCTGCGTTGGCAAGATATAAGCAACCACTGAACAACTCACTTGCATTGACAGATTTATTGGCTTTTACCGTAGCACCGGTTAATTTAGTTCTGTTTTTGAAAAATGCCTGTATATTGTCAGCCGAGTTAATGGAAAGTGTTACCGTTTCCAAAGCTGTGCAATCATCGACAAGATTGTTTACTGTTGTTGCATTGTCTGCGGTAAGTTTCAGCGATTTCAGACTGCTGTTACCGTTGAACAGATAGCTTATGTCTGTTGCTTTATTGAATGTAAAGTCGGCAGCAGTGATTTTTTTACAGTTACTGAAACAGTAAGCAAGATTTTCAGCATTATCCGCAGAAAAGGTAAGTTCTGTCAGATTGATACAGCCGTCAAATGCGTGAGATACATTTTTCGCTTTTTCTGTATTTACAACAGCTCTTTCCAGATGGGAACAATTCATAAAGATATAGGAAATATCTTCTGCTGTGTTCTGTTGTATATCAGCAGTGGTCAAAGATGTGTCGCCCATAAAAGTTCTTGACATATTGACAACGGCATTGTGAATATCCGGAATTTCCGTAAGACTTTCGCAGTTCATATATGTTCCTGTCAGGATTTTTACCGTATCGGGTAACGAGGGAGAAACGGTCAGTTTCTTACAGTTATAGAATGTATATTCCATATTTTCTATGTTCGGGGGAACAGAGGGAAATTCCGAAAGAGAAGTACAGTTATAAAAGCAGTTTGCCATATTGGTTGCGTTATCCGAACGGACAGATACATCAGTCAGATAACTGCAATTTTTGAACATACCTGAAATATCCGTTGCTTTCATCACACTGACTGTTGCTTTCTTGAGATTTTTACAATCATTGAAAAGATGATTTACTGTCAGAGAATTGTCTAAGGTAACTTCGGCATAAAGCAGACCGTTACAATTATGGAATAATCCGTCTGTTTTGGTTGCTGTTGCATTGTGAAGTGTTATGTTTGTCAATGTGTCGCAGCCTGAAAAAGCATAACTTATATCATCTGCATTTGGCGGTAAGTCGGGTACATCGTGCAGAGCAATACAATTTTTGAAACAATAGGACATATTGACCGTACTTTGAGGTAATGCGGATACAGACCTTAAAGCATTACAGTCGCTGAACAGATAAGAAATATCTTCAACTTTTTCAGCCTTGAGTGATACATCTGTCAACGATACACAATTATCAAATAAATGAGTAATACTGTTTGCTGAATTTAAAGAAACATTTACATCTTTCAGACCCGTACAGTTATGAAAAGCATTATCAGACTGTAAGGATTGATTGGCAGAAAATTCTGCATTTTCAAGAGAAGTACAGCCGTCAAAAATATATGTTGTATTGGCAGCATTGGGTAAATTCAGTTCTACATTCTTTAAAGAAGTACACTGTCTGAACATACCGTCTGCGGAAAGGATATTTTCGGGTAATTCAGGAATATCTGACAGATTGCTGTCTCCACTAAAGGCATAACTCATATACAAAGGCTTGCTGTTATCCATATTGAGTGTAACCTCTTTGAGATTTGGACAATCGGCACAAAGATACGATAAAGACAAACCTTTGGTAATACTGAGTTTTGGCATAGACAGCGTAAATGATTTCAGACAAGGGTTATTCTGTACCATACCGTAGGTATAAAATATACCGTCCTTGTCGGAGATAAGCTCATCTATACCGATATTCAGCCGAGCAATATAGCTGTTTCCCGAAAACAGAGAAGAACCGATACCGTCCCCTGCATATTTTCCGATATGAATATCAGCCGTACAGTAGTTATCTGCGGTATAGTTGGAATAGGTGTATAAGATACTGTCGGCATAATTCAGCCTGTTAATCTCTATATCTGTCTTTTTGATTACTCCGTAGTAACCGCTTACCGTATTCCGTAAGTCATTTACTTCGCCTGTGGCAATCAGCTCAAATTTATCCATTATACTGCCGTTCTGACTATCATACTCTCCCGAATAGGCAATAATATCATAAATTCTCTGTGCATTATGACATTTAAAAGAAACATTCTTTATGCGGTAACAATCAGAGAACATATATCCTGCCGAACCGACATCACCTGCGGTAATTACTGCGGTTTTCAGATTTTTACAGCCACCGGCAATATTACCTATACTTTCCACATTGCCAAATGTGATATTCAGACTTTCAACGGACGATTGTCCATAAAAGAGATACTCTGCATTACGGACAGTATTCTGACTTAAATCCAATGAAATATCTTTTGGCAAAGAGGACTGTGTATAAGAACTGTTCTGAAACGCATACGATAATTCCGTTACACTTTTCGGAATTTCGGGTAACTGTTTCAGGGAAGAACAGTAGCTGCAGATTGAGGAAATATCTTTTACACCGTCCGGAATAACAGGAGGATTTTCCAATGCAGTAAAATTACTGAACCAATAAGCCATTGATACAGGCTTTACAGACGGCTTGATTTCTACACTGACAATTTTGTCTTTATACGCTGTTTCCGACCAACTGATATTCCTTGAACTGATATAAGACGCTCCATTGTAGTCATATATACTGTAATTATTTACATCGCCGTTTCCTCGTACTGTCATAGCAGTGTTTTCATCATTATCATAAATGACACCAAGAACAAAATGCGGTAATTCTTTTCCTACGGCATAAGTTTCTGTTCTGTCATTATCGGTAGTGAGTGTGATTGATTTTGTGATGTTTTTATTGTCATCAGACTTAAACCATTCTGAATTTAAAGTAACGGTTACTTTGACTGTTTCATCACTTTTTTCAGGAGCCTGATGAACATCAATACTGTAATCTCCGTCTTGCAGATAACACGGAATAAGTGTTGCTGTTCCACTGCTGATTTTTACATAATCTCCCAACACATACACCTCTGACGATGAAAGGGAATATTTTACATTTCCTCTGCCGTAAATCTGATAGTAATAGCCATTGACGATAACCTTTACAGCGTCTGCACCCTCAAAAGTTTTCTCACAAATCTGACCGTTACTTGTTACGGTAACAGACTGCGTTTCATCAGCGACAAGCTCTCCGGCACTAAGCTGTACTTC
>CACWNY010000022.1 GCA_902762375.1 uncultured Ruminococcus sp. | reverse complement strand
ACAATTAAAAGTTTTTGTCCACTTTTTTCAAAAAGTGGGCAGGGTTAAGGGGCGGCAGCCCCTTAGCAGGATTTTAAAGGGCGGCAGCCCTTTAACTCCCCGAAATTCAAACAAAATTTGCGTAAGCAAATTTTTACAATAACGATTTGATTTTCAATCGCACAGGTGGAAAGTTTTTGTCGAACTTTTGAGGGAAAGTTCGTGGAGTTCAGGGTCAACGCCCCTGATAGGATTGTTAAGGAAAACGCCCTTAACTCAGGGGTGCGGAGGTGAAATCTTTGCAAAAAATCATGAGGGAGTGATAGCATGAAAATTCTGACTTGTGAACAGACAAGAATTATTGAAAAAAATCAGATAGACAGAGGGTCATCTTATTTTCAGTTGATGAATAATGCAGGCGTTGCTGTAGGCAAAGCGTTGATAACTCAACTGGGTGCAGGGGAAAACCATAGAGTAGCGGTACTTTGCGGTAAAGGAAATAACGGCGGTGACGGATTTATTGCAGCACAGTATCTGAAATCGCAAGGCATTGAAGTATATGCGTTACTGGTGGACGGTGAACCCCGTACAGAAGACAGCATGAGAGCTATGGAACAGGCACATTCCAACGGTGTGAGGATTTTCCGTATATGGGAACATAAACAACGGGTTAATGATTTGATTTCCAGTGCAGATTATGTGATTGACGCTATTTACGGGATAGGGTTCAAGGGTGCGTTAAGTGACCGTATCAAAGACATTGCGGATTTAGTCAACAATACACGCAGTAAAGTTCTTTGTGTAGACCTTCCCAGTGGTGTCAACTGTGATAACGGAATGGTTGTCAATACAGCATTTCGGGGAGATGTCACCGTATCGTTTTCAACTCTGAAGCCGTGTCATGTATTATACCCGTCAGTAGACTATTGCGGAAAAACAACCGTTGCACAAGTCGGAATTAATAAAGGGGTTATTTTTGATAGTCCTTTTTTGACTGAAACCATATCAGGAAGTAAATTAGGGGCACTTATGCCAAAAAAAGAAATCTCCGCCCATAAGGGGTCTGTAGGAACGCTGACTTGTATAGGCGGAAGTTACGGTATGGCAGGAGCGTGTGCCATGTGTATGCAGGGAGCATTAAGAAGCGGTGTCGGATTGTTAAAAAGTGTGATACCTGATGAAATCTATCCTTTGCTGGCAAATGTTATTCCGCAGGCAATATTTTTTCCGTATGTCAGCAGTGATGTCAGAGAACTGCTGGATAGGGCAATGGAAAAAACAAATGCCATTGTATTGGGTTGCGGAATGGGAAACCATCAGCGGACAATGGAAATCGTAAGATATGTACTCAACAAAAGCAATGTTCCCGTAGTTCTGGACGCTGACGCACTCAATGTGCTTGCTATGGAAACCGATATGCTCAAAAATCCCCGAATACCTATCGTCGTCACACCACACCCTATGGAAATGGCAAGACTGCTGAATGTATCTGTCAATACTGTACAAAGTAACCGTATTATGGTCACCGCAGAATTTTCCAAAAAGTACAGCGTTATTACCGTACTGAAAGGTGCGTATACAGTAGTTGCCAATGCTAACGGTAAGGTACTTATTAATCCCACAGGTAACAAAGGTATGGCAAAAGCAGGTAGTGGTGATGTACTGGCAGGAATTATCGGCAGTTTCGTTGCACAAGGAATGAGTGCCTATAACGCAACATTAAGCGGTGTATATTGTCACGGTTACGCAGGTGATTTGGCAGAAAAAAAATTCGGTCATATCAGTATGACCGCTACCGATATCATAGACTGTCTGCCTGAGTGTACAAAAACAATTTTTCAATAATCTTATGTGTGATGTGAGAGGATTATTTTCAATGACAACAACATCTGCTGAAAAAAAGAAAGATATTTCTTTAGAACTTATCCGTATTTTCACGGCTTTCTTTATCATATTTCACCATACAGGAACAGAGGGATTTATACTTTTTTCACGCTATGAAGTTGGTAGTCTACAATACTGGTTATACAGACCGTGGTTTGCCTTCTGCTGTTTTGATGTACCAATGTTCTTTACGATTTCAGGAATTACCCTATTAAAAAAACAAGAACCTTTAAAAGTACTGTTCCGTAAAAGAATATTGAGAAGTTTCATTGTTTTAGTACTGGTTTCTGTCATCTATTATGTGAAAGATGTACTAAGTTTTCCGCAAATTTCTTTTATGGATATTGTGATTACTTTTTTTAAAAATTTTTTCTGCGGAGCAATTTCCGGACATCTTCATTTTATGTATAAATATCTTGTGTTTCTGATAGCACTTCCCTTCCTGCG
Organism: uncultured Ruminococcus sp.; assembly: GCA_902762375.1. Lineage (GTDB taxonomy): Bacteria > Bacillota > Clostridia > Oscillospirales > Acutalibacteraceae > CAG-964. The sequence continues at coordinate 18,787 of CACWNY010000022.1, read as the reverse complement.
TAAAATAGCACAGAATATATCCAGACAAGAATTACACTATATGTTGATTGTTGCATTTGCTGTGCAGTTTTTTGCACCGATGTTTGCCAAGCTGTTATCTGATGGTGGTTCTTTACAAAGTGATGTTTCTTATCTGAATATCATTTTTATTACTTATCCTTTTTTAGGGTATTATCTGTATTATGTATTCGATTTCAGCAAAATCAAAACAAAACATATTATAGGTATGGTGCTGTGTTCGGTTGTGTTGTTATTTCTCAGCTGTTTTCCCCATAAATATTTTCCTCCGCAGGAATCATTTACATGGGTATATGTTGCTACTGTTTTTATCGTGATAAAGTATTATTTTTCAAACATAAAAAATACTTTCGCACAAAAAATAATTTTGTCCTTTGGAAAATGTACATTCAGTGTTTATCTGTTTCATATGTTGGTAATGCATTCGTCATGGGGTGAAACTATAGAAAATTTTTTAATCTCACATATCTCCCCACTTACAGCCATTTTACTGTTTTGTTTACTGACTTTAATTGTAAGTGTTTTAATCACACTTGTTCTCAAAAAAATACCGCTTTTAGATAAGTTGTTGTGAAATTTTTGATAAAGATTATCAAAATGATTTGAAAATTTTTCTACCTGAATGGTTGGTATTATATTCTGCTATGACAATTAAAAGTTTTTGTCCACTTTTTTCAAAAAGTGGGCAGGGTCAAGGGGCGGCAGCCCCTTGTGGGATTTTAAAGGGCGAAGCCCTTTAATGGATAAAAATTCAAAACAAAATTTGCGTATGCAAATTTTGACAATAACTATTCGATTTTCAACCGCTCAGATATAAATTTTTTGATTATCATTTTGAAAAAATTTATATAAACTATGGAAATCAATAAAAAAACAGTGTATAATGTTATGTAGTGTCGATGTGTAGCGATACATATCACAGGGCAAAGGTAATGTGAAATAAAAGTACAAAGGAGAAATGAATAAAAATGGAAAAAAAGGATATCGACTGGGCTAATCTAGGATTTGGTTACAGAAAGACCGATAAAAGATTTGTCGCAACTTTCAAAGACGGTCATTGGAATGACGGAGAACTGATAGAAGATGATATGATTACCATGAGTGAATGTGCTTGTGTATTGCAGTACGCTCAGACCTGTTTTGAAGGACTGAAAGCCTACACAACCGTTGACGGAAGAACCGTTTGTTTCCGCCCTGACCTTAACGCACAAAGAATGTTCGATACCTGTGCAAGATTGGAAATGCCACAGTATCCCATAGACAAATTTGTTGAGGCAATTATTAAAACTGTAAAAGCCAATGAAGCCTATGTTCCCCCTTACGGTTCAGGAGCAACACTCTACATCAGACCGTATATGTTCGGTATTGACCCTGTTATCGGCGTAAAACCCGCAGGAGAATATCAGTTCAGAGTATTTACAACTCCCGTAGGACCTTATTTCAAAGGCGGTGCAAAACCCATTACCATCAAAGTCAGCGATTTTGACCGTGCCGCACCACATGGAACAGGTAATGTCAAAGCAGGTCTGAATTATGCTATGAGTTTACACGCTATCGTTACCGCACATAAAGAAGGCTATGACGAAAATCTCTATCTTGACCCCGCAAGCCGTACAAAAATTGAAGAAACAGGCGGTGCAAATTTCCTGTTCATCACTAAAGACAATAAAGTTATTACCCCGAAATCAAACAGCATCTTACCTTCAATTACTCGCCGTTCACTGATGTATGTAGCAGAACATTATCTCGGTCTGGAAGTAGAACAGAGAGAAGTCTATCTTGACGAACTCAAAAACTTTGCAGAATGTTGTCTTTGCGGTACAGCAGCGGTACTTTCCCCTGTGGGAAAGATTGTTGACCACGGTAAGGAAATCTGTTTCCCCAGCGGTATGGAAAAGATGGGCAATATCACTAAACAACTCTACGATACCCTTACAGGTATTCAGATGGGTACGATTGACGCTCCCGAAGGTTGGATTTGCGAAATAAAATAATCATTCACTCCGATAAAAAACAACCCGAACGAAGTGAGATGAAAAGTTTTTTGTCCACTTTTTTGAAAAAAGTGGGCAGGGTCAAGGGGTAGCAGTCCCTTGTAGGATTGTTAAGAGCAAAGCCCCTAACATAAAAATGCTCTCTTACAGAAAGGATTTTTCAGTAAGAGAGTTTTTTCTATTAAGGAGTGTGTACTTCTATGGGCAGAGTGTTGCAACCCCATGAATTAATCGAACGCAGTATCATTAAAAAATATCGTAAAGAATTATGGAATCCCTTTATTGTTGCCCTTAAAGAATATCAACTGATTAATTCGGGCGATAAAATAGGCGTATGTATTTCAGGTGGAAAAGATTCCATGCTTATGGCTAAACTCATACAACAACTTCAAAAAGTCAGTGATGTTCCCTTTGAAGCGGAATACATCGTTATGAATCCAGGCTACAATTCTGAAAATTATCAGCGTATTCTGGATAATGCCAACCTGTTGCATATTCCTGTAAAAGTATTTGAAACGGATATTTTCTCCGTCACCGATAAAATCAGTAGCAATAATCCCTGTTACCTTTGTGCAAGAATGCGGAGAGGTCACCTGTACCAGAAAGCCCATGAACTTGGCTGTAATAAAATTGCATTAGGTCATCACTTTGACGATGTGATTGAAACACTGCTTTTAAGTATATTCTACGGAGCTCAGCTTCAGAGTATGCCACCTAAACTGCATAGTACCAATTTTACAGATATGGAACTTATCCGACCGCTTTACCGTATTCACGAAAAGGATATTATCTCATGGAAAAATTATAACCGTCTGGAATTTATTCAATGTGCCTGTCGTCTTACCGAAAAAAACAGTGTTCATGATTCCAAAAGGGAAGAAATCAAACAGTTAATTGCTACACTCAAAAAAACTAACCCCAATATAGACAAGAATATTTTCAACAGTATTCATACGCTATCTCTTGATACATTTGTCGGTTATAAATCCAAAGGAAAAGAATATTCTTTTCTGGATAATTATTGACCCGAAATTTTTCTGCCCGAACGGTTAAAAATCAGGTAATTATTGTCAAAATCTGCTTACGCAGATTTTGATTTGATTTTTGGGAGTTTAAGGGCTTTGCCCTTAAAAATCTCACAAGGGGCTTTGCCCCTTGACCCCACCACTTTTTGAAAAAAGTGGACAAAAACTTTTAATTGTCATAGCTACAGGTTGTTTTTCTATAGTTACGGATTATAGAAAATAATCCCGACCGTTCAGGTAGAAATTATTCCGAAAAAAAGTCGCATACGCTCTTTGGAGAGTATGCGACAAAATAATTTTTATTGACAATTACAGTTCAGCAAAGTATTTGATAGTTCTTACCATCTGGCTTGTGTAACTGTTTTCGTTGTCGTACCATGCAACAACCTGAACTTCATACAATCCGTCAGCAATCTTAGAAACCATTGTCTGAGTAGCGTCAAACAATGAACCGTATCTCATACCGATAACATCAGAAGAAACGATGGGGTCTTCGTTGTAACCGAATGAATCAGAAGCAGCAGCTTTCATAGCAGCGTTGATACCATCAACAGTAACATCGTCACCCTTAACAACAGCGGTAAGGATTGTGGTTGAACCTGTAGGAACGGGAACTCTCTGAGCGGAACCGATAAGTTTGCCGTTAAGTTCAGGAATAACCAGACCGATAGCTTTAGCAGCACCTGTTGAGTTAGGAACGATGTTAGCAGCACCAGCTCTAGCTCTTCTGAGGTCGCCTTTTCTGTGAGGACCGTCAAGAATCATCTGGTCGCCTGTGTAAGCGTGGATTGTGGACATGATACCACTCTGGATTTCAGCATATTTGTTGAGGGTATCAGCCATAGGTGCAAGACAGTTTGTTGTACAAGAAGCAGCAGAGATGATAGTATCTTCAGCAGTAAGCGTATTTTCGTTTACGCTGAATACGATAGTTTTGAGGTCTTTGCCTGCGGGAGCAGAGATAACAACCTTTTTAGCACCAGCGTCAATGTGAGCCTGACTCTTAGCTTTTGAGGTATAGAAGCCTGTACACTCAAGAACTACATCAACACCAAGTTCGCCCCAAGGAAGTTCAGCAGCGTTGGGTTTAGCATAGATGGTAATTTCTTTACCGTCAACGATGATGGAGTTTTCTCCAGCCTCTACGGTGTGAAGTCCCTGACCGATAGCTCCGCAGTAACCACCCTGAGCTGTATCATACTTGAGCAGGTTAGCAAGCATTTTAGGGTCTGTTAAATCGTTGATAGCGACTACTTCATAGCCTTCTGCATCAAACATCTGTCTGAAAGCAAGACGACCGATACGACCGAAGCCGTTGATTGCAACTTTTACTGACATAAAAAATTCCTCCTAAATTTTAAGGTATTTCAATTATAATACATTTTCTAAATTTCTGCAAGTATTTATTGAAAAATTTAACCAAAATTTTACGATGAATTTTCAAAATCAAGTGCTAAAAGTACATTGAAAACAGAAACGCCTTTCCCAAACAGAAGAACGGAAAAGGCATAACAAACTTATTCTATCTGAGTAGTGAAATGTCAGGTAATGATTGTCAAAATCTGCTTACGCAGATTTTGGATTTTCTCGGGGAGTTAAAGGGCTGCCGCCCTTTAAAATCCTGCTAAGGGAATGCCACCCCTTAACCTTGCCCACTTTTTGAAAAAAGTTCGTAGGGTCAAGAGGCAAGGCTCCATATGCACTAACATAATTTAAAATTGCACATCTGCAATCAGGTACCCGATTTTCGTTTTTCAACACACATACTTTCAACAGCCGATAGTAAAAAATCCGTTAATTCTATCTTATCTATTGTATAAAACAGAGCTGAAATCAAATAATTCACTATGTTCATTTCTCTCCACATACTTCCGGCTGTCTGCACAGGGGGGAATCAACTGAAGACAATATTTTTTCTATCAGAAGGGCAATCAGCATCTTACAGTTGAGCCACACCTGACCGGCAATATCTGTCTTGGTTGGTATTGAGCCTAAGTTCAGTATAGATTTATATCTTTTGAAAACCATTTCTACCGACACCCTCGAAAGCAAGTACAACAAGGAGGAAAGAAAAACGGCTGTCCATTCTCTGTTGATATAGAGAACAAACAGTCATTTTTTATTCTGTTTCAGACAGATTGCTTTTACCTAAATTACAATCACTGCACAGCGTTTGCAGATTATCAATAACGGTTTCTCCACCTTTTGACCACGGAACAATGTGATCCATATGCAGTTCTAATCCAACAGTTGTCGCAGGAGAGCGTCCGCACATACAGCATTTGAAATTATCACGTTTCATAACAAGAAAGCGCGTTCGCAAATTGATGTCTCGTTTAGTTTTATGCTTTGTTGAATTGTTTATGGCGTTGTCTATAATATATGATTCATTAGATACATTTTCAGAATTAATATAATCAACAAAAGCTTCGAGTGCTTTACGCCAACCACCAAACCTATTAGCGTATGTGCTAACTGAATAAACGCTTAAATTGTTCATTTGGACATATGTGGGCTGTTTTCCAAGTATTATCCATACTCTTTCAATTTCTTCAAATAAAGTCTCATCAGGAATTCCTATTTGAGATCGTGACATCTTTAAGTCTGCTTTTTTTAAGCATACAAACCATGAACCAAAACGTCTCGTTAAAGTAGTTGCGTGATATTTTCCATTTAAATTGTACTCATCGATAGTTACAGTGTCTTTGTTAATGAGAATACTTACTCGTTTTAAGTCAAATATTAGCTCTTCATCAGGAACGTTACGATGAAAATCGTCAAGCTTAAAGTCCATTATGCCACCTCTTCTATTTTTATTTATAGTAAACGACATTTATTTTTGCTCATTGTAGTCCTCACTTCGTGCCATTCCGAACGAAGTGAGGAATCTTACCAAAGATTTCTCGTCGCTTTTGCTCCTCGAAATGACAAAGAGTGTCATTCCAAATATCGTCATGACTACAAGTTTTTTTTTGCTTTACTGTTTCAGATGTGATTTTGTATTTTGAAAGCCGTGAGGGTATTTTTCATCAAAGTAGCGATTGTCATAGGTCCTACCCCACCAGGAACAGGCGTAATGTATGAGGCTTTGGGTTCAACCTGTGCAAAATCAACATCTCCGCACAATTTACCGTCAGCCTTGCGGTTGATACCGACATCAATCACCACCGCACCATCTTTGACCATATCCGCCGTGACAAAACAAGGTTTACCCACAGCAACCACCAGAATATCAGCTCTTTGGCAGACTTCTTTAAGATTTTGCGTTCTGCTGTGACATATTGTTACTGTGCCGTTTTTATGTAACAACAGCATTGCCATAGGTTTACCGACAATATTACTTCTGCCCAATACCACACATTCTTTACCTGAAATAGGAATATTATAGTAATCCAACATTTCCATAATACCTGACGGTGTACACGGAAGGAAATCAAAATCCCCTATCATGATTTTACCCACATTGGCACAATGGAAAGCGTCAACATCTTTTTCGACAGCAATTTTTTCGATAACTGCTTTTTCGTCAAGGTGTTTCGGTAACGGCAACTGACACAAAATTCCATTGATTTCATCGTCCTGATTAAGTTGCTCAATCAAATCTGAAAGTGTTTCCTGTGTAGTATTTTCAGGGAGAGCATATTCTCTGGAAAGAAACCCTACCAGTTCACAGGCTTTTTTCTTATTGTTGACATACACTCTTGACGCAGGGTCATCACCCACAATGATAACTGCCAGTCCCGGACGCTTGCCCGTTGTTTCATAAAGGGATTTACATTCTTCGGCTACACGCTGTTTTACGCTTGCCGACACGGTTTTACCGTCAATGATGGTTGCCATATCAATTACCTCACTTATTTCTTGGATTTTTTCTTTGCTTTTTTGTCGGCTGACTTTTAGTACTGTCATTGATTACGCTGTTGATATCAAAAAGTTCTTCGTCAGGGTTTTCTGCTTCATCAGCGGAAATTTCTGTAATTTCTTCAACTTTTTCTCTTTTGGTTGTATTTGTTTCAGGTGTTTCAGATATTTCAACTTTTTCAGATAATTCTGAAACTTCTTCTTTTTCCTCTTTAATGTCATCAGGCAATTCTATAGCAAGCGAATGAGAACTGATTTCTTTGGCATTTTCATCAATCGTCTTTTCAACAGAATATACAGGCTTTTTAAATTTATTGATGGTAATTTCTTCACTGCCATAGGGCATAATACGCTGATAGTTTTTAGATTTCAGAACCAGAAGCAACACGATACCTAATACCATAAGGAATATAGATAAAATTTGTGAAACACGCAGACCCGTATGAGGAATATACAGACTGTCTGTACGCAATCCCTCAACGATAGTTCTTTCTGCACCGTACCACACCATATATATAAGTGCGAGTTGTCCATGATATTTTCTTGCTTTTGATTTGGAAAACAAGTGCAATACCAATGCACCAAGCAGACACCACACAGATTCATATAGGAAACAGGGGTGAACAGCAATATTATTTGTTCCCTCACTCATCATACCCCAAATCAAGTCTGTAGGAGTACCATAAGCCTCCTGATTGAAGAAATTTCCCCAACGACCGATACCTTGTCCAATGAAAAAGCCGACTGCTGCCACATCAAGTACCGCTGGAATATCCATTTTATCTATTTTGGCGACAATCAATCCACCAATCAATGCACCAATGATACCGCCGTATATAGCAAGACCGCCCTCATTGATTGCCAGAATTTTATCTTTATGTGCGGAATAATATTCCCATTGAAAGAGTACATAGTAAGTTCTTGCTCCCACTATACCTGTAACCACACCGACAATCACACAATTCAGTAATTTATCCGCAGAAACTCCCAGTCTTTTTGCATTTGCCATACCGTACATAACTGCCAGTATCAGACCAACAGCAATGATAATACCGTACCAGTATACGGACAATGTGCCAATTTGTATTTTATTATTGATGTCAAATTCCCAGCCAAGTTTCGGAAACTGAACATGATACATAAAAATTCCTCCTCTCCTGTCGGGGACGCTGTCCCCGAACCCCAGTTTAAGGGCTGCCGCCCTTAAAAATCCTGCCCACTTTTTTGAAAAAAAGTGGACAAAAAACTTTCAAGGTTATTTTGTTCGGATTGTTGTTTTATGATTACGCATTATTTAAGGGTAATATAACTGACAATGCTGAATGATTACTGTTGAATTGCTGGTGTAATCTGCGGTTGACATCATCAAGAGTAGTATTTTTGATACATTCAAGATAATGGAAAAGTTCTCTGTCTGAAAAATCGCATTCCATCAAAATTCCTGCAATACTTTCGTTACGGTTAAAGGAAAAGATGTCTGCACCGTACACTGCTCTTTTGGCAATTTTGAAATCTTTTTCTGACACACCTGTGACAAGGAGATTATCTATATACGCCCTGATAATTTCGGCAACTTTTTTGGGGTTTTTGGACTCTCCGCCAAAAAAGACACTGCTATAACAAGGTCCTTCAAAATGTTCGTAGTCAAAGGTGTTGTTGATAAGTTCCTGTTCTTCAAGCGTTCTGTAAAGTTCAGATGACCCTGACGCCATCGCAAAAAGTAAAATTTCACTTTCAGCCATTTCTTTATCGGTAAGGCGTTCTTTCTGCATATTTTCTTTGAAACCTAAGTGAAAAAGCGGTACAGTTACAGGGAATTTCTGTTCCACATAATCTTTGACAACGGTTTCGGGTTCAGCAGGAAAAGTGGAATGTACATCTTTTTTGGGAGCATCTTTCAGATATTTGTCTGCCATAGCGATGATACTTTCAGGTTGTGCTTTTCCGCCGACAATAGTCAGTGCCATATTATGAAGATTATAGAAACCATTGTAACAGTCATAGAGTTTCTGTGGTGTAATTTCAGCAATACTTTCTACTGTACCCGCAATGTCGATTTTGACAGGGTGATTGTGATACATTGCCCCTAAAAGATTGAACATCACACGCCAGTTGGGGTCATCATCATACATTCTGATTTCCTGTCCGATAATGCCCTGTTCTTTCTGTACGGTTTCATCTGTGAAATAAGGGTCTTGTACAAATTCCAGAAGAATTTGCAGAGATTTCTCAAAATTGTCCGCACAGGAAAACAGATAACAGGTTTTATCAAAGGAAGTATACGCATTAGCAGACGCTCCTGTTTTAGCATATTTGGCAAAAGCGTCCCCGTCCTCACTTTCAAAGAGTTTGTGTTCCAGATAATGAGCAATCCCATCAGGTACGGTGACTGTTTCACCGTTTTCCTTTTGGAATGTGGTGTTTATCGACCCGTATTTTGCCCCGAACAACGCATAAGTGGACTTGAAACCGTCTTTAGGATAAACATAAATTGTCAATCCGCTTTTATGGTGGATTTTATAATATTTGTCACCAAGAATAGAACTGGTAATTTCTTCTATTGTGGTCATTCTGCCCATTAATTTTCCTCCTTTGCCTTTTCTGACGGTTGTAACAAATATATTGTATCAAGTTTTATGGTATTTGCAAGACTGATAATCGTTTCCTTGTCAACATTGTTTAAAATGTCGACACATTCATCTACCGTAAGGATTTTTTTGTCTAACATCTGCCCAATATACCACGATTCCATACCTGAAACCGTATCTTGTACGCTTTTATACCCGTTGATGATTGCCAGTTTTGCTGCCTGTATTTCAAAATCGGTAATATTACCCTGTTTCATCTGTTCAAGCTGGTTTTTGACTTCGGCAATCGTTTTTTCGATATTTTCCTTTTCAACACCGCTGTCTACAATCACAATGCCTTTCAGTTTATCATATCTTGCTGCACAATAGTAACAAAGACTGAGTTTTTCTCGGATATTCAAAAAGAATTTTGAACTCGGTGTTCCTCCCAGAATTGCCACTGTCAGTGACATTGGTAAAGTGTTGTCGTTGGGCTGTGCTGTACTGGTACGGAAACCCATAACCAGTTTAGCTTGTGCAATATCTGAACTTTCGTATTTTGTTTTGATTTCGGAAATATCCTTTCTGATTTCGGTGTAGATTTCAGGGAGTGTCCGTTCACAGGCGGAAAATTTTTCCGTGATGATATTTTCCGCAAGCGTTGTATCACTGCTCCCTATCATCATCACTTCTACTCTTGAACAGACAAGAATATTTTTCCATGCCTGATACAAATCTTCTACGGTAAGATTTTCTACCGCTTCTTTACTTCCATAGCGTTTTATACCATACTTTTCGTCGTTGCACATTTCACTTACCATCTGCGAAATTGCATAACCACGCTTATCATTAAATTCTCCTTCGATAGCTTCCAGAAGCTGTCTTTTGCATTGGTCAAAGTCTTTCTGACAAAAAGCACTGTTTTCCAGTTTCGGATTGAAAATAATCTCACACAACATATTGACAAGTTCAGTAGAAATTTTCTCATTATCCATCGTATATCTGTCATCAATACCTGCAATGGTCAGCGTTACCCCAAGTGATTCTCCCATTTTCCGACAATATCCACCAATGCCTGCTCCGTAAAGATGACTTAACGCTCTATTTAAAGCGGTTGTGTCAGGATATTTTTCACAACTATAAGTCAGTACTGACGGCAATAACGCATAAGACGGTGCTGTTTTTTCCTCTAGCGGTACTATCATGGTCACAGATATCTTGACACTTTTAAATCTTGTTTCTTTTATGCTGTTAAAATATACACCTGTCGCAACAGATTTTCTGTTAATCCCATTCATATGATTAAACCTTTCCTCGTAAATTTATACAACTGCCCATAGATAATTATGTGTACATTTGATTATAACATACGCTAACTACAGATAAAAGACCTTTACAAAAATTTAATTTTTGCAGGGGTTAAGGGCGTTGCCCTTAACAATCCTATGAGGGGCTTTGCCCCTCAACCCCACGAACTTTTTGAAAAAAGTTCGACAAAAACTTTTAAAGCTCACTTCGTTCGGATTGTTCAGCTAAGTGTCAGCTATGACAATTAAAAGTTTTTTGTCCACTTTTTTTCAAAAAAGTGGGCGGGAGTGTCAAGGGTGCAACCCTTGACACGGGATTTTAAAGGGCGGTAGCCCTTTAACTATTAATTGTCAAAATCACTTTTGTCGTAACCGAAACTTCTTAACAGACCTTGTTTGTTACGCCAATCTTCTTTTACCTTTACCCATAACTGTAAATTGATTTTACCATCAAAAAAATTTTCCATGTCCTGACGGGCATAGGTTCCTATCTTTTTCAGCATACTTCCCTGTTTACCAATAATAATTCTTTTATGCGTATCTCTCTCGCAATAAATCGTAGCATCAATATCTGTAATGCCGTTATCACGGGTTTTCATGCGTTCCACAACAACTGCTGTACCGTGTGGGATTTCCTTGTCCAGTAATCTGAGCATTTTTTCCCTAATCATTTCCCCTGCCAATACTCGTTCAGGCTGGTCGGTAAGGGTATCTTCATCAAAAAGATGTCCGCCCTCCATAGCCAGCTTTTTCAGTTCGTCTTTCAGTTCATGGATACCGCTTCCGTTTTGTGCAGATACGGGTACGATTGCGGTAAAATCAAACAATTCACCGTATCGGGCAAGCTGTACCATCAAATCGCTTTTTTCTTTGACCATATCAATTTTATTGATTGCCAGTATTACGGGAATATCCATTGCTTTGAATTTCTCTATTAATTTCAGTTCTGATTCTCGGATATCCTGACAAGCCTCCGTTACCATCAGACAAGCGTCTACACCTGAAACTGATTCGTTGACAGAACGCACCATATATTTGCCAAGTTCTGTGCGTGGTTTGTGAATACCCGGTGTATCAATAAAGACAAGCTGTGTTTCCTTTTCGGTGAGTACTCCCATAATTCTTGTTCGGGTGGTCTGCGGTTTGCTGGAAACAATCGCAATTTTCTGTCCTAACATTCTGTTCAATATTGACGATTTGCCTACATTCGGTCTGCCAACAATCGCTATAAATGCTGATTTATCCTGAACTGACATAAAAATCCTCCTTATTTAATGCTGATAACCTGCGTGCATGATTTTCTGATACAGAATATGCAACCTTGTTTTCAGACTGATGTTCTGTTTTTGGGTCTGACAAAATGTGTAATATTCCTCTGCTGTGTAATCGCTGATGATAAAATCCAGTTCTTCCCAATGTTTTTCTGTCGGCATTTGTCTGAAATATCCCTTTGCGGTCTTTACCATATCTAAATCACTGTATTTACGGATTTTCTCCAGTGTTTTTTCTTTGTCGGCATTGTTCTGAATATCCGTACAGATAATTGCTTTGAGATAATATACCGTGTCCAGATGAATTTTATACATTACTTCATCACCAAGATCGTATTTCTGGGTATAGTCGATGGCAAGCATACGGGTAAAATCATTCTCCACAAAAAGATTTTCCGCACTTCCACTTAACGATGACCGCCCTATCTCTGAGTTCCACACATAATATGCCTCATCATAAAAAGATATCTGATTAAATTTCGGGTGTGTCAACGCAAGCATATTCAGATATTGGTCTTCTGCTATATATAATGTGTGGTTCATTTCTTCGGCAACTTCTTTGAGAAAATCCGCCTTGTAAATCTTATTCCATACATTGGTGGAAATCGCTGTAGTAAAGCAAAAAAATAATCCTTTCAGTTCCTCTTTGATTGCTGTATCTCTTTGGACAATTTTATGCGGATAATCTGCATACATCTTCTTTTTTCTGCCTAACCCTTTTGTCACATAAAATCCGAACTGACAAATCTCTGAACTATCTGCCTTGATGGACTGATACATTTTCTCAATGCTGTATCTGTCAATATAGCTGTCGTCCTGGTCAGAAAAAGTAATATACTCACCACTTGCACCAAGAATACCCTTTTTTCTGGCATAGGTTGTCCCCTTATCAAAACTCTGCAACATTTTTACCCGTTCGTCACTCTGCGAAAGTGTCTGACAAACTTCCAGCGAATTATCAGACGAAAAGTTTTCTACCAATACAATCTCTATATTCTGATACGACTGTTTCAAAAGAGCATTGACAGTCTTTGTCAGTTTATCCGCACCGTTATGAACGGGAATAATTATTGAAACTTTCTCCATATACTATATACCTGCTTTTCCTTTTACTCATACAAATTACATTGGAGATTGTCGCATAACATTCGGCGACAATCCCCATAATTATTTACGCATCGTTTTCGGACGGATTGTTTTCACTTTTTTCTATTTTATGAGAAGCGTGCTTGATTTCTATGCCCTCATATTTCTGTTTGAAATGAACTTTTCCTCTGAACTTTATTTTACAACTGTCACAAAAAAAGACCGCACGGAAACTTTTATTTTTGATTACCCATTTTGTCAGTCGTCTGCCCTTTTTTCCACATTCGGGACAAAGGGCATAGAATTGTTTTTTGTCTATCAACGGACTTTCAAAATCTGTGATAGCGGTATTTTTAAAGCATACCCTGTTATAAAAACTTGCGTCAACAATCCTGATGAAACGCTGAAATTTTTCAGGATTGTACAGTCTGGCAAAACACTTCCACGATAAGATACTGTCATCAATCGCACGGTGTAACTTGGTATCATCAAATTCTATGCCGATAAGTTCCGCTGCGGTAGATAATCCCATTTGTTTGGCAGGGTCTTCTTTATGCAGACAGTTTTCACAATAACTCTGTAAATTGACATAGCGTTCCAGAAAATTCAGGGTTTTATCTTTATAATAATACTCGTGATTGATAATCAAGGTCTGAATATCTGTCAGTCCCCATGTCATAATCACTGCGTCTTTGGAAAATGCCGTAAACAGTTTCACTACATGAGGATAAGTATTAGTTGTTTGTTCCAGTTCTTCAGGGTCAATATGTGTCAGTTCTTTAACTCTGGACGAAATTTTCTTAGTAATCTGCGGTCTGATAAGCATGGAAAAAGTATCTGTAAGTTCCATATTTTCGTTGACCCTTACCGCACCAAATTCAAATATTTCATTGACAAATTTTCCTGTCTTTTTACTGTAAGACCCATTCCACTCTAAATCCAGAATGACAAATTCCACGCTTTTTTCAACCTCAACCATTCAAAATTCTTTATTTTATTAAGGGATTTGTCCCAGTTAAGGGTTTTGCCCTTAACAATCCCATGAGGGGCTTTGCCCCTCAACCCCACGAACTTTTTGAAAAAAGTTCGACAAAAACTTTCAAGGCTCACTTCGTTCGGAATTTTTATCCAAATGTCAGCGGTGACAATTAATTGTCAAAATTTGCTTACGCAAATTTTGTTTGAATTTTTATGTGTTTAAGGGCTTCGCCCTTAAAAATCCCACAAGGGGCGTTGCCCCTTGACCCCACGAACTTTTTGAAAAAAGTTCGACAAAAACTTTTAAGTTGTCATAGCTGGAGGTCTGATAATCATTCCGAACGAAGTGAGCATAAAAGTTTTTTGTCCACTTTTTTTCAAAAAAGTGGGCAGGATTTTTAAGGGCGGCAGCCCTTAAACTATCACTTATTTCGGCTTGCCTGTTTCATACGCTGTTCCTTGCTTAAAATACGCTTACGCAGGCGTATATTCAACGGTGTTACTTCTACCAACTCATCGTCAGCAATAAATTCCAACGACTGTTCCAGACTTAACGGCGAACAAGGTGTTAGCTTTAATGCGTCATCTGAACCAGATGCACGGGTATTGGTAATATGCTTCTTCTTACATACATTTACCGTAATATCTTCATTTTTCGGATTTGCTCCCACAATCATTCCCTCATATACGGGAACTCCTGCTCCCAGAAACAAACGACCTCTTTCCTGTGCATAGAAAAGTCCATAGTTGGTAGTTTCACCTGTTTCGTGGGCAACCAGCGACCCTTGATGACGGCTGATAATCTCTCCTTTGTATGGTTCATATCCTTCAAATACATGGTTCATAATACCATTACCATTGGTATCTGTCAGAAACTCGCTTCTGTAACCCATAAGTCCTCTGGCAGGAATTTTAAATTCAATATGGGTAATTCCTGTATCTCTTGTTCCCATGTTGATAAGTTCTGCTTTTCGTGACCCTAATTTCTCCATAACAGAACCGACATAAGTATCAGGAACTTCTATAATCAGCATTTCGATAGGTTCGCATTTTTTACCGTCAATCTCTTTCATAATGACTGTCGGTCTTGATACCTGAAATTCGTAATTCTGACGACGCATGGTTTCAATCAGTACCGAAAGATGTAACTCTCCTCTTCCTGATACCTTGAAAGTATCTGTATTATCTGTTTCTTCCACACGCATTGCCACATTTGTTTCTACTTCTTTGAACAGTCTGTCACGCAGATTTCTGGAGGTAACATATTTTCCCTCTTTGCCCGCAAACGGTGAATTATTGACCATAAACATCATGGAAACTGTCGGCTCGTCAATCTGAATAAACGGTAACGGCTCTACACAATCGACCGCACATACCGTTTCGCCAATATTCAAATCTCCTATTCCCGATACACACACAATATCTCCCAGACTTGCCGTTTCGGTTTCTACTCTTTTCAATCCCTCAAATTGATACAGTTTGGCAATCTTGATGTTCTTTGTCTTACCGTCTTTTGTACATAATACGGCACTCTGTCCGCTTTTTACATTGCCTCTTTCTACTCTGCCTATGCCTATTCGTCCAACATAGTCATCATAGTCAATATTGGAAAACAATATCTGCATAGCACCATCAATATCTCCTTGCGGTGGCTGGACTTCTTTGATGATGGTTTCAAACAACGGTTTCATGTCTGTTCCTGTTTCGTGTACATCTAATGACGCATAACCGTCCCTTGCTGACGCATATACTACGGGAAATTCCAACTGGTCTTCATCTGCACCCAAATCAATGAACAAATCCAATACTTCATCAACCACTTCATCAGGTCTTGCTCCCGGACGGTCTACTTTATTGACAACAACTACAGGTTTCTTTCCTAAGGCCAATGCCTTTTTCAGAACAAATCTTGTCTGTGGCATACAACCCTCAAAAGCGTCCACTAACAACAATACGCCATCTACCATTGTCAGGATACGCTCTACTTCTCCGCCAAAATCAGCGTGTCCGGGTGTATCGACAATGTTAATCTTTATCCCGTTATACATAACCGCTGTGTTTTTGGAAAGAATGGTAATACCTCTTTCTCTTTCCAAATCATTGGAGTCCATCACCCGTTCAGCAACCGTTTCATTTTCTCTGAAAATTCCACTTTGTCTTAACAACTGGTCAACCAATGTCGTCTTGCCGTGGTCAACATGGGCGATAATAGCAATATTTCTTAAATCATCTCTTTGACCCATAAATCTTCCCTCAATTTCTTGTAACTTAATTGCAAAATCTTATCGACTGTTTATTATAACACAAAATGCAGAATTAGGCAAATAATTTCCGCAAAAACATTTCAGAAAAAAACATACAGAATTATAAAAACGCAATCTATGGCTATGACAATTAAAACAATTAAAAGTTTTGTCCACTTTTTCAAAAGTGGTGGGGTCAAGGGGCAAAGCCCCTTGTGGGATTTTTAAGGGCGAAGCCCTTAAACTCCCGAAAATCCAAACAAAATTTGCGTCAGCAAATTTCGACAACCACCACTAGAAAAACTGACCGACAATTTTTCTTATTATTCAGAATAAACTACAAAATCCCAAAATAAAAACTGTGTATTTTCACATCAAAAATTGTTTGATGACTTGCAGAAACGGAAAATTTATGCTAAAATTATCATTGCCTTTTGGTATGAATAAAAAAAGGAGTAATGAAAAGATGTGTGGTATCTGCGGTTTTACGGGAGAAGTACTCGGTCGTGATGAAGTGATTGAACGCATGACAAAAGTCATCACTCATCGTGGCCCTGACAGCAACGGTTTCTATAAAGAGCCCGACAATAAAATTACTATGGGATTTCGGCGGTTGAGTATCATTGACCTTGACGCAGGTCATCAACCTATTTATAACGAAGATAAGACAATGGTACTCACTTTCAACGGCGAAATTTACAACTACAAAGATTTACGAAAAGAACTCATTGCCTTAGGACATCATTTTTATACCGAATCCGATTCGGAAGTATTAATTCACGGCTTTGAACAGTGGCAAGAAAAATTGCTCGACAAACTCAGAGGTATGTTCGGCTTTGCCATCTATAACACAAAAGATAATTCTTTGTTTATTGCCCGTGACTTTTTCGGTATCAAACCTATGCACTATACACAAGTCGGCAAAAACTTTATATACGCTTCAGAAATTAAAAGTATTCTGGAATTTCCGAACTTTGAAAAGAAATTCAATTACCGTACACTGGATAATTACCTTTCTTTTCAATATGCTGTACCGCCCGAAACTTTCTTTGAAGGTGTGTACTGTCTGCTACCGGGACACTATCTGTGGTATAAAGACGGCAAAGTTACTACCACAAGATACTGGGAAGCCCGCTTCAATCCTGACAATACACTCACCGAAGAACAAGCTATCGACGAAATTGAAAAGGTCTTTGAAAATTCCGTCAATGCCCATAAAATCAGCGATGTAGAAGTAGGTTGTTTTCTGTCAAGCGGTGTAGATTCCAGTTATGTTTCCACCTACTTTGCTGACCAGAAAACTTTTACTGTCGGATTTGATTTCGGCGAAAAATATAACGAAATCAGTTGGGCAAAGCGTCTTTCTGAAAAAATCGGTGTTGACCACCACTACAAACTTATCAAATCTGAAGAATTTTGGGACAGTATCAAAACAGTACAATACCATATGGACCAGCCTCTTGCTGACCCCTCTTGTATTGCGTTGTATTTTGTATCGAAAATTGCCAGTGAGTATGTCAAGGTTGTGCTTTCAGGTGAGGGTGCAGACGAACTCTTTGGCGGTTATACCTGTTATAATGACCCCAGAGTATTTAAAACCTATCAGAAAATCGTTCCTTATCCCATTCGTAAAGGCATTTGTAAACTCATGAAAAAACTGCCTGATATCAAAGGGCGTGATTATCTCATAAGGGCAACACACCCTCTGGAAGAACGCTTTATCGGTAATGCTTTTATGTATGACTTAGACGAAAAACGACAAATTCTGAAAGACCCTTCTATTGCTACCCGTCCACAAGACAAATGCAAACCTTTCTATGACCGTGTTAAAGATTATGACGATGTGACTAAAATGCAGTATCTGGATATCAATATGTGGATGGTCGGAGATATTCTGCTCAAAGCGGACAGAATGAGTATGGCAAATTCTCTGGAATTGAGAGTTCCCTTTCTTGACAAAGAAGTTTTCAAAGTTGCTTCCAAATTGCCGACAAATCTCAGGGTAAACAAACACAACACCAAATATGCAATGCGTCAGTCAGCATTGCGACATCTCCCTATAGAAACTGCCGAAAAGAAAAAATTAGGCTTTCCTGTTCCCACAAGAGTATGGCTCAGAGATGAACGCTACTATAATGTTGTCAAAGAAATGTTCAACAGTGAAACAGCTAAGAAGTTCTTTAACCCCGAAGTGATTACTGCTTTTCTTGACGAACATTTCAGCGGTAAAGAAGACAACAGCCGTAAAGTCTGGACAATCTACATTTTCCTTGTCTGGTACGAAATCTATTTCAGTTAAAGGGCGTTGGTAGATTATAATATCAAGTGCAACAAAAACAAAAATATGGACTTCACAGTAATCTTGTTGTAAAATGAAAGTTGAACATCAAACAAATACAAAGGAGATTACTATGAAATCCTACACTCATTTTACAAC
>CACWNY010000021.1 GCA_902762375.1 uncultured Ruminococcus sp. | reverse complement strand
CCCACAAGGGGCTTTGCCCCTTGACCCCACCACTTTTGAAAAAGTGGACAAAACTTTTAATTGTCACAGCTATACAATGGGAATATCATTCCAACCGCATAGGTGGAAATATTTTCTATTAGTTGCCGACCTCAATCTATTGGCTGAAACCGATAGATGAGGTCGATTTTTATTAAAAAACAAAAAATACTACAGCGTGATATCCTATACATCAGACTGTAGTATTTTTCAGGAAATTATTTAAGATAATATTTCAAAAGATTTTCGATAATTTCGTCCCGTTCAAAACTGCTGACGATTTTTCTGGCATTTTTATGTGTAGTGATATAGGTAGGGTCACCAGACATAAGATACCCTACCAGCTGATTAATAGGGTTATACCCTTTTTCCTGTAGTGCATCATAGACGACTTTCAGTTGTTTTTTCATATCTTTTTCACCAAGCGGAGAAAATATCACCGTTTTACTTTCCAAATATAACACCTCCATGAGCAATCACTTTGTACACTCATCATACAATACTTTCATGTAAAAATCAACAGAAAAATGTCTGCCTTTGTGTATTTTGTCAGAAAAAATTAAGAACGCAAAGTTGCTCCTATTTTTTCCAGAGCATTCATCATTTTTTGCATAGTGGAATTTGCCTGTTCGTCAGTGAGGGTACTGTCTTTGCTTCTCATTGTTACATTAAAGGCAACACTCTTTTTACCGCTTTCTATCTGTTTTCCCTGATAGACATCAAATAATTTGACCGTTTCCATCAGTTTACCGCCTGCTTTTTCGATTGTTTTTTGAAGTTCAATTACGGGAATGTTTTCATCACAGATGAGGGCGATATCACGGGTAACGGCGGGATATTTGGGAAGTGGAGTATAATGTTTCTGATTGTCAGCATATTGATAGAGAATATCCATATCAATACGGAACAGATATACTCTGGTATTGATACCGTAATTTTCGGTACATTTCGGGTGAACCTCACCGATAACGCCGAGTTTTTCACCATTTACAGAAAGTACAGCACATCTTCCCGGGTGGAAAGTATATTCATTACTGCTTGCCCGAATATCGTAATTTTTCAGACCGACTTTCTCCAGTAATGTTTCCAGAATACCTTTAGCAGTAAAGAAATCCGTATCGTTACCGTACATACCTGCGACCAATACATTTTTTTCTATAGGAAGTTTGTCGGGTTCGGTGGGGATATATTCACGGCACATTTCGTATAAATAAACATCACTGTTACGGTTGTTATAGTTTCTGGCGAGAATTTCCATCATAGACGGCAACGCAGTAGTTCTCATTACACTGGTATCTTCACCCAAAGGATTGCGGATAACAACAGAATTACGCAAAGTATCATTTTCGGGCATTAAAATTTTGTCGTAATATTTGGGACTGATAAAGGAATAGGTCAGGATTTCGTTAAGACCCATAGCAAGCATACTTTGAGATACAGTTCTGTCAAATTGCTGACGGGGAGAGTATTTTCCTTGTGAACCGCCTGATACAGAGGTTGTACCGATATTATTGTAACCGTAAAATCTGGCAATTTCTTCGGCAATATCCGCTTTATGCTGTAAATCAGGACGGAATGTGGGAACGGTAATCATACCGTTTTCTACTTTACATTCCAGTTTTTCCAGATAGGCAATCATATCTTTTTCGGGAATATCTGTACCTAAAAATTTGTTTGTCCATTGAGGTTCAAAGGCAATCTGTACTCTTGCATTTTCGTCAAAGTGTTTATCCACGATAATGCCGTCCATAACATCACCTGCGTCAAGCAATTCGACAAGTTCACAAGCTCTTTCTAAGGCAGGCAGTACAGAATTGGGGTCAAGACCTTTTTCATAACGGGAACTTGCGTCAGTACGCATACCCTGTTGTTTAGCGGTCAGTCTGACGGACGAACCTGAGAAATTAGCAGATTCAAAAATAATGGTAGTGGTATCGTTGACAATACCGCTGTATTCTCCGCCCATAACTCCTGCAATGGCAATAGGTTTGTTAGCGTCAGCAATAATAAGATTAGTATTATTGAGTGTTCTTTCCACACCGTCAAGAGTAGTGATAGTTTCACCATCTTTGGCAAGGCGGACACGGATTTTTGCGTCATCGACAAAGCGGAAATCGAAAGCGTGCATAGGCTGACCGTATTCCAGCATAACATAGTTGGTAATATCGACAATGTTGTTGATAGGACGGACACCCATAGCTCTCAGTCTTTCACGCAACCAGCGGGGAGAAGGTTTTACTCTTACATTTTTTACAACTTTGGCACTGTAGATTTTGCACAGTTCGGGATTTTCGATTTTGACATCAAGCATATTACTACAGTCACCGTTACCACCCTTGACAACGGGAGTGTGTAATTTTAACGGTTTATGGAATGTTGCAGCAGCTTCTCTGGCAAGACCAATGACAGAAAAACAGTCAGGGCGATTGGAAGTGATTTCAAATTCAATTTTGGTATCGTTAAAGCCTGTTACTTCACGGATATCGTCACCGACCTTACAATCTTCCTGCAATACCCAGATACCGTCTTCTATAGTATAGGGAAAGTCATTGACAGTAACACCGATTTCGGAAACAGAACACATCATGCCGAAACTAGGAACACCACGCAATTTGCCTTTGGTGATTTTTGTGCCGTTATTCAGGACAGATTTGTCTTTAGCGACAGGAACTAAATCGCCGACAGTAAGATTTTTTGCACCTGTAACAATCTGAATAGGAGTTTCCTCACCGACATCTACCTGACAGACAAGCAGTTTATCTGCGTCGGGGTGTTTTTCTATGCCGAGTACCTGTCCGACAACGACATTTTTAATTTTTTCGCCTTCAATTTCATAGTTTTCGACTTTAGAACCGCTCATCGTCATTGCCTCTGAAAAGGCTCTGGGGGTGATGTTGTCATCAATATCTACAAACTCTTTCAGCCATCTCATGGAAAGATTCATAACTTATTTTATCCTTTCTGTCAAAATCTGCATTCGCAGATTTTGTTTTTATTTTGTGGAGGTTAAGGGCGTTGCCCTTAACAATCCTATCAGGGGCTTTGCCCCTGAACCCCACCACTTTTTGAAAAAAGTGGACAAAAACTTTTAATTGTCATAGCTATACGAGGGATAGATTAATCAAACTGTTTTAAAAATCTGACATCATTCTCAAAGAACAGGCGTAAATCGTCAATGTCATATCTTCTCATACAAACTCTTTCCAGACCGTAACCCAAAGCGAAACCGCTGTATTCTTCAGGGTCAATACCGCCGTTGCGGAGTACATCAGGGTGTACCATACCGCAACCAAGAATTTCAATCCAACCTTCACCCTTACAAAGACGACAACCTTCACCATGACAGTTGAAACATTGAACATCAAGTTCAGCAGAAGGTTCAGTAAAAGGGAAATGGTGTGGTCGAAAACGAACTACAGTATCTTCACCGTATAATCTTTTGACAAAAGTTTCCAGAGTACCTTTCAAATCGGCAAAAGTAATGCCTTTATCCACAACCAATCCCTCAATCTGATGGAATACAGGGGAATGTGTAGCGTCAACAGCGTCACTTCTGTAAACACGACCCGGAGAAATGATACGAATAGGCGGTTTTTGTTGTTCCATAACTCTTATCTGTACAGGAGAGGTTTGTGTACGCAACAGAATATTGTCGGTGATATAGAAAGTATCCTGTGTATCTCTGGCAGGGTGGTCTTTGGGAATATTGAGGGCTTCAAAGTTATAGTAATCCAGTTCTACTTCAGGACCGTCCACGATGTCAAATCCCATACCGACAAATATCTCTTTGATATCGTCAAGGACAACGGTAAGTGGGTGACGGCTACCCATTTTTACGGTTTTTCCAGGCAAAGTGACATCGATTTTTTCGGCAAGAAGTTTCTTTTCCTGTTCGTGTGCTTTGATTTCTTTTGTCTTTTCTTCGATTGCCTGTTCAATTTTTGCACGGATTTCGTTGGCAAGCTGACCGATGACAGGTCTTTCTTCAGGAGATAATTTTCCCATTTGTTTCAGAATACTTGTCAGTTGTCCTTTCTTACCCAGACACTTTACACGCAGTGTTTCGATATCCTGCAAAACATCAGCCGATTTGATGTTTTCCAATGCCGATTTGCGTATTTCTTCCAGTTGATTTCTCATGGTTTTCAATCCTTTCTGTAATGTGGCAAAAACAGGGGAGAAACAAAAAACTTCCGTCCCGAAAAGGGACGAAAGCCTGAAAAACTTCCGTGTTACCACCCTAATTTTTGCTTACAAGCAAACACTCAAGCGACCGATAACGGGGTCAGCCGTTTATTCTTACTTGCTCAAAAGCGTTCGGAACAACCGCTCCAAAGTGAAACTTCCCGATAGTAAAAATCTGTAAACTTACTCTCAGCCATAATAAGTTCTCTCTGTAAAGACTATCCGTATACTGTCGGTACTATTCTTTATCCATGCGTTTTGGGGGAATTTTACTTTATTCTATATTACTATAACATAAACGAGTATATTTTTCAAGTTGTTTTTTGAAATTACAGATAAAAAAATCCTGGTTGAGTGGTTGGAACTATTTTTGAAACTAATAGTCAGTAATTATAGAAAGGCAACCTATAGCTGTGACAATTAAAAGTTTTTGTCCACTTTTTTCAAAAAAGTGGTGGGGTTCAGGGGCAAAGCCCCTGATGGGATTGTTAAGGGCAACGCCCTTAACCTCCCCAAATTTCGCAATTTATACAGAAATTTTTTTTTTTTTCTGTTTTATTCTGAATTTATGTCAAGATAATTTATTTGCATTGTTATAAATCAATGTGTTATAATATGAGATAACTGAAAAAATCCCTTATAGGTATATTTTACTGACAAAGGATAAATTATCATGGAAAATGAAAAAATTGTGACAACTACAACAGAAACCGTAGAAGTTTCTCAGGAAGTTACGCCACCTGTTGTACAAATTCCCGTTGTCAGGTCTGAAACGGTAACGATTAACAGTGTCTATGAAGAAAAAGAAACAGATATAAAAGAAACTATACATATTTTTATCAGAAAAAAAGCGGTGCTTTTTGGGGTTATCCTGTTTGTGTCAGTGGTGGCAGTGATTTCATTATTGAGTATGTTACAATCTGTAGTTCCTGTAACTGTTGTTGCTGATACAGATAGTATTGTCAGAACTGTTTCACCAACAGAAACCGCTACACAAATTTCTGTTCCGTCCACAAAAGAAACTTTGCGTTTTAAAAAGGAAGTGTACAAAGTGGAATGTGGAAAAAAAATAACAGTGGAATGTCAGTATACGGCAAAAAACGGTCAGAAAAATTCTGCTTTGCCGAAATTGACTTATGTTTCTGAAAATCCGAATATTGCGGTAGTTGACCAGAAAGGAAATGTTACGGGAAAGGGATATGGTATGACAAATATTAAAGTCATTACAGATACAGGGATTTTCACTACTGTACCGCTGAATGTAACTTTGCCGAAATCCTATAAAATCAAATATGTTCCTTATATTTATCAGGGAGAAAAATATCTGTCAGGGTGTGAATCCGTCAGCACAGTAATGTTGTTGCAGTATATGGGATTTAAAATAACAGTAGAAGACTTTATTGACCATTATCTTCCACAAGGAGAATTTACTTTCAATAAAAAAGGAGAAATGTGTGCGGTCGACCCGTATACGGCTTTTTTGGGCAGTCCGTATGATGAGGGTTCTTTGGGGTGTTATCCGAATGTGATAAAAAAGGCAGTCGATAAATATTTCAAGGAAAAAAAGAAAACGGAAAATTACCGTGTAGTTGACCTTACGGGAGTTTCTCTCAAACATCTGACCCAGAATTATATTGTCAATAATCAGCCTGTTGTGATATGGGCAACAATGTTCATGGCAAATCCTGTAGTGACAGAACAATGGATTGTCGAAGGAGCAGATAAAGATTCCCCTTACAAAGACGGTGACACATTTGAATGGAAAGCCAATGAACACTGTATGTTGCTTGTGGGATATGATGAAGATTATTACTATCTGCATGACCCACTCAGTGACAAAGAAACGGCTTACGACAAAACTACTTTTGAAGACCGTTTTGCCAAAATGGGCAGATTTGCTTTGGTAATTGAAAAAATCAGTTGAAAAACAGGTAATTATTGCCAAAATCTGCTTACGCAGATTTTGTTTTGAATTTTTATCCGTTAAAGGGCTTTGCCCTTTAAAATCCCACAAGGGGCGTTGCCCCTTGACCCCACGAACTTTTTGAAAAAAGTTCGACAAAAACTTTTAATTGTCATAGCTGAACTCTGGATAAACCATCCGAACGAAGCCTTAAAAGTTTTTTGTCCACTTTTTTCAAAAAGTGGGCAGGATTTTTAAGGATGGCAACCATTAAACAGAGGTTCGGGGACAGCGTCCCTGACAATAGAAAAGGAGTTTTTTTAATGCGTGCTTTCATTACTGTTTTAGGAAAAGATACTGTCGGAATTTTAGCAAAAGTTTCTACAGCTTGTGCCGAAGAAAATATCAGTATCTTAGAAGTAACCCAAAGTGTTTTACAGGATATTTTCGTTATGATAATGCTGGTCGATATGGATAATGCGACGAAAACTATCAGTCAGATGCAGGAAAAATTTGATGTGCTTGGCGAAAAAACAAATCTGAAAATCCATATTATGCACGAAGATATCTTTAATTCTATGCACAGAATCTGATTGGAGAACTTTTTATGATAAATACACACGATATTATAGAAACTGTCAATATGATTGATAACGAAAATTTAGATGTCCGTACCATCACTATGGGAATTTCTCTTCTGAGCTGTATAGATGAGGATATCGACAAAGCCTGTACAAAAGTCTATGACAAAATTTGTCGGTATGCTAAAGATTTGGTCAAAACAGGGGAGAATATCTCTTCAGAATACGGTATACCTATCATTCATAAGAGAATATCTGTTACACCAATCGCTATGCTTGCGTCAGCGTGTCAGACCCAGAAAATCGTTAAGTTTGCACTGGCACTGGAAAAAGCCTCTCAAAGTGTGGGTGTCAATTTTATAGGCGGTTATTCGGCATTGGTACAAAAAGGGTTCTCTGATGGTGATTATGCCCTGATGGAAAGTATTCCTGAAGCATTATCTATTACTGACCATGTTTGTGCATCTGTCAATGTCGGCAGTACAAAAGCAGGTATCAATATGGACGCTGTAAAAATGATGGGAAGTATTATCAAAAAAACGGCAGAACTTACCGCTGACCGTGACTGTATAGGTGCAGCAAAACTGGTTGTCTTTTGTAATGCTCCTGAAGATAACCCGTTTATGGCAGGTGCTATGCACGGTGTCGGAGAACCTGATTGCGAAATTAATGTAGGTGTTTCAGGTCCCGGAGTGGTTCGTGCTGCATTGACCAAATGTGAAAACTATAATCTTTCAGAAATTGCGGAAGTTATCAAGAAGACTGCTTTTAAAATTACCAGAACAGGTCAGCTGGTTGCTCAGGAAGCCTCCAGAAGATTAGGTGTCCCTTTTGGTATTGTGGATTTGTCACTTGCTCCTACTCCCGCAGTAGGAGATTCTGTTGCCCATATACTTGAAGAGATGGGTCTGGAAGAATGTGGCTGTTTTGGTACCACTGCTGCATTAGCTTTGCTGAATGATGCTGTGAAAAAAGGTGGTGTCATGGCATCATCTCATGTAGGTGGACTTTCGGGAGCGTTTATTCCTGTGACCGAAGACGCAGGTATGATTAGTGCGGCAAGAAGTGGTTGCCTGACACTCAATAAACTGGAAGCAATGACGGCTGTCTGTTCAGTAGGGCTGGATATGATAAATATTCCCGGAGATACCACTCCCGAAGTGATTTCGGCTATCATCGCTGATGAGGCGGCAATAGGTATGGTAAACTCCAAAACAACTGCTGTAAGAGTTATCCCTGCAATAGGCAAACATGCTGGTGATGAACTTAGTTTTGGTGGTCTTCTGGGAGAAGGCCCTGTCATGGCAGTCAATACAAAATCACCATATAAGTTCATTCATCGTGGAGGCAGAATACCTGCACCATTGCAAAGTCTGAAAAACTGATTTCTAGGAGAAAAATAATGAGAAACTTATTGATGAAAATCCGTTCGAATTATTTATTGATTTCTTTCGGACTGAATGTAGCAGCATTTCTGGTGTTTTTTATTATAAATAATTTTCATTTAACGAGTGAAACATATGATGATTTTTTTATATCTTTGTTTATTGCCAAAGGGTATAACAAATGTTTGTTTGTTAGTTATTTCAGTACTGTAATTCTTGTTCCGCTACAGAAAATTTTTACAATAGTTAATGTATGGACAATATCGTTGTTTCTGTTTAATTTTGCATCAATAGTTGTTATTGTTTATATTTTTCTGTCTAAATTTGGTACTAAATTCGGTATCCTATTTTCATTGTTATTTAATATAGCTTTTGGGTACTATAACTTTGTTTCTTTACAATTTACAAGAACATCTACTACAATGGCAACAGCAGGTTATTTACTAATAGTATGGTCTTTATTTTCAAATACAAAAAAATGGACAAATTGGCAATCAATCCTGGGTGCAGTGTTGGTGATTTTATCATCTTTTTATCGTTTCTACTCTTTTTTATCTGTTTCAGGTGTGTTTTTTGTTTTTATATTTGCATTGCTGTTGGTAAAGTGGTTACGGTCGTGGAAAGAAAAAGCAAAGATGAACTATTTTGTTTTAGTGAAAAAATTTGTATTTTTAATATTGATTTTGGTTATAGCTTTCTCTTTAGAAAAATTGTCAGTATATATCAAGACAAGTGATGCTGATTATCTCTATCATGAAAGATATCAATCAGTTCGTTCATTGTGTGTGGATTATGATATTTGTCCATATTCTGAAAATGAAAAATTTTATAACAGTATAGGCATTTCTTCAGAAGATGATTTACAATTATTACGCTCATGGATAGTAGGAGATGAAGATTTCTTTACGCTGGAAAGATTAACAGCGATTGCAGAACATTCTGAAGAAGATAGAGGGTTTATGAATCATCTGAATACTGGTGTTGATATGGTTCATGATGTAATTGCCAATAAATTGGGGTCAGCGTATAATATCATCATAATTTTACTGGCTATATGTTGCATAATTTTTCTGATATTACTGATTGTGTTCAGAAACAAATGGAAACGGATTTTTCCGTTTTTATTTGCAGTAATCTGGGGAGGATTTTTATATCTGTTTTATGCTTTTTATCATTATGACCTTATGTACATGGCAGTATTTCCTGGAATATTGATGATTTTTTTGTCGTTTTTGGGTAACAGATATCATTTTATCATTCAATGTTTTATGAGTGCAGTGTTGTTTTCTTTAACGGTATATCTTGAATTTACCCGTAGTAACTTTAGAGGAACTTATACTTTTATTTTCCCTGTGATGTGCATTGCTATCTATAATTTCAATAAAAACAATATTCAGATTAATATTAGAAAAATCCAGCCAAATGTAAAGAAAGGAATCTTAGGTGTAGGAGTTGCGGTTTATTTGGTAGTATCTGTAATCATTGTCAGAATGTTTCCTTTTTTTGTGGTTTTTGAAAATAACTATAATATCTTTAACTATATAGAAAATAATAAAAATAATTTTTATTTGTTTGATTTACTTCAAGTCGGTGCAATGAAAAATTCCGATGACCTGATTCTGAAACCAGATATGGGAGATAATAGCATCTATTCGGGTTGGGCAATTGGTTCAAGATGGTTCAATGAAGTAAAGAAAGCGTATCATGTTGAGCATTTATATGCGGATATAGTTGATAATCCATATGCTTTTTATATCTCGGACAAAAGAATTTCTATGGTAGAAAAATATTATAATGACCATTATTCTAACGGAAAAAATAATATCATATTGGAACAAGTAAAAGATGACAGTTTTATGGTTTATCGTATACGCAGAAAAGATTACGGCAATCATAACCTCAAAAACTGATTTTAAGGAGAAAACGAATGAAGAATTTATTGACAAAAATCCGTTCAAATTATTTATTGATTTCTTTGGGATTGACTTTAATAGCATTTCCAATGATATTTGCTATACACGGATTTCGGATTATCTACGAATCCAATGATGACTTTTTTATATCACATTTCATCGTCAATGGTTATGATAAATGTTTATTTGTTAGCTATTTTATTACGGCTGTTTTGGTTCCGCTACAGAAAATCTTTACCACAATTAATGTGTGGATAGTATCACAGCTTTTATTTAGTTTTTTTTCTGTTGTGATAATTATTTATATTTTCTTATCGAAATTTGGTATGAAATTGGGAATTTTATTTTCAGTGTTGTTTCATGTGATTTTTGGATACTGTAATTTTATTTCTTTAGAGTTTACAAGAACACCTGTTACTATGGCAAGTGCAGGGTATTTGTTGATAATATCTTTTTTGTTTTTGGATAAAGAAGATAAAAATCATAAATGGATAAACTGGCAGTCTGTAATTGGAGTGATATTGATTATTCTTTCCTCTTTTTATCGCTTTTATTCTTTTTTGTCGGTGTCAGGTGTATTCTTTGTATTTATATTTGCATCGGCATTTACCAAATGGTTACGGTTGCGGAAAGAAAATATGAAAATGGACTATTTTGTTTTTGTGAAAAAAATTTTGTTTATATTGCTGATGTTGATTGTAGCTTTTGCTTTGGAAAAGTTATCAGGATATATCAAGACAAATGATAAAGATTATCTTTATCATGAAAAATATCAGGCTGCCCGTTCAGCTTGTATAGATATTCGTCCTAGTCCTTATCAGGGAAATGAAGAATTTTATAACAGTATCGGCATTGTTTCAGATAATGATATTACATTATTGTGTCAATGGACAGTATCAGATGAGGACTTTTTTACATTGGAAAAACTGAAGGCTATTGCAGAATATTCAAAAAAAGATTCAGGATTTATACCTCGTTTTACTAAATCTATAACTTATATCTTTAATATTATTTCCAGAAGACTTGGGTCGGCTTCTACAACGATTATTATAGTTGGAATTTGTTTCATTATTTTTCTGATATTACTGATTGTGTTCAGAAACAAATGGAAACGGATTGTTCCGTTTTTATTTGCAGTAACTTGGGTGGGATTTTTGTATCTATTTTATGCTTTTTATCAGTATATTTTTATGTATATGGCAGTATTTCCAGGAATTTTGATGGTATTTCTTTCATTTTTATGTAACCGATATAGTTTTATCATTCATTGTTTTATGAGTGCAGTACTGTTTACTTTGATTATATACCTTGAGTTTACCTATACTAATTTTAGAGCAACTTATACTTTAATTTTTCCGGCGATGTGCATTATCATCTATAATTTTGACAAGAATGATATTCGAAGTTATGTTCAAAAAATGCATCCAAATATGCAAAAAGGAATATTTACTGCAAGTATTATGATTTATCTGGCTATAACTATAATGGTGTTTAAAATATGTCCATTTATTTACAGTCCAGAAAATGACAACAGTGCTTTTATTTATATAGAAAATCATAAAGAAAATTTTTATTTTTTAGACCAGGCACAAAGACATGCAATGAAAAATTTAGATGCCGCTATTTGGAAAGCGGAACTGTCAAGTAATAGTATTCATACAAGTTGGGCGACAGGTTCAGAATTTTTCCATAACAGACAAAAAGAGTATCATTTGGAACATTTATATGCCGATATGATTGATAATCCTCATGCGTTTTATGTTTCAGATAGAAAAATTTCAATGGTGGAAAAATATTACAATGACCATTATTCTAATGGTAAAAATAATATTGTTTTAGAACGAGTAGCAAACGATGTTATGGAAGTTTACCGCATACGCAGAAAAGATTAACGGCAAAAATAATCCGAAAAGTGATTTCTGGGAGAAGAATTAATGAAAAATTTATTAACAAAAATCCGTTCGAATTATTTATTGATTTCTTTCGGACTGAATTTAGTCGTTTTTATGATGATATTTGCTATACATGGATTTAGGTTTATCTATGAATCAAATGATGACTTTTTTATATCACTGTTTATTGTCAATGGTTATGATAAATGTTTATTTATCAGTTACTTTATTACAGTTGTTCTTGTTCCATTACAGAAAATTTTTACAGCAGTGAATATGTGGATGGTATCGCAATTTCTGTTTAGTTTTTTATCTGCTGTGATAATTATTTATGTTTTTTTGTCGAAATTCGGCATTAAACTGGGAATATTATTTTCGTTGTTGCTTCATGTGGCTTTCGGATACTATAGTTTTGTTTCTCTGCAGTTTACAAGAACACCTGTCATAATGGCAAGTGCAGGTTATTTGTTGATAGTATTGGTTTTGTTTTCCAATGATAAAGACAATCAACGATGGATAAATGTGAAATCGGTGCTTGGGGCAGTATTGGTGATTTTATCGTCTTTTTACCGTTTTTATTCTTTTCTGTCAGTGTCAGGTGTATTTTTTGTTTTTATATTTGCATTGTTGTTCGTAAAATGGTTACGGTCGTGGAAAAAAAACACCAAGATAAACTATTTTGTTTTAGCAAAAAAAATGATGTTTGTCCTATTGCTTTTTGTTGTGGCTTTTGCTTTGGAAAAGTTGTCAGGATATATCAAAATGAGTGGTGATATGGATTATCTCTATCATGAAAAATATCAGATTGCCCGTTCAAATTGTATAGATATGCTCCCCAGTCCTTATCAAGGAAATGAGAAGTTTTATAACAGTATCGGTATTTTTTCAGAAAATGATGTATTGGCACTGTGGACATGGACAGTATCCGATAAAGATTTTTTTACATTGGAAAAATTAACAGCGATTGCCGAGTATTCTAAAAAAGATACAGGATTGATAAATCATCTTAATCGCTCAATTACTGACATTCATAATATTGTTGCCAATAAATTTGGGTCAGGTTGTAATATAGTCATGATTGTATCAGTTATCTGTTGTTTGATTTTTCTGATATTCCTCATTGTCTTCAGAAACAAATGGAAAAGAATATTTCCCTTTTTATTTATAGTTGGTTGGTTGGCCTTTTTGTATTTATATTATTTATGTTATGATTACGCCCGTATTTACCATTCTGTTTATACTGCACTTTCATTGATTTATTTGGTAATATTTCCGGGAATATTAATGATTTTCCTATCATTTATCGGTAACAGATATCATTTCATCATTCAATGTTTTATCAGTGGAGTGTTGTTTGCTTTGGTTATGTATCTTGAGTTTACCCGTATTAATTTTCGTTCGGCATATACTGTTATTTTTCCGGCAATGTGCATTACTATATATAATTTTGATAGAAAGAATGTTCAGGTTGATATTGTCAAAATTCGTCCAAATCTGAAAAAGGGAATATCGATAGCAGGTATTATTTTTTATTTGGTGGTAGTTATCGCAGGTATCAAAATATTTCCTTTTCCTAATGCTCCCAAAAATAATTATGCTGTTTTTACTTATATAGAAAATCATAAAGAAAATTTTTATTTTTTGGATTCGTTTCAAAATAGTGCAATGAAAAATTCAAACAATCCGATGTTGAGACCTGAAATGGCGAGTAATACAATTCATACAAGTTGGCCGACAGGTTCAGAATTGTTCAAAAAGATACAGCAAGAGTATGATATGGAGCATTTATATGCCGATATGATTGATAATCCTCATGCGTTTTATGTTTCGGATAGACAAATTCCAATGGTGGAAAAATATTACAATGACCATTATTCCAATGGAAGAAATAATATCATGCTGGAACAGATAGAAGATGAAGGAATAAAATTATACCGCATATGCACAAAAAATTAAGATAGCATAAAGATTTCAGGCAATCGTTTTTAACAGAAAGCGGTTGCCTTTTGTTATTGAGTGTTACAGCGATGGTGAAAATGAAAAAGATATAACATTTGAAAAAAGAGATTATGGCAATAATATTACATTAATGTAATATTTGATAGAGAGAAAAAATGTGTTTTTTCATTTATAGTTTATTTAGAATTTGTTTTCAGTTTATAATGACAATATATTTTTTATTCTAATAAATAAAGATAATATAGAATGATTTAATGTTTTATAATATGGTATATAATATTAAAATTAAATATAATAATAAAAAAATTATTTTAAGAAAATTCAAAAAATTTTAAGTTAAAGTATATTAATTCAGGTAAATGCACATACTATTTTTTGTAAAAAATGAGATATTTTCAAAAAAAACTTGCATTTTGGTTAAAGATATGATACACTGTATGCAAATAGTTACTAAGTTGTAATTTTTTTGGAAGATATCTGTTACATATCCGACAAATCTGAAAAGTATGTCAGTGAGTTGAAAGCTGATACAGAGGATATTTCAGAGATGTGGATATTGTGTAAATCAATAAGGAGGTTTTTGTCCAATGCACAAAAACAGAAAGTCAAAAAGTAAGGTCGTATTATCAGTATTGCTATCGATTGTCATGGTATGTTCCGTCATTACTGTAGGAACAGTTTCGATGTCGGCACAATCCAATTCAGCAATCGGATTATGTAACTATGCACTCAACGCTTATGAAGAAGGCTGGCCTTATGTATGGGGTGGAGCATCTTATGGTGCGGTTGACTGTACAGGACTTATCAAAGCCTACAACAGTGATATAGGCGGTGTCCGTACAGATATGATAACAAGTTCACAGGACGCAGGACTGGACTGGGGATATGTTTATGAGGGAGTTCCTAATATTCACGGTCTTGGACTTCATAAACCTGGTCATGTTGGTATCTATGTTGGTAGTGGACAGGCTATTGATGCAAGAGGTACAAACTGGGGTATTGTTTACGGTTCACTTAATGCACAGACATGGGTTGAATGGTATAAACTGGTAGGTGTAAGCTATCCTGAAAATGGTTGGGTTGAATTTGATGGTCAGTCCTACTATTATGAAGATGGTGAATATATCGACAATACTTCAAGAACTATCGATGGTGTGACTTACTACTTCAATTCACTTGGTGTAGCCGATAAAAATCCTCCTGAAAGTGCTTATGATGAGGTCAGTACCTCAACCAATTCCAAATTGTCAGGTACAGCCGAAATCACAGATAATCCGGCCACTTATCTTAAGATAGGTTCACAAGGAGAGAGAGTAAGAGAAGTTCAGCAGTTACTCAAAGAACATGGTTATTTTGATGATGATGTAACAGGTTATTATGGCACATATACCACAGCTTGTGTTAAAGAATTTCAGGCAGACGCTGATATCGAAGTAGATGGTGTAGTTGGCCCTGAATTTATGAGAACAATCAAGAGTGACAACGCTCCCAGTAAAGCGGGAGCAGATACATCAATAGAAGAACCTGTCGAAGAACCTACTGAAGCACCAACTGAAGAACCTACCGAAGTTCCCACAGAAGCACCGACTGAAGAACCTACCGAAGAACCTACCGAAGAAGTCACAGAAAGTCCTGTCAGAGTAACAGAAGGTATTTATGACGGCATTGATGAAAATACAGAATACGCAACAGAAATCTATAAAACAGTAGAAGTTCCTCAGATGGAAGTAGTATTACTGGACGATGAAGACGCTGATTTTGAAGAGGCTACCGAAGAAACAACAGAAGTTGCTACTGAAAAAGTAACCGAAGCACCTACTGAAAAGCCTACCGAAAAACCGACACAGAAACCTACAGAAGTTCCCACAGAGGCACCTACAGAAACCCCTACAGAAACCCCTACAGAAGCTCCTACATTACCTGAAAATCCTCTTTACGATGGCGTAATCACCTATAATGAGTATGATGTTGACGGCAATAACGATGTTGCTGATATGCAGAAAAGACTGGCAGAACTTGGTTATTACAAATCCGAAGTTACAGGCGTATTTGATGACGACACACTCGAGGCTTTACACGAATATTTCAAGAAATCAGATATCAGGGAAGAAGATTATCTTACACAGGAACAGTACGATGTACTTATGTCAGACAGTGCTATTGCTAAAGATAAGAGTAGCGGATATTCCAAAGAAAAAATTGCAAATGTACAGCGTACTTTGAAGAAACTTGGTTATCTGGAAAGCAGTACGAAAGAAGACGGTGTTTACGATACAGCTACCGCAAACGCAGTCAAGACAGCACAGGCTAATCTGGATACAGAAGTAAACGGTGAACTTTCTGATGGTCTTGTAAAATCTCTTGAAATGGCAGAGGCAAGAGTTGATTCTCAGGCAACAACCACACAGTCCAACACTACCGCACAGAATGCTGACAGTTCTGCTTATGTGACAGCGGGTAATGTGGTAGAAGTATCAGCCAAAACTGCTCCTAAGACAGGTTATACCTTTATGGAAGCTGTTTCTGAAAATTCTACTGACGATGTTACTTTGATGTGGGTGGTTGGTATGGTAATCGCACTGGCACTCGGTACGACAGTGGTTTATGCAAAGAGAAAAATCTCATCTAAAAAATAAGTTATATGCCCATAAAAAAGACACAATTAAAAGTTTTGTCCACTTTTTCAAAAGTGGTGGGGTCAAGGGGCAAAGCCCCTTGTGGGATTTTTAAGGGCAAAGCCCTTAAACTCCACAAAATCCAAACAAAATTTGCGTAAGCAAATTTTGACA
This sequence comes from uncultured Ruminococcus sp., assembly GCA_902762375.1. GTDB lineage: Bacteria > Bacillota > Clostridia > Oscillospirales > Acutalibacteraceae > CAG-964. The sequence continues at coordinate 18,143 of CACWNY010000021.1, read as the reverse complement.
ATTATTACCTGATTTTCAACCACTTTTTGATTGATGTTATTTTACAAAAAAACAAAACTATTAAAGCCAATAAGAGTTAGCAAGTGTCCAAAATTCGTCTGTAGGGTCATGTTCAATGAGATAATCAATAATCATCTGTTCTGTTTCGGGTATTTTATGTCGAAGTAAAAAGGAAAATAGTTTTTTGGTAGGATAAAAGTTAATCAGATTTCGGGCGATAGTCAAGGCTTTTGGAAAATCTGTTCTTTCGTAAAAATCCATTGCACAGCACAACTCGTGATAATGATAAGGATTTGTGCTTGTCATCAACTTGGTTATATTTTCGTCAGTGATATCCAATTTTTCAGGACTAACGGCATAAAACGAAGCAAGCACTTTTACAGTGGGATAATAATATAACTGCATTGCTATTTCTGAAATAGGCATATTATGATATTTTTCTATGGTGATGTTGGAAACAACATATCCTGATGGGGGATAAAGTGTCTTAATGGTTGTTTCATTTTCAGAAAGAATGGTGTTACCTTGTTGTAACAATGGAAAATCACTGACAGGCAATGTAATATCCGAAAAGCAGATAGTATAAGGAGTTTCGGATTGTGATGTATGACAACATGCGGTTACAGGAATAATCACCAGACTTTTCAGCGGTATACCTTGCAAAGCACAGGCATAGGCTTTATGATGACCGTCAAGCAAAGCACAAAGGAAACCACTGTCATAATAGGCAATGGCTCTTGGTGAATTGTCTTGTATGACTTTTTCAAGATAAGTTCGGGCGTGTGGTATATTCAGACATTCATTGGATTGTGTGGGGTAAATATATGACGGAAATCCAGAGGTTACATCACATACATCGCTTATCCAGAAATCTTCGCAAGAGGCAGAAATACAGGTCAGTTCATCGGGAACATTGGCAAAGAAATATTCATCACCTGTTGTGGGATAAAGTTCTGTATCAGCAATTACATAATAACCGCTGTCAAATAAGCCTAAAAGCGGTTGTAAATTTTTGACTGCGGTAAAAATATTCTGATATTCGGCATTGATGTTATCTCTGATAGTTTTCAGTTCGGGAGTATCTGTTTTTTCGATACCGTAACCTCTTGCCAAAAGACCGCAACAGGTAGGGCATAAAGGATAGTTGCCTTGAATAAGTGGCTTACCGTTAAGTAAAAGCTGTGAATGATAGCAATAATTTTCATCAGCTTTTGTTGAAATACGGGTCAGAGCGGATTTTCCGTTTGTGATTTGTAATAATACAGCTTCCTTGCACCAACGGTAAGGTTGTGTATTGATTTGTTTCATGATTTTGATTTCTGGATATTTCATATCAATTCCTCAATGGGAAAGTTTGAAAGCAGTATAACCTTCATAGGCATAGCTGTTATCAATACCTTTAATAAAAATTTCACGATTGTTAATTTTATCGGTAAGTGCAGATTGCAGTAAAATTTTTATTTCGGTATCTTTTACAGGACTGCGTTCCATTGCCAGAAGATAGTCGTTTTTATCAATTTTACTCCAGTCGATGACTTTCCCCAATTCTTTTTTCAGAATATAGTCAAAATTTGCTTATGCAAATTTTGGATTTATTTATTAATCCATTAAAGGGCTTCGCCCTTTAAAATCCCACAAGGGGTTTCACCCCTTGACCCCACCACTTTTGAAAAAGTGGACAAAACTTTTCATTGTCATAGTCCAACCATTATTTCCATTTTACATAATCCAGTTCAATTTTGATAATTTTCTGTGCTTCAAGGGTAATCATGGTGATATGGTCGCTGATACGGTAAGCACGATTGAAATCATTACCGATACGCAGATTGACATCAGTAGTATATTCAAAGAACTGATAAGGTTTTTCATAGAACAGTTCATCGACAGTAGTATTGAAATTTAGGTTGTCACCGATTTTGAAGTAGAATGATTTTTTTTTGTCTTTGGCAACCTTATAGAGTTTGTCAACGATATTGTCATATTCGGTGATACTGTCGAAATTTGTCAATAAAGCTCCCTCACGGTTATAGAAAGTATCCTTTTCACTGGTACACACAGGCAGTGGCAGATTGAAGAGTTGCGTTTTGGCAGCATCAGTTCCGCACAGTTGTTCTTCACTGAGTTCAGTGAACGGTTTAGCGATACGGTGGTCAGCTTCTATATAAGAGTCAGTCGTGTTGAAGTAAAAGTAGAGGACATTATCGACTTCTTTTTTTCGGTCTTCATCATTAAGAACCTGTCGTTCGTCCCATGTTGTGTCAAGATGATACCAGTTTTGGTTGATGAATACCATACACCATTGATGAAGTTCATTTTTACTGTAGCCGTTGACAGAGATACTTTGTATGCCGACTTTCCGCAGAAGATATTGTGTGGCTTTGGTATATCCCTCACACACGGCAAGATGTTTAACTAATGCTCCGTATATGGAAAAAGCATAAGGATTATCTTTGGAATTTTTAACACCTGTTGCATAGGTACAATGCTCGATAATTTTATCGTGGATAATTTTTTCTCTTTCGTATTCTTCACGACCGTTGGGGACAGTTTTTAAAATGTCATTGACAGCAATATCAATTTCCTTTTGCATATTGTCGATTTCCTGTCTGCTGAACAGAGAATACAAATGTACCATAGTGATTTTATTGCCTGAAAAATAACCGAATACATTGGAAAGCCAGAAAATTTCAGGGTGGTCACAACTGAATGCTTCAATTACAATTCGTATACCGCCTTCGGTGAGATGTTCTTCTGTCATTTCTATTTTTTCGATGGGATAAAAGCCGTCAGTATTTTTTTCGTCACCGATGTTGCGGATAATTTCCAGAAATTTTTTATAAAGTGTCCGTTGAGCTTCTGTCTGGAGGGCATAATAGCCATAGCGTAACTCTGTAACATCATAGGAAGTAACAGTGGTTTCAGGTTCAGTAGGAGCTTGTGTTGGTTGTTGGGAAGATACCTGATACAGTCCGACAAGACTATCCATTGCGTCTGTTACACGCTGACAACCGCTACTGATAAAAAGCATAGTCAATGTTAATAGCAATGACAGTAATCGCAATGTTTTTCTTCTCATGTTATCACTCCAGCAGAAATTATATATAATTTATTATAGCACACAAAACCATTTTTAACAACTGTTATTTTTTAAGTGGAATTTAAGAATAAGTAAAAATTTCTATTTGAGCAGTTGAGATTATTTTATGAAGTGCGTATTTGTAATGCGTAATTCATAATGCGTAATTCGTAATTATCCAAAAACAACCTGTAGCTATGACAATTAAAAGTTTTGTCCACTTTGGGGGAAGTGGTGGGGTCAAGGGGCAAAGCCCCTTGTGGGATTTTAAAGGGCGAAGCCCTTTAACTACCAAAAATTCAAAACAAAATTTGCCAAAGCAAATTTTGACAATAACTATTTGATTTTCAACCGCTCAGGTAGAAAAATTTTATAAAAAATTATTGACATTTTGTGTTTTGGCGTGTAAAATAAATCTAAACCGTTGAGGAAGAGTAAGTAGGCTGTGTCAGGTCTTTCAAAGAGAGTCGCAGGCGGTGGGATTGCGATAAAGAAAGCAGAGTTGAATGGACTTCTGAGGGCGAGCAGAAACATAATATTTTGTGGAGTATGTAAGACGGAACAGGACTTTCCGTAATCAAAGGTCAACGCATAGATATTGTGCGTGTTAAGTGGATGCAGTATGCGTCAAGCAGGGTGGCACCGCAGGATAATTTTTCCTGTCCCGGCATGGTTTATGCTTGGGACAGGATTTTTTGTTTTTGGAGGAATTTATGAAAATTATGTCAGAACGATGGCAAACTAAAATCAGCCCCATAACATTAAATTATATATTATTGATAAAGGAGTAATCATCATGGCAGAAAACAAAATACCGTACAAAATTTATATTGACGAATCCGAAATACCACAAAAATGGTATAATCTGAGGGCAGATATGAAAAACAAGCCCGCACCACTTTTAAATCCCGCAACAAAACAACCGATGACAGCAGAAGAATTGAGTGTTGTTTTCTGTAAGGAATTGGTAGAGCAGGAACTGGACGATACCACAGCGTATATTGACATTCCGCAGGAAATCAGGGACTTTTATAAAATGTACAGACCCTCACCGCTTGTCAGAGCATATTGTCTGGAGAAAGCACTGGGTACACCCGCTAAAATTTACTATAAGTTTGAGGGAAACAATACCAGCGGAAGTCATAAGTTAAATTCAGCGATTGCACAGGCTTATTATGCGAAGAAACAAGGTCTTAAAGGTGTGACTACCGAAACAGGTGCAGGACAGTGGGGAACAGCACTTTCAATGGCTTGTGCTTATTTAGGGCTGGACTGTAAGGTTTACATGGTCAAGGTAAGTTATGAACAAAAACCTTTCCGCCGTGAAGTTATGCGTACCTATGGGGCAACAGTAACACCTTCACCGTCAATGACAACGAATGTCGGACGCAAAATTCTGGCAGAACACCCCAACACAACAGGTAGTCTTGGTTGTGCTATCTCTGAGGCAGTAGAAGTGGCAGTATCTAATGATGGTTACCGTTATGTTTTAGGTTCAGTATTAAATCAGGTTCTGTTACATCAGTCAGTTATCGGACTGGAAACAAAGACAGCACTGGATAAATATAATGTCACACCTGATATTATCATAGGTTGTGCCGGAGGCGGTTCCAATCTTGGCGGATTGATTGCACCATTTATGGGAGAAAAATTGCGTGGCGAAAAGGATTATCGTTTTATTGCGGTTGAACCTGCGTCCTGTCCGAGTTTCACCAGAGGAACATTTGCGTATGATTTCTGTGATACAGGAATGATATGTCCTTTGGCGAAGATGTATACTTTAGGTTCAGGGTTTATTCCGTCAGCCAACCATGCAGGCGGTTTAAGATTTCATGGTATGTCGTCCACATTAAGCCAGCTTTACCATGACGGTTACATGGAGGCAGTTGCCGTTGAACAGACAGAAGTGTTCAAAGCGGCTGAACAGTTTGCCAGAATAGAAGGTATTTTGCCCGCACCCGAAAGTTCACACGCTATCCGTGTAGCGATTGACGAGGCTTTGAAGTGCAAGGAAACAGGTGAGGAAAAGACCATTCTGTTCGGACTGACAGGAACAGGTTATTTTGACATGGTTGCTTATGAGAAGTTCAATGACGGAAAGATGAGTGACTATATTCCTACTGACGAAGAATTAGCTGAAAGTATCAGCCGTTTGCCGAAAGTGTAAGTTCTGTTAAAATCCTGTGTTAAGGGCTGCCGCCCTTAACAATCCCGCCCACTTTTTTGAAAAAAAGTGGACAAAAAACTTTTAATTGTCATAGCTGACACTTAGCTAAATAATCCGAACGAAGTGAGCTGGAAAAGTTTTTGTCGAACTTTTGAGGGCAAGTTCGTGGGGTTCAGGGGCAAAGCCCCTGATGGGATTTTTAAGGGCAACGCCCTTAAACTCCCCAAAATCAAACAAAATTTGCGTAAGCAAATTTTGACTAAAAACAATCTGTTAAAGGGCTACCGCCCTTTAAAATCCTGTGTTAAGGGCTGCCGCCCTTAATAATCCTGCCCACTTTTTTGAAAAAAAGTGGACAAAAAACTTTTATGCTCACTTCGTTCGAATGTTCTGCTAAAGGTTGGCGTTGACAACTGAAAGTTTTTGTCGAACTTTTGAGGGCAAGTTCGTGGGGTTCAGGGGCAAAGCCCCTGATGAGATTTTTAAGGGCAACGCCCTTTAACTTTTTCAGAGATTTTGGTAAAATAAGACTTGCAAATTTGTCAAATGTATGTTATGATACAGGAAATACGATAGATGATTGAATAAAAAAGGAGTGGGAAACAATAAACCCACTCTTATTTTTATGGTATTGTCTGAGAGAGAAAGGAAGTGATATTATGGCAGGAAAAAACACGGTAAAAATCGTATGGGAGATAGTTGAACCGTATGTAGAAAAATTAGGACTACAGCTTTGGGATATTCAATTTATCAAAGAAGGGGCAATGTGGTATTTAAGGATTTTTATTGACAGTGAAAATGGTATTACAGTAGAAGATTGTGAAAATGTCAGCCGTGCCATAGATGAACCGCTTGACCTTGCTGACCCTATTGACAAGAGTTATACACTGGAAGTCAGTTCGCCAGGAATTGAGAGGGAACTGACAAGAGAAGAACATTTTGAACAGTTTATGGGAGCAGATGTCATGGTAAAGATGATACGACCGCTTCCCGAAATAGGTAAGGAATTTAAAGGTGTGTTGAAATCCGCTACCAAAACCACCTGCACAGTGGAAACACCGCAGGGAGATGTTACTTTCCCTCTTAAAGAAAGCGTATGGGTAAAGCTGGACGATTTTTATTTCTGAAAACATGGGTACAGAAACAATACGATACAGAAAGGTTGATTCGGAAAAATGGAGAATAAGGACATACAATTTGACCCTAAAGAATTATTCACAGCGGTTGCTATGCTGGAAAAAGAAAGAGGTGTTTCGGCGGAATATTTGTTTTCGCAGATAACAAAGGCTATCGAAATTGCGGTAAGCAAAAATTATGGTTCAGAAAAAGTTACTTTTGTTATTGATAAAGATAAGCAGATATTTGAGGCATATCTGCAGAAACAGGTAATGGACGATGTATTTGATAATAATCTGGAAATTTCTCTGGAAAAAGCAAGAGAAATCAATCCATCGGTAGAGATTGGCGACTTTGTGAATGTAAAAATGGATACAATGGCATTAGGAAGAATAGGTGTCAATGCAGCCAGAAATGTCATCAGGCAGGGTATTAACGAAGGCGAAAAAGGACAGTTGATGTTGGAGTTTAAAAACAAGATAGGCGAACTGGTTACAGCAACTGTAGAGAATGTCAATCCGCATAACGGAAATGTAGCGGTAAAAATCGGCAAGTCAACGGCTTATTTACATCTCAACGAACAGGTGAAAGGGGACACCTTCAAAGAGGGTGACCTTATCAAGGTTTATATTTCTGATGTACAGCGAAAAGAAAAAGGTAATACACCGAAAATTTTTATTTCCAGAACACACCCTGAATTTGTCAAAAGAATGTTTGAAACAGAAGTTCCCGAAATTTATGATGGTACAGTAGAAATCAAATCTGTTTCCCGTGAGGCAGGTTCAAGAACAAAGATTGCCGTATATAGTAAAGATAAGCAGGTTGACGCTATAGGAGCTTGTATTGGTACAAGAGGTACTAGAGTAAGTACGATAGTGGACGAACTTAACGGAGAAAAAATTGATATTATTGAATATGATGAAAATCCACAAAAATTTATTGCCGCAGCATTGGCACCTGCAACAGTTATCAAAGTACAGGTAGCGGGTGACGGTTCTAAGGTATGTCGGGTTACTGTTCCCGACAGTCAGTTATCGTTGGCGATTGGCAATAAGGGACAGAATGTCCGTCTGGCAGCAAGACTTACAGGTTGGAAAATTGATATCCGACCAGAAAGTGGTTTCTTTGGAGAAGAAGATGACGGTAAGTTCATAGATGAAATATTACCGCCTAAAAAAGAAACAGATGCTTATCTTGACGGCATGGAAAATGAAAAACAGGATAAAGTAGCTGGAAATACAGAAACTGTCGAAAAAGAAGAAACGGCAGAAACAACAGAAAATACAGAAACTGTTGAAAAGGAAGAAGTAACGGAAGATAACGATATTTTTGCGGAAGAAGAGTTCAGCGAGAGTGAAGAATAAACCGTAACAGGCAAATGATTGTCATCGGAGAAAGGCAGGGATAGAGTATGAAACAGAAAAAAATACCGCTGAGAAAGTGTGTGGGGTGTATGGAGATGAAACCCAAAAAAGAACTGGTCAGAATTGTCAAAGCCCCCGACAGAAAAGATGAAAATGAACAGATTATCCAAAGCGGTGAGATTTCCGTAGACCTGACGGGGAAAAAATCAGGCAGAGGGGCATATATTTGTCATAATACGGAATGTCTGAAAAAGGCTATCAAGGCAAAGCGGTTGGAAAGAACTTTTTCCTGTAAAATTCCTGATGAAGTCTATGCAAAACTGGAAGAGGGGATAGGTAAAATTGAATAATCAGTTCTTATCTTTTCTTGGTCTTTGTCGCCGTGCGGGAAAAATGACTATCGGTTATGACAGCGTTATTCAGAGTGTTATGGATAATGAAAGTTATCTTGTCATTCTGGCAAACGATATTTCCAAAAAAACAGAAAAAAACCTTATCGAAAAATTAGCAGGCAATTCTATAGAAATTCTCAAAATTCCTTACGATAAAGAAGTCTTAAGTCAGGCATTGGGAAAATTGACAGGTGTACTTGCGGTCAATGATAAAGGATTTGCCAAAAAGATAACCGAACTTGTATACAGTAATCAATAAGGAGGCAATTTGCTTATGGTAAAGTATAAAGTGCGTGAGGTGGCTACAGATTTAAATGTCAGCCCTAAAGATATTATAGAAGTTCTGAGTAAATATGTCGGGGGGGAAGTGAAAAAACAGACCACTATTCTGACAGAAGATGAACTGAACATTGTTTTTGATTATTTTACCCAGAAAAACAGTGTCAGCAGTTTTGACAGATACTATGCGTCAGGTAAAGAGGAAGAAACCTCGAAAGCAGAATCAACGGTAAAACCCGTTGAAAAAACAGAAAAACCTGTAAAATCTGAAAAAACAGAAAAACCTATGAAATCTGAAAAACCTGTGAAATCCGAAAAACCTGTAAAGACAGATGTTCCTGAAAAGTCAGTTGAAAAAGCGGAAAAATCTGAAAAGACCGTCACTGCCAAAAATGACAACAGGAAAAATCAGAAGAATGACAGTAAACAAAATAATAAAAATAACCGCAATCGAAACAGAGATAGGGATAAAGACAAAGATAAGGATAAAGATAGTAATAATGTAAGCAGTAATAATACGGTTGTTTCTCCTAAACAGAAAGAAAACAAAAACGAAAAGTTTGAAAAATCAGAAAAACAAAATCAGTCGGATGTACAGCTCAGTAAGAACAGAAAAGAACGCAAGGTTGTAGAAACACGACAGATTGTCGTTGATGTAGAAAGATACAACGAAAAATATGACCGTCTGGCAAGCGAAAAAATCAAAAGTGAAAATCAGACTGCACACAAGCAGAAAATCAATCAGCGTTCCCAACAGAAAGGAAAACAAAAACGGGGTAAGCGTGAAACCGAACAGGAAAGACTTAACCGTATCGAATCTGAACGCAAAAAGAAAAAAATTACCATCACTATTCCTGATGAAATTACGGTCAACGAACTTGCTGTAAGACTGAAAGCTACCGTTGCAGAAGTTATCAAGAAATTATTCCTTATGGGTGTGGTAGTCAAGATGAATGAAACCATTGATTTTGATACCGCTTCATTGGTTGCTATGGAATTTCATGCCAAAGTCGAAAAAGAAGTTGTTGTCACCATCGAAGAAAGAATTATTGACGACAGTAAGGACGATGACAGCAATCTTGTAGAAAGAGCTCCAGTTGTAGTAGTTATGGGTCATGTTGACCACGGTAAGACTTCCTTGCTTGATGCTATCCGTCACGCTCATGTTACGGATAAAGAGGCAGGCGGAATTACACAACATATCGGTGCATACAGAGTACACCTCAATGATAAGGATATTACTTTTCTTGATACACCCGGTCACGAAGCCTTTACGGCGATGAGAGCAAGAGGTGCTATGGCGACGGATATTGCTATTCTGGTTGTTGCCGCTGATGATGGTATCATGCCACAGACGGTAGAGGCAATCAATCACGCAAAGGCAGCAGGGGTTTCAATTATCGTAGCTATCAACAAAATGGATAAACCCGGAGCTAATCCCGAAACGGTCAAACAACAGCTTACAGAATATAATCTTGTTCCCGAAGAATGGGGCGGTGATATTCCTTGTATTCCTGTTTCCGCCAAAACCAAAGAAGGTATTGATGAACTCTTGGAAATGGTGCTGATTACCGCTGAAGTTGCCGAACTCAAAGCTAACCCTGACAGAAGTGCCAAAGGTATTGTCATTGAAGCAAGGTTGGATAAGGGCAGAGGACCTGTAGCTACTATGTTGGTACAGAATGGTACATTGAATGTCGGTGATATTATCGTAGCGGGTACGACTGTTGGTAGAGTAAGAGCAATGACAAATGACCGTGGTGAGAAAGTAGAACACGCAGGTCCTTCTTATCCTGTAGAAATTTCAGGTCTTGATGAAGTACCCGTAGGCGGTGATATTTTCAATGCTGTTACCGATGAAAGACTGGCAAGAACGCTTGTTGAACAGAGAAAGACAAAAGCTAAAGAAGAACTCTTTAACGCACAGACTAAAGTTACACTGGATAATCTCTTTGACCAGATGCAACTTGGTGAAATGAAAGACCTGAAAATTATTGTCAAAGCTGATGTACAAGGTTCAGTTGAGGCAGTAAGACAATCTCTTGAAAAATTGTCCAATCAGGAAGTCAGAGTTAATGTTATTCATGGTGCAGTTGGTGCGATTAACGAATCTGATGTGTCGCTTGCCAAAGCGTCCAATGCCATCATTGTCGGCTTTAATGTCAGACCAGATGCACTTGCACAGGCTACTGCTGAAAGAGATGGCGTAGAACTCAGAATGTACAGGGTTATTTATGACTGTATTGAAGAAATCGAACAGGCAATGAAAGGTATGCTCGCTCCCAAAACCAGAGAAATCGAACTGGGTAAGGCAGAATGTCGAAATGTCTATAAGATTAAGAATGTTGGATTTATTGCAGGAAGTTATGTTCTGAGTGGCAAAATAGAGAGAAATGCACAGGTTAGAGTTGTCCGTGACGGTATTGTTATTGCTGACGATGTGATTGCTTCTTTACAGCGTTTCAAGGATTCCGTCAAGGAAGTTGCTACAGGTTATGAATGTGGTATCGGTCTGGAGCGTTTTGCTGACCTCAAAGAGGGCGATATTCTTGAATGTTTCAAAATAGAAGAATACAGGGATTAAAGGGTTAAGGGCTTTGCCCTTAACAATCCCACGAGGAGCTTTGTCCCTCGACCCCACAAGCCTCCCCAAAGGCTTGACCGAAACTTTAAGACAAAATTTTCTGAAATTCATAATGATAAAAAAACTTATAGCTATGACAATGAAAAGTTTTTGTCCACTTTTTTCAAAAAGTGGGCGGGGTCAAGGGGCGGCAGCCCCTTGTGGGATTTTAAAGGGCGAAGCCCTTTAACGGATAAAATTTCAAAACAAAATTTGCGTCAGCAAATTTTGATAAATTTTCAACCTGTTTTCGGAGGATTATATGTCAGATAATAGCACTGTTTTAAAAAAAGACTCTGAAATATTGATAAACTATAAAAATATTATTGACGGAATAGAATTGTTGAAACAGATAGAAAATCAAAGTATCAAAGCCGTTTTTTTTGACCCTCAGTACAGAGGAGTCCTTGATAAAATGTCTTACGGTAATGAGGGAAAAAGCAGAGGTAAAGAAAGATGTGCATTACCCCAGATGACCAGCGAAATAATAACCGATTTTTTGATTGCCATAGAAAAAATTCTTGTTCCCAGCGGATATCTGTTTTTATGGATAGATAAATTCCATTTGGTTGAGGGAATAAAAGACTGGTTTCAAGATATTCCCAATTTAGAAGCGGTTGACATGATTACATGGAATAAAATGAAAATTGGTATGGGTTACAGAACAAGAAGAAAAAGTGAATATCTTCTTATTTTGCAGAAACTTCCCAAATTGGCAAAAGCAACATGGAAACTACACACCATTCCTGATGTATGGGAAGAAAAAGCCGAAAAAACTCATGCCCATTCTAAACCTCTGGAATTACAAAAACAACTCATACTTGCGGTAACTGATGAAGGAGATTTTGTATGTGACCCTGCTTCAGGCGGATATTCTGTATTTGAAGCCTGTAAACAGACCAACCGTAATTTTATAGGTGGAGATTTGGTGTTTGGGGATAATGAGGTGAAAAATATTGAAAATTTGTAATGCAAAGGGACGCAAAGACGGAAGTTCAGGATACACAAGAGTATTGGGAAACGATGAACTCGGCAAATTAATTTCCAAAGTACAGTCTACAGTAATTTCAAATGGCACAGAGCTGGAAAGAATGATAGTAGAAAGAACGACTACTATCATTAATTTAGACGAATTTATCACGAATGCTACAGACGGTACACAAGATGATGGTGTTTATCTTTGTCAGAAGAAAATTTTACAAAAAAGTTCCTATGCTATTAAAGGTATAGAACCTGACCTTTTGATTTTTATGATAGAAAGAAAAAGAGTCTGTAAAGTTATCGAATTAAAAGATGGTGATAATTTCGATACGAAAAAATCACAAAGTGAACGGGAACATCTTGAAAAATTTGCTGTTCAGTTTGGGGCGAAAATTCCTTTTGTTACAGAATTTTATATCTGCTGTTTTAATCAGCCTGATAAAGAACTTATCAAAGAAGGATTTAAAAATAAGTTTGAAATTGAACACATTATGAATGGACAGGAACTTTGTGATGTCTTGAAGATTGATTACAATGAAATCTTAGAAATCCGTAAACAGGATATGGAAGATAATCTGGATTATTTTCTTGATGAACTGTTAAAAATTGAGGATATCAGAATAAAAATTACGGATAAACTCAATCATAATCAATATTAAAATTATCTTGGAGGATATATATCATATGTCAACACACAGAATGGGCAGAACGACCGAAGATATCAAAAGAGAGTTGACTGCCATTTTACGGGAAATGAAAGACCCCAGAGTAAAAGATTCCATGCTGAGTATTGTGAGGGTAGATGTTACCAACGATTTATCGTATTGCAGTATTTACATCAGTTCGATGTACGGCATGGAAACAAGCAAAAATGCGGTAAAAGCACTCAAGAATGCAAGCGGTTTTGTCCGAAAGGAATTAGGAAACCGTCTGAATTTACGCCATACGCCCGCACCACTTTTCTATGCGACAGATTCCATAGAGTACAGTGCCAATATCAATCAAATCTTAAATAACCTCGATATTCCCCCAGAGGAGGAAAACGAAGATGAAAACAATGACGAAACTTGAACATCTTGAACAAGTTGCCGAATTGCTCAACACACACGATAACTTTGCTATTCTTACCCACCGTTTTCCAGACGGTGATACTTTAGGGTCAGCTTATGCTCTTTGTGGAATGTTACAGCAAAAAGGCAAAAAAGCAAAAGTCCTCTTTAACGGACAATTACTTCCCGAATATCATTTCTTAGACAACAGTGTTGAACATTCTGATTTTCAGGCAGAAACTTTTGTGAGTGTCGATGTTGCCGAAGAAAAATTACTTGGCGAACTGGCACAATATAAAGACAATATTCTTGTTGCTATTGACCATCATGAAACGCACCGTCCTTTTGCAGAGTATTACTATGTTGAACCTGATTCAGCATCGGCTGGAGAAATTATCTTTGCTCTTGCTAAAGTGATGAATATTGATTTTACCAAAGCTATCAGCAATGCCATTTATACGGCGGTTTCTACCGATACAGGTTGTTTCCGTTACAGCAGTGTTACAGTAAAAACACATCTTATTGCGGCTGAATTGATACAGTATGGTTGCGAAAATTATAAGATTGACAAGGCTATGTTTGATACTGTTCCCAAAAACAAGAAACAGCTTGAGGCTTATATTCTCACTAACATGGAATATTATCATAATGATGAAATTGCCCTGATTTATCTCAGTCAGAAAACTTTGGCAACATTCGGCTTTACCAACGAAACGGTTGGCAGTACTTCTTATATTACCAGAACGATTATGGGTGTTAAAGTAGGTATCACTGTCAGGGAACTTGACCAGACAACTTTCAAAATTTCGGTAAGGACAAATGATGGTGTAAGTGCTTCAAAAATCTGTAATCAGTTTCATGGCGGTGGTCATGATGCTGCGGCAGGCTGTACAATCCATGCTTCCGACATCAGCACCGCTAAACAGCAGTTGCTTACTGTTGTGGAAACTTATCTTTAAGGTGAAATCATGAACGGTATCATTGTCATTGACAAACCAAAAGATTTTACTTCATTTGATGTAGTTGCGGTTATGCGTGGTATTGCCAGAACAAAAAAAGTCGGTCATACGGGAACACTTGACCCGATGGCAACAGGTGTTTTACCGTTACTTTTCGGCAATGCCACGAAAGTTCAGGATATTTTACCCGATACGGACAAGGAATATATTGCTGATTTTCAGCTTGGCATAACAACAGATACACTGGATATTACAGGAAAAATATTAAGTCAGAAAGTTGTCGATGTGTCAGACAAGGATATCGAAAATATTCTGCCATTGTTTACAGGAGATATTTTACAGATTCCGCCGATGTATTCTGCCGTTCAGGTTGACGGAAAGCGGTTATATCAGCTTGCTAGACAGGGTGTTACGGTCGACAGGGAAAAGCGGAAAGTACATATTTCAAAGTTGGAATTATTATCCTATGTTCCACAAACCCATACAGGCAGACTGAAAATACAGTGTTCCAAAGGGACTTATATAAGAACATTGATAGACGATATAGGGAATATGCTGAAATGTGGAGGAACATTGACGGCTTTATGTCGTACTTATGCTTGTTCGTATCATCTGAAAGACGCAATTTCTTTGGAAACCGCAAAAATACTTGCCCGACAAAATCAACTGGAAAGCGTATTGAAAAGTGTGGAAGATGTATTTACACAATACCGTTTTGTGAAAGTATCAGACTTACAGGCAAAACGCTTTTCTAACGGTGGACGGTTAGATTTAAACCGTCTGTATTTCAATGATTTTCTTGAAAATGAAATCATCAGAGTAAAAACACCGCAAAATCAATTTCTCGGACTGGGCAGAGCAGACCTTCAAACCCAACAGCTTTGCCTGTACAAACTCTTTAGTAATGTATAGTTAAAGGGCGTTGCCCTTTAAAATCCCACAAGGGGCTTCGCCCCTTGACCCCATTGGAATTTTTCCGATTAAAGGGCGTTGCCCTTTAAAATCCCACAAGGGGCTTCGCCCCTTGACCCCACGAACTTTTTGAAAAAAGTTCGACAAAAACTTTTAATTGTCACCGCCATACCTTGAGATAACCATCTGAACGCAGTGAACCATAAAAGTTTTTTGTCCACTTTTTTTCAAAAAAGTGGGCAGGGTTAAGGGGCGGCAGCCCCTTAGCAGGATTTTTAAGGGCGGCAGCCCTTAAACAGAAAGGATTTGATAGACAATGAGCCGTAATCGGCGGATAAAAACCGAAGAACAAGTGCCGACAAAAAAGACATTCAAAGAAAAAGTCTATGAACAGCGATTTATTATACTTGCTTTTTTTGTTCCGTTTCTTATTATGGGAGTTGCTTTTGCCTCTTACAAAGTATATCCGTTCGGCGACCAGCAGATATTGGTAACGGATTTCTGGCAACAGTATTATCCTTTCTATTGTAATTTTCAGTCGAAATTACAGGAAGGGTCGTCTATGCTGTGGTCATGGGGGACAGGTCTTGGCACAAATTATATCGCACTGATTTCTTACTATCTGGCAAGCCCTATGAATTTATTGCTGTTCTTTGTGCCGAGTGAATATCTCAGAGAAGCACTGACAGTATTTCTTATGGCAAAAGTCGGCTGTGCAGGAATGTTTACTGCAATATTGTTACGCAATATCTTTAAGAAAAATGATTTTTCACTGGTATTCTTTTCCATGCTTTTTGCACTTTCCGCTTTTACGATGGGATATTACTGGAATATCATCTGGTTTGACGCATTTGCATTGTGTCCGCTTGTGGTATCGGGAGCATATTCTTTGCTTGTTGACGGAAAATATAAAGTTTATGTGATAGCACTGGCTTTAACCATGATTGTCAATTATTATATTGGCTTTTTTGTTTGTATTTTCATGGTCATTGTTTTTCTGGTACTCATGGTTATCAAAAAGCCGACAGTAAAAGCGTTCTTTGTAAAACTGGGCAGTTTTGCAGGATTTTCCGTGTTGGCATTATGTATAGGAATGTTATTTATGTTGCCAGCATTGTTGGCATTACAGAACACACATAGTATGGAAAATACTATGCCACAGTTTTCTGATATATATGACTGGCAATACCAAGATGATGTTTTACAGTATATTTCTGATATTCTTGCTAATATGGTTACTTATACCAAACCTACCGACAAAGAGGGATTACCCAATATTTACTGTGGGTTTGTTAGTGTGTTGCTGGCAACATTTTATTTCCGCTGTAACAAAATAGCATTGCGTGAAAAAATTGCCACTGCGGTTGTATTGATATTCTTTATGTACTGTTGTGTATATAAATTGCCTAATTTTATTATGCACGGTTTCCATTTGCCGAATATGTTACCGTACCGTTTTTCTTTCCTGATAAGTCTTGTGGTTGTGCTGATGGCTTATCGTGGGTATACATTCCTTGAAAAAATTACTTTTTCGGATATCTTTATTCTTGCGGTAACAGCAGGTGTATTTATTGTATTTGCTTATGTAGGGCCTCAGACACTAACAGATTCTTCTGATGAGAAAAATATGACAGCGGTCATTGCGACTATGGCAACTACAGTTGTTTGTATAGGCTTATTTTTGTTGTATGACGCTAAAATTATGCCCAAAGCAATCGTTTCCATAGGTTTGTTTGCGGTTATCATGGCAGAAATGGTTTCAGGGGCTTTTCTGGGGGTCAAGACAGTCAGAGTTACCTCCCATGACGGTTATCCTGACCAGAATGAACCTATTCAAACCTTGAAATCGCATATTGAACAAAATGACACAAAACCTTTCTACAGAATGGAAATGCAACAGAATTATACTATCAACGATTCGTCAATTTACGGTTATAAAGGGGTTTCATTCTTTTCATCAACGGTCAATGAATCCGTAACGAACTTTGTCAATGGTATGGGTATGATTGGCTGGGACGCAGGAAACAGGTACTATTACTGTGAAAATACACCTTTAATCAGTTCCATACTGAATATTGATTATATGTTGGCAAGGCGTTCTACGGCAGGCAATACCAATAACTGGGAATTTCTGGAAACAGAAATCGGAGCAAATTCCTATAAAAACAAAACACCGCTTGCACTTGGTTTCATGACCAAAATGGCAACCAAAGTTTTCAGCTACAATATTGACAAAAACGGAGCAAAAGTAAAAACACCGTTCGATGCACAGGAAAATTTCTTTGCTAAAGCTACCAGCATTAACGACAATATTTTTACCCCTTTAAAGGCTTCACCGTTGTCTACAGGATTTCCCGTCAGTATTGTCAGTGACACGCAGTATTATTGCAATGCTACAAGTGATTCGGGTACGCTTACACTTACCTATACAGTAGAACATGATAATGTTCCGTTGTATGCCTATACGCAGTGTGAAAACTGTCAGGATAATGCCATTAATATTACTGACCGCAACGGTGTGGAAAAACGCTATGAAATCAGATTTCCGTATTTGATTTCGCTTGGTGTGTTCAGTAAAGGCGAACAGGTAAAAGTAAAAATTCCGTATGGTTACGGTACATCAGGTAACTGTAATGTCGTTGTGTGCGAATTTAACGAAGATGTCTACCAAAAAGGTTACGATACCTTAAAAGACGAACTCTATAATATTACAGAATTTAACACATCATCTATCAGTGGTGATATCAATGTCAAAGCAGATGGTCTGATGTTTACTTCCATTCCTTACGAAAAAGGCTGGAAAGCCTATGTTGACGGTGTAGAAACCGAAATTACGCCTATTGCCGACAAGGCACTTGTCGGTGTGGAACTGACAAAAGGTAAACATACCGTTACTTTCCGTTATATTCCTGATGGATTTGTTATTTCGGTGTTACTGTTCGTTGTCGGTATTATCATTTTTGCTTTGCTGATTGTTTTGGAAAAGTATTATCTTCTCAAAAAGAAACAAAGAACTCTCTGTTTACCGATAGACAGCTATATTCCTCAAGTAACCGAAAATATTGATACAGATGATACGACAGAAAAAATATCTGAATAATAAATGCGTAATGCGACAAAACAACTTATAGCTGTGACAATTAAAAGTTTTGTCCACTTTTTCAAAAGTGGTGGGGTCAAGGGGCAAAGCCCCTTGTGGGATTTTTAAGGGCGAAGCCCTTAAAC
>CACWNY010000020.1 GCA_902762375.1 uncultured Ruminococcus sp. | reverse complement strand
CTTTTTCAAACTTTTAGGGACACCACCTAAGTTTCCTGAATATCTTTTGAAGTCAGTATCTGATACTTTTCAAACAAGTCACGGTCAAAAATACCCCGTTTTATGCCTGCGTTCACTATGTCTGACACGACATTAACATTCATACCGTTATCATGGGCAAACATTAATGCAATATCATCTGTCCATTCACAAAAATAGCCCTTTTCCAGATATATCTTTTCATAGAGCCTGTAAATCACTGCATATCCTTTTAAACCAAACTGAACTCTTACTAAGTCTATCCGTTGGTCGGAAATACAGCTATGCGGAAAGTAGTCAAGACCTTCTTTTCTTGGTCGTGCCATCTTACCACTTCCTGAAATATCGTTTTTTTTTGAGAGGATATCTCTATTAAATTCTTTTTCAGGTAGAAAAAATGTCCTTTTATGGGCATTTTTTATTTCGTATTGATAAAATTGACAGAGATAATCCGTCATTTCTGAAAGCGGGCAAATGACTTGACAATTTCTACACAGCAGAATATAATACTAAAGATATTGAGGACTATTTTTCGTTACATTATCCAACTTTTCCAGTTGATATGAAGGGATTTGACTTTACTTATGAAGAAGAACTATACCATTGCAGTAGCAGGGACAGGCTATGTCGGATTATCCATCGCCACTTTATTATCACAGAACCATAAAGTCTATGCGGTAGACATCATTCCCGAAAAAATTGAACAGATAAATCACCGAAAATCTCCTATTCAGGACGAGTACATTGAGAAGTACTTTTCTGAAAAGGAACTCAACCTTACCGCAACACTGGACGCTGAAACAGCTTACAAAAATGCAGATTTCGTAGTGATTGCCACGCCCACCAATTACGACAGCAAAACCCATCACTTTGACACATCGGCTGTCGAAACGGTGATAAGACTTGTCATGCAGTGTAATCCCGAAGCGATTATGATTATCAAATCGACCATTCCTGTCGGGTACACCAAATCCATCAGAGAAAAAACAGGAAGTAAGAATATCATTTTCAGTCCCGAATTTCTCAGAGAATCCAAAGCCCTTTACGATAATCTTTATCCCAGCCGAATTATTGTTGGTACAGATATGGAAGATGAAAGATTGGTTGAGGTTGCCCATACCTTTGCCGAACTTTTGCAGGAGGGGGCAATCAAGGAAAATATCGACACGCTTTTCATGGGATTTACCGAAGCGGAAGCGGTAAAACTTTTTGCCAATACCTATCTTGCATTGCGTGTGAGCTATTTCAACGAGCTGGACACCTATGCCGAAATGAAAGGTCTTGACACACAGCAGATTATTGAAGGGGTCTGTCTTGACCCGAGAATTGGCGGTCATTACAACAACCCGTCATTTGGCTATGGCGGTTACTGTCTGCCCAAAGACACAAAACAGTTGCTTGCCAACTATCGTGATATTCCCCAGAACCTGATTGAGGCTATCGTGGAGAGCAACCGTACCCGAAAAGATTTCATTGCCGAACGAGTGCTGAACATTGCAGGTTATTATGACGATTACAATCGTGGGGATTTCGGGGCAAGTGCAGAAAAAGAATGTACCATAGGGGTATACCGTCTGACGATGAAAAGCAACAGTGATAATTTCCGACAGAGTTCTATTCAGGGGGTAATGAAGCGTATCAAGGCAAAAGGTGCAACCGTCATTATCTATGAACCCACACTGGAAAACGGCAGTACATTCTTTGGCAGTAAGGTTGTCAACGATATTGAAACCTTCAAGAAACAGTCACAAGCAATTATTGCCAACCGTTATGACAGTTGTCTTAATGATGTGAGTGAGAAAGTCTATACAAGAGATTTGTTTGGCAGAGATTGATTGTGGGAGGACGCCTATATGAATTTTGAAGAAGCATTTGTATTCTGGAAGAACAGTCCCTTTTTCGACGCAACCATTACCAACGAACTGAACACACTCGACCCCGAAAAAGATACCAAAGAAATTGAAGACCGCTTTTATCGTGACCTTGCTTTCGGCACAGGTGGTCTCAGGGGGGTTATGGGTGCAGGAACCAACCGTATGAACCAATATACTGTCGGCAAGGCAACAAAAGGTCTTGGACAGTATCTGATAGACACTTACGGTAAAGACCTCTGTAAAGAGCGTGGAGTGGCTATCGGTTACGATACCCGTAACAACAGTGAATTTCTGGCGAAAATATCTGCTGATGTTCTCAGTGGCATGGGTATTCGTGTGTATCTTCATCTCAATGCAAGACCTACCCCACAGCTTAGTTATTCTGTCAGGTTCTGGAATACGCTGGCAGGTATCGTGATTACCGCCTCTCATAACCCCAAAGAATATAACGGCTATAAAGTCTATGACGAATTTGGTTGTCAGATTGTCCCCTATCAGGCGGAAAAGATTATTGCCTATGTCAATGCCGTGACAGATTATACTTCCGTTGATTTTTCGGGCAACCCTGAACTCATTACCGTAGCGGATATTACGGATAGTTTTGTGAATGATGTCCTGAAACAATCCCGTCTGAATGACCTTTCGGCAAAAGACAATCTTAAAATTGTCTATACCCCGTTACACGGAACGGGTAATATTCCCGTACAGAAAATTCTTGCTCTGGACGGATTTAAGAATGTGAGTTTAGTGGCTGAACAGGTGGTTGCGGACGGCAATTTCCCTACTGTGGCTTCTCCTAACCCCGAAGACCGCAGAGCGTTGGCAATGGGTATTGCACAGGCTGTCAAAGAAAATGCCGATATCGTTCTTGGTACAGACCCCGACTGTGACCGTGTAGGTGTTGCAGTAAAAGTCGGTGAGGGCGAATATAAACTCCTCACGGGTAACCAGATTGGTGCTTTGCTGACAGATTTCGTCATTGCCCATACGGATTTGACACAACTTAACAATCCCGCTGTCATCAAGACAGTAGTAACCTCTGAACTCGGTGCGGATATTGCCAGAAAACATGGTCTTTCGGTATTTTCCACGCTGACAGGATTCAAATTCATCGGAGAGAAAATCACACAGTTCGAACAGGCAAAAATCAACGGCAATCCTTTACAGGATTACGATTTTCTGTTTGGCTATGAAGAGTCCTACGGCTATCTTGCAGGAACTCATTCCAGAGATAAAGACGCTGTGGTATCAGCTATGCTGATTTGCGAAATGACCGCACAAGCTAAAGCCGAAGGCAAAACCTTACTGGACAAAATCAACGACATTTATGCAGAATACGGTTTCTACCGTGATGCACTGGATTCCTTTACCCTCAAAGGAAAAGACGGTCTGGAAAAAATCAATGCCATGATGAAAAACTTACGACACAACGGCTCTCCGTTTGACAACACCGCTCAGATAATTGACTACAGCAGACCTGTCAAAGCCGAAAACGGTTTCGGGGAACTGCCTGTATCTGATGTGCTGAAATATATCCTCACTGACGGTTCATGGATTGCGGTGCGTCCGTCTGGTACTGAACCCAAAATCAAAATTTATTACAGCGTTAAAGGTGTTGATGAAGTATCTGCCGAAAATCACTTCATCAAAATCCAAAAAACTATCACCAAACTGATTAATGCGTAATGTGGTTAAGGGCGTTGCCCTTAACAATCCTATGAGGGGCGTTGCCCCTCAACCTCACGAACTTTTTGAAAAAAGTTCGACAAAAACTTTCAAGGCTCACTTCGTTCGGAAATCTTTATCCGACTTCGGACTGTGACAATTAAAAGTTTTGTCCACTTTTTCAAAAGTGGTGGGGTCAAGGGGCAAAGCCCCTTGTCAGGATTTTTAAGGGCGAAGCCCTTAAACTCCCCCAGATACAAAACAAAATTTGCGTAAGCAAATTTTGACATAAAAGTAAACAGACCTCTCCTCAACTGGAAAGGTCTGTTTGCTTTATTCAACAGAAAGATTAAGAATTATTGTATATCTGTTTGCAACTACTTAATGTTTGTTTTATTCAGCGTCCTGTGTATCTTCTTCGTCATCAGCCTCTTCTTCATCAGCGTCTGCTTCGTCCTGTAACAAAGCTCTGATGGAAAGGCTTACTCTTTTTCTGTCAAAGTCGATAGCCGTAATCTTTGCATTGACTTTCTGACCAACTTCAAGCTCATCTTCAGGCTTATCAATTCTACGGTCGGCAATCTGTGAAATATGAATAAGACCGTCAATACCGTCAATAATCTTCGCAAATGCACCGAATGTTGTCAGTCCGACAATTTCTACTTCGGTAACTGTTCCTACGGGATATTGTGTTCTGAGGATTTCCCAAGGGTTGTCCTCCGTCTTTTTGTAGCCCAGAGAGATGTTCTTCTTTTCCTCGTCAATGTCCTTGACATAGACTTCTACAACATCACCGACTTTGACTACTTCTGACGGGTGATTAATTCTGTTCCATGAAAGTTCGGAAATGTGAACCATACCATCAATTCCGCCGATATCGACAAATGCACCATAGCTTGTCAGGGATTTGACTGTGCCTGTATAGACATTACCGACTTTACAGTTGTCCCAACATTCCTGCTGACGCTTTTTCTTCTCCTCAGCAAGCACCGAACGGATAGAACCTACTGCACGCTTTCTGCCTTCATTGATTTCGATAATTCTGAATTTAACGGTCTGTCCTTTGAGGGTATCCGTCTTTTCATTGCGACTTGCGGTAGCCTGTGATGCGGGAACGAATACTCTTGTGCCGTCAGCCGTAACCACGATTACGCCACCTTTGTTAATCTCTTTGACAACACCTGTGAGGATTTCTTTGGTTTCGAAAGCGGTCTTTACATTTTCCCAACCCTTTTGTGCGTCCACACGCTTTTTGGAAAGTAAGATAGTGCCTTCCTGGTCGTTTGTACGCATAATCAACAAGTCGAGTTCGTCGCCAACTTTGACTAAGTCCTCTGCCTTAGCGTCAGGGTCGTTGGTGAGTTCTGACAACTTAACAATTCCTGCCTGCTTCTTGCCCACGATGTCCACATATACCTCGCTTGGTGTTACCTGCTGGACTACGCCCTTTACCCTTCCATTAGTGTTGTAACTCTGCATACTCTCTTCTGATTCCTTTAAGAGTGTTTCAAAGTCCTTTTCTTTTTCTTCACTGGAAATTACCTGATTTTCTTCTGCCATTGTATCCAGTACCTCCTTTATAATCCTTGCCGGAGCTGATGCACCGGCAGTAACGCCAATGTTACAAGCAGTTGAAAAGTCGATTGATGACAATTCCTTACTTGTTTCTACAAGATATGTGTTCGGGCAAACTCTCTTACTGATTTCGTAGAGCTTGCAAGTGTTTGAACTGTTTTTGTCGCCAATAACTATCATAAGGTCTGACTTTTCTGCCAAAGACCTTGCCTCTTCTTGTCTTTCTGTCGTTGCATTACATATTGTATCAAAAACTAAGGCATTTGTACATAGTTTTTTGATAATTTCTAAAGTTTTTTTCCATTGTCCCGTGTCGAATGTGGTCTGACAGACAACTGTCAGAGGGATTTTGGTCAATTCGGGGTGATTTCTGATAATTTCCTCCGCCTCGATATCACTATTTGCTACAAAAAACTCTCCTGTACAGTGTCCGACAATGCCTTTGACTTCGGGGTGGTTCTTATCGCCGACAATAAATACTGTCGAATGTTGTTCTCCTGCCTTGCGTACTGTACGATGGATTTTCGCCACAAACGGACAGGTTGCGTCCGCATATGCCAGCGACAGTGCGTTAATTTCATCATACACGCTTTGTCCCACACCGTGTGAACGAATAACCACTTTATACCCTTTCGGCACTTGCGACGGTGTATCGGCTATCATAACACCCTTAGCCTTGAGTTCATTCACCACTTCCGCATTATGAATGATTGGTCCTAAAGTGCATACCTTTTCTTTTTCGGCAAGTTCGTACACCATGTTGACCGCTCTGTTGACGCCAAAACAAAATCCTGCTGTCTTTGCCAGTGTAATCTTCATCTTTGTTATCTCTCCCCTATTAAAGGGCTACACCCTTTAAAATCCTGTGTTAAGGGCTGCCGCCCTTAACAATCCCGCCCACTTTTTTGAAAAAAAGTGGACAAAAAACTTTTAAAAGTTTTTGTCGAACTTTTTTCAAAAAGTTCGTGGGGTCAAGGGGCAACGCCCCTTGTGGGATTTTTAAGGGCAAAGCCCTTAAACTCCCCAAAATCCAAACAAAATTTGCGTATGCAAATTTTATCCATAATACTTAAAAGGTTTCTTCCGCCCTCATCTGCTCCAATATCTCCATAATCTTTTTGGACGCATTCCGCAAATCTTTTGTCCCTTTTTCTTCAAAATTAATTCCCAGTTCTTCAGGGGTCATCGGTTTGCCGAATGTCACCCTCGTTTTGCGGAAAATTTTCATCAGCTTCTTTTCAGGTGTGATACAGGCTGGAACTATCGGTGTATGCGTTTCTTTGGCAATCATCATCGCCCCTGAACGAGGTCGTAAAAACTCTCCGTCTTTGGAACGCTTTCCCTCAAAGAATATGACCATCGCTCCTCCGTTTTCCAGAATTTCTTCTCCTGTGCTGATAGCCTTTTGTTCAATTCCCTCTCCCCTCACTACGGGAAATGCCCCCAATGAATAAATCAGTCGGGCAAACAGCTTATTATTGAACAACTCTGACTTCGCCATGAAACGCAGTTTTCTTTTGCGTTGTCCCATTGCCAGCAATACAGGGTCTAAATTCGATAAGTGGTTCGAAACAATAATATAAGCTCCCTCTTTTGGGATATTGTTCTTGTTTTTATACTTCACTCTGTATAACAAAGTAATTATCGGCGTGACAATCACTGTCGCCACTGCATAAAACCATGATTTCGGATTATTTTTCATAACACACCTCTGTTTAATTCGTAATGCGTAATTCGTAATTCGTTTCCTCACTTCGTTCGGAATGATTAATTAAAAGTTTCGGTCAAGCCTTTTCAAAGGCTTGTGGGGTCAAGGGGCAAAGCCCCTTGTGGGATTTTTAAGGGCGAAGCCCTTAAACTCCCCAAAATTCCAGACCAAATTTGCGTATGCAAATTTGGTCATAACTTCTTGCTGATAATCGCAATAATCTTCTCTACTGACTGCTCCAGCGTATCATCAGAAGTGTCTACCAATACCGCATCGTCAGCCTGTCTGAGTGGTGCGGTTGTTCGGTGGCTGTCCTGATAGTCACGCTGTTGAATATCCTTTAGAATTTCCTCATAGCTTTCGGTCGTATTGCCTGCCACAAGATAATCATTGTACCGCCTTTTCGCACGACATTCTGCTGACGCTGTAAGAAAAATTTTCACCTGTGCGTTCGGCAACACGACTGTTCCTATGTCACGACCGTCCATTAAGATGTTGTTCTTTTTGGCGATATCTCTCTGTAAGTCCAGCAAAAAACTTCTGACTATCGGCAATGCGGATACCTTTGAGGCTGTCATAGAAACTTCTGAAGTCCTGATATTGTCCGAAACATCTTCCCCGTTGAGAAACACTCTTTGTACACCGTCTATAAATTTCAGTTCTATGCAAGTCTTTTTCAGCATATTAGCAATTTTTTCTTCGTCTGACGGGTCTGTTCCGTTGTGCAAGGTATTCAACGCTACTGCTCTGTATAATGCTCCTGTATCTACATAGATGTACGCTAATTTCTTAGCAATCGTTTTTGCAATGGTACTTTTTCCTGCACCTGCTGGACCGTCTATGGCTACTGCTATCATTTTTTTACAATCTCCTTTTTATTAAAGGGCTACCGCCCTTTAAAATCCTGTTTCAAGGGCTTTGCCCTTGAAAATCCCATGAGGGGCTTTGCCCCTCAACCCCACGAACTTTTTGAAAAAAGTTCGACAAAAACTTTCAAGGCTCACTTCGTTCGGGGGATTTTTCAGCCAATAATTACGAATTACGCATTACGAATTACAAAAACTTCCTGCCAGATAGCCTGTACTGAACGCTATCTGTAAATTGAAACCGCCCGTATATGCGTCAACATCAATGACTTCTCCTGCAAAGTAGAGATTTTTGCAAAGTTTTGATTCCATCGTTTTAGGATTGATTTCTCTGGTACTGACACCGCCCGAAGTAATGATAGCCTCATCAATCGGACGAAAGGCTTTCAGTCTGATGGTAAAATTTTTAATGATGGTCAATAAAGTGTGCCGTTGTTCTTTGGTGAGAGAATTGCATTTAGTGGTAAAGGGAATGTCAGCTCTTTTCAGCACCACTGGGATTAATTTTGCAGGCAATAATTTTCCTAAAGAATTGATGATATCTTTATTGATGAACTGTTCAAAGTCACGCAACATTCTCAAATCAAGCTGTTTTTCGGACAGAGCGGGTTTGATATCCAGTGAGATAAGATAATCGGACAAGTTTTTCTTGTGAACAAGATGAGCAGACGCACTCAATACCAAAGGTCCACTTATTCCGAAATGGGTAAACAACATTTCCCCGAAATCTTCATAAATGACTTTTCCGCTGTTGCCCTCCATGACGGAGAGAGCAACATTTTTAAGGGAAAGTCCCTGCAACTCCCGACAAAAACTGTCAGCGGAAACTATCGGCACTAAAGACGGTTTCGGCGGAATAATAGTATGTCCGACCTGTCGGGCAAGCTGATAACCCGTACCTGTTGAACCTGTTTTCGGATAAGATTTTCCTCCTGTTGCAATGATAACTTTGTCGGCACGATAAGTTTTACCTTGTACGGTTTTCACTCCGCAGACGGTGTTATCTTGCACTATCAGAGATTTGACCTCTTCATTGACCATTCTGACATGATTTTCTTTAAGAAACTTCTTCAGCACTTCTACTACATCAACCGCTTTGTCCGACTGTGGAAAAACTCTGTTCCCTCTTTCGGTTTTGAGGGGAAGTCCTTTTTCTTCAAAGAAACACATGGTGTCCTGTGTGGTGAAACTGTTGATAGCACTGTACAGAAAGCGACTGTTTGTCGGCACATTGGCAAGAAAGGTATCGTTGTCGCAGTTATTGGTGAGATTGCACCGTCCCTTACCTGTGATACGCAGTTTGCGACCTGCATAGTCATTTTTTTCAAAAACGGTCACATCATTGCCGTAGTATCCTGCATATCCCCCTGCCATCATTCCTGACGCTCCTGCACCTATGACAATGACTTTACCCATTACGCTTATCTCCGTTTTCATCGTTGTCGGGTGTCATATTGTATACGCCATAGTTCTGCCATATCTTTTCAAAGTCCGTGAAAGTATCAATCACATCGCTTTTTCTGGCAATCACAGTGGCAACAATCAAAGCGTTTATCATACTCAACGGGGCAACTAAAGAATCCACAATCGTTGCCATACCACTTCGGGCAAGCAAAAAATAGTCAGAGGTCTGGGCAATAGGGGAATTTCTGCTGTCGCTGATACCAACAACTTTTGTTTTCTTGTCTTTGGCAAACTGTAAGGCTGTGGCAACATACTGGGAATATCTCGGAAAAGTAATTCCTATCATGACATCATCTTCGTTGATACGATGAAGTTCTTCATATAGTCTGGCACGGTCAGCGGTGGAAATAACCTTGACATTGCCAAAAATCAGGTTGAGATAATACCCTAAAAAGGACGCAAGTGTGGAGGAACTTCGTAAACCATAAATGTATATGGTCTTGGCATTGCAGATGACATTGACCGCCTGCTGAAAATCTTCAGGTGAAGTTTCTTCGATAGTCTGACGGATATTGTCAATATCACAGTTCAGCACATATTCAATGACACTTCCCTTTCCTATTCTTTCCTGACTGACTTCGATACGCTGTAAAGAAGTCAGTTTATCTCTAATCATTTCCTGCATAGCCTGTTGCAGTTTAGGATATCCGCTGTAGCCGATTTCGGTAGCAAACCTGACAACTGTTGATTCACTCACCCCGACTGTTTCCCCCAATTTAGCAGCGGTCATAAAAGCGGCTTTCCCGTATTCTGTGCGGATATATTCAGCAATCCTCTTTTGCCCTTTGGAAAAACTCGACATTCTTTTTTCAATTCTTGTCATCAGAGAATCTGTCATCACCAGACACCTCCGTATAATTTTAATGATAGTTTTGGGTCATGAATACAGTTTAATACGATATGCCAAAAAAATCAAGCGGATTATCAAAAAGAACTACCTGAATAATTGAAAAAAGGTATCTGTCAAAATTTGCTTACGCAAATTTTGTTTGGAATTTTCGGGAGTTAAAGGGCTTCGCCCTTTAAAATCCCACAAGGGGCTTTGCCCCTTGACCCCACAAGCCTTTAAAAAGGCTTGACCGAAACTTTCAGTTGTCATAGCTACAGATTGTTTTTATCATTTCAGTTAGAAAAAGAAATAAGGTATTCATCTGATAATGAATACCTTATTGACATTTTTGAATTTTCGGCATACTTTGTTCCTATGTCATTTCAAATATCGTGAATAATTATTGCTGATTTTTACTTCGCTCGGAACGACAAAAACAGCTTACCTTACCAATATATATCTCTGGAATAAAACAATATCCGCAAGGGTAATCCTACTGTCATTGTTAAAATCAGCAATGTAGATATCTCTCTGTGTAAAATCGTAATCGCTGATAAACCGTTTATTCAACATAACAATATCGCTGAGTGTAATCTTACCGTCATTGTTAATATCATATCTGACAACTTCAACAAGAATGCTCATTTGGTCAGTGAGATTCTGTATAGCGTTCTGCACCTGTGATTCGGACGGCAAGATAATATTCTGCACTTCTTTTGCCTGACGGAGTACTTCTTCCAAATACGATAAACTACTTACAGAACTTTCGGTATACTTGAACGGTTTTGTTACCGCATCTTCTGCCTGAATAATCAGTGTGTCAAGTGTATCCATACTTTTCAGTCTTAACGAACTGTACGCAGAATTAAGGTCTGCTAGTGCTGTATTGATTTCGCTCTGTATAGAAAAGAAATCTTCATTCACCGCAACGGCATTTTGATAAGCAACAATAAAAGCATTTGCCGTTTCGTCGGTATAAGCGGAAAGTTTATCACTATATAGCATATACTTTAAATCATAAATACGCTGTGCCAGTTCATCAGGTGATTTTTCTGCCACATTGACAAATTTAATTTTATTATTCAGTGCATAGTAATAAGCCTGTGAATTTTTATAACCGTAAATAGTCAGTCCGTTTTTGGTAGAGTAAAAAACCGTATCGGCTATTACAGAAACAGAATCAGGAATATAAATTTTATCCAAACTCATACATTGAGCAAAGCAGTAGTCATCCAGTTCTACTATAGAGTTGGATAAAATTACACTGTTAAGTTTGGTACAGCCATAAAAGGTGTAATCTGAAATAACAGAAAGACTGTTGGTTTCAAAATTGACACTTTCCAGTGCGGAACAGTATGAAAATGCACTTCTGCCTAAAATCTTCAGATTCTGAGGAAGTGTTACACTTTCCAGAGCTTTCATGCCGTACATAGCATTGTCTGAAATGCCCAAAAGATTTTTACTGAATGTCATATTCCGTACAGTGGCATTGTTCATAAAAGCAGACTGCCCTATCTGTATAACAGCCATTCCTCCGATAGCATAAGGAACATTGACATTCTCTTTTTCTGTGTCGTTAAAGCCAATAATTTCGACCACATTCGCACCACTGATAATTTTATACACAAATCCATTATATTCACTATCTGCCCATGCCGTTACCGTAAATGACATCATCATAACCATACACATAACGATTGCCAGTAATTTCTTTGTCTTTTTCATGATAAAGCCTCCTTATCTTTTATTGTAGCACAAAACAGGCACAAACTTTTATTAGGTCTGTGCCTGTTTTTTAGGAAGTCAGAAGATGTTTACTGTATTATAACGGTGCTGCGATTAATCAACTGTCCAGCCGTCTTCACCGTCGCCTGGAGAATAGCCACCGCCTTCTCCACCGAAACCACCGCCGTTACCACCGGGATTACCACCTTCACCGCCACCGCCGAAAGTGTCATCATTACCGGTCGTAACCGAAGTGTCAGACCCGTAAATCGGAGTAGATTTGGCGATAATATCCATAATACAGTATTCGGTTACTTCTACTTCGGGTTCAATATATTCTTTCATTGTTAGCCTCCATAAATATAACCTGAATTATGACCCTGTATACGAACTAAGTTTGAGTATAAAGCCTTCAGGAGGATTGTTTGATGAATTTTGAAGAGTATTACTTGTCAACTTAATACTCGTGCCATAAGTGGAAAGACCTGTTGTCCATGTAGACTGAATTTTACCACCAGGTACATATGCATTATTCCAACCAGTTGCTCCTTCTGTATTCATCTTAACAATCTGAATACCGCTTACATCTGAAGGTATAGTAGCTGTATAATAGGTCTTACTACCTACTGTTATAGCGGTCATTGCTACCCAATGGCTATCATCATTATAGCGTACTGACCATCTTCCAGCATTATTCTTAAGGTAATTATAAGCAGCTGCAGTATTGGTATTACCAGAGTTCGTAGTTGATGCGTTAGCATACGCTGTAATAACACCACTATCATCAAAGTAAAGTGTAATACTTGGTTTCGTATAAGTTACTGTCACTGTCTTATTCTCAGCAGTAAGAACATAGGTTGCTTTATGGTTGTCACTAACGTCTGCTGTTGCGGTAGTCCATGTTGCTGTACCATCAGTGTAACCACTGGATACTGTGGTGTTAAATTCAACGGTCTTACCAACATCAGCACCTGTAAAGGCAATCTTATTATTGCTGATAGTAACAGGATTCCCGTCTATTGTAGCCGTTACCGTACAACCTGTAGCTGTAATTGTCAGTTCATAATTCTTAGGTGTAGCTGTAGGCCATGTACCTATCTGTGTATCTCTAAGATAAACATCAGGGTCTGACTGACTGGTATCAGGTGTAACTTCAATAGATTTCTTTGTAGTACTACTATCAGAGAAGTTTGTTGTACCTGTTCCCCATTCGTAACCCGGCTTGAGTTCAACTTCAATCTTGATAGATTTACCGTCAGGAATTGTCAGAATTGTACCTCTTTCAAAAGTCTGTTCTACATTGTCAATCCAAATCTTAACATTGATACCCTCACTGTAATCAGGCACGGTATAAGTAGCACCCAACAGACCAAGTTTGAAGTAGCTGAAAACATCAAATCTTCCATCGGTTGTATTTACATCGTTGCTTTCGCTGAAAGTATGCGTAAATGAGGTATCTGTTTTTACTGTTTTAGGGGTTTTGTTACCTAACACTACTTTAACGAGTTCACCTTTGTATTTCTTACCGTTTTGGATAATAATGTTGTTTGAACTGTCTTGTACATCAGCTTCACTCCAGACACTGTTACCGCTTTGTACATCAAAGGTTATCATTCTGCCATCGATTGCTACAGTAGAGTTTGTCTTTACCCAACCATAACCTGTAGCTCTCAAAGGATTACCACTGCTGTCTGTAAGTGTATTACCATCTGCATCGCAAAGATAACTCTTATTGTTGATAACATAGGCTCTTTTACCCTCAGGGTTCTTGACAGTAGGGTCTGCCTCATTAAAGTTGAATGTTGATGGTGTAGGAGAAACGTATAATGTTTTTCCACCGTCTTCATTTACTCTGTACATATAAGTGTAACAAGTGTAGTAATATTTTCTGGAATTTTCATTGTTGACGAAATCCATAACAATATCCAGTCTGTTCTTGTTGGTAAGATTGACTTTACCTTTACCAAGTTCCTGATAAGCTGTACCTGTTGCAGTTGAGCCGTCAGGATTGTAAGCTGTTCCATTACCGTCAAGACCATCACCGTGTACACCAGGTACAACATTGAACTTGCCTACAAGACAAGTAGAACCTGTTCCATTATTTGTTCCGTTTACTGCCCATGTTACTTTACCATCTGCCGACAAATCATTGACTTTGTTATCAATCTTAACAGAATAAGTATCAA
Source organism: uncultured Ruminococcus sp. (assembly GCA_902762375.1). Classification (GTDB taxonomy): domain Bacteria; phylum Bacillota; class Clostridia; order Oscillospirales; family Acutalibacteraceae; genus CAG-964. The sequence goes on along the minus strand of CACWNY010000020.1, from coordinate 71,065 downwards.
TAATATATTCCAGTGCTGTTTTGTTGGAAGCTTTGGTACTTGTTCCTGTAAATTTACTTGTGTCAGCATAACCACCTTGATTTTGGAAAAGTACATAACCGACTTCGGTAATTTTGCTACCGTCTGCGGTGTCGTTATCATAGCCACCTACCGCACCGAAAACAATATCTACATAGGTTCTGTTTTCCTGAGAATAGGTTGTTACCGTTTCTTCGCCGACTGTTTCTGTGTGTTTGACTTCTTTTGTCCATGAGTTATACAGTCTGTCTGTAGCGGATACAGCAAAACCGTTATGCTCGTCTGCGTTAGGTACACAATAACCCTTTACCATTTCTCCATCTTCGTCAGCACCACCGCCACTACCTGGTGTAGATGGAGCGTTCGGGTCAGGTACCCATGCGGTTTCTCTGTCGTCATAAGAAATGTTATAAGGACCATCAGGAGATGTTGCATACAGTCTGTCGGATTCTTCTGTTTTACCTGCGGGCAACATCCAATATCTTACCATAGCTACACTACTGGAAGATGATGTGTAATCTGCTGACCAGGTTTTACCGTAATAATCATAATTGACAAATAATTCTGTTCTGTCGTCTTTGGCAACACCGGGAACATATCTGTAATATTTGCTACTATCATTTGTATCGGGAACAGCATCTCTGTATACTGCTCTGATATGCACATCATCTGTTACACGGTACATATAGTCAAAGTTCGTTGATACGGGAATATAGGTGGTGATAAGGTCATCACCGTCACGATAGTTGACTTCTCTTTCCCAGTAAGCAAAATACGCCTTACCATATGGTGTAGTAATCTTATAATATTCGTTACCTACTGTATAACCCGTAATATGGTTTTTAAGATACTCCATACCATTAAATACACAGTCCCATGATTTCGTAGAATATTTACTGGTATCATTTTTATCAATATAGTCAACTGTAACAGTATATTTTCTTGTTTTCATACCATATTCTGCCAGTATGACATAATTGGTTTCGTCATCGCCTTCTATATGATAGAAACCTTCTTCTGCCACTGCTTCCATAGCTGTTCTCAGACAAACATCATCGGCTACACCGTCACTATCACTGTCTGTTCCTTCAAGTTCAAGCACAGTGTTGGTAACAGGGTCTGTCAGTTTATACTTGCCATCAACTACTTCTACTTTTGCCAATACAAATTGCGTACCTTCATAATCCGTTCTACTCGGGTCTAAGGTGTATGTTTTCAGTACATTGATAATTTGCGGTGACATTTCGTTAATTTCGCTTTTTGCACTGTCTTTGATATTATATTGTTCATCTCCACCGACTGTCACCTTTTTAATATACTGACTGTATGCACTTGGTACAGTGTGTGCAAAATAAGTATATCCTCTTTGCATTACAGTAGGTTTACCATTAATGACATCTCTGTCTTTATATCTGTACAATATCGGAACTTTTGTGTATGAGTTATAATAGGTATAACCGTATTTCTCCAGATATTCCATACCGCCTACATCAAGAGATGTACTATGGCTTCCTGCACGATTGACCATTGCACTGTTGGGATATTTTTTCGGATTGGAATCTGATTCAGCTTGTGTGTTGTCTTCCAGATTAGGATTTTCTATATAAGAAGTCCATGTTTCTGTATCCTTGACATCATCTTCATAATGTCCTGCTCCTGTAGTTGCATTGTCCACAATCCATTTTTGTTTGGTATCATCGTATTCAATCTTACTGACATGTGCCGTAAGTGTAATATTTGTAGCATTGATTGTTTCCAACTCGGTAACTCTTATCTGCGTATCAACAGGAATACCTTCAAATGTAACGGTATCTCCTGCAAGTAAATAAATAATACCGTCTACACCTGTAATAGAACCATTTTCATCATAGTTCATATTTTCGTCAGGAGATGCTCCGGCACCTGCCATTCTGGAGCGTGTAGCTGTCCATTTGTTTGCCACTTTCCATGTAGTATTTCTGTTGCCGAAAAGATTTCTGTATTCTACAAGGAAACCGTAACTTGTGATTTGTTTGTTGTTAGGGTCAGAAACATCTGTATCTGGAACACCCTCATTCAGTACTTTGGAAAGCGTCAGTTTGCCTGTCTTGATAACATGATTATACTCAATCTTTGTATCAGTACCTGTTATATAGTACTCTCCGCCACCTCTTAAAGTAATTTCTTGCTGACCTGTTTTATCCTGACCACCAGACAAATTTACCGTTGCTGTGTAATAATCGCTGTGATTTCTTGCAGGGTCAAGTTTATTGCCATTTTCATCAACAGCACTGTTATTACCATCATGTGCTTTTACTTCTAATATTCCTCCGTTAATTGAAGAATTATCCGTACCGAACTTTTTCATTTGTTCCATAAGTTGGAAAGCTACCAAAGGTGTACTAGTTGTTACCTTATTAGGAAATTGGTTATAAAACACCGCTGACTGGTCATACAATAAAGGAATATGTCCATATTCACCAGGAATACCTACACCAGAGTTTGTTGCTGATTTGACGGTAGTTTCTGCTCCCTTTTCATCAAGCTGTACGGAACTATCTATCCAATGATAATATGCACTAACTAGTGTATAACCACTATCGCCAGATGCACTATTATTAACCGTATCACTACCTATTTCTTTTTGTTGCAATAAATCGGTCTTCTTCGATAAATCTGCATACGCTCCTTTAGGAGTTAAAGCGTCATCTCTGTCCGCAATCGTTTTGCTCGGTGCATTACGGGTAAAATTCTCAGCAATGGGTAATTTTTGTGTGTTATTAACACCTGCTGACATATGCTGTGTACCTAAAGCTACATCAAACACATCATTGTTAGCAACCGACATTGTTTCCAGTCTTAAGCCTTCGTTTACGGTAGAACAGTCAACATCATGACTTAATGTCAGTTTGTTTTCAACAACAGGCAACATATAACTCATAACAAAGTTAGAGTCAAATGTACCACGCTCCAAGTAAAATACAGACAATGTATGTGTTTTACTGGTGTTTTGGAGAGATTCAATCAAATCAGGTGAAAATTGCAGTTCACTTGCTGAAGAAGCATCAGTATAAGATACACCTGAGTAGTATTGTTTACTTGTTCCGATAGCATCATATGTTCCGTTATAATAACCACTTCGTGCAATATAAGTACATTTATTACTGTTAAGATTCAGTGTACCTACACAAGCATTATGTGAACCACCCATATCCAGTGCAAGATAACCGTCAATGTAAACCCACACATCATCGTCACCGACAAATTCAAACATCAGGTCTTCGCCGTTGAGTGTTCCATCTTCAGTCATATTAAATTCAATATCAAATCTTGTTCCGAAACAGTTTACAACATCACTTTTCGTTGAAGGATTAGTTGAGTTAAAAGGATAATAACCTTGTTTTTCAGTTTCTGCACCGCCATTACCATCATTGTAAGCATAACCTTTTACACCGTTACCTAATGAAAAATTAGTACCACTACCTGAATAATAACGGTTCTTATCAATATATCCCTGATAAGTATATACTGTATTACCTGCCTTATCCGTATTTTTGTTAAACGGAAATTTTAAATTTTCATACGAACTCTGTATATTTCCTAAATTTTTTGTTTTGTTACTTTGAACGGTAGTATACATATTATATTTTCCGAAAATAACCTTATCGTTATCGCTTCCCCATGATACAGTTTGACTTTCATCAAAAGAATATGCCAAACTACGATTTTTACTGTTATAATATTTTTCAAATGCTTTACTGAACTGAGGTAACTCTACTCCACCTTGTGTAATATTACCGTTTTCGTCCAACTCCGCATCAACAAGGTTTAATGCCGCCGCACTGGAACTTCCATAAGTTGCACTGTCCAACCTGTTCGTACCATTGGCTACACTGACAAAGTTATAATAAAGGTTCTTTAAACCAACACTATCTCTTACATAGTGTGTTGTACCTAAATCAGTATCTCCTAAGGAATTTATATTACCATCATTGCTATTGTCACTACGAACACGGAAATTACCTTGATACAAAGGTGTCGGATTGGTTCGGGTATTGTCTTTTTGTATGCTGATTGTTTCGCCATCATACTTAAAGGTAATACCACCACTGTTATAGGCTTTTCTGTACCAATCTGCAACGGCAGTATTATATCTTGAATATACAATATTGCTATAAGGGTTATCTGCCTGTCCGTTAGCAAAATCACTATTTTCTGCTATCTGCGTTTGGTTTCTGTAATTATATAAAGTAGCATCTACCAGTGCATAAGTATTATTATCTGTTACATTATTTTTATTATTTCGGGCATCGTGGTCAGATTTCGTTTCCAATAGATATGTCGCTCTACCACCAACGGAAAATACGTACTTTTCGGTGCGTTGAGTATCTGTAAGACCACCATATGTCCATACGGTTTCTATGTCCTTATTACCCCAGTTATCGTATTCCCAATGATCGCCCCCCTTATTGTTGGGAGATCCCGCAAGTCTATCAGCAAAAAAGAAAAAGCGGTTATGACCTGTTCCATTTGATATATTCAGCTCATAATAATCATTTGTCGTATCCACAGGTGTCATTTTGTAAACTTGCGTTATTCCGCCTTTTTCATAATAAAAATAAATATTCGTCCAGGTTTCTGCTGCTCCGTTTAATGGTTTAACACGAATAATAGTACCTGTTGCAAGTGTCTTGTCATCACTATAATCATAAGCTGAAGTAGTAGTAGCCGTTCCTACCATACAAACGGTAAACAAGGATATTACCATAAGCAATGACAATAAAGTGGATACTGTGCGTTTTGAAAAACGCTTGACTGTCTTCACATTCATAAATTCTTACCTCCTTGAATGTGTAAATTTTTGTTTTCTCAACTCTTTACCTTAAAATAAATTTTTAAAGCAACACACCTTTCTTTTGCTGACCTCCCACAAATTAAATATCTGCTAAAAAAACGCCGATTTTCTCCCGATGGTGGCAATTTGGAGTGAACGGTCAGTTTTCATGAGCTGTATTGAACTTGTCACATATTTGTTATTCAGCATTGTTTTTCGTTCTGCCGACCGTTTCAGAATACAGTTAATATTCACAAACGGCAAGAGCGGAAAGTTTAAACTATTCGTCAGTTTTTATTATATATTTTACTTTTCCATTTTTCAAGAAAGATTTTAAAAGTTAATACAGAAAATTTGAAAAGTTTTTTTGAATTTTTTGTTTATATTACACAACGAAATATTTTTTCACATATTCCCTCATACAAATCAAATAAAAAGACATTCATCATAAAGATGAATGTCCGAAAAGTCAAAGAAATTATCTTTTAGAGAACTGAGGAGCTCTACGGGCAGCTTTAAGACCGTATTTTTTACGCTCTTTCATTCTGGGGTCACGGGTAAGGAAGCCAGCTTTTTTAAGGGATGCTCTAAGGTTTTCGCTGTCGAACTGAAGCAAAGCTCTGGCGATACCATGACGGATAGCCCCCGCCTGACCTGTTACGCCACCGCCTGAAACACGACAGACAATATCAAATTTTTCTGTAGTATCGGTGAGTTCAAGAGGCTGACGAACAATGAGTTTCAAAGTATCAAGACCGAAATACTCATCAATATCCCTGTCGTTGATGGTAATTTTACCTGTACCCTGGTAAAGTCTTACTCTGGCAACAGAACTTTTTCTTCTGCCAGTGCCGTAAAAAAATGGTTTATTATCGTACATAAAAAATGCCTCCCTTCTTATTTATCCCATACCTGAGGTTTTTGAGCCTGATGTTTGTGTTCAGCACCTGCAAACAATTTCAGACGAAGCATAGCTGCTCTGCCGATGGTGTTTGAGGGAATCATTCCCTTTACAGCGAGTTCCATAGCCTTTTCAGGTCTGGTAGACATGAGGGTATCATATCTGGTGGACTTCAGGTGACCGATATAGCCTGTGTGACGGTGCCAATATTTTTGAGTAAGTTTGTGACCTGTCAATACTGCTTTATCACAGTTGATAATAATAACGAAGTCACCGCAGTCAACATGAGGGGTAAATTCAGGTTTATGTTTGCCTCTCAGAAGAGTAGCAGCCTGAACAGCGGTACGACCTAAGGGTTTGCCGGCTGCGTCAATAACATACCAGTTACGCTCTACTTCGCCTTTTTTTGCCATAAAAGTAGACATAATCCAATCTCCTTTACAAATTCATTTTTTTCGGAAATTTCTCCGAAACTTTCAGCCAATAGATGATATCATAATCCCGTCTTAAAGTCAACACCTTTTTCTTAAAAATTTCATTTACAGCAATATTACTCCTTTAATCTCTGTTTTTCTCTGGATAGCTCTGGATTACTCACTTTCTATTTTAAAAAAGCTGTATTTCTGGCAGAATTTCATTGGGGAAAATATCCAGTAATTTTTATTCTATTTATAGCTTTTCACCAAAAAAAAGTTATTTTCTCATAAACTCTTGACAATAACTTCTACTTCTGTTACAATAAGTCCAGTTTAAAAACGATGATAACATAACGAAAATTTCATTTCATTTTTACCGATTAAAGGGCGTTGCCCTTTAAAATCCCATCAGGGGCGTTGCCCCTGAACCCCACGAACTTTTTGAAAAAAGTTCGACAAAAACTTTTAATTGTCATAGCCAGAACTAGATAAAGAGTTCCGAACGAAGTGAGCCATAAAAGTTTTTTGTCCACTTTTTTTCAAAAAAGTGGGCGGGGTTAAGGGGTTGGGAACACAGACACTGTGCGGCAGCCCCTTAGCAGGATTTTAAAGGGCGGCAGCCCTTTAAACGGCAATAACAAAAAAAGGAGATATCCCCTTTGGGATATCTCCGAAAAAATGCCATAAATTACAGCAATTCGATAACTGCCATTTCAGCGGCGTCACCACGACGGGGACCCAGTTTAGTAATACGAGTATAACCACCGTTTTTATCTGCGTATTTAGGTGCGATTTCTTTGAACAGCTTAGCCGTAACATCTTCCTTAGTCACGAAAGCCATAACCATTCTTTTATTATGAAGGCTGTCGACCTTAGCAACGGTAATCATTTTTTCCGCCATAGCCTTGACTTCTTTAGCACGAGTTACAGTGGTTTCAATTTTTCCGTTTTCAAAAAGGAAAGTAACCATGCCTCTGAGCATAGCTGTTCTGTGAGCAGTTACTCTTCCCAATTTTCTAGTACCCGGCACCGTAATTCACTCCTTTACCATTTATGTTATAGATTATTATTCATCGTCACTCTGGAGAGAAAAACCGAGTGTTTCCAGTTTATCGATAACTTCTTCCAGAGATTTTCTGCCGAGGTTACGAACTTTCATCATGTCGCCCTCAGACTTGTTGATTAAATCCTCAACCGTGTTTATACCGGCACGCTTCAGACAGTTGAACGAACGAACCGACAAATCCAGTTCTTCAATGGTCATTTCGAGAACTTTTTCTTTGCCCTTGTCGTCCTTTTCGACCATAATTTCGGTGGTAGAGCCTGTGTCGTCGAGTTCCACGAACAGATTAAGATGTTCGGTAAGCACTTTAGCCGCCAAAGAAACTGCCTCCTGAGCGGTAATCACACCGTTTGTCCAGATATCCAGCGAGAGTTTATCATAGTCGGTAATCTGTCCGACGCGGGTGTTTTCCACTGTATAGTTGACTTTAAGTACCGGTGTATAAATCGAGTCAATAGGTAACAATCCTTTAACATTACTGTTCATACGGGCTTTATTGGCTTTGCTATCGACATAGCCTCTGCCCTTGTCAAGAGTAATCTCCATGTAGAGTTTTGCCCCTTCGTCGAGAGTGGCAATATACATATCGGGATTGAGAATTTCAACCTCACTGTCAGCCGAAATATCCTCCGCCGTCACAACACAAGGACCTTCCTTGTTGATTTCGACAGTCTTTTCACCGTTGCAGTAAAGTTTAGCGATAAGTCCCTTCATATTGAGTACAATCTGGGTAACATCGTCCTTGACACCGGGAATTGTCGAAAACTCATGCAACACGCCGTCAATTTTCAGCGATTTTACCGCCACACCCTCCAGAGAGGAGAGGAGTACTCGTCTTAAGCTGTTGCCGAGTGTATTGCCGAAACCTCTTTCCAGCGGTTCTACGACAAATCTGCCAAAGGAACCATCTTCGGATATTTTTTCAATCTCTATTCTTGGCTTTTCAATTTCAATCATCAGCGAACCTCCCTATTGACATTGGACAATGGACAAAAATCCATTGTCGTCTGTTTGTAAACCTGCAAATATATATAAATGGAAACAAATAAATACAGCGGATTACTTGGAGTACAATTCGACGATAAGGTGTTCTTCCACAGGGAAGTCGATATCTTCTCTTTCACAGAAAGCAACGACTTTACCGCCCAGCAAATCAGCATCTTTTTCAAGCCACTTAGGAGCTACGATAGCTTTGGTTTCGCCCTCAGCGATAGACTTGAAACGGTTAGTGGAACGGCTCTTTTCAGCAACCTTAATCACATCGCCTACTTTAACCAGATAGGAAGGAATGTTGACTTTTTTACCATTGACGGTAAAGTGAGCATGACTGACAAGCTGTCTTGCTTCTCTTCTGGTGGAAGCCAGACCAAGACGGAAAACAACATTATCAAGACGGCGTTCAATGGTAGTCAGCAAAACAGTACCCGTTTTACCCTCAGCCTTAGCGGCCTTGTCGTAGTAGTGACGGAACTGTTTTTCCATAATGCCGTATATAAATTTAACCTTCTGTTTTTCGGTAAGCTGAAGGCTGTATTCACTTTTCTTTTTTCTCATGTTACCGCCGGGATTTCTGTTGGAAGTTTTCTTGTTATATCCCATGACGGAAGGTTCAATACCTAATGTTCTGCAACGCTTAGCAATAGGCTGCGTATTTTTTGCCATAGTAAAATTTCCCCCTTATCTGTTATACTCGTCTTCTCTTAGGAGGACGACAACCGTTGTGAGGTATCGGCGTAACATCTTTAATCATGTTTACTTCAAGACCTGCAGACTGTAAAGCACGGATAGCGGCTTCTCTGCCTGCACCTGGTCCTTTAACATAAACTTCTACTGTTTTCATACCGTGTTCCATTGCTGCTTTAGCGGCAGTTTCGGCTGCGGACTGTGCGGCAAACGGTGTGGATTTTCTGGAACCTCTGAAGCCAAGTTCACCTGCACTTGCCCATGATACAGCATTTCCCTGAACATCAGTAATAGTTACGATAGTATTGTTGAATGTTGACTGAATGTGTGCTGCACCACGCTCAATATTTTTCTTTTCGCGTCTTCTGCGTACAACCGTCTTTTTTCCTTTAGGTGCTGCCATAGTACAACCCCCTCCTTACTTCTTCTTGTTAGCCATGGTCTTTCTCGGACCTTTACGGGTACGGGCATTTGTCTTGGAACGCTGTCCTCTTACAGGAAGGTTCTTTCTGTGACGCACACCACGGTAACAACCGATTTCAATAAGTCTTTTTATATCAAAAGCAATATCACGCCTGAGGTCACCCTCAACAACGCAGTTATGGTCAATGTATTCTCTTAATTTTGATACTTCGTCTTCTGTCAAATCCCTTACACGGGTGTCAGGATTAACCCCTGTTGCAGCAATAATATCACTGGCAGTTTTGCGTCCGATACCGAAGATATAGGTAAGACCAATTTCTACTCTTTTATCTCTCGGCAAGTCTACACCTGCTATACGAGCCATATTATGTCGCACCTCCATTTAGAATTAGTCAATATTTTGATTATAGTATATTTCTGGTAATTTGTCAATGCTTTTTTATCAGCCCTGACGCTGTTTGTGTTTAGGGTTTTCGCAGATAACCATTACCTTACCCTTACGCTTGATAACCTTACATTTATCGCAGATTTTTTTAACTGAAGGTCTGACTTTCATTGTATAATCATTCCTTTCTTAGAAACAATCAATAGAGATATATTATTTACTACGCCATGTAATTCTGCCTCTGGTGAGGTCATACGGTGACATTTCCACCGTGACTTTATCGCCGGGAAGAATACGAATGAAATTCATACGCAACTTGCCTGAAATATGAGCCAGAATAACATGACCGTTTTTGAGTTCTACCTTGAATTGTGCATTCGGTAAAGCCTCTGTGACGATACCCTCAATTTCGATTACATCTTGTTTGGACATAAACTGATTTCCTCCTTAGGGTGTTGCTTAGGATAATTGAACTGATGTAAAACTTTTCGGAACGCTTTGTTGGTCAGGACTTCTTCCAAAGAAACGAAGTGTTGTGTTTCTTGAACATGGATAATTTTCTTTTTCTTTGGTTTATCGACAGGTCTTGTTTTGCCGTCACAAAGCATTACATATTTGCCGTCTGTGTGTGTTACCACAAAAAATCTGTCTTTATCTCTGCCTGCCAGAGCCTGCACTATCTGTCCTGCTTTCATAATTCCTTTACCTTTCTGTGTTAAAGGGCTGCCGCACAGTGTCTGTGTTCCCAACCCTTTAAAATCCTGCTAAGGGGCTGCCGCACAGTGTCTGTGTTCCCAACCCCTTAACCCCGCCCACTCTTCCCTCAAAAAGTGGACAAAAAACTTTCAAGTTTCACCGCTAACACTTAGTGAAAAGTCCGAACGAAGTGAGCCAGAAAAGTTTTTGTCGAACTTTTTTCAAAAAGTTCGTGGGGTTCAGGGGCGAAGCCCCTGATGGGATTGTTAAGGGCGAAGCCCTTAACATAGGCAAAGCCCTTAACTTGGCAAAGCCTTTAAATATCGGGAATTGTCATAATAACAGGACCGTCTGGGGTAATTGCAACTGTGTGTTCAAAATGTGCCGCTAATGACCCGTCCGCTGTGACCGTCGTCCAGTCGTCATCAAGTACCTTCACCTGATAACCACCTGCGGTAATCATCGGTTCTATGGCAATTACCATACCTGAAACAAGTCTTACACCTCTGCCCGCTTTCCCGTAATTCGGAACACTGGGGTCTTCGTGTAACTTCGCACCTACTCCGTGACCGACAAAATCTCGTACCACCGAGTAACTGCGACTTTCGGCATACTCCTGAACGGCATGACCGATATCGCCTATTCTGTTGCCTGCCTTTGCCTGTGCTATGCCTTGATACAGACTTTCTTTGGTAGCGTCAAGCAATGCCTGAGCTTCTTTGGAAATCTCTCCGCAAGCAAAAGTATAGGCATTGTCACCGTGAAAGCCGTTAATAAATGCACCGACATCAACACTGACAATATCGCCATTCTTTAACTTCTGTTTTTTACTGGGTATGCCATGGATAACCACATGATTTACTGAGATACATGCACTTGCAGGAAATCCGCCATATCCCAAAAACGAGGGTGTCGCACCCTGTTTTTGGATATATTTGCGGACAATATCATCAATTTCCTTAGTGGATATACCAGGTTCAATCGCCTGACCTGCCACTTTAAGTGCATTTGCCGAAATTCGGCACGCTTCTTTCATCAAAGCCAATTCACGATTTGTCTTTACGGAAATCATTACATTAGTCCTCTAATGCCTTGAATACCAATGCGGTTGTATCCGCTACTTCTTCCTGACCCTCTACGATGGTGAGTTTGCCTTGTTTAGCATAGTAATCTTTGAGGGGTTCGGTTTCTTCGTGATAGACTTTCAGTCTGGAAAGAACGGTATCGGGGTGGTCGTCCTTGCGTTGAACAAGGGTGCCTGTGCAAAGGTTACAAATGCCTTCTTTGTCGGGCTTTTTGTACTCAAGGTGATAGCTTGCACCACACTTTTCACAAACACGGCGACCGGACATTCTCTTGACGATGTTTTCATCAGCCACTTCAATATCAATGACCTTGTTGATTTCAACACCCATGTTGTCCAGTGCCTCAGCCTGAGGAATGGTTCTGGGGAAACCGTCCAGAATAAAGCCGTTCTGACAGTCACTTTCTGCCAGTCTTTCCTTGATAATGCCGATAACTACATCATCAGGAACTAACTGACCAGCGTCCATATAGGACTTTGCTTTCAGACCCATTTCAGTGCCGTTTTTCAACGCTGCACGGATAATGTTACCCGTAGAAATCGTGGGAATGTTCAGAAATTCGCAAATTTTCTCCGCCTGAGTGCCTTTTCCTGCACCTGGAGCACCTAATAAAATAATGTTCATGAGAATACCTCCAATATTAATCAAGGAATCCTTTGTAATGACGCATCATCATCTGTGATTCCATTTGTTTCACTGTTTCCAGACAAACGCCGACAACGATAATAATTGAAGTTCCGCCCAATGACATTGCAGACATACCCGTCAAGTTACCGTAAATAATCGGAAGAATTGCGATAACGGCTAAGAACAATGCACCAATAAGCGTAATTCTGGAGAGTATCTTTGCGATAAATTCGGTAGTGGGTTTGCCCGGACGGTAACCGGGAATCGTACCATTGTTCTGACGAAGATTATTTGCCATCTCGATGGGATTATACTGAATAGATGTATAAAAATAAGCAAACATGATAATCAGTATAAAATACAGTACAGGATACAGCCAGCCTTTCTGGGAGAAAAGTTCCACGAAACTCTTGAACCAACCCGACATATTCGGGAAGAACAACTGTAATGTACTGGGAATTGAAAGAATTGAACTTGCGAAAATGATAGGGAGTACACCACCTAAACTTACCTTAATGGGCAAGTAACTGCTCTGACCACCATACATCTTTCTGCCGACAACTCTTTTTGCATATTGAATGGGTATTCTTCTTTCTGCATCTTGCATAAAAACGATAACCCACATAACTGCCAGAAAGATAACCACAAACAAAGGTACAAATACAAAATATCTTGTATCGCCCTGCATTGCCATATTCCAGAACTGCGTAATCTGGGTGACAATAAGCGGAAATCTTGCTACGATACCAGCAAACAACAGAATAGAAATACCATTGCCGATACCATACTGGTTGATTTGTTCGCCAAGCCACATCATCAAAGCCGTACCTGCGGTGAATACCAATACGATAACCACTGCCGAGAACCAGAAATCAAACCCATTGCTATATTCCAGAACATTACTTCTCTTGAGGAAAATAAAGTAAGCAATACCCTGAATTAAACCAAGACCTACCGTGACATAACGGGTAATGGTAGCCAGTTTCTTTCTGCCCTCTTCACCCTCTTTGGAAAGTCTTTCCAGTGCGGGAATGGCAACCGTCAATAACTGTATGATAATGGAACTGTTGATGTAGGGTGTGACACCCATAGCGAACAGTGTTGCGTTCGAAAAAGCACCACCTGAAAGTGTGTCCAGATAAGCAAACATCGAACCGCTTTCTACAGAAGTCAGCTTACTCATCGCTTCACGCAGTGCTTCCATATCCAGAAAAGGTACGGGAATTACCGAACCAATTCTGAATACAACAATAATCATCAATGTAAAAAATAATTTTTTTCTGAGGTCGGGAACCTTCCACGCATTGCGAATTATCTTCAGCAATTAAACCACCTCAGTCTTTCCGCCTGCTGTTTCAATTTTCTCTTTTGCAGATGCGGAAAAGGCATTCACCTTAACTTCCAACTTCTTTGTCAGATTTCCGTTACCCAAAATCTTTACAGCGTCAAAAGAATTTTTAACCAGTCCTGCCTCTTTGAGTGCCTGTACATCAACAACAGCACCGTCTTCAAATTTCTTCTCCAGAGAGCCTATGTTGACACAAACTACTGTTTTAGCAAAAATGTTGTTAAATCCTCTTTTGGGAAGTCTTCTCTGCATGGGCATCTGTCCGCCTTCAAAGCCGGGTCTGATACTACCGCCTGAACGGGCTTTCTGACCTTTATGACCTTTGCCTGCTGTCTTTCCCTGTCCTGAACCGTGTCCTCTGCCGACACGCTTGACTTCTTTTCGTTTCTGTGCGGGTGAAAGTTCATGCAATTTCATTTGTAGCACCTCCTTGATTACGCTTCGCTTACCTCGATAAGATGTGTGATTTTTGCCACCTTACCTTTGGTCTGTGCATTATCGGGTTGTGTAGTAACATCGCCGATTTTCTTTAAACCAAGTGCGTGGGCTGTTGCAATTTGGTCTTTTTTACTGCCGATAAGACTTTTTACCAGTTTGATAGTTACATTTGCCATCTTGCTGCCCTCCTGTTATAAAATCTCTTTTACGGATTTGCCACGAATTGCAGCAATTTCTTCAGCATTACGCAACGAAGCCAGTCCCTCAAGTGTTGCACGGACAACATTGCAAGGATTGTTGGAACGCAAAGCCTTTGTTCTGATATCTTTGATACCGACTACTTCGATTACCGCACGGACAGGACCGCCTGCGATAACTCCTGTACCTGGTGCAGCGGGTTTCATGAGTACTCTGCCTGCTCCGAACTCACCGATAACTTCGTGAGGGATTGTTGTACCTTTAAGAGAAACCTTGATAAGATTTTTCTTAGCGTCTTCAATACCCTTGCGGATTGCGTCAGGAACTTCGCCTGCTTTACCGATACCGAAACCTACTGTGCCGTTACCGTCACCGACAACAACCAGTGCGGCAAATTTGAAAATTCGTCCACCTTTTACCGTTTTAGATACACGGTTGATGGTGACTACTCTTTCCTGTAAATCTAAAGTTGATGCGTCAATAATAGCCAAAGTCATTTCCTCCTTTATCAGAATTTAAGACCGCCCTGACGGGCACCCTCTGCCAATTCCTTGACACGACCATGATAAATATAACCGCCACGGTCGAAAACGACCTTGTCAATTCCCTTGTCGATGGCTTTCTTTGCGATAGCCTCGCCAACTTTGAATGCTGCTTCCTTATTAGAACCGTTTTCCATGTCCAGAGATGATGCCGAAACCAGTGTGACACCTGTTACATCGTCAATAATCTGAGCATAAATATTCTTGTTAGAGCGGAACACATTAAGACGGGGGCATTCTGCCGTACCGCTGACTTTAGCACGCACTCTTTTGTGACGCTTTAAACGGGACTCGTTTTTATCTGCCTTTGATACCATATGTTTCACTCCTTAATTATTTTTTACCCTTGCCTGCTTTACCCTCTTTACGATGGATAACTTCATCAGCATACTTGATACCTTTGCCTTTATACGGTTCAGGGGGACGCTTTTCTCTTACTTCCGCAGCAAACTGACCGACTTTCTGCTTGTCAATACCCGTAATGAGAATGGTGTTGGGGTCTGGAGCTTCGATTTTGATATCGTCTGTATCGCTGACGATAACCTGATGGGAATAACCCAAGTTCATGACCAAGTCCTTACCCTTTTTCTGTACACGGTAACCGACACCCTTGACTTCCAGTTTCTTCTGATAGCCCTGTGTAACACCTGTTACCATGTTGGCAACCAGTGAACGGGTAAGACCGTGTAACGCTCTGTTTTTCTTGATTGCCTTAGGGGATTTATCTTCGGGAACCTTGATTGCGATTTCGGTTGCATTAACCTCAACAATCATGTTGGGGTTGACATTGAGTGTCAGTGTTCCTTTAGGACCTTTTACAGTCAATACGCCGTTTTCGAATTTCGCTTCTACTCCGGCGGGAATATTTACAGGTTTTCTTCCAATTCGAGATAATTTGATTTCTGTTTCAGCCAACTCTCGCACCTACCTTTCTCTTACCATACAAATGCAAGGACTTCTCCGCCGACATTCTCTTTGCGTGCCTGACGGTCTGTCATAACGCCCTTTGATGTGGAAACGATAGCCACACCAAGTCCTTTGATGACTTTGGGCATATCCTCAACATTGCTGTATCTTCTTAAACCGGGCTTAGAAACTCTTCTCAAGCCTGTGATAACGGGTTTCTTACCCTCAAGATATCTTAACTTAACGGTGATGACACCCTGCTTGCCGTCATCGACTACCTTGAAATCCTTGATGTAGCCTTCGTCAAGCAAAATCTGACATATTGCCTTTTTCATGTTGGAAGCAGGAATCTCTACAGAATCATGCTTCGCAGAACTTGCATTACGGATTCTTGTGAGCAAATCTGCTATCGGGTCTGTAATCTGCATAAGTTTAACCTCCTTCTCGTTTACCAGCTTGCTTTCTTTACGCCGGGAATTTCGCCTTTATATGCCAGTTCCCTGAAACAGATACGGCATACTCCGTATTTGCGGAGATAAGCGTGCGGTCTGCCACAGATTTTACATCTGTTGTATTCCCTTGTAGAGAACTTCTGAGTTCTCTGCTGTTTCATTTTCATCGCTGTTTTAGCCACGAAAAACCCTCCTTATTTCGCAAACGGAGCACCCATAAGTTTCAGCAACTCACGAGCCTCTTCGTCAGTGTTTGCGGTAGTGACAAAACAAATGTCCATACCTCTTACCTTATCTATCTTATCGTAATCAATTTCAGGGAAAATGAGTTGTTCCTTGATACCCATATTGTAGTTGCCTCTGCCGTCAAAGCCGTTGGCGTTGATACCACGAAAGTCACGGACACGGGGTAAAGCTACATTGAACAGTCTGTCGATAAATTCGTACATTCTTTCGCCTCTGAGAGTAACTTTTGCACCGATGGGCATACCCTCTCTGAGTTTGAAGTTTGCAACGGACTTTCTTGCACGACAAACATGAGCTTTCTGTCCTGTAATTGCTGCCAAATCTCTGAGAATAGCATCAATTACCTTTGCATTTTCTCTTGCTTCACCTGCACCAACATTGACAACCACTTTGTCAATCTTCGGAATCTGCATGACACTCTTGTAGGAGAATTTGTTCATCAATGCAGGAGCAACATCATTCTTATATAAGTCTTTCAGTCTTGCCATGATGGATATCCTCCTTACAGAATTTCGCCACATTTAACGCAGATACGGTTTTTGGTGCCGTCTTCGTTAATTTTGTGACCGATACGGGTAGCCTTCTTGCAACGGGGACAGACTATCTGTACTTTACAAGCATACATCGCACTCTCTGCCTTGACAATACCGCCTGCTTCTCCCATTCTCTTGGGCTTGACATGTTTGGAAATCATGTTGACACCTTCAACAATGACTTTACCCTCTTTGGGGCTGACTTCGACTACCTTACCTTTTTTACCCTTACTCTTACCGCTGATAACTACAACGGTATCGCCTGTTTTGACATGAACCTTATTTGCCATATTTCAGCACCTCCATTAAAGAACTTCGGGTGCAAGGCTGAGAATTTTCATATAATCTTTATCTCTGAGTTCTCTTGCTACCGGCCCGAAAATACGGGTTCCTCTAGGGTTTTTATCTTCTTTGATGATAACGGCTGCGTTTTCGTCAAAACGGATATATGTTCCGTCATCACGACGCACGCCCTTTGCTGAACGCACAATAACTGCTTTTACTACATCGCCTTTTTTGACAACGCCACCGGGTGCTGCTTTCTTGACGGACGCAACGACAACATCGCCTATATTAGCATATCTTCTGCCTGTACCGCCAAGTACACGGATACACATCAGTTCTTTTGCACCCGTATTGTCGGCAACCTTGAGGTAGGTCTGCTGTTGAATCACAGTAATTCCTCCTTTTAATTATTTCGCCTTTTCGATAATTTCGACTAATCTCCATCTCTTGTCTTTAGAAAGAGGACGGGTCTGCATAATTCTTACTCTGTCACCGATATTGCACTCGTTGTTTTCGTCATGAACTTTCAGTTTTGCTGTTCTCTTGACTACCTTACCGTACAAAGGGTGTTTTACGCTGTCTTCAATCGCAACAACGATTGTCTTATCCATCTTGTTGCTGACAACTCTGCCGACATTGGATTTTCTCAAGTTTCTTTCCATCACTCAAAACCTCCTTCAGTTACGCATTTTCGCTGTTTTCCATCTCTGTCATTACGGTCTGCACTCTTGCGATGTCTTTCTTGACAGCTTTAATACGCATAGGGTTATCCAGCTGATTGATTGCCAACTGGAAACGAAGGTTAAAGAGTTCTTCTTTCAAACTTTTGAGTTTTCCCTGAAGTTCTTCAACGGACAACTCTCTCAATTCTGAAGCCTTCATTACTGTTCACCCTCCGTTTCTTTCTTGACAAACTTACACTTGATGGGCAACTTGTTGGCAGCCAGACGCATAGCCTCTCTTGCCATCTCTTCCGAAACACCGCCCAACTCGAACATTACTCTGCCTGGTTTGACGACAGCTACCCAGTATTCGGGTGAACCTTTACCTGAACCCATTCGGGTTTCTGCAGGTTTTTCGGTAATCGGCTTGTCAGGGAAAATCTTTATCCATACTTTACCAAATCTCTTACAATATCTTGTCATTGCTACACGGGCAGCCTCTATCTGGTTTGAAGTAATCCATGAAGGCTCTAATGCCTGAAGACCGTAATCACCGTAAGTTACCTTGTTTCCACGATACGCCTTACCTTTCATACGACCTCTGTGTACTCTTCTGTATTTAACACGCTTAGGTAACAGCATTATTTATTGCCTCCTTCTCTGCGGGGCTTTCTGTTGCGGGGCTTTTTGTTTTCATTTTTGTCGTTTCTGTCGTTTTTCTGTCGTCTGTTACTGTTTTCAAAAGCCTTGTTGGTATTGACATTGAGTATCTCACCTTTGTACAGCCAGACTTTTACACCGATACGACCATATGTGGTAGCCGCCTCTGCAAAGCCGTAATCTATATCTGCTCTCAAGGTCTGAAGAGGAATTGTTCCCTCGTGGTAGGTTTCGGAACGGGCAATTTCCGCACCACCCAGACGACCTGAACACATTACCTTTATTCCTTTTGCTCCGAACTTCATTGCTCTGCCGATAGACTGTTTCATCGCACGACGGAAAGAAATTCTGTCCTCAAGCTGTTTTGCAATATTTTCTGCCACAAGCTGTGCGTCCAAGTCGGGGGATTTTACCTCGATAACATTGACATTGACAGGTTTATTCAGCATTGCTTCGCACTGCTTACGGATTTTTTCGATTTCGCTTCCCTGTTTGCCGATGACCAGACCGGGCTTTGCACAGTGAATATTTACTCTTACTCTTGTTGCGTCACGCTCGATTTCGATTTTGGGAACACCTGTTGCATAGAGTTGTTTCTTGAGTGTTTTACGAAGATTGTAGTCTTCTACCAACTGGTCGCCGAAGTTCTTTTTGCCTGCAAACCAACGGGAGTCCCAATCTTTGATGATACCTACACGCATACCGTGCGGATTTACTTTTTGACCCATGATGATACCTCCTCGTTATTCGGCTTCTTTAAGCACCATTGTGATGTGCGATGTTTTCTTGTCGATTCTGAATGCACGACCCTGTGCTCTGGGACGGATTCTCTTGAGAATAGGTCCCTGACTTACCGAACATTCGGCTACATATAATTTTGATACATCCATATTATGGTTGTTTTCCGCATTTGCCATTGCTGACTTCAGCAATTTTTCAAGCGGTTCACAAGCTGCCTTCGGTGTGTGCTGTAAAACAGCCATTGCATAATCTGCGGGCTTGTTTCTGATTAAATCCAGCACAACTTTGACCTTACGAGGTGAAATACGGACATATTTCAAATAAGCCTTTGCTTCTGCCATATTGATTATCCCCTTCTGCCTTATTTCTTAGATGTCTTTGAACCTGCATGACCTTTGAATGTTCTTGTAGGTGCAAATTCACCGAGTTTGTGACCTACCATATCTTCGGTTACATATACAGGAACATGCTTGCGTCCGTCATGAACGGCAAATGTATGACCAACGAATGAGGGGAAAATGGTAGATGACCTGCTCCAGGTCTTGAGGATTTTCTTTTCGCCTGCTTCGTTCATCGCTTCTACCCTTTTATAAAGTACAGGCTGTACATAAGGGCCTTTTTTAATGCTTCTGCTCATTTGTCAAGCTCCTTTCTGTATTGCCTTATTTCGCATTTCTGCGTCTGACGATAAGTTTGTCGGATTGTTTCTTCTTCTTTCTGGTCTTATAGCCAAGTGCAGGTTTACCCCAAGGGGTTACAGGACCGGGACGACCAACGGGGCTTTTACCTTCACCACCGCCGTGAGGGTGGTCATTCGGGTTCATAACCGAACCTCTGACTGTCGGACGCCAACCCATGTTGCGTTTACGACCTGCTTTACCAATCTTCATATTACTGTGGTCACCGTTACTTACCTGTCCGACTGTTGCCATACAGTTAATCGGAACATTTCTCAGTTCGCCTGACGGCAATCTCAACAAAGCAAGACCGTTTTCTTTTGCCATAAGCTGTGCCATGTTGCCTGCACTTCTTGCCAGCTGAGCTCCTCTACCCGGATAGAGTTCTACATTGTGTACAAATGTACCAACAGGAATACTGTCCAGAGGCAATGCGTTACCTGCCTTGATATCGGCATTAGCACCTGATACAACGGTATCGCCTACTTTTACACCTTCGGGTGCAACAATATAACTCTTTGTGCCGTCCTCATACTCTACCAGTGCAATAAATGCTGAACGGTTAGGGTCATATTCGATGGTCTTTACTGTTGCGGGAATGTCAAATTTCTGTCTTTTGAAATCTATGATACGGTATTTTCTTCTGTTACCGCCACCTCTGTGACGAACGGTAATTCTGCCGTAACTGTTTCTGCCCGACTTCTTCTGTAAGGGGGCCAAAAGACTTTTTTCAGGAGCTACCTTTGAAAGTCCTGAATAGTCAACTACTGACATATTTCTTCTGGCATTGGTTGTCGGTTTAAATACTTTTATAGCCACTACTTTCACTCTCCTCATGATGGCTTTGCGGGAAAATGGCTTTCCCATACATTCTGCCTGATGTGGGTTCAGGCTTACATCATGCCTTCAAAAAATTCTATATCTTTACTGTCTGGTGTGAGTGTTACATAAGCCTTTTTCCATGACCTTGTGTAACCCTGATATCTGCCCTGACGACGAAGTTTACCTCTCATGCTGACGGTATTGACTTTGGCTACCTTGACATCTTTGAAAAGTTCTTCTACCGCTTTGGCAATTTCGATTTTGTTGGCATTCTTTGCCACTTCAAAAGTGTACTTCTTCTCTGCGATACCGCTCATGCCTTTTTCGGTAACGACAGGTCTGATAATAATATCCTGTGCCAGCATTATGCGTATACCTCCTGAATTTTATCCACCGCTTCTTTAGCGATAATCAGCTTGTCAGCGTTAAGCATATCATAGACATTGAGTTCGTTTACCTGTGCGGTCTTTACGCCCTGAATGTTTCTTGCGGAATTGATGACTTTTTTATCTATTGTAGGAAGCACAATCAACGCTTTCTTCTCACTGCCGACAGCTTTAAGCATATTGACGATGGTCTTTGTCTTAAATTCGTCTGTTGTGATAGCGTCAATGACAATCAGTTCGCCTGCCTGCATTTTAGCCGAAAATGCGGATTTCATTGCCAGTCTTCTTACCTTTTTGTTGACGGTGTAGCTGTAATCTCTCGGCTTTGGTGCAAAGACAATACCACCATGTGTCCACTGAGGTGCTCTTGTTGAACCCTGTCTTGCATGACCTGTACCTTTCTGACGCCAAGGCTTTCTGCCACCGCCCGATACTTCTGCTCTTGTCAGTGCGGACTGTGTACCCTGACGCTGGTTTGCCAGATAATTGACTACCATATCGTGCATGACGGCTGTGTTGGGTTCTATACCAAATATTGTATCACTAAGTTCCATTGTAGAAACTTCTTTACCTGTCATATCTACTACTGCTATGTTAGGCATTCCAATTCCTCCTTTCTTATGCCTTTACGGTGTCACGGATAACCACTATTCCACCGTTAGGGCCGGGAACAGCACCCTTGATAGCGATAAGGTTGTTCTCTGCATCAACTTTGACTACGGCAAGGTTCTGTACGGTAACTCTCTCTGCACCCAGATGACCTGCCATTTTCTTGCCTTTCCATACTCTGGAAGGACTTGAACAAGCACCCATTGAACCGCCGTGTCTTGCTACGGGACCTGAACCGTGTGATTCTTTCAGTCTCTGGAAGTTCCAACGCTTGATAACGCCTGCGTAACCTTTACCTTTACTCGTTCCTGTTACATCAACCTTATCTCCGCTGGCAAATACATCTGCTTTGACTATCTGACCAAGTGTATATGCACTTGTGTCGTCAAAACGAAATTCTCTGAGGGTTCTCTTCGGGGCAACATTTGCTTTCTCAAAGTGACCTTTCATGGGTTTGTTGACTTTATGTGCTTTCATATCGCCGTAACCCATCTGTACTGATGCGTATCCGTCATTTTCAACAGTCTTAATCTGCGAAACCACACAAGGTCCTGCTTCTACGACTGTTACGGGAATGACATTTCCCTTTTCGTCGAAAATCTGTGTCATACCGATTTTCTTTCCGATTAATGCCTTTTGCATTTTTTATGCCTCCTGTAAGGTTATTGGTTGGACTTGTGCCAACTTGACCCCGACTGTCTAGGTTGGTTGAAACGATTATAATTTGATTTCGATTTCAACGCCTGCAGGGAGTTCTAAGCTCATTAAAGCCTCAACTGTCTTGTTGGACGGTCTGAGAATGTCAATTAATCTCTTATGGGTTCTCATCTCAAACTGTTCACGGCTGTCCTTGTACTTATGAACAGCTCTCAGAATGGTAACAATCTGTTTCTCTGTTGGAAGGGGTACCGGCCCTGAAACTCTTGCTCCTGTTCTCTTAGCGGTAGCCACTATTCTTTCTGCTGACTGGTCTACCAACTGATGGTCATAACTCTTTAATCTGATTCTGATTTTTTCCTTGACTGCCACAATCATCGCCTCCTTAAAAATTTTGAGTTGGCGGGCAACCCTTTTTCCGTCTGTTTATAACACCCTGCCGTGTGTTTCTTGAAATGGTGTTTTAAAAACCGAATTGATATTCTCTTCTCAATTCGGGTAACATGAAAAAAGCGTCAGAATTTCTGCACGCAAAAATACACACAGCAACCCTCTTAT
Organism: uncultured Ruminococcus sp.; assembly: GCA_902762375.1. Lineage (GTDB taxonomy): Bacteria > Bacillota > Clostridia > Oscillospirales > Acutalibacteraceae > CAG-964. The sequence continues at coordinate 48,235 of CACWNY010000020.1, read as the reverse complement.
GTGTCTTTCTACACGCAAAATCCTTAATATTCATTGTCGCCCGGTTTAAAATCGGACATACTCCACAGAAAAACCGACCTTTTTCAGTCGCAACCTCCTGCTTCATCGCATATCTGTCGCAGTCACGCAAAGGGAATTATAGCATATTTTTCTCCCTTTGGCAAGTCTTTACACACTTTCCCTTTTCTTTTGTATCGAAATTTTTCGCTGACTTCTCTCCCGTGGGGTCAAGGGGCAACGCCCCTTGTGGGATTTTAAAGGGCGAAGCCCTTTAATGGATAAAAATTCAAAACAAAATCTGCGTAAGCAGATTTTGACATTATCTTCTTAAAAAATGACGAATGTTCTAAAAGAGAAACGGTAAATTGTATTTTGAAAATACAATTTGCCGTTTCTTTTCAGAACCGTATGGGGGCGGACAAAAAAATAAGGAAACTAAATCACCAAGAAGAAAAATGCGATAGGAACAAGGATAGCCATATGTCTTTTGAACTGATGAATAAAGACGCTTTTAAATCTTTTCAGACAGGCAGTCGGAAAAGTATACCAGACTTTTTGAACAATACTGCGTCTTGCGATAACCGTACCGACAGCAGAGGAAAGCAACAGACACTCAAAATAGCCCAGAACATAGACAATAACAGAATTGATAGCTTCTATCAAAGGTGTAGTCACAGAGGTATCGGTATACATTTTACGCAAAGCGAAACCTAATAAAGTTGCGACGAACCATATAGCCCCGAACAAAATACCGAAAACGGGATTACCGTCTGTATTTTTTTTCGCAATAGCCACAATTTTGCCAACCGTCAGTGAAAACGACAATAACAAGATAAAGGGAACTAAAATCAGCAACAAATCTCTGCCGGCCTCCTGTAACAGAGCGATATAGACCGAAAAAGCCGTCACTTTATGAACAATTACTTTAAAGATACTCAGTCCCAGCAAAGCCAGATTGAAGATAATGATACCACCATAAGCGGTGCGTTTATCGGAAATACCCGTCTGTTTTCTTTCTTCGATTAACAGCCATATCATCATGACTTCCACAGCAATCAGAATGACCAGCAATTCCCACATGACAAAGCGATAACCTGTAAAGTTCAGTCCGTCAAATTTTCGTTCAAAGATAGTGTTGGTAATAGTGACATAAAATCTTGAAGAAACCGTCATATTATTGTCTTTCAGATGAATTTTCGTATTCACATGACCTTTGCCGACAGCTTGTACAGTGACAAGGATTTCACCGTCATCAGCAAAGCCGACTTCTTTGAGTTGAAGAATATTTCCCTCATCGAAAGAAACAGAAATATTCTTTAAAGAGGTATCTTCAGGGTAGTGTCGGGTATGGATATCGTATGTACTTCCTGTACTGACAATCAGTATAGTTGTGACGACGACCGCCAGTGCGACAACACAGTTTAATATTATCCAGCGTTTTCTCATAATGAATTTTCTCCTTTTTTTAAGGGCTGTCTTTTTCATGACGAATTATGTCTATATTGTACCATAAAATTCAGGTAAGTAAACTGTTTTCCATAAAAAAAACACCGCTTTTCTATGAACGGTGTTTTTTTGGGAGTTTAAGGGCGTTGCCCTTAAAAATCCCATCAGGGGCTTTGCCCCTGAACCCCACCACTTTTTGAAAAAAGTGGACAAAAACTTTTAATTGTCACAGCCATAAGTTATTTTTTATAATTACGAATTACGCATTGATTTATATTTTCGTCTGGTAGCCATACCGCCACGAATATGACGCTCTGATTTATTGATTTCCAGAATTTCTTTTACCTGAGAATACAGTTGTGGATTGACATATTTTAATCTTTCGCTGACATCTTTATGTACGGTACTTTTACTCACACCGAATTTCTGTGCTGTAGAACGGACAGTCGATTTTCGTTCGATAATATATTTGCCGAGTTCGACAGCCCTTTCCTCAACAATGCCTTTCATGGAAACCCCTCCGTTATGTGAAAAATATCTAGGTGGATTACTGCATTTATATGAAAATGTTCGGTTGTCTATGACGGAAAAAGGTAAAAGGACGAAATTTTTTTTAGTAAAAATAATTTTGTAAAAAATACTGTTCAAAACAAGAAAAATGTGTTATGATAAGCGGTAAGCGGATTGACATACGGGAATTGATAAGTTGTAACAAGGTATTGGTATGGTCAGGAGGGCTTGTTCGGGTGAAGTTAAAACAGAAAATTAGTCTTTTCAATGTACGAAAATTTGTGCTGGCAATCGCCGATATGTTTATCATAGGCGTTTCAGCGCTCATGGCAAACTATGTATTGACTTTGATGAATGTGTTGCCGATACAGACCTACATTCTCACATGGCAGACAGCTATTGCTATTCTGGTAGGATTTCTGGCATTGTGGGCTTGTGGGGCATACAGCAAGTTGTGGCGGTATTTCAAAGCGAAAGATTATCTGTCGTGTCTGCTGGGGGTCACATTCAGTATGGTTGTCGTACTGTTGGCAGGGCGTTCGGGAACTCTATCGGAAGACACCAATCTTCCATCTTTTTATTTGTTTGTGCTGTTTGAGTATTTGCTTTCGGTGACAGGGGTTATCTCATTCCGACTGATTTTCCGAACAACTTTTCTGACACTGGTAGAAGTCGGTGAAAATATGCACCGAAAAAGAACTTTGCTTGTCGGTGCAGGTCGTGCGGGAAAGATTATCATTAAGGAGATTATGAATGCCTCCGAAACAGATGAAGTTGCCAAACAATACCACATTGTCGGCATTGTTGACGATAACAAGGAACTCACAGGACAAAAAATACAGGATATTCCCATCATCGGTACGACTGATAAAATAGAAAGCATTTGTAATAAGGAATATATTGATACCATTTTAATGGCAATTCCATCATGTTCTGAAGAAGAAAGACGGCGTATTCTGGGAGAGTGTTCCAAGACAACCTGTAAAATCAAAGTTATTCCTTATGTGGGAAATCTGATATTTGATGAATATGACGGCAGTCAGAAAAGCGATAAAAAGGCTGTCACGGTCATCAGTCAGCTTAGTGATATCAACATGGAAGATTTGCTGGGCAGACCGCCGATTTCGTTTGATAACGAAGATACAAGACGGTTGATAAAAGACCGTGTGTGTATGGTGACAGGCGGTGGCGGTTCGATAGGTTCGGAACTTGTCAGACAGATTGCCCGCTTTTCGCCGAAACAGATTATCATTGTGGATATCTATGAAAACAACGCTTACGAAATTCAGCAGGAATTATTGATGGATTACGGAGATAATCTCAATCTGGTCACGCTGATAGCGTCCGTAAGGGACTATGAAAAAATGCGTACTATCTTTGAGAAGTATCAGCCTGAAATTGTTTTCCATGCGGCAGCACATAAGCATGTTCCGTTAATGGAATATGTTCCCGAAGAAGCGGTGAAAAATAATATTGTCGGTACATTCAATGTGGCAAGACTTTCTGATTTGAACGGTGTCAAGAAATTTATTATGATTTCAACGGATAAAGCGGTCAACCCGACAAATGTCATGGGAGCAACCAAGCGTTGCTGTGAAATGATTGTGCAGTATATGGCACAGTCGGGTTCAGAAACGGAATTTGTCACCACAAGATTTGGCAATGTATTGGGGTCTAACGGTTCGGTAATACCGCTGTTCAAAAAGCAGATTGAGGCAGGCAAGCCTGTAACGGTGACTGACCCTGAAATTATCCGTTACTTTATGACCATTACGGAAGCAGTATCTCTGGTGCTTGAGGCTGGAGCGATGGCTAAGGGTGGAGAAATATTCGTTCTGGATATGGGAGCTCCTGTAAAGATTGTCACGCTTGCCGAAAACCTTATCCGAATGTATGGGAAAGTCCCTTATAAAGATGTTCCCATAAAGTTCACAGGTCTCCGACCTGGCGAAAAACTCTATGAAGAACTTCTGATGAATGAGGAAAATCTGAAAAGTACGGCTAACCATAAAATATTTATCGGTCAGCAGATTAATATTGAAAGAAAGCAATTCATAAATATGTATGAGAAACTCAAAAAGTCGGCAGAAAACAATGACTCCAGACAGACACTTGCCTTACTGGAAGAAATCGTCCCGACTTTTCACCACAAGACAAATGATTGTCAGACAGGTATATAACAACCATCAGGTTAAAAAACGAATTGGAGGAATAATGTATATATGTGTGGTATAGTAGGTTATTGCGGTTACAGGGATTGCAGTGATGTTCTGGTAGATACGCTTTCCAAACTGGAATACAGGGGATATGATTCCGCAGGAATTGCTGTATTTGAAAACGGTGAAATCAAGGTCAAAAAGTCCAAAGGCAAACTCAAAGATTTAAAAGCGAAAATGGAACAGTGCGGTAAACCTGTCGGTAAAGCAGGAATAGGTCATACCCGTTGGGCAACTCACGGAAAACCGTCTGATATCAATTCCCACCCTCACAGCGGTGAAAAGGTTGCGATTGTCCATAACGGCATTATCGAAAACTATAAGCAGTTAAAAGAATTTTTAATCGGTCACGGTGAAACTTTTGTCAGTGATACAGATACCGAAGTGGTTGCCAAATTGTTAGGTTATTTCTATAAGAAGAACCCTCAAAATCCTTTGGCAACCATTCAGAGTGCGGTAAATGAATTAGAGGGTTCATTTGCATTGGGAATTGTCTTTGAAGATTTTCCTGATGTTGTGTATGCTACAAGACGGCAAAGTCCGTTGATTGTCGGTGTAGGCAAAGACGAATATTTCATCGCCTCAGATGTTACCGCCATCATCAATTACACCAAAGACTACTATTTGATTGACCATGATGAAATTGTGGAAATGAAACAGGACGGCGTAGTGATTTATGATGAATACGGCGAAGAAAAAAACAAAGAACTAATGACCGCCGACTGGGACGCAGAATCAGCTAAAAAGGGTGGTTTCCCCCACTTCATGATAAAAGAAATTCATGAACAACCCAACGCTATCAATATGACCATCAAACCCAGAATTTTTGACGGTATGCCTAATCTGGAAGAATGTGGTATTACCAGAGAAAATATCAAGGATTTCAAAAACATCTATATTGTGGCTTGCGGAACAGCTATGCACGCAGGTATGGTAGGAAAATATGTCATTGAAAAACTTGCCAGAGTACCTGTTGTGGTAGATATTGCATCAGAATACCGTTACAGAAATCCGATTGTAGGAGAAGGGGATTTAGTCATTATTATTTCGCAGTCGGGCGAAACCGCAGACAGTCTGGAAGCATTGAAACTTTCGAAGAAAATGGGAGCAAAAACTCTTGCCATTGTCAATGTCAAGGGAAGTTCGATTGCCAGAGAGGCGGATATGCTGATTTATACTCATGCAGGTCCTGAAATTGCCGTAGCCTCCACAAAAGCCTACATTGTACAGTTAGCGGTGATGTATCTGTTTGCTTTTCAGCTGGCACTGGCTAAGGGAACTATCAACGAAAATCAGTGCCGTTATCTTACCCAAGAACTGGAAAGTACACCCGAAGTCATTGAAAAAATTCTTGCCGAAAAACTGGATATGACACAGTTTATTGCGACTAAGTTAATTTCTGCTGATAGTCTGCTTTATATAGGCAGAGGTCTGGATTATGCGTTGAGTATGGAGGGGTCTTTAAAGCTGAAAGAAATTTCCTATATTCACAGCGAATCCTACGCTGCTGGAGAACTCAAACACGGCACAATTTCTCTCATTACAGAAGATACCCCTGTCATTGCCGTTGCCACACAGAAAAATCTGTTGGAAAAGACCGTCAGCAATATCAAAGAAGTCAAAGCAAGAGGTGCTAAGGTAATTTTAGTCACAAGAGAAGACTTCTCCGTTGACAAGGAAGCCTATGACTATATCATTACCTTACCCAAAATGCACGATATTTTAATGCCTGTTCCCACAGCCGTTCCTTTGCAGTTAATCGCTTACTATACCTCCGTTGAGCGTGGCAATGATGTTGACCAGCCCAGAAATCTGGCAAAATCCGTCACTGTAGAATGATTGGTAATGCGTAATTCGTAATTCGTAATTAGATTCCTCACTCCGTTCGGAATGACACGAAAAAGCGTTCGGAAATCTTTATCTAAGTTTGAGCTGTGACACTTAAAAGTTTTTTGTCCACTTTTTTAAAAGTTTTTTGTCCACTTTTTTTCAAAAAAGTGGGCGGGGTTAAGGGGCGGCAGCCCCTTAGCAGGATTTTTAAGGGCGGCAGCCCTTAAACTCCCCAAACACAAAACAAAATTTGCGACAAGCAAATTTTGACATAATACATAAAGTTATGTGTTTTTGCCTATATGGGAGATATATTTATTGTGAGTTGATACAAAAAGTTAAAAAATATATTGAATTATTTTCTATCAGGTATTATAATAGTTACGATATTATCAAGTATATAGAACAGGGAGGATGTTCAAAAATGAAGAAATTAACAAGCCTGTTTCTGGCAGGCATGGTAGCAACAGTCGGTTGTGTAAGTGCAATGGGCAGTGTTTCTGCTGACAGTGGCAGTGCAGTATCATTGATTACAGACAGTGAAACAGGTATAGGCATTACCACTTCCACACTTCATAAAGGTGACAAAATAGAATTTACTGTAACAGGTTATTCTGAAAAGGCAATTACAGGTGCGGTTGTTGCAACTTACATCAATCAGACAGAAAAGGACAGTACTGTGGAGTACAGCGATACTGAAATCCTGCGTTATGCTGACGGCTACTACACAGACGGAGAAGAAACCTCTTTCTATAAATCAGCGTTTGAGGGTTATCAGGTAAGACCCGAAAGTGCTGACGAATTTGACAGAGATAAATTCGGTTACTGTTATGTATTGGGTAAACCCAGCGGTGATTACGAAAACGGACAGTTTATGTATTCTTTTGCGGTTGAAGTAGTCGGTGACGGAAGTTGTTGGGTAAATACAGTTCTTGAAGATGTTACCTTTGACAACGAAGCAGGTGAACCCGAAAGCGATTTGAGTGTTTTGAACCTCAAGACAGAAATGAAAGTTGACTATGCAGGAGAAGAACCCACTGACGAACCTACCGAAGAAATCACTGACGCTCCTACTGATGAACCCACTGACGAACCTACTGAAACCCCCAGTGAAGTAGTTACAGATGTTCCCACATCAGCAACCAATGCACAGCCTACTGACGCTTCCACTGAAAAAGAAACAACAACAGCCTCTGTTACTCCTACTAATGCTACCAATAACAATAACACCACCAACAACAATAACAATAGCGGTAATACCAATTCTTCCAATACATCAAGCGGTAAAGTAGCTACAGGTAGTAGCAGTGCGGTTATGGTTGTCGGTTTAGGTGTAGTTTCCGCAATGCTTGCTGTAGGTGCTTTGAGAAAAAGAAAGAGCAGTAAATAATTTATAATCAGCGGTCATTCTCAGCTCGACAAATAAAACGGTATGTATTCTTTGCAATACATACCGTTTATTTTTTAAAATTTTCCGATTAAAGGGCGACAACCCTTAAACAATTTCAAAAAAAGGAGGTCTTTTTAAAAGATAGTCCAGAATAATATTTGTATCAAGTAGTAATGTCATATTTTTCTCCTAATGCACCGATAAGTTCTTTGGCAGGGCCAAAATCAGCAGGAAGATTAAGGTCAAGATTTTCCAACTGAGCAAAAGCCATTTCTTTTTTCTGTTTAGTGGTCTGGTGTTCCAGTTCAAGCAAATGCAGTTCATCTGTAGCGAGAGTGATAATAGCCTGTATTTTTGTATCAGGTAGACGCTGAATTAACTGGATAGCCTGTTGTTGAATAGTTGTCACACGGGTCATCTCCCTATATAAAATGATTATATGAATATTGTAGCATTATCATATTGAAAAGTCAAATTGTCTTAAAATCCCACAAGGGGCGTTGCCCCTTGACCCCACGAACTTTTTGAAAAAAGTTCGACAAAAACTTTTAATTGTCACAGTCCGAAGTCGGATAAAGAGTTCCGAACGAAGTGAGCCATAAAAGTTTTTTGTCCACTTTTTTTCAAAAAAGTGGGCGGGGTTAAGGGGTGGCAACCCCTTAACAGGATTTTTAAGGGCGGTAGCCCTTAAACTAAAAACCGTCCTTAATCGGTATAGGTCATTGCCTTATCGAAAAGTTTTTCTACTTTTTCTGTGGGAGCTTTCGTGCAAAGTGTTACCACTACAGCAAAAATCATACTAAGGATAAATCCCGGAGCAAGTTCATAGATACCTGTTTTTTCGGTGAGGAATATAAGCCAGCAGATATCCGCAACCGCACCCACAAGAATACCCGTAATCGCTCCCTGAAAATTAAATCTTTTCCAGAAAAGACTTAACAGAATTACAGACCCTAACGATGAACCGAACAAAGCCCACGCATTGGAAACCAAAGACATAATCGTTCCCGAATTAGGATTGGAGGCAATGATTAAAGCAACTATAGCAATCGCCAGAACCACGAAGCGTCCTACCCATTGCATTTCTTTATCCGTTACCTTATTTTTACGAATAACCGGCTTATAGAGGTCGCTGGCAAAAGCTGATGAAGCCGAAAGCAACTGACTGTCGGCGGTACTCATAGACGCTGCCAGCACAGCCGAAAGCATAACACCTGACAAAATTCCGGGAAATATCTTTCTTACCATATTGATAAAGACAAGTTCATTGTCCGCAACATTCTGGTCATATCCCAGAAATGCCAGTCCGACAATACCTATCAATGTAGCAAAAATAACAATACAAACTGTCCATGTAATGCCGATAACGGCTGATTTTTTCATTTCCTTCTGTGAACGGATAGACATGAAACGAATGATAATATGTGGCATTCCGAAATAACCAAGCCCCCATGCCAGACCTGAAACAATATCCTTCCAATTTGTAAAAGCGTCCCACGAAAATTTAGGATTGACTGCCGACAGATTTCCTATAGCGGACATATCTATCATGGAAACCGCAAAAATAGGTGCCATCAGCATACCGCCAAATATCAACATTCCCTGAAAGAAGTCCGTCCAGCAGACTGCCGAAAATCCGCCCAGAAAAGTATAGCTGACAATAATCAATGCACCGATATACATCGCCACTGTAGGGTCGATACCTGTTACGGTGTTGACAAGTGTTCCGCAGGCTTTCATACTGGAGGCGGAATATAAGGTATAGGCTAACAGAAAAACAACCGCACAGATAATCTGTAAAATATTAGATTTTGCCAGAAAGCGGTTAGTTAAGTATTGAGGTATAGTAATGGAGTCGTTGGCGACAATCGAAAACTTACGCAATCTTGGAGCTTCCAGAATCCAACTCAGCGTATAGCCGATTGCCAGACCCACAGGCACCCATACCTGACCCATTCCCAATGCGTATACAGAAGTCGGCAACCCCATCAGTACCCACGCACTCATATCTGATGCTCCCGCCGAAAGTGCCGTTACCCACGGTCCCATCGCTCTCCCACCAAGAAAGTAGGATTTCTCTCCGCCACTCTTATTCTTGACAAAAAAGAATATTCCTATTCCCAGCATAAACGCCAGATAGACAATAAAGACAATTAATTCTGACCAGTTCAAAACAAAAAACCTCCTGAAAAAAATTTTTTCCGCAAAATTCCTTTTTATTGTACCATAGCAATCAGCAATTAGCAATCAGTAATTGGCAATTTTTTCAGCAATTTCTCTAAAATAACAGAAAAAACAGACACAACCAAAATACTTTCCGATTGTGCCTGTAGAAATTTAATCTGAGATGTTTATTTTACTTTTTATACTTGTCATTCCGAACATAGCAAGGAATCTTTTCTTATACATTACTCTCTTTTTATAATACGACCCTTATCATTATTATACTATAAAATTATCATAAAATTTCAATAAACAATCCATTAAAGGGCTATCTCCCTTAAACTCATAAAGAATTATTGTACTTACGGATAAAATAATCTGCATTATTTCTTACTTTTTCATAGGCATCTGTTATTACTGTAACCTCGAAAAATGACAATGCGTCTGTCGGTGAACCGCAATAACACAATTTTCCTTCGGGAGCAAGAAACATAATTTTATCAAACAAATGAATATTCTGTAAGGTGCTTGGGGTGAGAATAATTGTCTTACCAGAATTTAAGGATAAATTTTTTAACTGTTTCATCAGTATCGTTTCTGCTTCCGGGTCAAGACCTGCATTGGGTTCATCTAAGAAAATTATGTCTGGGTTGGACACAAGCTCCTTAGCAATACTCATGCTTTTTTTCTGTCCGTCACTGAGTTTTTTTATCAAGGTTTTGCGTTGTTCGGATAGTCCCATCGTCTGTATGACCTTTTCTATCCGTTCCACTCTTTCCTGTCTGGAAATATCTTTCGCCAGTTGTGAATCTGCGGTGAATTTCAGTGAACCGTACACAGAAAGATAGTCATACAATTCATATTTTTTCGGTATATTGCCTATACGGGATTTCAGTAAATTATAGTTATCATAAAGATTCATACCGTCCATAAATACTGCTCCGCTTGTCGCACGGTCACTACCGTTGATACAATTCATAAAGATTGTTCTGTCTTCCACTGACCCGCCAATAACGGCTACCATTTCGCATGGGTATACGGTAAACGAAACATGGTCTGAAACTGTCTTGTTTTTCTGCACAACCTTACTGATATCATGTACTTCCATTTTTATGCCGTCAGGTTCGATATTGAAGTATATCATACCGTCTATGTAAATAAGTTTGGTGTTGGCTATGGAAACAACATCGTAATTATTCAGAAAACAACTTTCGGTAATCCGCTTGCCGTTGACAATAACACCGTTCTGACTTTCTTTATCCACAATGAATACCCTGTCGGGCCAGTAGACAATCTTGGCGTGTATTTCAGAAACTTTTACACTGTCAATACAAAGTTCTCCTTGCGGAACATTTCTGCCGATTTCCAGTTCATGATTTGGTTTGTCTTTCAGACTGATGTACTTCCAGCGGGTATTGACGGACATTCTTTCTGAAAATATCATCATGACATTTTCAGGATTGCCCACCGATTCAGGTACGGTGATTTTGATGACATCACCGTTTTCCAGACGGTATCTCTGCGAACGGTTATAATGACCGCAACCTATCTGTTCTCCGTTGATTAGCGTACCATTAAGACTGCCCTCATCGTTGTAATAGAACTCTCTGTTGATTTGGGTGAATTTTCCATGCCGTCGGGAAACAATTCGGGAATTAAGTATGATATCTCCTTCTGTTCCCACAAACATCTCTGATTTTGTCAGCGGAACTGTTCTTATTGTCCTGTCCCTGTCAATGATGGTAAGACACGCTCCCCTGTCTGATGACATTTTCAAATTGCTTGTATAGTTGACCATTTTACTCCCTTACTCCTCTGATTTTTTATGGATATTGTTGCCTTTATTATACCACATTTGTTCTGTTTTGACAGCTTTTTTTGTATTTTTTTGTAATGGATTTTACGCTGAAAAGCGTTCCAGTCAAATCAGCAAAATCCCTTTTCAGACCACAAGGGTCTGAAAGGGGATTTTGTTACTTGGGAAATGAGTGAAATAAAACACTCACACAAAACGGTAAACACCATCGGCAAAACCGTTATCGTTATTGGATAATGTCACAAAGTCAGCCTTTGCTTTGACTTCATCACGGGCATTCGCCATAGCAATACCCATACCTGCAAATTCCAGCATAGTCATATCGTTTTTTTCATCGCCAAATGCAATGATGTTCTCTCTTTTTATTCCACAAAGGTTGCCGATGTAGGCAAGTGCAATCGCTTTTGAAGTCTTACTGCTGAAAAATTCCAGAAAATGCGGTGTTGATGTGCAACAGGTCACATTGGCAGAAACAGACTGTTCCATTGTTCGGGCATAAGCGGAAATATTGTTTTCAGTATCGTACCATAAGATTTTGGTAACTTCACTGTCAGGTAAAGTTTTGTAAGAATAAAATTTCGTTGGTTCTACATTATTAATTTCACTGTATTTTAATGTGTATCCGTTGATTTTATTACAGTAAAGTTGATTGTCAATCCATACACACATATTGGTATTCCATGAAAAACCTTTGTTCAGAATAAATTCCGTATCATTGTTTTGCAGAGTACAATTATAAATAATCTGATTATCGGCAAGATTAATAATCATACCTCCGTTATGCGTTACGGCAAGTGTCTTTAGTGAGGTGAGAAACGGAAATCTGGTCACCCCCTGTACGGCTCTGCCTGTACAAGGAATGATTTTTATTCCTTTTTTTATGGCGTAACGGATAGCCTTCTGGTTTTCTATGGAAATTTGTTTGTTGTCGTCCAGTAGTGTGCCGTCCAAATCGGTGGCGATAAGCTGATAAACTGACATTATTTTCTCCCTTCCCATACAATTCATACCAGATATTTATTCACAAGCGGTATATGATTTAAAATAAGAGAAACTCCCAACGATACTATTGATACTATCAATAATGCAATAAAAATATAATCATAAAACATCGTTTTTTTCACCAAAGAAAGCACTGCTACATGAACAAGATATATCCCAAAAGTGTATTTTGATAAAAAAGAAATCAAATCAAGTGTTTTCTGTCGGAAATTTACTTTGTGAAATATTTTTTTTGTGAGCGTAAACACAAAAATACTTTCTGAAAAGACGAATACAGAAAAATAATTTAAAACCAAAGAATTGCTTTTCTGATGTACAAATAACCATATTTCTATTATCGGAAGTAAGCACACACTTAAAATACCTGATGCATATACTAAACTCAATATATATTTGTTAAGAGCAAATTTATTAAGATAATACCCTAGAATAAAATACAAAGGATATTTACATAAACTGAAACCATCGTTCAGTTGCTCACAAGTATAGCGTATAAAATAAAAATTGAGAAACCAGCCTGAATTGAAAATATTAAAGAACAGCAAAAAAATAACCATTAACACAATTATCAAATATTCAGTCATATTTTTATTCCGTGTCACACAGCGTAAAATCGGTGTCAAAATATAAAGACCTGTCATCATCGGCAAAAACCACAGATGATATCCTGCAATCCAGTCAATTTGCTTTTGGTAAAGATAAAACAAAATTGTATAAATCGATGTCCAGAACAGATAGCATAAAAATAATCTCGCTATATTTTTTGAAAAAAGTTTTTTCAATGGCAATGGTCTGTCATTATCCAGAAAAAAGCAACCGCTTATCATAACAAAAACAGGAACACAATATCTTGATATAGCGTTTAATATGATTGTACTATATTGATTTCCACTATTGCCACAATTTGTAGAAACATGAATGGTAATAACCCCTAAGGTAGCTATAATTCTTAAAAAATCCAGATAATAAAGGCGTTTTCTTGTTAAAGGAACAAATGTTTTGCTATTCATAAAAATTCTCCATAAATTAGCACAAAATCCCTCTTTACTGAAAAACTTAAAGAGGGATTTTAAAATACTCAATATTTTACATCAACCAAAAACATTATTAAAGGGCTGGTCAGCATAAATTTTTTCGATAGCCTTTGCAAATGTGGGAGCAACAGGAAGGATGGTAAATTTATCAATCAGTTTTTCGCCCTCAACGGGAATGGTATCCAGCAGAACAACTTCTGAAATTACGCTATTCTGTAATCTTTCGATAGCGGGTCCTGAAAGTACAGCGTGTGTTGCACACGCAATAACACTGGTCGCACCTGCTCTTTCTACCAAAGCATTGGCGGCATTGCAAAGTGTTCCAGCGGTGTCAATCATGTCATCAACAAGAATAACCTTTTTATCTTTGACATCACCGATAATGTTCATAACCTCTGATACATTGGCTTTGGGTCTTCTCTTATCTACAATGGCAATCGTACAACCAATTTTGTTGGCAAAATTTCTTGCTCTGGTAACAGACCCCAAATCAGGAGAAACAACTACATATTCGTCCTGTTTATCGCCTACCAGTTCTTTCATATGGTTAGCCAGTAAAGGTGCTCCCATAAGATGGTCAACGGGAATGTTAAAAAATCCCTGAATCTGATTGGCGTGTAAATCCATAGTCAGTACTCTGTCTGCTCCTGCGGTAGTAATCAAGTCCGCAACAAGTTTTGCCGAAATCGGGTCACGGGGTTTTGCTTTTCTGTCCTGTCTGGCATAGCCGAAGTAAGGCATAACCGCAGTAATTCTTGCTGCCGAAGCTCTTTTCATTGCGTCAATCATGATAAGCAATTCCATAAGATTATCGTTTACAGGGTCACAGGTGGACTGTACAATAAAACATTCCGAACCACGAACCGATTCATTCAACGAAATCGAAATTTCCCCATCACTGAATTTACAACATGACGAATCTCCCAAAGCAAGACCTAAGCTGTCGGAAATTCCCTTTGCCACAGTCTTGTTGGAACTGCCTGCAAAAATTTTGATGTCTTTACCGTGAAAATTCATTAAAAAATCCCCCTATATTCAGTTACACAAAAGATGTATAAAAATTAGCATAGTTCTGTCAAAATTTGCTTACGCAAATTTTGTTTTGATTTTTTAGCCATTAAAGGGCTTCGCCCTTTAAAATCCCACAAGGGGCTTTGCCCCTTGAAAGGGCTTCGCCCTTTAAAATCCCACAAGGGGCTTTGCCCCTTGACCCCACAAGCCTTTGAAAAGGCTTGACCGAAACTTTTAATTGTCATAGCTATACTTTGAGATAAGAATCCGAACGAAGTGAGCCAAAAAAGTTTTTTGTCCACTTTTTTTCAAAAAAGTGGGCAGGATTTTTAAGGACGGTAGCCCTTAAACAGAGCAATATCATTCAGTTGGGCAAGCTGTGCAGGGTCATTTGCCCCCAGTACCGTATCACTTGACTTTGCCGTATAAGCCCCTACATATTTGCCGTTTGCCAGCAATAATTTTATTGCGTCAGGCAGATAGTATTCCTTTGCCTTGTTGTTCGCCTGAATACCACCCAGTACACTCAACAAATCCGCACTGTCAAACCAGAAACCGCCCGAATTGACTTCACAAATTGCCAGTGTCTTTTCATCAGCGTCTTTCTGCTCTACAATGGACTGCAAAGAACCGTCAGCATTACGGACAATTCTGCCATAACCTGTAGGATTGTCCACTTTCGCCGAAATCACTGTGGCACTGCTGTCTGTACTGTCGTGCTGAAGAAATGCCTCATTAATCGTATCGCTGTCCATAAACGGTGCGTCACCGTTGAGAATGATGACATCTCCCCCATGTTCTGCCAGAAAGTCCTTTGCCATCATCACGGCATGACCTGTTCCCAGCCGTTCACTTTGAAATACCGTCGTAATGTCATACGGCAAAGTTTCCACATACTGTTCGATACATTCCTTTTTATAACCTTTGACAATGCAAATGTCATTTACTCCGCTTTTCCGCAGTGCGTCAATCACCCATTGCAACATAGGTTTTCCCAGTACAAGAGAAAGTGTCTTAGGCTTGTCGGACTTCATTCTCTTTCCCTCACCGCCTGCCAGAATAACAGCACATTTTTGTTTCATGAAACAAACCTCCGTTATTTATCAATAACTTTTCCTTATCGGTTTATACCCTGTTATTATCTCATAGATAAAAAAATTTTCAAGTGTTTTCGTCAAGGAATTAGGTTATTTTTTCAAATTTATCGTTTTTCACAGTAAATAACCGCTTTTTTGTTAAGAATTATATCGTTTTTTTCTATTCTGAACTCATTAAATGGGGAATTTTTTTTTAATTTTTATGACAAATTACGAAAAAGGTATGGAAATTTTTTTCAGAATTTGTTATAATACTTTGTAGACTTATACAAGTCATCAAAAGTAGGTGGTCATTTTTAATCACCTGCTTATACAAAATTTTTCAGGAGGTATCAATATCCTATGAGCCAGAAATATGTTTATCTTTTCTCTGAGGGTAATGAGACAATGAGAGAACTGCTCGGCGGTAAAGGTGCTAACCTTGCAGGTATGACAAGACTTGGTATGCCTGTTCCACAGGGTTTCACCGTTTCCACAGAGGCTTGTACCCGTTACTATGATGACGGCAAGAAAATCGCAGGCGACATCGAAGAACAAATCTATACCGCATTGGCAGAAATCGAAAAAATCAACGAAAAGAAATTCGGTGACACAAAAAATCCTTTGCTGGTATCTGTCCGTTCAGGTGCAAGAGCATCTATGCCCGGTATGATGGACACAATCCTTAATCTTGGTATCAACGATGATGTTGTTGCAGGTCTTATCGCAGGAAACCCTGACCCTAAGTTTGAAAGATTTGTTTATGACTCCTATCGCCGTTTCATTCAGATGTTCTCAGATGTTGTTATGGAAATTTCCAAAAAGCGTTTTGAGGTTATCATTGATGAAGTCAAAGAGAAAAAAGGCGTAAAGAACGATATCGAACTTGATGTTGACGATATGAAAGAACTCGTTAAACTGTTCAAAGCCTACTATAAAGAACAAAAAGGTGAAGACTTCCCGACAGACCCGAAAGTTCAGCTTATGGAAGCGGTAAAAGCTGTATTCCGTTCATGGGACAACCCTCGTGCTAATGTTTACAGAAGAATGAACGATATTCCTTATTCATGGGGTACTGCTGTCAATGTTCAGCCGATGGTATTCGGTAACCTGAACGAAAATTCAGGCACAGGTGTTGCTTTCACTCGTGACCCTGCTACAGGCGAAAAGAAACTCTTTGGTGAATATCTTATCAATGCACAGGGCGAAGATGTTGTTGCCGGTGTAAGAACGCCCAGTAAGATTGACCAGCTTGCTAACGATATGCCCGAAGTTTACAATCAGTTTGTTGAAATCGCTACCAACCTTGAAAATCATTACAGAGATATGCAGGATATGGAATTTACTATTGAAAACGGTAAACTCTATATGTTACAGACAAGAAACGGTAAGAGAACTGCTGCTGCTGCTTTGAAGATTGCGGTTGACCTTGTTGACGAAGGTATGATTTCTGAAGAAGAAGCTATTCTCAGAGTTGAACCCAAACAGCTTGACGCACTTCTTCACCCTCAGTTTGATGCTGCTGCTCTTAAAAAGGCTACACCTATCGGTAAAGGTCTTGCTGCTTCACCCGGTGCTGCTTGCGGTAAAGTTGTATTCACCGCTGAAGACGCTAAGGCTTGGGTTGCTAACGGTGAAAAAGTTGTTCTTGTCAGACTGGAAACTTCTCCCGAAGATATCGAAGGTATGAACGCTGCTGAAGGTATCCTTACGGTTCGTGGCGGTATGACATCTCACGCTGCTGTTGTTGCTCGTGGTATGGGTACTTGCTGTGTATCAGGTTGTGGCGAAATCACTTTCAACGAAGAAGAAAAATACTTTACACTCGGCGGAATGACCATCAAAGAGGGCGATTACATCTCTCTGAACGGTTCAACAGGTGACATCTATGGTGAAGCTATTGCTACTAAAGAAGCGGAAATCGTTGGTGATTTCGACAGATTTATGAGCTGGGCTGACGCTGCAAGAACACTCAAGGTAAGAACAAATGCCGACAACCCTCGTGATACAGCACAGGCTGTTAAATTCGGTGCAGAAGGTATCGGTCTTTGCCGTACAGAGCATATGTTCTTTGAGGGCGACAGAATTAAGGCTATCAGAGAAATGATTGTTTCTGAAACCGTAGAAGAAAGAGAAAACGCACTCGCTAAGATTATGCCTTTACAACAGGGTGACTTTGAAGAAATGTACAGAGTTCTTGCAGGTCGTCCTATGACAGTAAGATTCCTTGACCCGCCTCTTCACGAATTTGTTCCTACAAAGGAAGAAGATATCGTTGAACTCGCTGGCGAAATGAACATCACTGTTGAACACCTCAAAGACATTATCAGTGGCTTGCATGAATTTAACCCTATGATGGGTCATCGTGGTTGCCGTCTGGCTGTAACTTATCCCGAAATCGCTAAAATGCAGACAACTGCTGTTATCAATGCGGCTATCGTTGTTAATAAAGAACACCCTGAATACAATATCGTTCCTGAAATCATGATTCCGCTTGTCGGCGAAGTTAAGGAACTCAAGTATGTCAAAGATGTTGTTACCGCTACTGCTGACAAAATCATCGCTGATGCTGGTGTTGACATGACCTACAAAGTCGGTACTATGATTGAAATCCCCAGAGCTGCTCTGACCGCTGACGAAATCGCAAAAGAAGCTGAATTCTTCAGCTTTGGTACGAACGACCTTACTCAGATGACATTCGGCTTCAGCCGTGATGACGCTGGTAAGTTCCTTGACGCTTACTATGACAAGAAGATTTATGAATCTGACCCGTTTGCTAAACTTGACCAGACAGGTGTTGGTAAACTTGTCAAGATGGCTGCACAGCTCGGCAAACAGACAAGACCAGATATCAAACTCGGTATCTGCGGTGAACACGGCGGTGACCCGTCTTCTGTTGAGTTCTGTCATAATGTCGGTCTGAACTATGTATCCTGTTCTCCTTACAGAGTTCCTATCGCAAGACTGGCTGCTGCTCAGGCTGCTATCAAATCTAAATAATCAGCAATTTGCAATTAATACCCTTAAAATAACCCAAAGCGGAAATTATTCCCTGTTCAGACAGGCGGTAATTTCCGCTTACTTTTTTGTTTTGCTGAGTGTTAGCGGTGACAATTAAAAGTTTCGGATTGTTTATCTGCGGTTCAGCTGTGACAATTAAAAGTTTTTGTCAACTTTTTTCAAAAAGTTGGCAGGGTCAAGGGGCGGCAGCCCCTTGTGGGATTTTTAAGGGCAAAGCCCTTAAACTCCCCAAGAAAATCCAAAATCTGCGTAAGCAGATTTTGTCCGAAAACACTTTTTTAAAGACTTTCCTCTCTTAAATTGAAATAGTAATTTTTATACTAAATTTCATATAGATTTTATTCTTTTCGTAGAATTTACGGTTGTGATTTTAAGATTATTGAAAAAATCATCAAAATATAGTATAATAAGAAAAATTATTTGTATACTATATAAAATTTCAACATTTTTAAGGAGGAAAGCATATGCGTATTTTAAAAAAATTAACCTTAGGACTGTTCACGGCACTAATCGTGCAAAGTGTTGCGGTAACGGGAACAGTCATAACAACATCAGCCTATCAGACAAACAAAACCCAAAGTCAGGCAAAGACACAGCAAATTAACAGCTCTGACGCTGTTTACGGTGACTTTGAGTATACTGTATCGGACAACAAAGTGACTATCACTAAGTATACCGGAAGTGACACATCGGTTGTTATTCCCTCTGAAATTGACGGTATGCCCGTAACTTGCATAGGAAGTGATATGTCAAATTACCCGTATGAAGAATATTATTGGGAACTGGAAAGTTTAACTATTCCTGACAGCATAACAGAATTTGGCTATATATATGGCACTATCAGAGAAATTCATTATCTTGGCAGTAAAACACAGTGGCAACAAATAAGCAATTATGAATATATTTCTGCTATGTCTATTAACTTTATCTACGGAGATTTTGAATATGTGGATAACTATAATTATTATGGTGGAATGGGTTCAGGACTTACCATCACCAAATATAACGGCAACGAAACCAGTGTTGTTATCCCCTCCGAAATTGACGGCGAAGCAGTGACAGCTATAGATATTACTTCCAATATGGGAGATGATATATTTACTCCCAATATGTTGGAAAGTTTAACAATTCCCACCAGCATAACTAAAATCGGTTCTCTCACTCCCAGTACAACAATAAGAGAAATTCATTATCTTGGCAGTATGACACAGTGGCAACACATAGATGGAAGTGATTACATCTATGTCGAAAAAATTTACTATATTCACGGAGATTTCGAGTATACTTATAAGGATTATTCTGAACATTTTTACAGTAGTTATGGATACGGTTATGTAGAATCTGGAATCAGAATTACAAAATACAACGGCAATGCCACTCATCTTGTTATTCCTTCGGAAATTGATGGAATGGCTGTACGGGGTATCTGTTCCTATACATTCAATGAATGTACTACTGTAGAAAGTATAACCATTCCTGAAACTGTACAAATGATAGAAAATGATGCCCTTTACGAACCTTACACTGAACCTTATACCTACACTCTGAGTGATGTTTATTATATTGGAACTTACAATCAATGGTTACAGATATGCGAAAACTATAGTTCACTGTATATGAGTATACCCAATATTCATTTTCAGTATGAAGATTTTGAGTATTCATGCAACCCAACTGGTACTTACTCTTATTCCCCTGAAATCAGAATAACCAGATATAACGGTAACGAAACCAGTGTTGTTATTCCCTCTGAAATTGAAGGTATACCCGTAACTTGCATAGGAAGTGATATGCCACAGTACCCGTATGAAGAATATTATTGGGAACTGGAAAGTTTGACAATTCCCACCAGCATAACTAAAATCGGAGGTTTTAGTCCCAATACAACAATAAGAGAAATTCATTATCTTGGCAGTATGACACAGTGGCAACAAATAGATGGAAACAGTTCCATTTATAGCAATATAATCTACTATACTTACGGAGATTTTGAGTACACCGTTGAACAACAGACATATTACGAACAACCAAAAGCTAAAATCACAAAGTATACAGGTACAGACAGTAATGTTATTATTCCATCGTACATAGGTGATACACCTGATATACCGTCTTATTATAGTTTGCCTGTAAAAACTATCGGAGCATACGCCTTTGAAGGTCGTTATCTGGACAGCATAACCATTCCTATGGTAACAACGATTGAACCCTATGCGTTCAATTATTGCAATCTGAACGATGTTTATTATGTAGGCAGTCAAAGTCAGTGGAACGAACTTACCGCAGATACCAGTATAAGTGCAATGTTCGAAAATGCAACTATACACTTCAAAATTTTAACTTATGGTGATTTTGAATATATTATTATCAATAACAGTGAAATAGCCATTATACAATATACAGGTAATGATGAACAGGTAGTTATTCCCCAAAAGATTGACGGTATACCTGTCAGGCATATCGGTAGCACTGCTATTGAACCTGTAGATTCAGACGGCATAATGTGGACAGCTTTTTCATGGTGCGAAAGTTTGAAGAGTGTGGTTATTCCTGATGGTGTGATAAATATCGGTACAGGTGCATTTGCATGGTGTACTAATTTAACAAATATTACCATACCTGACAGCGTTACTTATATCGGTGAATTAGCATTCAACGGTTGCAGTAAATTAACAGGTCATATCACTATCTCCGATAGCATGACAAATATAGGTACCTATACATTTGCAGGCTGTAGCAGTCTGACAAGCATAACAATCCCCAACAGTGTAACAGCAATTTATCCGTATGCTTTTAATGGTTGCAATAATCTGAAAGTGTACTATACAGGCACTGAGGAACAATGGAGAAACATAAATGATTTCGGAGTTCCACAGACGCTGAACAATTTAACCGTATATTATAATTGTCCCCGTATTCTTTTAGATAAAGAAGAACTTAATCTGGAAACAGGCGAAATGTACACACTTTCGACAGCCATTATTCCCGAAACAGATACCGAAGTCACTTACACATTCAAAAGCAACAATACAGCCGTTGCTACCGTAAACAAGGCAGGAAGAATTGTTGCCAGAGGTGAAGGTTCAGCAACCATCACTGTTACTGCCTCCAACGGCATGAAAGCTACCTGTACGGTAAATGTATCACAGAAAGAAACACTTACTCTTGACAAAACTGAACTGAACCTGAGTATAAGTGAGATGTATACACTTACTTCGACACTTTATTCAGGAGATACAACCGTGACTTACACATTCAAAAGCAACAATACCGCAGTAGCCACTGTAAATTCAAGTGGTAGAATTGTCGCAAGAGGTGAGGGTGTTGCTACCATTACGGTTATTGCTTCTAACGGACTAAAAGCTACCTGTACAGTTACCGTCACGCCACAGAAAACTTTGACACTGGATAAAACAGATTTAAGTATCGGTGTTTCGGAGATGTATACGCTTGCACCTATACTCACTCCTGCTGATGATACGGTAACCTACACATTCAAAAGCAATAATACCGCAGTAGCCACCGTAAATTCAAGTGGAAGAGTTGTGGCAAGAGGTGAGGGTATTGCCACCATTACGGTTATTGCTTCTAACGGACTGAAAGCAACCTGTACAGTTACCGTCACGCCACAGAAAACATTGACACTGGATAAAACAGAATTAAGTCTCAATGTTTCGGAGATGTATACGCTTGCTCCCATTCTCACTCCTGCTGATGACACAGTAACTTATACATTCAAAAGTAACAATACTTCTGTTGCCACCGTCAACAAAGCAGGAAGAATTGTTGCCAGAGGTACAGGCACAGCAACCATTACTGTAAAATCCTCAAACGGACTTACCGCCGTATGTGAGGTTATCGTGCAATAAATCGTTAAGGAGGAATTTCCTTTCGGAAATTCCTCCTTTTGCGTTTAAGGGCTTTGCCCTTAAAAATCCCACAAAGGGGACTTTGTCCCCTTGACCCCAATGTCATCAACTTAAGAAAAAAGCCTGTTTGAAATAATATATTGTTGTCATTCTGAGGAATATTGTTGTCATTCTGAGGAGCGAAAGCGACGAAGAATCTTCAAAAGATTCCTCACTTCGTTCGGAATGACACTCTTAAGTTGACGACATTGCCCTTGACCCCTACCACTTTTGAAAAAGTGGACAAAACTTTTAATTGTCACCGCCTGACGGTGTTTTTTATCAGATAATTACGCATTACGAATTAAACCTAGTCGTTGTATTTTGAGATAAATACATATTCATTTGGTGAGGATATTTTTTGCTTACTGTACTTCTTTGCAAGATTGATGGTGTTGGTATATCCTGATGACAAATACCAGTATTCTTCTTTTGTGGGAATGTATTCCTCATCAATCTTTTTATTGGCTGTCCGTTTTCTCTGCTCGAATACCATTCGCAATACTAAATCATCTTCTCTTTCGGAAAGTTCATTATAACTGTCCTCGCTTTGTCTGTATAACAGATTTTGCCTAATAACAGTATCTAAAACATTTTTATCGTTCATGAAATCCTGTACGAATGTATGGTAGAGTTCTTTCAGCTTCTGTTCATCATTATAAAAATCTGTACCTACCTCTTCTGCAGTATAAGTAGTATCTTCAAAAATATGCTGTATGCTTTCAATAGTTAAATGTTGTATGTCGTGTTTCATGAAACTGAAACAGTTTTGTTTATAAGTATCTGATGACATGATTTCATTGAGTAACTTACTGATTTCATCATTCGTACAATATATTTTACTATACTTTTTTGTCACAGTTTTTCCGTTTGTGAGGATATACTGTATCTGAATATCTGTTTCCTTGCTGTAAGGCTTTCTATATGCGATATCGCCTCCGTTATAGTACTCTTCTTCTTCGTAATAATAATTTTCTTCTGCTCCGAAAAGGGTATAAAAAGGACTGTTCTTAGATTTCACATCATCAATAATCAACTGATGAATTTGTCTTGTTTTTTCTATGATAGCCTTATCTTGTAAATGATAGTTCATGACTTTTTCATGGTTATCACTGTCATAATAGGTTTCACACGAAATATATTCCGGAATACTGTAATTACTATTCTGATAAAATTGATAATACCCATTTTGCTCGTATAAATCCACGCTCAGATAATCATTAACAATCGCTACCGACTCAATATCTTCTGTTTTTGGCACATAACTGTCTGTACCGAAACATCCTGTAATAACAACCAGTACCATCGCCAGTACAATTCCCATCGAAATACCAAATACAGGCAATTCTTTGAAAAATCCCTTTACCCCTTTATTATAAACAAAAGTGAATACAAGGAATGAAAGTATCGCACCTAAGACACTGCCAAGAAGAAAAATTACTGTTGTATTGACACTTCCTTCATTAATAGAATGATAAAAACCGGTTTTGAAAACAGTCCCTGACACAATAGATGAAGTCACTACAATAAAGACGGTAATAATGGATTTTGAAATACGGTTAATAAATGAATTTTGCACATTTTCATTTTTGCGTCTTTTGGCAATCAGACAACCTGCCACTATCATCAGAACAGTAAAGATAACACAAAACAGAATATAACCGGTTAATGTCAATACAGGTTCACTCATTAAAATTTCTTCTGCACTGCTGATGTGAATTTGTCCTGCAAGAACCAACAGCAAAACAGGTGATAATGCCGTCATCGTAATAAAACCTACCATATGCAATCCGTTATCCTTGACAAATGACAATCCTGGTATAGTCTTTGTCAGTAACTCCAGCATCAACATTATCAATACAGGATATAGTATATTGACAACACCATAAGAAATCAATGTACTTAAAATTGTTCCGCACAGTAAAGCGGTTACCGTAAACATAGAATAAGTGGCAATTACACCTAAAAACATACGCAGACACTCTTTCATAATATACGGTAAATAGGGTTGTACAATGACAGAGTAAGTATCATATTCTCCGAAATCATCTATGATGTGATGTGGTTCGGGAAACATGGACGGTATCAGTCCTGCGATAAAAGTAAACACCAAAAGCGGTATCAACAACATCAGTATACCTGCCACATATTTTGCCAGAAACATCGTTACTTTCTTGACAGGAAAAGAAGCGTATAAGTCTACACTGCGTTTGTTATGAAAATCTTTGAATAAAATTATTCCGAAAAATATCACGAAAATGACTTCCAATACAGGAATAAATACATCAAATACACGATTGACATAACTATAACTTTCATTTGCCATTGCTGAAAATATGGATATCGGCAAAACGATTGCCAGTATACAACAGTACACCACAAATAACGGTACACTGCTGAAAAATGACCATTTGACTAAACCGAAAAAGCTATTCTTTTTATTGGGTTTGTTGATTGAGGATATTGTCGATGTCATATCCTGCCACCTCCATTTCACTGATAAAGATTTCTTCCAGAGTAAGCGGTAACACTTCACAGAATAAAGGATTGTGTGATTTTACTATCGTTTCTATTTCTTCCAGAGTTCCTCTGGCAACCAGTTCATACAGTTTTCCTGTATTCTTGAGTTTGACGATATCCAGTTGTGCAAACGCATTTTCAGGCAACGGATTTTCGTAAGCTACCTGTATACGGTGCAGATTGAGTTTCAAATCATCAATTTCCTGTTCCAGAAGTATTCCGCCCTTGTGCAGAAATCCGATGTGGTCACAGATATCTTCGAGTTCTCTCAGATTGTGTGAAGCGATAATGACTGTCATATTGTTTTCGGTGATATCGTCTACTATCAGTTTTTTGACAAGCTGTCGGATAACGGGGTCAAGACCGTCAAAGATTTCGTCCAGAAAGAGGTATTTCGGACATACCGAAAGTGCCAGTATCAAAGCTACCTGTCTTTGCATACCTTTCGACATTCTGATGATTTTGTCCTTGTTATTGATAGGGAAAATTTTGGATAAGGTCTGATATTTTTCCTCATTCCAGTTCGGGTATAATGAACGGTACAGTACTGCCATGTTTTTAAGGGTGGCATTGTTGGAAAAATACGGAAAATCTGATACAAAACAGCATTTTCCTTTAACCATTTCGTTATCGTAAGCATTTTCGCCATCTATCGTAATACTGCCACTGTCTGCGGTGTATACACCCGATAAAATTCTCAGCAAAGTACTTTTTCCACTGCCATTCGACCCTACCAGACCGAACACTGTTCCTGATGTTATGGTAATGCTCAAATTATTCAGTGCCTTTACCGTACCAAAAGTTTTCGATACATTTTCAATCGTTATCAAGATTGATTCCCTCCTTTATAAACCGTGTCAACAAGTTCGACAATCTGTTGTTGTTCTATGCCTAATTTTACAGCTTCCTGTACGGCTTGTGTTATCTTTGTGGTAATTTCCTGTTTTTTCCATTCGGTGATATCCGACTTTCCCGAAATAAAAGACCCTTTCCCGACTACCGAATAAATCATACCGTCATTTTCCAGATTTTTGTAAGCTTTGGAAACGGTATTGGGATTAATTCCCAGTTCCATAGCAAGCTGTCTGACAGGGGGAAGCTGTTCATCAGGTGTCAGCACTCCCAACGATACCAGATGGATAACATTATCATACAACTGTTCGTAAATCGGCTGTCGGCTGTGATAATCAATAGAAAACAAAACTGTCCGCTCCTTTCTGTAAACATATTAATTGTACTAGCTCAATTAATACAATTAATATAGCATATTCTCTTGCTGATGTCAAGAGAATTTTTCTGTCTGAATTGACAAAATTTGCTTACGCAAATTTTGTTTGGATTTTTATGCGTTAAAGGGCTGCCGCCCTTTAAAATCCTGCTAAGGGGCTGCCGCCCCTTAACCCTGCCCACTTTTTGAAAAAAGTGGACAAAAACTTTTCATTGTCATAGCTATACGCTTCCGTGTCAAAAAAAGACATGGAAATTCATTTGTTCTATACAAAATTTTTCAAAATCTTGACTGTAAGTACAAAATAGTATAAAATTAGAGAGGTATGTTGTTTTACTTTGTATCAAGGAAGGAATTGCGTATGTTTACCAAACTGAAAGATAACTTTGTTGTGTTGATAAAAGATATCTGGAAAACATTTAAACATTATCTGCCTGTTTCTGTTATGGGAATTGCATTATGTTTTATCGTCAACGCTATTTACGGCAGTGATATGATGTGTATTGCTGTTGTGTGCATTATTACTTTAAAGGAATTATTTGATACGACTTTCAATGTTTTCAACTACATACGGCAGTTCACTTTACTTTTAGTGATTATTACCATCGGCATATTTGCGGGATTAAATCCTTTTGTGGCAACGGCGGTCAATCTGATTGTTGTCGGTGTGGTATCGTTTGTGTTTTGTGATAATCTTCACTTTGGCGGAATATCGTTTACCATCTGTCTGCAACTGTTGTTAATGGAATATGCAGGTGCTATAGAATTATACCGTATTCCGTTTGCTTATGTATGTACGCTGATTTGTTTTGTCTATTCTGTTGCGTGTCTATTTCTGTTTCATGTGATTGCCAACAGTTCCTTTGTCAGAAAAAAAGACAATCCCTATGTGCTTGACGGCTGTAAAGCGATTGCCAATAAACTGAAAATCTTTATCAATAAAGAACATATCAAAAAAGACCGTGATTTATTCCTGATTACCAAAGATTTCTGTAAAGCCACACATAATACTTTTGTCAATCAAGGCTGTCTGCTGGACGAAACGCAGAAGAAACATCTGCTTTCTTTGATGACCTTGCAACAAATCAGTGACCTTATCTATGATACAAAATCCAAACTTCCCGAACTGAATGAAGATGACCAACGCTATTTTGAAGAACTTTGCCGTGTTTTCACGAAAATCAAATCGCTTAAGCGTCTTGCCATCGAAATCAACGGCTTTGTAGAAGATTACTCTCTGAGCAATAAAACCCTGTCCTCTTTATGGAAAAAATATCTGCTTTCCCTCGTGGACAGTCTTAAATTCAGAAACCGTCCTATGATTAAAAGCCGTTTCAGACAGGCTATGCGTTTTCGCATTTCGGTACTGAAAAAGCGTTTTTCTTTTTCGTATTCCTACAATCTGCGGAAATCTGTCAAGACTGCCGTAACATTGGCAGTCTGTACCTTACTCGGACAAATTCTCCCTATTACAGACGCTATGATATTGCCTGTATCTGCCCTTGCGGTACTGTCTATCTATCCCGAACTGAAATTCCCTTATACCCTCAGAGGTATCGGCGGTATGATTATCACCTGTGTATTATATATGGCAGTCCTCAGCACTGTACCTTTTAACATTCGCCTTCCTTTGACTTTTATTTTCAGTGTGATGGCTATGTTTTCCGTCAAAAGTCCTTTTATGAAAGCGGTTTTTTCCAGTCTGATAATTTCCGTTGTCATTTTCCCTACGGCACTCATCGGTGGAGAAGTCATGATTAAGTCTGCAGTTATGCTTTCGGCTTGTCTTATCAGTTGGCTGGTTGTTAGATTTGTCCTGAAAACTCCCTCTTACCGTGTCTATAACTTCCATACTAGTGACCTCGCACAAATCAACTGGACGGCTATGTACCTGTTGGAACATTCTCAATTCAATTCTCCTGCTACTCCCTATCTCTGTGAGCTGATGTTCCTGCAACATCTCATGGTTGACCATATCAGCAATACACCGTTTACCAACACCCAAAATAATAAAATGCGGTATTCGGGTATGCTTTCTTTCAACTGTGATTTGCTTTCCGAAATCGCCTACGCCATGACAATCCTTAAACCTGTTGCCTTACCTGCTGACTGGATGATTGCCATGAAAAAACGACTGACAAATTAGCTATGACAATTAAAAGTTTTGTCCACTTTTTCAAAAGTGGTGGGGTCAAGGGGCAAAGCCCCTTGTGGGATTTTTAAGGGCGAAGCCCTTAAACTCTTCAAAATCCAAACAAAATTTGCGTAAGCAAATTTTGACAATAACTATTTGACTTTCAACCGCACAGGTAGATAAATTTTCAACTATAAATTTGATGATTGGAGTGTTTCTTTATAATGATAAGTGGTGCAGAAATAATGGTAAAGTGTCTGGAGGCTGAGGGGGTAGAAATCATCTTCGGCTATCCGGGAGCGGCGATATGTCCGTTTTATGATGCTTTGCTTAACTCGTCCGTAAAACACATTCTGGTAAGACAGGAACAAAATTCCGTACATTCAGCCAGTGGTTATGCCCGTTCGGTGAGCAAGCCGGGTGTATGTGTAGCCACATCAGGGCCAGGAGCTACCAACATGATTACAGGTATTGCAACCGCCTATATGGATTCTATTCCCATCATCGCCATTACGGGACAGGTTCGCAGTGATTTAATAGGCAGAGATGTTTTTCAGGAAGCGGATATTACAGGAGCTTGTGAACCTTTTGTCAAGCACAGCTATCTTGTCAAAAAGACGGAAGATTTACCCAGAATTTTTAAAGAAGCCTTCTATATTGCCACAACAGGTCGTCCAGGACCCGTACTGATTGATATTCCCATAGATATCCAGAGCAATCAAATTGAAGCGTTTGTCTATCCCGAAAAGGCGGAAATTGTCGGTTACAAACCGCATACAGCAGGTCATAACCGACAGATTGAAAAAGCGGTTGAACTTATCCGCAATGCCTCCAGACCTGTGATTTGTGCAGGGGGCGGTGTACTGACTTCGGGAGCAAAACTGAAACTGGTTGATTTTGCGATGAAAACGGGCATACCTGTTGTATCAACGATGATGGGTATTGGTGTTATGCCCACAGAGAACAAACTTTATTTAGGTATGTTAGGTTCTCACGGAAAGCGTGTTGCCAACCGTGCCATTCATGAAGCTGATGTCATTCTGCTTTGCGGAGCAAGAGTAGGTGACCGTGCTGTTGCCTCTCCCGACCAGCTTTCTGCCCGTTCCAAAATCATTCATATTGATATTGACCCTGCTGAAATCGGAAAAAATGTGGCTACAGATATACCGATTGTCGGTGATATGAAAATCGTCATTGAAAAATTAGATGACCTTATCGGCGACTATCATGTTCCGCACTTATGGGCGGACACTACCGAACGCTGGAAAAAGGAATTATTCCGTATTCCGCCCCAATTTGAAGGTTGCGTAGAACCGAGAAGTTTCATTGCCAGACTTTCCGAAATGTTGCCCAACAAATCCATTCTGGTTGCTGATGTCGGACAGAACCAGATATGGTGTGCGAACAATTTCCGTATCAAGGAAGGTCGTTTTCTGACCACAGGCGGTATGGGGACGATGGGATATTCTGTACCTGCAGCTATCGGAGCAAAATTTGCCAGACCGAACAGAGAAGTTGTTGTTGTCTGCGGTGACGGGTCTTTCCAGATGAGTATGAACGAACTGGGTACGATTGCCCAGAACCATCTCAATGTCAAAATCATTATCATGCGTAATGACCGTCTTGGCATGGTCAGAGAATTACAGAAAAACCTCTATCACGGCAATTATTCAGGCGTATTCCTTGATGAACAGACACCTGACTTCATGAAAATTGCCGACGCTTATAATATCCCATCAGCGTATGCCACCTCCAATGAAGAGGCTGAACAGTATGCACAACAGATGATACAGTCTGACAAACCATTTCTTTTGGTGTGTCATGTCAGTCCTGATACACCGTCAATATAAAGAAAGGGGAAGATATTTTTATGAAACACACCATGTATATCCTTGTGGAGAATTATGCAGGCGTTCTGAGTAAGATTACAGGACTGTTTTCAAGGCGTGGATTTAATATAGAAAGTCTTGCTGTCGGTGTGACAACCGATATAAGTGTTTCCCGAATTACGATTGTCGCTGACGGCGATGAGTATATTGCGGAACAAATTCAGAAACAATTAAACAAACTCATTCCCGTCATAGAAGTCCGACTGCTGAAAAACCACATCAGCCGTGAACTGGCACTCATCAAAGTAAACAGCAACATCAAATCCAGAGTAGAAATCATGGGTATTGCCGAACTGATGAATGCTAAAATTATAGATGTCAGCCTGAGTACCATTACCATTCAGATTGCCGACACCGTTGAAAATGTTGACACCCTTGTGGAACTGCTTCGTCCATACGGTATCAAAGAGATTGCCCGTACAGGAACGGTCGCCATCGAACGCACCGCCACCAAATAGTCTTTGTCGGGGACGCTGTCCCCGAACCCCTGTTTAAGGGCTACCGCCCTTAAAAATCCTGTCCACTTTTTTGAAAAAAAGTGGACAAAAAACTTTCAAGGCTCACTTCGTTCGGAAGTCTTTATCTCAGGCTTAGCTATGACAATTAAAAGTTTTTATCGAACTTTTTTCAAAAAGTTCGTGGGGTCAAGGGGCAACGCCCCTTGTAGGATTTTTAAGGGCAACGCCCTTAAACTCTCCGTAAACAAAAAGGGACAGTCGTAAGACTGTCCCTTAACTATTTGTGTAATCACGAAAAGTTACTTTGAATTATTTTGTAGCCTTTTTGCGAGCAAGAAATACCACACCTAAAGCACCTGCAAGCGTAGCGAACAAACCAACTACAGGAGTTGTATCACCTGTTGTAGTAGTTGTTGATGTTCCTGTTGTGCTTGTTGAACCGCTGCTGCTACTTGATGAAGAACTTGTATTACTTGATGAACCACTATTAGAAGAAGTGTTGGTATTTGAAGAAGAACCAGAATCTGAAGATGATGCAGGAGCAGAAGTAGCAGCTTCTGTAGGTTCTTCGCTTGAAGAAGTCTGGACACCCAATTTTTCAGCAACTTCCTTTTTGATGGTTTCCCAATCTTTACCAGTTACCTGCTGACCATTACCAGGGTCATTCCAGTTAAGGAGGTCATCGCCGTTAGATACATTGTTAATGTCATATTTCTTTACGAAGCCGTCATAAAGATTCTGATTGGTTTCACCGGGAAGATAAGCTGAACCGATAACATTACCCAAAGATGAAATAACAATGTGAGGACCACAATCAGGGTTGTTTCTCCAGCCAAGACCTTTAGCACTCTTTGTAGAGTCAACAGGGTTTTCGAATGTTTCGTCCATAACATAGCAAGTATCACCAATACAGTTTGCATTGAATACGGTATCATATGTCTGGAAACCTGTGTTACTGGAAATGATAATCAAGTTCCAATCGCCTTCAGGAACATTGTAAGTAGCTGTTGCGTCACCGCTTTTCCATGTCATTTTTTCGTCTTTAGTCTGCCACTGATACAGACCCTGTCCACCGGGAAGACCATTCCAGATATGAGCATAGAAAGTCTTGTTAGCTCTGGCAAGGTTATCTGTGACTTCAAACTTAATCTCACCTGAGAAAGCGGAAGAACTTACAGCACTTGCACAAGCTAATGAACCAAGTACAGCAACTGAAGTAATGACACTTAATACTTTTTTCTTCATTATTTAATCTCCTCCAATAATATATAGACTGCAAAGCATAAACGCTTCTGTGTCTTTATTATATAATATTTTTAAAAATTTAGCAACAGATTTTTAAAAAAAAGTAGCTGAAAAAACATCTTTTGCGTAAAATCTGTCATAGGCTTTTTGTATTATTTACACAAAGTAAATTTTTTTACTCTGTTTCACTCACAACTTACCAATACAGCAGGACAAACGCATGAGTTAATTTTTTATGAACTTGTGAATAATACTAAACATTCAAAAGTGATGTTCTATTCACGACTTAACAAATACATCATAAAAAATTTACACTTTGTTAATTCATGCGTTTGTCCTGACCAATACAGCTTTTAATTTTCTTTTTTTCTGCGTGATACAAAAGCTACCCCGAACGCAACCGCAAGTACAGTTGAAAGTACAGCCATTATATTTCTGTCTGATGTGTTCACTACTTTACCACTTACAGTTGATGACGAATTATTATTTTCAAGAATAGTTGTGGGAGTATCCGTAGGAGCATTTGTAGAAATAGCAGTAGGCGTATCTGTGGGGGTATTTGTAGGAGCGTCTGTAGGAGTATCTGTGGAAATATCTGTTGTTTTTTCGGTAGCGGGTTCAACCGTATTCAGACCGAGTTCTTCTGCCAGTTCCTTTTTCACTGTTGCCCAGTCTTTGCCTACAATTTCCGCTTTGGAAGTGTTCCAGTCCTCTACTTTTTCTTCTCCCTCATAAAGAACAACAAATCGGTCGTACAAATCCTGATTAGTCTGTCCTGCCAACAATGTTGTCCCCACAATATTTCCCAGTGGAGTTATCCATTTCTGCATACCGTATTCTGTATGATTTCTCCACGCTATCGGATAAACGGTCTGAGATGAATCTGACGGAGCTGTCAGCAATTCAGCCTCATCGGGAATGTAACAGGTATCTCCTATACAGTCTGCATTGAATACCAGATTTGCCGTCTGCATACCTGAATTGCCCGAAATAATCAACACATTCCAGTCACCATCGGGTATGGAATAGGTAGCGATTTCTTCACCTGCTATCCATGTCATTTTCTGATTTTTGCTGTGCCATTCATAAGGACTTTCACCTTTTATATCGTCCCAAAAATGCACATATAAGTATTCATTGTTTTCCTGCCAGTATTCAGGCACTTCAAAATAAATCTCTTCGCCTGTAAAAGCCAATGAACTTACCGCACCTGTACAAGCCATTGTACCAAGCAAAGATACAGTAGTTAAAATACTCAGAAATTTCTTTTTCATGATAATCTTCCACTCCTTTTTTGCGTGAATAATATCTCACGAAATTATCATGCCATACTGTCATTTCGGTAAAAAATGCCTAAACCAAAAGGTGCGTGTCGAAACACACACCTTTCGATTAACTCATTCGTCAGAGAGTTTTATCTGATACAACAGACCTGAAATCAAGCCTGTTCAGATTCCTTTCTTTTGCGAGCGACAAAAGCGATACCCATAGCAGCAACAAGAACTGTGCCAAGAACTACAACAGTTGCACCTTCAGCGGTATTAACTGTTGCACCGCTTGTTGTATTGGAAGCATTGTTGTTACCTGCAGCATTTGTTGCAGCTGTACCTGAACCACTCTGACCGCCAGCCTGAGTACTTTCACCAGCAGGAGGAAGGGTAGCTACGCCATTAGTTGTAGGAACTTCTGCATCTTCGTTTACATAATCATAATCCATATCGAAGTAGGGGTTACAAGCAATTACTTCATAACCGTATTTTTCGCCTGAAACAGTCTTATATGTACCGTCAGCATTTTTCAAAGCGGTTGTAGTTGTTTCGCCTGTACGAGGGTTGAAGAATTTCCAGCCTACATTGTAAACATCCTGTTCTTCACCTGTAAGACCATTTACTGTCTTTTCAACGCTGGATACATAAGCCAGACAACCTGCTACAGGTACACCACCGTCAATGCTGTCGTCCTCTTCATAGAGAATGTCTGCAAGAGAGTTCAGTGTAGAGTCATCAACATTAGTATCTTTTGTCTGTAATTTGAATTTCTTGTTTTCTTCAACTTTATCACTGATACCATTGTTCCAGATAATGCTGTTAGCATATGTGGGAGCAAAAGCATAGTAGATATTGTCTGTGCCTTCAAGTTTGGTAGCCTTTTCACCCGGCCAGTCGCCGTTGTTCATAGAACCTGTGAACCAATAGAAACCGATTTCCCAACCGCTTTCTTTAGCGTCTTTGTGTTCGGTAATCCATTCTGTGGGAGCTTCAAAGTAATAGACATTGTAGTAACCGTCCCAGCCCTGATAAGTAGCATCAGGATTTGTATCTTTAGCGGGAAGATTCAGATTTGCAGGAAGCGGAAGTCCTTTAAGCAGACCGTCTGTTGACGGAGTATCAGGTGTTTTTTCGGTAGCTTTTTCTGTAGGAACTTCGGGAGCTTTTTCTGTAGGTGTTTCTTTTGTTGCTTCTTCTGTAGGTTTTTCAGGGTCAGCAGTGGGTTTTTCGGGAGCGTTAGCAATGATTTCGTTAATCTTTGCAATAAAGTCAGCACGAGCAGCGTCTGTTACGAGGTCAGGGTTATCATAACCTGTTTTGCCTTCTTCCATACCAGCTTTGTACTGTGCAATGAAAGCATCTGTGATACTTTCAGGTGTTTCTGTGGAAAGAATACCTACACCCTGAACTTTACCTGTTGATGTGATGGAAATGTGAGCCCCTTCCTGAGGGTTGTTTTTCCAAGCACAAGCCAGACAAGTCTGAGCGGAGTCTACAGGATTTTCCAGAACTTCGTCAGTAACATAAGCGGTATCACCATAGCATGATTCACTGAATGTTGTGTCGTAGGTCTGACCTTTGCCGAGAGCATTGAAGATAACAAGGTCTACATTGACATCGTTTTTAGGAACATCGTAGGAGTATAAATTCTCCTCACCGTCTACCTTCTGCATTTTGAGAGATTTTGCATTCCACTCTGCGATATTACCTGAACCGTCACTACCCCACATATAGCAGTAGTAAGTGTTTCTCTGAGCTCCTTCCAGCGGACCTGTTGCATCGAAGTATACTGTACCACGAACATCATCTGCTGAGGTGCTGATTGCTGATGTAACCGCTACAGAAGTAATCATTGCAGCCGTCAATACAACGCTAAGTACTTTTTTCTTGGACATTTGTTTTTTTTCCTCCTTATAAAAATATATACATCCGAAGAATAACCTTCGCATAAACATTATACAATATTGTAACCTTATTTGCAAGAAATTTAATAATTAATTTAAATTTTCGTAATAATGTACAATATTTCAATTCTTTTGTTTTAAATATAAAATTCTCCTTGTGATTTTATCCAATATATTATATTTATTTTTATAAATTAGCTATAAATTTGACTTAATAATTTCTGAAAACCCCGTGTTTGGTGATTTTTTTCAACTGAATAGTTGAATTATTTTTTCATATAGCTATGACAACTAAAAGTTTTGTCCACTTTTTCAAAAGTGGTGGGGTCAAGGGGCAAAGCCCCTTGTGGGATTTTTAAGGGCGAAGCCCTTAAACTCCCCAAATACAAAACAAAATTTGCATAAGCAAATTTTGACAATAACTAGTTGATTTTTAACCACTCAGATTTATCATGTACAAAATGCCTATAATCAGCGGTTGATGTAACAGATAAATCACTAAAGCGTGTCTGCCGATGAAGTCCAGTGGCGGAAGATAAGACTGATAAAAAAATGACGGCAGTTCTTTTCCCTTAATCGTTTTTCCTAAGAATACTCCAGAGAAAAACAGGAAAATATACGGGATTAATGGAAAATAATCTCCAGAGGTAAAGTCCGCACTGGGAAATCCTATAAAAGACAGCCAGTAATATTGATACAGTGCGTCAGGTATACGGATATATGGGTACGGCAGAATACCTATATAGCGTTGCGGAACATTATAAAACACCACAAACAACAATACACTGACAATCATACCATACATTCTGTTAATTTTGTCCGTCAGTTTTTCGGTGAGAACATAAATCATCAATACTATCCCCAAAAAGTGCAATATTCCAAAAAAGATGGTCATTTCAGGCATAAAAACATAGGTCACCACCGTCACAATGATTGCCAGAACAAAAATTCTTATTCCTCTTTTCAGGTTACTTCTGCTGAAAGAACAGACTATTCCGCAAATACTGATAAACAGTATCGGAATAAGCGGTTCATAGGGCATAATCTTCATCATCAGCGGATAAAGTTTTTCACTTTCAAAAATAAAAACCATCGAAAACAATGTATGGTATATCACCATCAGAATAACAGCAAATCCCCGTATTTCGTCAAACAGACATATTCGTTTTGAGTTCATAAAAAATTCCTTTGCTACTTGTTTTATCATTAACAATCCAGTAAAATTAGTATAACATACCTTAAATGAAGTTGTAAAGGATTACATTCAGACAAAATTTGCTTACGCAAATTTTGATTTGTATTTGAGGAGTTTAAGGGCGACAACCCTTAAACTGAATTATTTTGACGGACAGACTTGTTAAAAAATTACAGATATGCTATAATCTTGATATTATTTAACGGAGGTGCTTTTTTATGCTTTCTGACATTGAAATTGCTCAACAAACCGCATTAAGACCAATTACTGATGTTGCCCATGAACTGGGTATACTTGATGACGAACTGGAACTTTACGGAAGATATAAAGCAAAACTTAATCAGTCGCTGTTTAAACGGGTCAAAGATAACCCCAACGGCAAACTGGTACTGGTTACAGCTATCAACCCTACGCCTGCAGGTGAGGGAAAAACTACCGTTACTACAGGTCTTGGTGAAGCTATGGCGAAAATCGGTAAAAATGCTGTTATCGCATTAAGAGAACCGTCTTTAGGACCTGTTTTCGGTATCAAAGGCGGTGCTGCAGGTGGCGGTTATGCACAAGTACTCCCTATGGAAGATATCAATCTGCACTTTACAGGTGATATGCACGCTATCACATCAGCCAACAATCTTTTGTGTGCTATGCTGGACAACCACATTCAACAGGGAAATGTACTCGGTATTGACCCCAGAAGAGTAGTATTTAAAAGATGTCTGGATATGAACGACAGACAACTTCGTTTTATTGTCAGTGGTATGGGTGGAAAAGTCAACGGTGTTCCCCGTGAAGATTCTTTCCAGATTACTGTTGCCAGTGAAGTTATGGCAATTCTCTGTCTTGCCACAGATATCAAAGACCTGAAAGCACGGCTGGGAAAAATTCTGGTTGCCTATAAATATGACGACACTCCTGTATATGCCAAAGATATCAAGGCTGACGGTGCGATGACTGCTTTACTCAAAGACGCTATCATGCCTAACCTTGTACAAACCATAGAAGGTACACCTGCTATCATGCACGGAGGACCTTTCGCCAATATTGCTCACGGCTGTAACTCTGTAAGAGCAACGAAACTGGCTTTGAAACTGGCAGATTATTGTATTACGGAGGCTGGTTTCGGTTCAGATTTGGGGGCTGAAAAATTCCTCGATATCAAATGCCGTTATGCAGGACTGACACCGAATGCGATTGTCATTGTAGCAACCTGTCGTGCTTTGAAATACAACGGTGGTGTTCCCAAAACAGAAACAGGTAATCCTAATCTTGAAGCACTCAAAAAAGGTATCGGTAATTTAGGGGTTCATATTGACAATATGAGAAAATACGGTGTTCCTGTTGTTGTCGCTATCAACAAGTTCCTTACCGACACAGAAGAAGAACTTGATTATATCAGAGAGTACTGTCAGGAAAAAGGTGCTGATTTTGCTACTGCTGAAATGTTCGCCAAAGGCGGTGAAGGTGGCAGAGAACTCGCTGCCAAAGTCGCTGAGGCTTGCGAAAGGGAAAATCATTTCCACTTTATGTATGAAGATAATCTTTCCGTGAAAGAAAAAGTCAGAAAAGTTGCTACAGAAATTTACCGTGCTGATGATGTTGTCTTTACGGCACAGGCAGAAAAGTCGCTGAAAAAAATTGTCGAACTTGGTGGTGACAGTATGCCTGTATGTATTGCCAAAACGCAATATTCTCTCTCTGACAATCCGTCACTTCTCGGCGTTCCCAAAGGATTTACCGTTACCGTAAGAGATGTCAGACTTTCCAATGGTGCAGGGTTTGTAGTTGTCTACACGGGAGATATCATGACTATGCCCGGCTTACCGAAAGTTCCTTCGGCTGAAAAAATTGATGTCAGCGAAGACGGTGTAATTTCAGGACTATTCTGAGGTTATCTTATGAACCGTGTTGTTTACAAAAGTAATTCCTA
Source organism: uncultured Ruminococcus sp. (assembly GCA_902762375.1). Classification (GTDB taxonomy): domain Bacteria; phylum Bacillota; class Clostridia; order Oscillospirales; family Acutalibacteraceae; genus CAG-964. Next base: position 10,044 of record CACWNY010000020.1, on the reverse strand, counting down.
TGAAGAAACTTTGACCATTGGTGAAACGATTGCTAAAAGTCTGAATGGTACAGAAGTCATTGCTTTATTCGGCGGTCTGGGAATGGGAAAAACGGCTTTCATTACAGGTCTTGTCAAAGGACTTGGGGCAGAAAATTGTGTGTCCAGTCCGACATTTGCACTTGTCAATGAGTACCATGCCAGATTTACGGTATATCATTTTGATATGTACAGAATTTCCACTTGGGACGATTTGTACTCCATAGGATTTTTCGATTATCTGGATAACGGTATTCTTGTCATTGAATGGAGTGAAAATATCGAAAATGCCTTGCCTGAAAACTGTATAAAAATCACTATCGCAAAAGGTGATAACGAAAATCAAAGAATTTTTACTGTCGAAAGGTGTGACTAATCTTATGAATATACTGGCTATGGATTCCTCATCAAAAGCTGTTTCGGTGGCCTATCTTCGTGACGGTAAAATTCTGGGACAGTTCTATCTCAACGCAGGTCTTACCCACAGCACAACCCTCATGCCTATGACCGAAAATCTCCTGAAAACAGCTTCCCTTTCTCTGAAAGATGTGGATTGTTTTGCCGTGTCTATAGGTCCGGGTTCTTTTACGGGACTGAGAATAGGTATTTCGGCTATCAAAGGTCTGTCTTTTGCCGAAAATAAACCTTGTGTGGGTGTTTCTTCTCTGGAGGCAATCGCCTATAATTTTTACGGCAGTGATACACTGGTATGCAGTGTCATTGACGCAAGATGTCAACGCTTTTTCTGTTCCTTTTTCCGCTGTCACAAGGACGGCTCTGTTGACAGACTGACCAACGACCAGACTTTATCCACTGACGAAATTATCACCTTTATCCGTCAGAATTATTCCGCTGAAACTATAACACTTTCAGGTGACGGCAGTGAACTGGCTTATTCCCTGTTAAATCATCATCTCCCAAACCTTGAAGTTGCCCCCGAACATTTACGCTATCCACAAAGTAACAGTGTTGCCCTTATAGGAGAAAAATTGGCAAAATCAGGAAAAACTGTCACCGCTCAACAACTTTTACCTCTCTATCTTGCCTTACCGCAGGCACAAAGAGAATTGCAGAAAAAAATGAAAAACAATCCGTGATTAAAGATTTCTCACTTTGTTCAGAATGAATTGTCAAAATTTGCCTACGCAAATTTTGTTTTGATTTTTTAGTCATTAAAGGGCTTTGCCCTTTAAAATCCCACAAGGGGCTTTGCCCCTTGACCCCACCACTTTTGAAAAAGTGGACAAAACTTTTAATTATCACCGTCAACACTTAGTGGAAATTTCCGAACGAAGTGAGCCTTAAAAGTTTTTGTCCAACTTTTTTCAAAAAGTTGGCGGTTTCCAAAGGCGGAGCCTTTGGGCAGGATTTTTAAGGGTGGCAACCCTTAAACGGAAAGGAATGTTATAAAATGATGATTGCTTTGGCTTGTGACCACGGCGGTTACGAAATCAAAGAAGCTGTCAGAAATTATCTGGAAACTCAGCATATTTCCTATAAAGATTTCGGGACATATGATACACAGTCCGTTGATTATCCTGTCTACGCTGAAAAAGCCGCAAGGTCTGTTGCGGATAAAGAATGTGAACTGGGTATTATCTGTTGCGGAACAGGTATCGGTGTTTCTATGGTAGCCAATAAAATCAAAGGTATCCGTGCGGCGGTCGTTACCAACGAATTTTGTGCCGAAATGACAAGGCGACATAACAATGCCAACATACTTTGTATGGGTGGCAGGGTAATTGATGAACAGACAGCCGTAAAACTGGCAGACATCTTTCTTCATACCCCTTTTGACGGTGGCAGACATCAGAACCGTGTCAACATGATTACCGCATTAGAAACCAAAGAAAATTTCTGATTATCTGTACATAAAATAACATCATGAAAGGTTGTGACAACTAATGAACAATCAGGTTACTGTATTAGACCACCCCTTAATCCAACACAAATTGACATTCTTGCGTGACAAAAATACAGGAAGTAAAATGTTCAGAGAATTAATCTCTGAAATTTCCATGCTGATGTGCTATGAAGCAATGAGAGATTTGCCACTGGAGGAAATCCAGATTGAAACCCCTGTGGCAACAGCAACAACAAAAGTACTCGCTGGTAGAAAACTGGCATTCGTTCCCATTTTAAGAGCGGGCAATGGTATGCTCGATGCTATGCTGAAAATGGTTCCTGCCGCAAAAGTCGGACACATCGGTTTATACCGTGACGAAAAAACTTTTCAGCCTGTGGAATACTATAAGAAATTACCGTCCGATATCAGCGAAAGAGATGTTTTTGTTCTTGACCCCATGCTGGCTACAGGCGGTTCAGCCGTTGACGCTATCTCCATTATCAAGAAAAGCAATCCCAAAAGTATTAAATTTCTCTGTATCGTAGCTGCCCCCAAAGGCATAAGAACTTTGACCGAAGAACACCCTGATGTTCAGGTATTCTGTGCCGCAAAAGACAAAGGTCTTAATGAAAACTGCTACATTATTCCAGGTCTTGGTGACGCTGGCGACAGAATTTACGGTACTATGTAACGAGCAAAATGCGGAGAGAAATTCTCTCCGCATTTTATTATGTATTGGGGAGTTTAAGGGCTTTGCCCTTAAAAATCCCACCAAAGGCTCCGCCTTTGGAAACCGCCACTTTTTTGAAAAAAAGTGGACAAAAAACTTTTGATTGTCATAGCTGACACTTAGATAAACACTCCGAACGAAGTGAGCCTTAAAAGTTTTTGTCAAACTTTTTTCAAAAAGTTTGTGGGGTTCAGGGGCAAAGCCCCTGATAGGATTGTTAAGGGCAACGCCCTTAACACAGGCAACGCCCTTAACACAGGCAACACCCTTAACTAAAAGCAAATGCGTTGAATTTATCTGTATTCGGATTTCGGACAAAATAATTATCTTTGGTTGCCGTACATTCAGGAAGCTGTAAATTCAGTCCGAAATCAGGTGTGTGTATCTGCAATAACTGTTCTGTTGTCATGGCAAAATAAGAATAATCTATCCCCTGCTGTACATATTCTACCCACCCTGTATCACGATGGGTAATTTCCAGCACAGGGTCACCCCATGTAACATCTGTATAATACCAGTCACCGTCCAGTTGCATAATATTCCAGCAATGATTTTCACCATACACATAACCGCACTTTATCCCCTGCAAATTCATCAGATACTGATAAGCCTGCACATACCCACGACATATAGCACTGTGATTTAAAAATACGCCGCTGATATTCCAACACGACATCGTTTCTTTATCCATCTCTCCAAAAGACCCATAACCGTAATTAGCCCTGAAATTGTCATAGACAGTATTGTTGATAATATACTCATACCCTGCCAGTGCTTTTTCGTAATCACTTTTTAAATGGCGAACGCTTCTGAGATACTCCTGAACAACAGGATAAATTCTTTCTGTCAGTTCATACACTTCATCTTTGGTGTACTCATATTTCAAGATGATTTTATTGGCAACTTCGGTATTTTTCCCATCAGACTGTGCATAACAGTATTCGTCGGAATACCAGAAATATTCGGGATAATCATAAGTAATACACATCAGAATAGTATCAATCGTTGTTATCGAACAACAACTATCATTCCAATCCAGTTGTGTGCGTTGTTGTTCGACTGCCTTACGGATTTTTTCATAACACTTTTTTTGTGAGGCGGTCATCTGACTGTAACAAAACCGTCCTGCCGATGGTGTTTTGTCGATATTGATTTCGCTGTCGGAGATATAATTTTTCTGTTCTTCAATCTGTTCGGTGTTCTGAGCAGTTACTTCAGCACTGTTAGGATATTCCTTTGATTTTTCCATATTGTCTGTTGCCTGAACAATAACATTCTGGTCATAGTACACAGGTTTCTGAATTTCTTCAGCTTTCCCACAACCGCACACCACCATAATATATATTCCTGTTAATAAAATAACAAAATATTTCTTCTGTTTTTTCATACAAATTCCCTCCTCACTATAACAGTATTACCTGATACTTATATCATAGACATTCACTGTAAAATAATCAATAAAAAAAATGTAAATTTTTCCATCTGTGCGGTTGAAAGGGCTTTGCCCTTAAAAATCCCACAAGGGGCTTTGCCCCTTGACCCCACCACTTTTGAAAAAGTGGACAAAACTTTTAATTGTCACAGCTATACAATGAGAAAATCATTCTAACCGCACAGATGGAAATTTTTATCGCTGTAAAAAACAAAAGATTTCGGATACCGCCATAGCAATATCCGAAATCTATAAGAAACATCATAAAATACAATTCATTATTTTATTATTGAGCCATTTCAAGATTGATATTGAATTTGAAAGTTACTCGTCTGGAGGCTTTTTCATCTTCCTTACCATTTTTATCCAGTATGGGTTCATCAGATGAACGACCTACCGATTGTAACAGTTTAGAAAGTGCCGTAACAACCTGTTTATTCAGTCCTGTTGAATCAGACAAACAGTAGTTCTTGACATTGTCTGCCCTGTTCTGTGAAAGTTTCTTATTGTAATCATAACTTCCTGATGAATCGGTGTGTCCTTCAACCAGAATTTTAGAAACGAAACTTTCATATTCCTTTTTCAGAATTACCGAAGAATAGGCTTTCAGGAACTTATTCAGGAAAGATTTACCCTCAGCCGAAAGCGTTGCACTATCGTAACCGAACAGAATGTTCGAGTCAAGCATGATTTCACCGCTTTCCTTATCAATCTTTACATTGATACCTGCCTCTTTGAAAGTTTTTTCCAAATCTTCCAGAAGATTTGTTTTCTTTTTCACAATAATCTCAATCTGTTTTTCATCAAGCTCCTGAACTTTCTTAATATCCGCTTTAGAAATACTGTTAACCAGTGCCTGATTTTTGACAGAATAACTGTCATTGTAAAAATAATTGTCTTTACCGTCTGTCAGTACCAGACCGTCATTTCCAGCAAAGAAATAATAATACTGATAAGATTTTTCACTGTTACCACTCTTCCACGAAAAAGTGAACAGACCATTATCCGAAAACTCTGCAACCGCATTATTTACCAGACTGTTATCCGAAAACGAAAGTTTGAAATATTGCAAAGCATTTTCTTCTTCACCATCACTGTAAATATCAAAGCGTTCGATATTGGCAACTTTTTTGGAATTCTGGGTAGCATAGTTGCTGATAGACAGTCCCTCATAATCCGATGATAATCCCTTTGCCGTAAGCGTAACGGACTTATCCCCTTTTTTCAGAGTGAGATTGGGACTGTTGAAAGTAAATGTATACTCAATAGACTTATCTGAAAGTTGATAATCCACTTTATCAGTAACTTCATCATAGGTATACTTATCCAGAGGGGTAAATTTCAGCACATTGTCGTTAATCTCATAGGCTCCCATAACATTACTGATACTTCCGCTTTCACTTTGAAAATACATACATATCCACTGACGACTGGTTACAGTGGTAATAATATCCAGCAATGTACCTGCCCCTGCCTCTATACGGAAAGGAATAGTTGTGATTTTGTCTTCTTCTTCACCCTGTTCTTGTTCTATGGAAATTCCGACTTCTTTAGCGGATACATAGTCCATTTCTTCCTTATACTTATCCAAAGAACTTGAACTGCACGGAAACTGATAACAACCGTCTATTGCATAACAACCGTAAAACATCTGTGGCAGGTATTTCAGATTACTTTTGATTTCACTGACATTGAGTGGCTGACTGACATTAGCCAATGTATCATTTTTATTATTTTTAACAGTTTTCTTTACTGCTGTACCGTTTACACTGTCATAACTCAGTTCACTCACTGTCGATGTGGTACTGCTACCTCCTTTACTGCCATCTTCACCACAAGCACTAAGACCTGACATCATACAAACAGCACACAATAATGCAATACATCTTTTAATATGTGTTTTCAATTTATATTCGCCCTTCTTTCATGATGTATAATTATATGTCTGTATTTTAACACATCATTTCTATCTTTACAACACTTTTTTCTGCATTATAGCAGTTGTTTTTTGCTCAAAAGCCTATTCTACTGTGTCAACAAAATATTTATCATATACTTTATCAAATATTTTTCTTCCCAGATTTTCCAGCTTTATACAATATTTCTTTACTTTCAAAAGGTCGAACAATAAAATTCTTATTCTGTCAATCAATGAACATATTAACCATATTCCCAATACCGTCAATATAATTGCTCCTATCATTAAAGGAATAGGATACTGTGCATATATCTTAAATCTTTGTTTTAATAAAAACCATATACAAAGATGCAAATGAATAATATAAACTCCGAATGTAGCAGGTGCAAAAAATTTTGTTATACTTGTCATAATTTTATTCATTCCTAATTTTGAGAAAAGTGCCAACAATACAATACCGTTTACCAAATGCAAAAAATTATTGTAATCCATTATTGAATACCGAAACCATGATACTAAAATTTCGTTTACTTCTAAAAATTTACAGACTAACAACAATGCAGAATTAAACAAAAAGATTAAAATACATTTATATACTTTTATATTTTTGAAGAAATTATATTTTTTTATATATGCCCCTATTAGATATAATATAGACAGCCACACTATACCATATCCTCGTCCAAGCAAAAAAACATCCTGATTACCATTGAAAAAGTATACATAAAAAACAGAATACATTCCAATAGTCGCTAACAGTATATAAGTTATTTTTTTCTTAGGAAGTCTTTGTAACATAAAGTTGAATAAAGGAATAAAAAAGCTCATAAAAAAGTATGCGGTAAAATACCAGTAATTTTCGTTTGTCAAAGGAAAAAACATAGTAGAAAACTTACCTTCAAAAGTAGTAAAACAGTTCATTTTATACAGAATAAAAAACAAGACATTAATCAAAACATTATAAAAAACCACTTCTATCCACAGATTGATTATATTAGCAAATTTAAATTTTCTACCATAACCTACATATCCCGAAATTAAACCGTAACAATTTACCGAACACAAACACATGACTTCCAAAAACCACACTGTTACAAATTTTACAGAGTTATTGGAAACTGTTTCCAAAATGCCTCCTCGTCCTAGAACATGAAGTGTAACTATCATCATCATAGACACAATTCTCAATAAATCAATACCATAGTTGCGTTCTGTCTTTGTAACTGTCAATTTTAAAGTCTTTTCCAAAAATATACCGCCTTTTCTTATTCATCAAGTTACTGATTTGTTTTTCCGCTTTTTAAGATAATCTTCCAGTATGATTACTGCTGAAACGGTATCGACAATCTGCTTTCTTTTCTTACCCCTTGTGTTGGTCGTGTTCAGAAAATTATGTGCTGTCAAAGTAGTCCCCCGTTCGTCCTGCATAACAAATGGAATACCGCATTTTTCGGAAAGATTTTCGGCAAAAGTTCGGGCATTTACAGCACTTTCTCCCTCTGTACCGTCCATATTTTTGGGCAATCCCACAACAATTAATTCTGCTTGTCTTTCTTTGACGACTTCTGTAATTTTCAAAATCAGCTTTTCCGCATTGCGTTCTTCGAGTGTCCCCAGCGGTGAAGCAATCAACTCTGTTTTATCACATATCGCAAGTCCTGTCCGTACTTTGCCTAAATCTACTGCCAGTATTACCATAATTTTACCGTACCTGTCAGTTCTGTTACGGAAGAAATATTATTTTCATCTAAAAATTGACTGATACCCTCATTAATTTTAACAGGTGCATATGGGTCTTTGAACAGTACCGTACCAATCTGCAAAGCACTTGCTCCTGCTATCATCATTTCCACAGCGTCCTGCCATGTGGTGATACCGCCCATACCGATAACAGGAATTTTCACCGCCTGTGCTACCTGACACACCATTCTCACCGCTACAGGAAATACCGCTGAACCTGAAAGTCCGCCTGTATTATTTCTGATAATAGGTCTGCGGTTATGGATATCTATTCTCATACCCGTCAAGGTATTTATCATAGAGATAGCGTCCGCACCCTCATATTCTGCTGATTTGGCAATGGAAACAATATCCGTAACATTGGGTGATAATTTAATTATCAACGGCTTTTTACAGAACTGACGCACTGCTTTGGTAATTGCTCCGACACTTTCACAAGATGTTCCGAACTGTACTCCACCGCTTTTTACATTCGGACAGGAAATATTCAGTTCTATCATATCTACATCAGTGACCGACAATTTTTCTGCCATCTGACAATAATCTTCATAAGTATTTCCTGCAATATTGGCAATAACTACCGTGTTCTGTTCTTTGAGCCACGATAAATCATTCTGAATAAAGTGGTCAACTCCAGGATTTTGCAATCCTACTGCATTCAACATTCCTGACGGTGTTTCAGCTATTCTGGGTGCAGGATTTCCCTGTCGTGGCTGTAAGGTAATGCCTTTGCACGAAATACCGCCGAATACCGACAGCGGATAAAATTCCCCATATTCTCTGCCGAAACCAACTGTTCCTGACGCTCCTATAACAGGGTTCTGAAATTCCACACCTGCAATATTGACTTTCAAATCTGCCATTACCAGACAACCTCCTCTGCATTGTAAACAGGACCTTTCTTACACACATGACTATGTTCTACATTCCCGTCTTTATCATAGGTCTTGCACGCACACACCAGACAAGCTCCTATTCCGCAACCCATTCTTTCCTCCAGCGACACCTGACACGGCTTATCATGTTCTTTACAAATTCCCGCAATAACTTTCAACATCGGCATAGGTCCGCACGCACACACACCGTCAATCTCATCAATGATTTTTTTCAGAATATCGCTTGTAAACCCATGTATACCGTAACTGCCGTCATCAGTGGCAACATAGACTTCCTTACAGACTTCCTGAAAATCTTTTTCCAGAATGACCATCTTTTTATTGCGGAAACCTAAAATTGCAACGGCATTATCACACTGTCTGGCACTGTAAAGCATGGGCGGTACACCTATACCACCACCAATAAACGCAATTTTCTGCGATTTATCCACACTGAAACCATGTCCTAAAGGGGCAAGAATGTCAATTTTATCTCCGACCTTACTCTCTGACAAAATCTTTGTTCCCTCTCCCTTTACCTGAAAGACAATTCTGATTGTCTTTTCATCAGCGTCACAAATAGAAATCGGTCGCCTTAATGTCTTTGACGGTACGGCAATATGTACAAACTGTCCAGCTAATGCTTTTTTCGACACGCTAGGACACTCCAATAAAAAATCAAAAATCCCTGTGGCAATCTCCTCTTTTTTAAGTAGTGTTGCGTTGACTATTTCGTATTTCATCACTAATCCTCCATAATAAAAAGTCTGAACAACGGAGAGTTAAAGGGCGTTGCCCTTTAAAATCCCATGAAGGGCTTTGCCCCTCAACCCCACAAACTTTTTGAAAAAAGTTTGACAAAAACTTTTATGGCTCACTTCGTTCGGAATGACACGAAAGAGCGTTTGGAAATCTTTATCCGAAAACTGGTGGTGACAATTAAAAGTTTTGTCCACTTAAAAGTTTTGTCCACTTTTTCAAAAGTGGTGGGGTCAAGGGGCAAAGCCCCTTGTGGGATTTTTAAGGGCGAAGCCCTTAAACTCATCAAAATTCAACCAAAATTTGCGTAAGCAAATTTTGAAAATAACCATTTGATTTTCAACCGCCCTTTAACTAAAGTTCCATTCGCATATATCTGCGATAAGTGGTAAACCCGACAGTTTCATAAAATTCTAGTGCATTGTTGTTAAATTCCTACATATTCAATATTCATTTATCATTTCAATGATTTCATCTTTGCTATAAAAGTTTTCTAAAGATTTCGCCTTGCTTTTATCAAAAACACTGTTGAATTGTTTTTGGTACTCACTTTCACTCACCGATTCCGAATTAATATACCAACCATAATTTTCAAATCCGTTTTCTTCAGGCAATATACTTCCTCTGAGTGACATACTCCCGCCGCCTACGCTTCGCTTAGAGGCGGGGGCTTCTCGTTCAAGTACAGCAACCTGTACAGTATCAGCGAGCTAACCCCGTGTGTCC
>CACWNY010000019.1:42404-71344 GCA_902762375.1 uncultured Ruminococcus sp. | reverse complement strand
GGCTGCCGCCCTTTAAAATCCTGCTAAGGGGCTGCCGCCCCTTAACCCTGCCCACTTTTTGAAAAAAGTGGACAAAAACTTTTAATTGTCATAGCTATAGGTTACTTTTTATCATTACGCATTTCAGGAAAATTCCGACTGCTCAGCTGGATATTTTTTCTTTTTTTGAATACCGACATCACAAAATTAATATACATATATCAAAAAGGAGGTTTCCTATGCTGACCGCTCTAACGATAAAAGACTTTTACGACGATAAAAAACGCCGAATACTTAAATTTGACCGTATTCAACTGGAAGTTATCCGTTATAATAACATTCACATTTGTCATATTATCTATTATAAGTACGGAAAAAATGTCAAATGGCACAAAATCCGTCAATTAGCAGGTAACGAAGGTCAATATCTCTTATATAACAATAAAATCGAAATTCCCGAAAACTGCGGACTGAAACGCTATACCTCCAATCTTCTGAAAGAACGCATTGCCGAAAATTCAGCAACTGAAACTTTAAAGCGGGCAAGTCAAACAAATAAAAATCTGTCTGTGGGGATTTATGACAAAAACGCCGTCAAAACAGAACTTGCTGAAATTCTCATCAAGTACACCAATCACCTCATCATTGTGACTGACGATACAGAAAATTATTATTCTGTTTGTCAGCAGATTATGAACACCAGTGGGGCTGTTATCCGCATTAAAAAGGACCTTTCCGCACTGAAAAATATTTCTCTGATTATCGCACCACAGAAAATCACACAAAATATCCCTGTGCAGAACAATACTGTTATATTTACTTCAGAAAAACCGTCCGTCTGTCAGAACGGTTATGTTTATTTCCGCTATATTCTCTCACTGAATGACAACTACAGGGAAATCAAACCCCATTCTCTCAGCGATGAGTACTTTGCACAGGCACTCTATGATAAAGGTCGGCAATACCGTCTTGGGTCATCATTGCCAATATTGTGCATTTCTGAAAATATGCACTCCACTATTAATGAAATCAGTAATTTTCTTCTCAAAAATACAAAAGAATAGTCTATGCTTTTGCATGATTTTCAAATTAAATTTCATTTAAAGCATTACTTATTCACTTTAAATGAAATATCCCCGAAATTTTTGCATAATTTTTATAATAAAATTTCATTATAATTTCTTATCATTTTCCTGTTTTGGGCTGTTTACTTCATAATGCTATTATATAATTTATGCAATATCACGAAATACAGAAAATATCTCTTCTTGTAAATGTAACATACTTGAAAAAAGTAGTTTTATTGTTGTATAATAGTTCCACATTAATATAGGAAGGACTATGAAAATGACTGAACAGTTAAAAACCATGCTGGAAAAAAAGAAAAATCTGCGTAAATATCTCTTTATCCGTGCATTTCTGCTTTCGGATAACAACGATATCAACCTTGATGAATTTCCTTTCTACGGAAACTGGAAAAAAGAAAAACTTACAGACAACTATTATGCCTACATACACAATACACAACATATTCATTATGTTAATGTTGATGGAAAAACATTTTTCCTGTTCGGACACGCTTACAATCCGTTTACTATGGAAATTGATGAAAACAAAATTCTGGAGCGTATTGCCGAACATTATAACACCGACACTTACTGGGATTTTGTGGACGAAATGACAGGTTTGTTTGTATACGGTGTCATTGATGAAAGCGGTGTACATTTTATTAATGACCCGTCTGGTATGCAATCAGCCTGTTACAGCTATGTCAACGGAAAATTCTATATTTCCTCCCACCCTCAGCTTATCGGAGATATCTGCCATCTTACCATGTCCGACACAGCAAAGGAATATGTGTCTTACAAATGGTACTACAGAGTTATGGGACCTTATCTGCCTGCTGACCTTACTCCTTTTGATGAAGTAAAAAGAATTGTTCCTGATATTTCTTATACATTCAAAGACAGCAAAATCACACATAAAAGATTTTATCCCATAAAAAATATTACCGAATGTAAAAATGATGAGGAATATCATGCTGTTATTGAACAGGCTGCTGAAATCCTGAAAAATAATATGGAACTGGTTTCCCGCAAATGGAAAAAACCTGCAATATCTCTATCGGGCGGTATCGACAGCAACACTACTTTTGCCGCTGCTAACGGTATCTATGACCGATTTACTACTTTCAGTTATCTGTCTGTGGCAAAAGAAACACCCGACAATTTCGCCGCAAAGAAAATTGCAAAGAAATTCCATATACCACACACTATCTATAAAATTCCTCAGACAACCGAAACACTGAAAAATTATGATGAAATCGTTGAGATTATCAATCATAACAACGGTTACATTGCTAAAGATAATGATAATGAATACCGCAAAAGAGTATATCTTATCGAACATCTTGACGCTGATGTAGAGGTAAAATCATGGGTTTCTGAAACTGTCCGTGCTTACTGGTACAAACATTACGGGAGAAAGTCCATGCCAGAACTATCACCAAAACTCTACCGCAATCTTTATAAGATATTCATCACTGACCGCAAACTTGCTCACAAGACCGACAAGCTCTTTGAACAGTATATCAAAGACTTTGAATATGATAAAATTCCTGCACAATATCCCACAGCGGATATCCATTTCAATGAAGTAACATGGGGAAGCTGGGGCGGTATGAATATTTCAGAAATGAAAATCTATGCTGACATCACTATGATTTACAATAACAGAAAATTTTTCGATTTATTATTCAGAGTTCCGCTGGAATACAGAATTTCTGACCAGCACCATCTCGATATGAAAAAGATTCTGAATAAAAAACTGTATGATATGAATATCAGGGTTGTCAATATGAAAGAAACGAATACAAGAGCATTCTTGTTGAATGTACTGTTTACCGCAAATTCCATTCTTCCCTAAGCAATAATACAATAAAACAAACCTTACTCAGCTAAACGATATTTTCTGAAATGCGTAATGATAAAAAATCAACCTATAGCTATGACACTTAAAAGTTTTGTCCACTTTTTCAAAAGTGGTGGGGTCAAGGGGCAAAGCCCCTTGTGGGATTTTTAAGGGCGAAGCCCTTAAACTTCCCAGAAAAATCCAAAATCTGCGTAAGCAGATTTTGACAATAACGATTTGCTTTTCAGCCTTTCAGATAGAAAACGATTTCATTTTGGAGGAATATAAAAATGACTGAAGAATTAAAAACTATGCTGGAAAAAAAGAAAAATCTGCGTAAATATCTCTTTATCCGTGCGTTTCTGCTTTCGGATAACGGCGATATCAACCTTGACGAATTTCCTTTCTACGGCAACTGGAAAAAAGAAAAACTTGATGACACCTATTACGCTTATGTACACAATACACAGTATATCCATCATGTCAATGTTGACGGACGAACATTTTTCCTTTTCGGACACGCTTACAACCCGTTTACGATGGAAATTGACGAAAATAAAATTCTTGAACGCATTGCCGAACATTACAATACCGACACTTACTGGGATTTTGTCGATGAAATGACAGGATTATTCGTTTATGGTGTCATTGACGAAAACGGTGTACAGTTTACCAACGACCCGTCAAGTATGCAGTCCGCATGGTGCGGTTATGTTCAGGGACATTTTTATATGTCCTCTCACCCTCAGCTTATCGGTGATATCTGCCATCTTACCATGTCCGAAACTGCCAAAGAGTATGTCGCATATAAATGGTATCCTAGACTGGTAGGTCCTTATCTGCCTGCCGACCTCAGTCAGTTTGATGAAGTCAAAAGAGTTGTTCCCAATATCAACTATACTTACAATAACGGCAAAATCACTCATAAGCGTTTCTATCCTGTCAAAGACCTTGCCGAATGTAAGACAGAAGAAGAATATAATGCTGTTATCAAAGAAGCTGCCGATATTCTCAAGAACAATATGGAACTGGTTTCCCGCAAATGGAAAAAACCTGCTATCTCTCTTACAGGCGGTATCGACAGCAACACCACTTTCGCCGCTGCCAACGGTATCTATGACAGATTTACCGCTTTCAGTTATCTTTCTGCCGAAAAGGAAACGATTGACGCTTTCGCCGCAAAGAAAATCGCTAAAAAATTCCATGTACCGCATACCATCTATAAAGTTCCCGAAACAACCGAAACACTGAAAAACTATGATGAACTGGTTGCCATTATCGAACATAACAACGGTTATATCGCTCCCAATGCAGGAAACGAAGACCGTAAAAGAGTATATCTTGTGGAACATCTTGACGCTGATGTAGAGGTCAAATCATGGGTTTCTGAAACTATCCGTGCTTACTGGTACAAGTACTATAACAGAAAAACTATGCCTGAATTATCTCCCAAACTCTACCGTAATCTTTACAAGATTTTCACCACTAACCGTAAACTTGCCCACAAGACCGATAAAATCTTTGAACAGTATATCAAGGATTTTGAATATGAAAATATTCCTAAACAATATCCCACTGCCGACATACATTATAACGAAGTCACATGGGGTGGTCACGGCGGTCGTGCTATTTCGGAAATGAAAATCTATGCCGACATCACCATGATTTACGATAACAGAAAATTTATGGATTTGATGTTCAAAGTTCCTTTGGAATACAGAATTTCTGACAAACATCATCTTGATATGAAAAAATATCTTAATCCCGAACTCTATGCTATGAACATCAGAATTAAAAATATGAAAGAAACCAACACCCGTGCTTTTCTGCTCAACACTCTGTTTACCATCAACTCATTTTTACCCTGACAGTCAGTCGGGGACGCTGTCCCCGAACCCCTGTTCAAGGGCTACCGCCCTTGAAAATCCCGTCCACTTTTTTGAAAAAAGTGGACAAAAAACTTTTATAGTTCACTTCGTTCAATTTGTTTATCCACAGTTTAGCGGTGACAATTAAAAGTTTTTGTCGAACTTTTTTCAAAAAGTTCGTGGGGTCAAGGGGCAACGCCCCTTGTGGGTTTTTAAAGGGCAACGCCCTTTAACTCCCAAAAATTCAAACAAAATTTGCGTAAGCAAATTTTGACATAATCACCAATCCCCCTGCCATAAAACAGTGTCAAAATGAAAATTACCTCATATGATGTATAGAAGGAATAACATATATATGTAAATTTCCTTATCATAAGGAGGTAATTTAAAAATGGCGATTTTTCAGAATCAGGCTACACTTTCCTACAACGGAAATACTGTCAACTCTAATATCACGACAGGCGAAATTACAGAAGTCCTTTCTGCTACCAAAACAGCTGTCATGAACGACTATACGCAAAATGATGATATCACTTATGTGATTAGCATTGTTAATTCGGGAGATGTTCCCTTTACTGATGTTACCATAACGGATAATCTTGGTGCTTATTCTTTCGGTACACAGACGCTTGTACCATTGACTTACACTGAAAATTCTGTTCGTTACTATACAGATGGCTCTCTGAAAACTACTCCGACCGTTTCTGCTACCGACACAGAATTGGTTATCAGTAATATTACTGTTCCGGCTAACGGTAATGCGATTATCATTTATGAAACAACCGCTAACCGCTTTGCACCACCTACCACTGATGGTACTATCACCAATGAGGCAGTTATTACGGCAACAGGTCTGGCTACCCCTTTGACTGTTTCAAGCACCGTCACAGCAGAAAACACCGCTGTTCTCACAATCAGCAAAACAGTAACACCTACTGTCATCACTGAAAACAGTCAGCTGACTTATACTTTTATCATTCAGAATCTTGGCAATGAAGAAGCGTCTGCAAACAGTAATGTTATCGTAACAGATACCTTTGCTCCTGTTCTGAACAATCTGACAGTTATGTTCAACGGTACTTTATGGACACCAAATGTCAATTACACCTATGTTCAGGCAACAGGTCTTTTCGAAACCGTTGCAGGACAAATCACTGTTCCGCCTGCCACATTCACACAAGATACCACGACGGGCGAATATATCGTTACTCCGGGTATTGCCACACTCACCGTAAGTGGAAATATCTGACGAATTTTATACGAATGACTGTTCAGATTTTCACCGTCTGAACAGTCATCATTGTGCTACTTTTCCGAAAGACTGATACCATGCTTACTACAAAAAGATTTATCCTGAGAATGTATGACATCAATGACGCAAAAGCTCTCTGTGATGTACTCAATACCGACAGTATTTACCAGACGACTTACGGTATTCCCCGTCATTGTGATATCCGTTATGCCCGCAACTGGATAAAAAATGTTGTCAGTAATGTGCTGAACAACCGCTGTTATGAATATGCCATCATTCGTAAAACAGACAACTGCTATATGGGTAATGTAGGACTTATCAATGTTGACCAGAATAATAAAAAATGTGATATTTCTTATTTTATCAATCCTGCATTTCAAAATCAAGGCATAGCCACCGAAGTTTCTGCTACACTTATCCGTTACGCTTTTGAAGAACTTGATATGAACCGTGTGGGTGGTCTTTGTATGGCTCATAATCTTGCTTCGGCAAGGGTTATGGAAAAATTATTTATGAAATATGAAGGACTACAACGAAATTGTATGATAAAAGATGGTAGAGTTGTCAGTCTGAAGATGTATTCCATTCTGAAAGAAGAATACTTTGAGTATATCTCAAAAACTTAACGATATAAAAAGGGGTTTACAGCAAAATGATTTTGCTGTAAACCTTTTATTTTTTGTTATGATATTGTCCATAAGAAAAACTGATTGAGTATTTCCAATGAAGAAGGATATTCCACAGACAGATTTCTGACATATTCTTCTGTAGAAAGAATAGTTTCCTCAATATGACGGTTGATATTGTCTACCTGAGCGATTTGCAATCAGGTAATTATTGTCAAAATCTGCTTACGCAGATTTTGTTTGGATTTTCAGGGCTTCGCCCTTTAAAATCCCACAAGGGGCTGCCGCCCCTTGACCCTGCCCACTTTTTGAAAAAAGTGGACAAAAACTTTTAATTGTCATAGCTATAGATTGTTTTCTATAATTACGAATTATCACGCCTCGTTGTGTTCTTTGGCAACACGCTCTTCCTGTTTTTTCAAAGCCCTTATTCCTAATGTTTTCAAGGCAAGAGATACACTTATAGCAAAAGCAAACAAATATAAAACAATCGCTGTCATAGCTCCGATTGCCAACACCGATGAAAATTGCGGAATAATAAACACAATACAGAATATTCCCAGAAATGAACAGATACAACCTACCACACATTTTAACAGACTATTCTTGTCAAATACGGCAAAGAAAAATCCGACAATGGGGATAACTGCAAATATGATGGCAACAACACCTAACCTGAACCATTGTTGTTCTTCCGTACTCATCATGGTAATAATCAGTTGAACAATCGTTTTGGAATAGTATATATTCTCCTGCACCATAGCAATATACGGCATTGCTAACAGTAATATCTCCAGAACAAAACTGAAACATAACAACAACCTTAACGGTTTTGTCTTTTTATTTTCTTTGCTTGCAAAACTGCTACTCATCTGTTCAACATCTCCGTCATATTCCTGTTATCAGGTAAAATTCTGCGATTTCAATACACCGCCGTAAGTTTTTTTGTAATCCTTGATAGCCTGTGCAATGATTGCCTGTGCTTCACTTGCTCCTTTGACATCTTGCACTTTGGTATATTTATCAGACTGCTCCAAAGTCTTATATACCGAAAAGAAATGACACATCTCTCTGAAAATATGAGGCGGTAACTGAGAAATGTCCGTATAGATATTGTAATTCGGGTCATTAAATGGAATGGCAATGATTTTTTCATCATTATAACCCGAATCTATCATACGGATATAACCTATCGGATAGCACTCAATCAAAATTCCCGGATAAACTGTTTCACTGCAAAGAACAAGCACATCAAGAGGGTCAAGGTCCTGTGCAAAAGTCAACGGAATAAATCCGTAGTTGGCAGGATAACGGGTAGAAGTATGTAAAATACGGTCAAGTCTTAACAGACCTGTTTCCTTATCCAGTTCATATTTACTTTTACTTCCTTTTGGAATTTCTATATAAGCGTCAAATTTCTGTGGAGTTACTCTTTCGGGATTGAGTTCATGCCATACATTCATTACAAAAACCTCCAAAATTAATTTCTGTTCCGATTTGCGGACAACACGATTATAACACATACTATGGTTGAATGTCAAAAGAATTTGCACGAAAAACGGATTTTTATCCCCTGTTTCCCAAAACAACATCATTGTTATGATTTTTTTACTACCGCTGGTATAAAATTTCAAGACAGCCCTTTAAAAATGCTTTATTCTTTGTTATAATACTCTTTATGAAAATTATCAGACGAAATGAGGAAATAAACATGAATAAGCAGACAGTCCGTACAAGATTTGCACCAAGTCCCACAGGATTTATGCACATAGGCAATCTCCGAACAGCTTTGTATGAATATCTTGTCGCCAAAAGTCAAGGCGGTGATTTTGTATTGAGAATAGAAGATACCGACCAGCAACGCTATGTTGAGGGAGCAGTAGAAGTCATTTACAAGACTTTACAGACCGCAGGACTTGTACATGATGAAGGTCCTGACAAACCTAAAGAATATGGACCTTATGTGCAAAGTCAAAGACTTGCTATGTACAAACCTTATGCCGAACAACTCATCAAAGAGGGAAAAGCCTACCGTTGTTTCTGCACAAAAGAAAGACTGGACAGCCTGAAAGAAGATACTCAAGGTGGCGGTTATGACCGTCATTGCCGTGACTTACCACAAGAGGAAATCGACAGACTGTTAGCTGAGGGTGTACCGTATGTTATCCGTCAGAAAATGCCACTTGAAGGCAAAACTACCTTTACAGATACTGTCTTTGGCGAAATTACTGTGGACAACAGCGAACTGCAAGACCAGATTTTAATTAAAACAGATGGCTATCCCACTTATAATTTTGCCAATGTTATTGATGACCATACCATGAATATCACTCATGTTGTCAGAGGTTCTGAGTATTTAAGTTCCACACCCAAATATAACCTCCTGTATGAAGCATTCGGTTGGGAAATTCCTACTTACATTCATCTTCCTCTGATTATGGGCAAAGATGCTGACGGCAATATCGCCAAACTCTCCAAACGGCATGGGTCAACAGGGTTTGAAGATTTAGTCAATGAGGGTTACTTACCTCAGGCAATTATCAACTATGTTGCTTTGCTCGGCTGGTGTCCTGAAGATAATCAGGAAATCTTTACTCTTGATGAACTTGTCAAAGCATTCAAAATCAGCGGTATCAGTAAATCTCCCTCTATTTTCGACTATGATAAACTTGAATGGTTCAACGCTGAATATATCCGCAGAATGTCTGATGAAGAATTTACAAAATACGCTATGCCGTTCTATCAGCAATCCATGAAAGATAAAAACTTTGACTGGTCTAAAATTACCGCTATCTTACATCAGCGTGTTACCAAATTCAATCAAATCCCCGAAATGACCGATTTCTTTAACCAACTTCCTGAATATGACAAAGAAATGTTCGTCAATAAAAAAAGTAAGACTAATCTCGATAATGCCCCTAAAATGCTCCAAATTGCTACCGAAAAACTTACCGCTCTGGATAGCTGGACAAAAGATACTATTCATGATTGTCTGATTAATCTTGCCGTTGAACTTGGTGTCAAAAACGGTACAGTCATGTGGCCTGTCAGAATTGCTGTGGCAGGCAAGAAAGTTACTCCAGGCGGTGCTGTAGAAATTCTCGATATTCTTGGCAGAGAAGAATCTCTCCAAAGACTTGCTAAAGGACTTGTTATAATGCGTAATTCGTAATTATTTTTAAAATCCGCCGTTGAGCGGTGACAATTAAAAGTTTTTTGTCCACTTTTTTTCAAAAAAGTGGTGGGGTCAAGGGGTGAAACCCCTTGTGGGATTTTAAAGGGCAAAGCCCTTTAACAAATAAAAATTCAAAACAAAATTTGCGAAAGCAAATTTTGACATATTATATACAAGAAATGAGGAATAAAAATGGCAGATGAAATCAAAAATACGAATGCTAACTTTATCCACGATTTTATAGATGAAGATATCGCCAAAGGCGGTCAGTTTGAGGGAAAAACTGTGCATACCCGTTTTCCTCCTGAACCTAACGGCTATCTCCATATCGGACACGCAAAAGCTGTCTGTATTAACTTCGGTACTGCTGAAAAATATAACGGTATGTGCAATCTCCGTATGGACGATACTAATCCCACAAAAGAAGATGTCGAATATGTTGACGCTATCAAAGAAGATATCGCATGGCTCGGGTTTACATGGGACGACCGTTTCTATTATGCATCTGAATATTTCGAAAAAATGTACGAATGTGCTGTGGAACTTATCAAAAAAGGACTTGCCTATGTCTGTCAGTTGAGTGCTGACGAAATGAAACTCTATCGTGGCGATTTATCCACCCCTGCTACAAGTCCTTACCGTGACAGACCTATAGAAGAAAGTCTGGATTTGTTTGAGAGAATGAAAAATGGTGAGTTCAAAGATGGCGAAATGACTTTGCGTGCCAAAATTGACCTTGCGTCAGGCAACTTCAATATGCGTGACCCTGTACTGTACCGTATCAACCGTATTTCCCATCACAGAACAGGTGATACATGGTGTATCTACCCTATGTATGACTTTGCTCACCCTATTGAGGACGCTATGGAGTATATTACCCACTCTCTCTGTTCACTGGAATTTGAGGCTCACCGTCCGCTGTATGACTGGGTTATCAACAATGTGACCTTGCCTGCAAAACCTCGCCAGATTGAATTTGCCCGACTGGGTATCAATCACACCGTCATGAGTAAAAGAAAACTGCGTAAACTGGTTGAAGAAGGTTATGTCAACGGCTGGGACGACCCTAGAATGCCTACACTCTGCGGTCTAAGACGGCGTGGTTATACTCCTGCCTCTATCCGTAATTTCTGTGAAAGAATTGGTGTTTCCAAAGTCAATTCTACCGTTGAATACGGCTTTCTGGAATATTGCCTAAGAGAAGATTTGAACGAAAATGCTAAACGCATTATGACCGTCCTTAAACCTGTCAGACTGGTAATCACTAACTATCCTGAAAATCAGAGCGAAACTTTCACTGTTGAAAACAATCCTAACAAACCTGAAGACGGTGTGAGAACTATCACATTCTCCAGAGAATGTTACATTGAAGCTGATGACTTTATGGAAGTTCCTGCCAGAAAATATTTCCGTCTTTTTCCCGGAAATGAGGTAAGACTGAAATCCGCTTATGTTGTAAAATGTACAGGTTGTAAAAAAGACGAAAACGGAAATATTATTGAAGTCTATGCTGAATATGACCCTGAAACACGAGGCGGTAACACTCCTGACGGAAGAAAAGTCAAGGCTACTATTCATTGGGTAGATGCTGAAAACTGCTGTGACGCTGAAGTAAGACTGTATGATAATCTTTTCAGTGTGGCTGACCCTGACAGCGGTGATAAGAATTTTCTTGACTATATCAACCCTCATTCTCTGGAAATTCTCACAGGTTGCAAAACAGAAAAATCTATTGAAAACCTCACTGCTCCTGCATCATTCCAGTTTATGCGACTTGGCTATTTCTGTCTGGACAATAAGGATTCTAAAAAAGGTCATCTTGTCTTTAACAGAAGTGTTTCCCTCAAAGGAAGCTATAAACCCGACAATAATAATTCGTAATGCGTAATAATATTTCTGAAAAAACAACAGCAATCAAAAATCCGCTTTCAAAAACGCAATCCAGAAATTATGGCATAGACCTGCTGAAAATTACTGCCATGTTCTTTATTGTGTGCGTACATCTCGGTGGACACGGCAAAGCATTTCCTGAAACATGGTTCGGTGCGTTGGAACACAGTATCTTTGCGACAGGGGTAAATTGCTTTGCTTTGACAAGCGGATATCTGTTGATTGACAAAAAATATAAATTGCATCGTATTCTGGTTTACTGGTTACAAGTTGTTCTTTATTCTTCGCTGATAATGCTATATTTCTACATTTTTTATTCGGGTTCAGTCAGTAAACAAGAAATCCTCTTTTTTCTCAGACCGCTTTACACTGACAGATATTGGTACTTTTCAGCGTATTGTATTATGTATCTCTTTATCCCTGCTTATAACACTTTGCTCAATAGCTTATCCAGAAAACAAACCTATACTTTTATCGTTACACTGGTGGTTATTTTTTCCGTATTGAATTTAGGTGTTGCTGAAAAATATTTTGCTTTGTCGGGTGGATTCAGTGTGTGGTGGTTATCTATACTGTACTTCATTGGTGCGGTAATCAAAAAGTACATGAACATATCTGAATGTAAAGTGACGGTTCTGCTCATAGTTTTTCTGTTATCCGTTATACTGACCACCTTTTTCAATATAGACAAAGATAAACAGAATATCCGTTATTTTCTGAAAGTAGGTAATTTTCATTACAACAGTATCGTCATTCTCCTATCATCAGTAACTCTTTTTATGCTGTTTACCAAAATTAAGATAAATAATCCGATTTTGCAAAAATTTATCACTAAAATCAGTACATTGGCTTTTGGCGTATATCTGATACATGATAACCATCATATCCGTACAAAATTTGTTCTTAACCGTTTTGCATGGTTAGGTGAGTTAAGTCCTGTAATGAATATTCTGGAACTGCTTGGTATCGCATTGGTCATATTTGTCACCTGTCTGATGATTGACTATGTAAGAGCTTTCCTGTTTGATGTGTTCAAGGTCAATTTTCTGTGTGAAAAATTGTGTGGATTTTTTGTCAAGAAGAGAAATTTACTGTTTAAAAATAAATAATCATAGGTGCATTTTATCATGAAAAATCAAACTACTATCTCACAAAATCGAAATTATGGCATAGATTTACTGAAAATTACTGCTATGTTCCTTATTGTATGCTGGCATTTAATATATCATGGAAACGCATTGCAATTCACTGATACAAGAATATCTTCTTTATTACAGTCATTTTTTATTCTGGGCGTAAATTCTTTTGCTTTAACAAGCGGATATGTTTTATCAGATATCAAGTATAAACCTCACCGCATTGTAGTACATTGGTTACAAGTTGTGGTTTTATGTATAATAATCACTTCGTATTTTTTGATTTTTTCTCAAAATGTTGTATGGAAAGAAGACCTTATTTATTGTTTTATGCCACTTACCAAAGATAAATATTGGTATTTTTCAGCCTATTTTATATTATATTTGTTTATTCCTTTCTATAATATTTTGTTAAATAATCTTTCAAAGAAACAGTCTTATCTTCTGGTCATTCTTCTGATTATTATTTTTTCGCTGTTCAATTTTAAATTTCTGGGACGATACTTTTCCGTATCAGGTGGTTACAATACTTTATGGTTGTCTGTATTGTATATTATTGGTGCTGTAATAAAAAAACATTTTTGTGTACAAAAATTGAAAATAAAATTCTTATTATTAGCATTTTTCATAGCAGTATCCACTACATTTTTATCAAGTATTATACAATATGAATATAAAATATTAAAAATAGGTAGCTTTGATAATGATAACATTACTATTTTACTGTCATCAATATTCTTAATGTTAATTTTTCTGAAAATAAACATCAGAAATTCAATAATTGCCAAAATCATCACTAAAATCAGTACATTGACTTTTGGCGTATATCTGATACACGATAACTACTTTATCCGAATACAGTTTATTCTTAACCGTTTTGCATGGTTAGGTGAGTTAAGTCCTGTAATGAATATTCTGGAACTGCTTGGCATTGCATTGGTCATATTTGTCACTTGTCTGATGATTGACTATGTAAGAGCTTTTCTTTTTGAGGTGTTCAAGGTCAATTTTCTGTGTGAAAAACTTTGTGGATTTTTTGTCAGAAAAATTCGTCTGCTATCGGATAAATTTTTTGAAAACTAATTATTCCCCATAACAGAAAAAATTTCTGCTATAGGGAATTTTTCTATCTGAACGGTTGAAAGTCAATAATGAGTGATTGTCAAAATCTGCTTCCGCAGATTTTGTTTGGAATTTTTATGTGTTAAAGGGCTTTGCCCTTTAAAATCCCACAAGGGGCTGCCGCCCCTTGACCCTGCCCACTTTTTGAAAAAAGTGGACAAAAACTTTTCATTGTCAGAGCTAAACCTGAAATAAAGATTTTCAAATGCTTTTTGTCATTCCGAATGCAGTGAGGAATCTTTTTTAAGATTTTTTACTTGTTTTTCCGTTGCGGATTACTTTTTGACATTGCTTATCAGATGAATAGCAATAGCGGTGATATC
The DNA here is from genome assembly GCA_902762375.1 of uncultured Ruminococcus sp. Taxonomy (GTDB): domain Bacteria; phylum Bacillota; class Clostridia; order Oscillospirales; family Acutalibacteraceae; genus CAG-964. The sequence continues at coordinate 57,063 of CACWNY010000019.1, read as the reverse complement.
GTCATCATAAGGACTTTCCTTATTTCCGTGAGATTGTTCGACAATCATTTGTGCCAGTTGTTTAGGATTATCGCCTTGCCACTGTTTCAGAGTGGTCATAATTTGCTTGTCGCCACTGCTGACAGCACCATCTGAAACCATCAGCAACCAGTCTGTATCTTCCAGATGGACGGTTTCGTGTATCAATTTGACATCGGTAAGAATACCCACAGGCAAAGACGGAAAATCAATTCTTTCTACCACATTACCTTTACGGACATAAGTAGCCACTGCACCTGCTTTCATGATTTCGGCTTCACCAGTGAAAAGGTCAATACAGACAATATCCAGTGTGGCAATAGACTCATCTTCACTTTTGACCATCAATGCGGAATTGACAATCTGCAATGCACTGTCAAAGGCGATACCTGATTTGATAAGGGTAGTCATAATCCCCTCTGCCATACTGCCATCAACCGCAGCACGACCGCCTGTTCCCATACCGTCACTGATTAAAGCGACTGCCCGTCCTGTTCCATCGGTAAAATAATTGAAACAATCTCCGCATAAGCGTCCTTTACCGCTGATATGCTGTGCCGTTCCTGTATGAACATCGTATAAAGCACGCTCGCTCATTTGAATACGACAATGATTGGCTACCATACTGATACATGGGGTGTCCATGTATCTTCCACAGGCTTTGGAAATTTCTTTGACCATATCTGCTTTATTAATCCGACTTTTTTCTGTATCCTGAATTTCTATTTCCACTGTCATACGGTTCATGCGGTCAGTACGACAACTGACTTCCAGAGGGGTAAATCCTTGCAATTTTAAAAGTGTACTGACCCGTTCTGATGATGTTGTATCAAATTGTGTGTAGTGACTAAATTCTTCTGACATCTCCGCAAGCATTTCGCTCAACCCCGAAAACTGTCCTGCCACAACGGAACGGATTTCTCCTACCCGTCTTTCTGCCGAAAGGTATGAGGCATAGGAAAGATAATTTTTATTGATAGAGTAAACCAGTTCAGGAATTTTACAACATTTCTGACTGTAACACTTCAGAAAATCTTCATGGGTAAGTTGTCCATTTTTGCGTAAGAGCGGTATCATTTCCCGAAAATCGTTTTCGCTGATATGTTTTTCTCTTTCCCAACAGTAGGATTTCAGACCACAGCTCTTACATACATTCTCTACAGATTCCGAAAAGACGGTTTCCATATCATAAGAATACAGATGTTTCATTTTATCAGCAACCAAATCAACAGACTGTGAAACATTTGCCAATGCTTTTGCTACATGGTCAAGACGCATGACGACATTTTTCCGCATTTCTTCTGTGGTGGACTTGTCCGTAGGAGGGGCAAAAGCAAGAGCAAAATAATCACCTGTCTGTTCAGGCAACAACATGAAAACAATCCCTGCAATCAGTAATTCGTACATACTCGCAACCATAACCGTTGTATCTTGTGATTGCACTGTCATCAGCATATCACACAGGAAAAATAACAGTAAATTGACCAGTTTTCCTGTATGAGAGAAAAATCCTGCGATAATCCCTCCCAGAGCATAACTTCCTGCAATAAAACTCATGGAATTGTCTGCCATACTGAATGTGACTCCTGTGACTATTCCTGAAATACACCCTCCGCTGATTCCACCGTATCTGGCACAAAGCAGAATAATGAGTATTGCTCCTGTGCGTCCCAAAGAAACACCACCGAAAGAAAAAGCGGTAAATGACAACAATAGAAAACAACCGCACATGACCAGACTGACCATTTCACTTTGTGTGAGAGTAGCAATTCCTCTTGTATTTTTCAGAATTTTGAAACTTTTGAAATAAAAATATGCTCCGAATGATGAAAGAACAGCTTCTGTAACTGCCATTACAATCAGATTAACCCGAAAACTCCCCACAAACGCCAGTAATATACCCGTTATCAGCATAGTACCACCTGACACGATAACAGGATAGATACTGTTATCGGTAATTTTTGCAATATCACTTAATGTCCAGCGTATGGCGACAATAGCCAATGCAGTGGCTATGTAACGGAAGCCATTTCCCGATAGTAAGACAACATATCCGAATATCGTTCCTATTAGCGTGCTTATCATACGGTTGAAGGGTACTGCTGACAGAATAGATGCTCCGAATGGTGCATATACCCCGAACACCGCTCCTCCTGAAAGTAAAAATCCCATAGCTGTATATATCGTATGCGAAATAATTGCTCTGACCGTTTTTGACGAAAAATTCTGTTCCAATATTCCTTGACCGCTCTTTACCGTTTGTTCTTTCACGATAAAAACCCTCTCTCCATTACAGTAAATCTATCTTTATTATAGAATGACTGCACAGAAAATTTTGTCGTTAAATGAATGAATTTTTTAGCATATTGTGTTTTTTAGTGTTAGTGAATGTGAAAGTATTATACAACAATATTCTGGGTATATTCATTATGATTCTGCATATGCTATCCTTGATGAATAAAAGGAGTTGAAAAAAATGGAATATGTCAATGCTTTCTGGGTTGGCGGAATAATATGTGTGATTGGACAGATTTTGATAGACAAGACAAAACTTACACCCGCCAGAATATTAGTCAGTTTTGTGGTAATCGGCGTTTTACTTAGTGCTTTAGGACTTTATGCACCACTTGTGGAATTTGCGGGAGCAGGAGCAACTGTACCGCTAAGCGGATTTGGTTATACTATGGCACAAGGCGTTAAAAAAGCGATTTCCGAAAATGGTGCTTTAGGTATTCTGACAGGCGGTCTGATTTCTGCCTCAGCAGGTATTACTTCCGCAGTTTTGTTTGGCTATATTTTCGCTCTTGTGACACAACAAAGAGATAAAACCTGATGTCTTGTTTTAAGGGCTATCATTTAAGGATAGCCCTTAAACTATTTGCCGACACAGAAATTTTTGAAAACATTATGTACGACAACTTCACTTGCCCGTTCTCCTGTGATTTCCAGAATGTTCTGTATAGCGTCCTCAATAGAAACGGTTGTTGCGTCAAGCGTAAATCCCATATCTACTGAACTGATTGCTTCATGTAGTGCCTCCAAAGCCTTTACTGCACAACTGCGTTGTCTTTCGTTGGTGAGTGTGGCAACAGACGGGTCAAACTCTGCTGTTCCTGTAAGTTCTTCAATCATTTTGACTAGTTTCTCAATACCATTTCCTGTTTTGGCGGAAATATAAACGGTATGCTTGACTTTTTCAGTAATGGTTTCTATGTCTAATACGCTTGTTTTGTCAATCTTGTTGATAATCGCAATAGATGGGTAATCTTTGATACTGTCCAGTAACTGTATATCTTCACTGTCCAGTTGTTGTGTCGAATCAAATACCGCCAGTATCAAAGAACTGGTATTCAGTTTTTTTCTTGCTTTTTCTACCCCTATTTTTTCTACAGGATTATCGGTATCTCTAAGTCCTGCCGTATCGGAAAGATTGAGTGTAACATCACCTAGTACCACCGTTTCTTCGATAATATCTCTTGTTGTTCCAGGAATATCTGTCACGATAGATTTTTCATAACCTGAAAGTTGGTTCATCAAAGTAGATTTGCCTACATTCGGCTTACCGACAATAGTAGTATCAATTCCCTTTTTGATAATCATGCCGACATCATAATTTTTCAGCAAATTTTCGATGAGTGATTTCGCTTTAACAAGATTTTCCCTCAATACTGTATTATCTACTTCGGGAATATCTTCTTCAGGATAATCTGCCCATGCCGAAAGATGGGACGCACAATGTACCAACAAATCATTAATCTTAAAAATCTCTTTACTGATTTTTCCCTCACGACACGCCAAAGCGGTTCGGGATTCGGTTTTCCCTTTGGCGGAAATGATATCCATGACGGCTTCTGCTTCAGACAAGTCCATTTTTCCGTTAAGAAAAGCTCTTTGAGTAAATTCTCCTGCTTGTGCAGGCACACCGCCGTGAGTGATGACTGTACGCAAGACCTGTTTTGTTACAAACAATCCGCCGTGACAGGATATTTCCACAACATCTTCTCCCGTATAACTGTGCGGTTTACGGAAAACTGTCAGTACAACTTCATCAATTTTTTCTCCATCATCATAAATATAGCCGTAAGATGCCGTATAACCTTTCATTTCTGCAACTGTTTTTCCGCTGATACTCTTAAAAACACGGTCGGCAATGATGATTGCCTTTTCTCCTGATATCCTTATTACACCAATCCCGCCTGCTCCGTTAGCAGTGGAAATTGCTGTAATGGTATCATTAATTCTGTTCATTGTTATATCTCCTTACTATTGCTGAAATTCATTTTTTTCTGTTCAAAATATAACATTTTCCGTGAATATTGTCAATCTTTCCTCAATCACGCCACAAAGCAAATATTCCCTGAACATCGAAAATCCCAAATTAAATCTTGACAGACAAAATTATCCATATTACAATAATAAAGCACTATCACATACTATGGAAAGGAAATAGAAACATGAAAAATACCGAAAAAACTATGGAAAAACTGGTTGCTCTTTGTAAAAACAGAGGATTTGTTTATCCCGGTTCAGAAATTTATGGAGGACTTGCCAACACTTGGGATTATGGTCCTTTGGGTGTGGAACTCAAAAACAACATCAAAAAAGCATGGCTGAAAAAATTTGTTCAGGAAAATAAATATAATGTCGGTCTGGACAGTGCTATTCTTATGAACCCTCAGACTTGGGTAGCGTCTGGACATCTTGGTGGATTTTCTGACCCTCTTATGGACTGTCGTGAATGTAAGACCCGTCACAGAGCCGACAACCTCATTGAAGATTTTGACGGCACATCTGTTGCCGGCTGGACTAATCAGCAAATGACAGATTACATCAAAGAAAAAAATATCCCCTGCCCTGATTGTGGCGGTCATAATTTTACCGATATCAAACAGTTTAACCTTATGTTCAAGACCTTTCAGGGTGTTACGGAAGATACTAAAGATGAACTTTATCTCCGTCCCGAAACTGCACAGGGTATCTTTGTCAATTTTGCCAACATTCAGCGTACAACCCGTAAAAAAGTTCCGTTCGGTGTGGCACAAATCGGAAAATCATTCCGTAATGAAATTACACCCAAAAACTTTATTTTCCGTGTGAGAGAATTTGAACAGATGGAACTGGAATTTTTCTGTAAACCTGATACCGATTTGGAATGGTTCGATTATTGGAGAAGTTTCTGTCGTGACTGGCTGTATTCCCTCAACATGAAACCTGAAAATCTGCGTCTGCGTGACCACGAAAAAGAAGAACTTTCTTTCTATTCCAAAGCAACCACCGACTTTGAGTATCTTTTCCCGTTCGGTTGGGGTGAACTCTGGGGTATTGCCGACAGAACAGACTATGACCTTACTCAACATATCAACACAAGCGGTAAAAAGTTAGATTACTTTGACCCTCAAACTAATGAACGCTATATTCCGTATGTTATTGAGCCGTCTTTGGGTGTTGAAAGACTTTTCCTTGCTATCATAACAGAAGCCTATGACGAAGAAGTCATTGATGCTGAAAAGAATGATACTCGTGTTGTTTTACACCTACACCCGACTTTAGCACCATTCAAAGTAGCTGTTTTCCCTCTTGTCAAGAAATTAAGCGACAAAGCAGAAGAAATCTATGCTATGCTTTCCAAAGACTTTATGACAGACTTTGATGTTACAGGTGCTATCGGCAAAAGATACCGCCGTCAGGACGAAATCGGCACGCCTTTCTGTGTTACATACGATTTTGATTCCCTTGAAGACGGCTGTGTAACTGTCCGTGACAGAGATACTATGGAACAGACCAGAGTGAAAATTGATGAACTGAACGATTACATCAGTAAAAAAATCGCTTTTTAACCTAACAATTTGAAAAAACTTTCTATCTGTGCAGTTAAAATGATATTCTCATCGTATAGCTATGACATATGACAATTAAAAGTTTTTGTCCACTTTTTTCAAAAAGTGGGCAGGGTCAAGGGGCGGCAGCCCCTTGTGGGATTTTTAAGGGCGAAGCCCTTAAACTCCCCATAAAAATCCAAAATCTGCGTAAGCAGATTTTGACAATGCGTAATTAAAGATTCCTCACTTCGTTCGGAATGACAAAGTTAAAAAACCGCCACACTGAAAGAATTCAGCGTGGCGGTTTTCACTCCACCAAATATGGTAAAATGTAAAATTTTGTCCACTTTTTTCAAAAAAGTGGGCGGGATTGTCAAGGGTGCAACCCTTGACGCAGGATTTTTAAGGGCGACAGCCCTTAAACTTTAATCGATACAATTTCAGAATAAGGAGAATAAATTCTGTTGCCGTTAGGTCTTATCACGAATGCACGGACTTTGACATAATAAGTTTTACCGCTTTCCAGATTTGTAGGAGTAAATGATTTTGCACCAGTGGTTTTGTTGACAACTACATTTTTGAATTTTTTGTCGGTGGCAATCAGACAACTGTAATGTGTTGCGTTGTTGATTTTTTTCCATGTTGCTTTGAATGATGTATCTACAAGAGTAAGGGTCACCGTAGGTTTGGCAAGTGTAACAATGGTCAGGAAAGATTTCTTACCAAAAGCAGAATACACTCTTTGTCCGTCCGTATTCGTATAGAATGCACGAACTCTTGTATAGTATGAGGTGTTGGGGGTAAGTTTTGTTGCGGTAAAAGTGGTTGCAGTAGTGGTTTTAGAGGCAACGATATTTTTAAAAGTATTGTCGGTAGCTATTTCTATACGGTAATTGGTTGCACCATCGACCGTGTTCCAATCAATTTTTTCTGATGTTTCTGTAACAGGCGAAACACTGATTTTCGGGGCAGATAAAACGGCATTCGGGTCGTAATCCTTATCTTCTCCTGCAGGTTCAAATCTTGCATAATCTGATTTTCTGGTATGTTCTCCCTGTGTATCATATTGTTTCATATTTTCGTTACTGCAACCAAATAATCTCCGTTTGCCTAACGAATCATTCCATGTAACATCAACACCGTAATATTTGCCGTCATCAAAACGAACACTGTTCCACGCATGATTATTTCCTGTAAGAATAGAACTTGGCACCCCTGAACCGTTCATCAGTATTGCCATCAGTCGGGAATATCCTGCACATACCGTTTCTCTTAACTGGACTGCAGAATAAATGGACTGGTCATAATCGTTAAAATTATAGGATACTTCATCACAAATCAAATCGTTAGCGGTTTCTATTTTCTGATAAGTTCCTTTATTGTTGCTTTGAACAGTGTTCAACCATGAATCAATGGTAGTGAACATCTGGTTAGTGATTTCGGCACGCTTTTCACCGTCTGCCATACTATCATAAAAGACCATATACATTTCTCTGGAGCTGTAAATAATCTGACGGCTATAGAAATAATACTGGGCATTGTTGTTGATAAACCACTGAGTAATTGTTTTTGCTTCGTCTGTACTCAGACCGAGGTCACTGTACAGTGTACCTTTCGTCATATATTGTTGATAGCCGTAGTTCTTAAAGGGTTGTGTTGCATCAAGTATATCGTTAGCTATGTAGTCAACGCTGGTATTTTCAAGACGGTGATAAAATTCTTGTTCAGCGTCTGTCATGACAGAAAGACAATACTCATCGTCAAAAACAGTCCAGTCACGCTGACCAACTGATGATGAAGTCAGTGGTGTTTTCTTTTCCTGTCTGGTAAATTCATGGTTTACCTCATCAGCAATACTCTGGTCGATTTCGTAACACTGGAAATCCTCTGTAGCGACATTGGTTAAAACTTCTTTGGGTAAATGAACCTGTTGAGTGTTTGTTTCGTCGGTGGCATAAGCTGTGAATGTTCCCATACAAGAGAAAACAGCAGTAACCATAGCAACGATTTTGGTGATTTTTGACTTTTTCATAATAAATTTACCTCTTTTCCTGTTTTTTTAATACACTATATATAATACTGTACTTCTTGTTATTTGTCAATGATATGTCAAAATTTGCTTACGCAAATTTTGTTTTGAATTTTTGGGGAGTTAAAGGGCTACCGCCCTTTAAAATCCTGTGTTAAGGGCTGCCGCCCTTAACAATCCCGCCCACTTTTTTGAAAAAAGTGGACAAAAAACTTTTCATTGTCATAGCTGACACTTAGCTAATCATTCGGAATATTTTTCGTGTCATTCCGAACGAAGTGAGGAATCTAATTACGAATTATTCAGATTTGGACAAAGTATTTAAACAAAACAGAAAACACAGAGCCGAAAGTAATTTCTTCCACAAGATGTTCGGCAACTATGGGATATTCTTTCAGGACTTTTTTATCTTCATAAAAAACCACCGTACCGATTTTATCACCTTTATTAATGGGAGCATTGATTTCTTCGGGAATATTGACTTTGTGAGTAATATTTTTCTCATTGCCTTTTTTGACGACAAAGTTTCCCGATACATTGGCATTGACTTTCAATTCGGTCTGCATACCGTTTTTGACTTTGATTGTTGGTAATGTATCAGAGAAAGTGGGGGTATATTTACCGTAATTGGCAAAGCCATAATCCAGCAAAGCCGAAACATCTGTAAAGCGTTCTTTACCGCTGGCACTTCCCAGAACAACACCGATTAAACTTAAACCATCTCTTTGAGCGGTTGCGGTGATACAACTGCCTGCCTGAGAGGTTGTTCCCGTTTTCAGACCTGTAATTCCTTTATAAGTTCGCAGTAATTTGTTGGTATTGACTATTTGTGTTTTTCCGCCACGCAGATAGTCAAGCCATATTGAGGTAAATTCGAAGATTTCCTTGTGTTTGATAAGTTCTTTTGACATTAAAGCAACATCATATGCCGAAGTTAAATGACCATCTTCATCAAGTCCGTTACAGTTTTTGAAAGTAGTATTTTTCATACCCAGAGTTTTTGCTTTTTCGTTCATTTTGTTGACGAAAGCGTCCTCACTGCCACAGACAGCTTCTGCCAGAACAACCGCAGCGTCATTGGCACTTGCTACCATAGTGGCTTTTATAAGGTCGTGTACGGACATGATTTCTCCTTCTTTCAGCCAGATATCCGACCCTCCCATAGACGCTGCATGGGCTGAAGCGGATAACATATCTTCCATGTGTAACTTACCACTGTCAAGAGCTTCCATGACCAGTATCATTGTCATTACTTTAGTAATAGATGCACAAGCCCGTATTTCGTGGGCATTTTTTTCATACAGGACTTTTCCTGTTTCCGCTTCTATGAGTATTCCTGACGGTGCAGTAATTTCGTCAGGTGATATTGCATATACCTGTACTGAAAATCCTACCAGTAATAATGAACTTATCAAAATAAGAGATAATAATTTTTTCACGATAAATCCAGCCTTTCTTTTTTGCAACTGTATGTATATATTGAGTTTATGTAGAAAAGTCATGCTATATCACTGAAATAAGCAAATTAAAATCAATAATATTTTTTCAGGATAATCATGAGAAAATATAAAATTTTCCAAAATGCGAATATTCACTGGAATTTCTCTAAAAAAGACTTGCAATCTTTTCATAAACACTATATAATAAACCTACTAGAAAAGTAGGAATTAAAAACAATAATTTTTTCAGAAAAGAGGTTTTTGCTATGGCAGATATCACTAATCAACAAAACTGGGGATTTGAAACAAAACAGTTACATATTGGTCAGGAAATTCCCGACCCGACAACAGATTCCCGTGCAGTACCGATTTATCAGACGACATCTTATGTATTCAAAAATTCAGCACACGCAGCCGCAAGATTTTCTTTGCAGGACGCAGGCAATATCTATGGCAGACTGACTAACTCTACACAAGATGTTTTTGAAAAGAGAATGGCAAGTCTTGAGGGTGGTATAGCTGCATTGGCAGTTGCCTCTGGTGCAGCGGCACTGACCTATACTTTTCAGAATCTGGCACAGCTTGGTGACCATATTGTTTCTTCGAAAAGTATTTACGGCGGTACTTATAATTTGCTGGCACATACTCTTCCCCAATACGGTATCACCACTACTTTTGTTGACATTCACAATCTGAACGCTGTCAGAAATGCTGTCAAAGAAAACACAAAGGCAATTTTCTTAGAAACACTTGGCAACCCCAACAGTGATGTTGCAGACATTCAGGCACTTGCTGATATTGCCCACGAAAATAATATACCATTGGTCATAGATAATACTTTTGGTACACCGTATATTATCAGACCCATTGAGTACGGTGCAGATATCGTAGTACATTCGGCAACCAAATTCATAGGCGGTCACGGAACAACTTTGGGCGGTGTGATTGTAGACAGCGGTAATTTTGATTGGGAAAAAAGCGGAAAATTTCCCTCACTGGTTGACCCTAATCCGAGTTATCACGGCGTATCTTTTACCAAAGCCGTAGGAAAAGCAGCATTTGTTACCAAAATCAGAGCAATATTATTGCGTGATATGGGGGCGTGCATATCTCCATTGAGTGCATTTTTACTGTTGCAAGGTTTGGAAACACTGTCACTCCGAGTAGAAAGACATGTAGAGAATGCTTTGAAAGTTGTGGAATACCTTAACAATCACCCGAAAGTAAAGAAAGTCAATCACCCCTCATTGCCTGACCACCCTGACCATGAACTTTATACAAAGTTATTCCCGAATGGTGCAGGTTCAATCTTCACATTTGAGATAGAGGGCGGTGCAAAAGAGGCACAGGACTTTATTGACCGTTTACAGATTTTCTCTTTGCTTGCCAATGTAGCTGATGTCAAATCGCTTGTCATTCACCCTGCCAGCACAACGCACTCACAACTCAGCGAACAGGAACTTCTGGAGCAAGGCATTAAACCCAACACAATAAGGCTTTCTATCGGCACAGAAAGTATCAAGGATATCCTTGCCGATTTAGAACAGGCTTTTCAGTAGTCGGGAACTTTGTCCCCGAACCCCTATCAGGGGCTTTGCCCCTGAACCCCACAGTCGGGGACTTTGTCCCCGAACCCCTATCAGGGGCTTTGCCCCTGAACCCCACAAGCCTTTAAAAAGGCTTGACCTAAACTTTAAGTTATGTATTTTTGGAAGTTGATATATTATTTGGTTGACAAAAAGGTATATGTGATATAGAATTTTTTTAGCATATTTTTGAAATGGAGGAAATCGTTATGGCAAAAATCTTTAAGGGTACAGCCGAACTTATTGGTAATACACCGCTTGTGGAGGCTGTCAAGATTGAAAAAGCAGAAGGTCTTAATGCAACGGTTTTATTGAAATTAGAATATTTTAACCCAGCAGGCAGTGTTAAAGACAGAATTGCTAAAGCAATGATTGATGATGCTGAGAAAAAAGGAGTATTAAAGGAAAATTCGGTCATTATTGAACCGACTTCAGGTAATACGGGTATAGGGCTTGCGTCAGTATGTGCAGTCAAAGGATATAGAATTATTCTGACTATGCCTGAAACCATGAGTATTGAACGCAGAAATATTTTAAAGGCATACGGGGCGGAAATTGTTCTCACAGACGGTACACAGGGTATGAAGGGAGCAATCGCCAAAGCACAGGAACTGGCACAGGAAATTCCTGATAGTTTCATTCCCTCACAGTTTGAAAATCCTGCCAATCCAGATATTCACCGCAAGACAACAGGCGTTGAAATCTGGAACGATACAGACGGTAATGTAGATATTTTTGTAGCAGGTGTGGGAACAGGTGGAACACTGACAGGTGTAGGAGAATATCTGAAATCACAGAACCCGAATGTCAAAATTGTTGCTGTTGAACCCGAAACCTCTCCCGTACTTTCACAAGGGAAAGCAGGTCCTCATAAAATTCAGGGAATAGGGGCAGGTTTTGTACCGAAAACACTGAACACCTCAATCTATGATGAAATTATCCCTGTTGCCAACGATAATGCTTTTGAAACAGCAAAACTTGTTGCCAAAAAAGAGGGTATATTGGTAGGCATTTCATCAGGTGCAGCTTTGTATGCAGGTTTACAGCTTGCCAAAAGACCCGAAAATCAAGGAAAAACAATTGTTGTCCTGTTACCCGATAGTGGGGACAGATATTACTCTACTCCCTTATTTATCTAATTCAACACAAAACACCGCCAGTACTGACGGTGTTTTTTCTTTGATAATGAAAAGTTTTCAGGATTATTTTCTGAAATGCGTAATTATAGAGAAATAACCTCTAGCTATGACAATTAAAAGTTTTTGTCCACTTTTTTCAAAAAGTGGACGGGGTCAAGGGGCGGTAGCCCCTTGTGGGATTTTAAAGGGCGAAGCCCTTTAACGGATAAAAATTCAAAACAAAATCTGCGTAAGCAGATTTTGACAATAAACTATACAAAAGATAAATAACAATTTTGTGTCAGTATACAAAATTAAAATTTTTGTAAAAATATTGGCAGATTACCTTGACAAATACATATATCTGTAGTATGATGATTTTAACACATGAGCATATGTTCATATGTTAAAATCATCAGGAGGGATTTTTATGACTGAACAAATATTTATACTGGATAATTTAGACTGTCCGCATTGTGCGTCTAAAATCGAACAGAAAATTAATACACTCCCCGAAATTGAAAGTGCAGTTTTTACTTTTGCGACTAAGAAACTATCTGTAAAAAGCGAACATTCTTCTGACATACTCATAAGTTTGTTGCAACAAACTTGCGATAGTATAGAGGACGGTGTTACCGTCAGAGCAGAAAAACACACCCACCACCACAACCATGACCATCACCACGAAAAACATGACATAAAAAAAGAAAGTTTGCTTATTGCAATAGGTGTAGTTGTGTTTGGTATAGCGATTGCATTGGAACATATTTTTACTTCCGACAATAAAATTGCCTGCATAATAGCCTATATTATTGCTTATCTGATATTGGGTGGTGAAATCTTAATCCATTCCATGAAAAATATTGCTAAAGGGCAGTTTCTGGACGAAAATTTCCTGATGAGTATTGCTACATTGGGGGCTTTTGCGATACAGGAATTTCCTGAGGCTGTCGGAGTTATGCTGTTTTTCCGTATAGGGGAACTTTTTCAGGAAATTGCTGTTGAAAAGAGCCGTAGTCAGATTATGAGTGCTGTAGATTTACGCCCTGAAAATGTCAATCTTGTCAAAGGCGATACTGTGACAAGTGTACCTGCCGAAAATATTCAGGTAGGAGATATTTTGCTGGTCAGGGTAGGCGACAGAATACCACTTGATGCTACTGTCATCGAAGGTACAAGTCAGATTGATACTTCTGCCGTAACAGGAGAAAGTATGCCTGTTACAGTCAGTGAGGGAAAAAGTGTATTTTCAGGTTGCATTAATCAAAGTGCCGTCATCAAAATCCGTGTGGATAAAGTTCTTGGGGAATCTATGGTAACCAAAATTCTTCATTCTGTAGAAAATGCGGTGGCAAGCAAACCTAAAATTGATAATTTTATCACCCGATTTTCACGGATTTATACCCCTATAGTTGTAGGAATTGCCCTTGTTACGGCTACTATTATTCCGTTACTTACCGACAGGGATTTTAGCAAGTGGATATATACTGCATTGAGTTTTCTGGTGATGAGTTGTCCGTGTGCATTGGTATTGAGTGTACCGTTGGCATTCTTCTGTGGAATAGGGGCAAGCTCACACTTTGGCATTCTTTTCAAAAGCGGAATTGCTATGGAAGTGCTTTCAAAAATCAGATGTGTCGTTACTGATAAAACAGGAACAGTCACAAAAGGTATTTTTGAAGTGCAGAAAATTATCCCCGACAACACCATATCGCAAAATCAATTATTACAGCTTTGTGCGTCTTGTGAACAGTATTCTACTCACCCTGTCGCTGTGAGTATTGTCAATTATGCAAAGAAAAATAATCTGTCACTCTTTGAAACCGAAAATATGGAAGAAATTAGCGGTATGGGAATTAAAGCTATCATTAATCATAAAGATGTCATTTGTGGTAATCTGAAATTAATGCAAAAATTTCAGATTGACATTCCAAAACAATATACAGATACCATTGGTACAAAAGTACTGGTTGCTATAGGTGGGAATTACAGTGGTTATATTCTGTTGGCTGATACCGTCAAGGAAAATGCCGAAGTTACCTTTACTATGTTAAAAAAACAAAATATCTTTACGGCATTGCTTACAGGTGACGAAGAAAAAAATGCCGAAGCGATTGCTAAAGTGATAGGTGCTGATGAGTGTTATGCCAAGTTGTTGCCACAGGAAAAATTAGAAAAATTGCAAACTATCCGTCAACAACATGGTAGCGTAATGTTTGTGGGAGATGGTATCAATGATGCACCTGTTTTAGCAGGAGCTGATGTTGGTGGTGCTATGGGAAGCGGTTCTGATTCAGCGATAGAAGTGGCTGATGTGGTCTTTATGAATAACGATATGATTTCCATAGCTAAGTCTATCGAAATTGCCAAGAAAACTAATTCAGTTGCTATTATCAATGTTGTATTTGCGATTGTCATTAAAGTCATCGTCATGATTTTAGGTGTGACAGGACTTTATGCCAATATGTGGTTGGCTGTCTTTGCGGATACAGGAGTTGCGGTATTGTGTATTCTCAATTCCGTCAGAATTTTGTGGCAGTACCGCAAAACAAAGTGAAGTACTCACCGCCTATAGAGGCGGGAGCTTCCTTTAATCCGCCCAACCTTGCAAAGGATTTCATTTTACGGGCATCAGTTTCTAAGGCTATGG
>CACWNY010000019.1:0-42397 GCA_902762375.1 uncultured Ruminococcus sp. | reverse complement strand
TAATGTTGTCAAGGAAAAAATCAGCCTTACGGCTGACGGCAATTCATCCCCGACCTATAGAGGTCGGAGTCTTCTTGCCGATTCAGGATAAAAAATATTCGTCACCAACTTTCCAAAAGTCAATACTATGTAGTATAGTCCTTTGGAAAGGAGGAAACAAAGTATGTGTATGAACAATATGTTTGGAAATAACAGTTGTTGCTGGATTATTGTACTCATTCTGCTTTTCTCTTGTTGCGGAAACAATTCAGACAATAACGGTTGTGGTTGCGGTTGCTAATCGCCTGAAAATAAAGGAAAGTTAATAGAAAACCGTCTGTAATTTACTTTACAGGCGGTTTTTTTGGGAGTTTAAGGGCTTCTTTAAGGGCTTCGCCCTTAAAAATCCCACAAGGGGCTTTGCCCCTTGACCCCACAAGCCTCCCCAAAGGCTTGACCGAAACTTTTAATTGTCATAGCTACAAGTTGTTTTCTTATTATTGCACACTTTAGAAAATCATTCCAACCGCACAGGTGGTATTTTTTTCAATAAATACTTGACAGATATAATACTTCGTGATATGATGTATTTCATAAAAGGAGGTATATTATTGGATACACAGTTGAAACGGGGACTTTTAGAAATTTGTGTACTTGCCGCTATCAAAAATGAAGATTCATATGGTTACAAGATTATTAAAGATATGAAACCTTATATTGAATTGTCAGAATCCACCTTATATACCATATTGAAACGGTTGGAAACGGCAAAAATGCTGACGGTACAATCAACCGAACACAATGGACGACTTCGAAAATATTACCATATCACTAAAGCAGGATTACAGCGTATTGAAAATTTCAAAACTGAATGGAAAGAAGTCATATCCATTTATCAGTTTGTCATTAAGGAGGACGAACATGACTAAACAAGAATTTTTAAATGAATTGAGTAATGGTCTGTCAGGATTGCCACAGGACGATAGAGAAGAACAACTGGCATTTTACAGTGAAATGATTGATGACCGCATGGAAGAAGGAATAAGCGAAACGAAAGCAGTTGAGGAAATCGGTTCGGTTGATGATATTGTATCACAAATTATTGCAGATATATCGTTTACCAAACTTGTCAAAGAAAAAATAACCCCAGAACACACTTTACAAATATGGAAAATACTGCTTATCATACTAGGTTTTCCGTTATGGTTTCCGTTGTTACTGTCATTTGGTGCAGTATTGCTTTCTTTATACATAGTTATCTGGTCATTGATTATTTCTTTATGGGCAGTTGAAATTTCTCTGTGTGTATGTGCAATCAGCGGAGTAATTACTTCTATAATTTATATTGTCAAAGGATATGTTTTATTGGGAACTGCCATGTTGGGAGTAGGACTGTTCTGTGCAGGACTTTCAATACTTCTGTTTTTCGGCTGTATTTATGTATCAAAAACTACCATTTATTTAACAAAAAAAGTAATACTGGACATAAAAACCTGGTACATCAGAAAGGAGCATTCAAAATGAAAAAACAGTTGTATCAAAAAGAAACATATAAAACAAAAAAGACGGTTATTATCATAGCAGTTGTGCTTGTTGTCATCGGACTTTTACTTTTTTTGGGCGTGTGTATTGCCACAAAATCTGATTTTTCAAAACTCAACACCGTAATATACGAAACCAATACCTACACAGCAGACAAAGATTTTCGTAACATCGAAATCAATGTTACTGAAACGGATATTCTTTTCAAACCGTCCACAGACAGAAATTGCAGTGTGGTGTGTGTGGAAAGTGATAAATTAAAACATTCCGTTTCCGTTGAAAAGGAAACATTGCATATTATTGTTGACGATAGGCGGAATTGGTATGACCATATAACGATTTTTTCAAAATCTTTGTCTATGACAGTATATCTTCCATCCGAAAAATATGAGTTACTGAAAATTAACAACCAGACGGGAAATATTACTATTCCTGATTTATTTTCTTTCGATAATGTAGATATTACGGCAAGTACAGGTGATATTGATTGCAACGCATCAGTAAAAGAAAATTTCAGGGGAAAAACGAGTACGGGAGCTATTCAACTTGACAAAATGCAGGCAGGAAATATTGATTTAAGTGTTTCTACAGGAAATATTTCTATGAGTTCTGTCATCTGTAAAGACACTATTTCGGCAAAGGTCAGTACGGGAAAAATAATATTGACAGATGTGACCTGCCAGAACTTCACTTCGACAGGAAGCACGGGCAATGTCACCATGAAAAATACCATTGCTTCGGACAAGTTCAATGTTGAAAGAAGTACGGGAAATATTCACTTTGAAAACTGCGATGCCAATCAGATTGATATTAAGACTTCCACAGGCGATGTCGACGGCACACTTAATTCCGAAAAAATATTCGTTACAAAAACATCAACAGGCACAGTCCATGTTCCCGAAACAATTTCAGGAGGAAAATGTGAAATCACAACTTCTACAGGAGATATCCAAATCAATTTATCGGTGAAGGAATAAAGTTATCATAACTCCCTCTTTATATGAATACAATATAGCAAAAGTAGAGGCGGGGGAGAAAAATATGTATGAGAAAAATATTCAGAAAATAATTATCGCAGTCGCCATTGGTGTCATCAGCGGAATTATTTTCTGTTCGTTAGGAATGTTGATAAGTGCATGGAGTTTAGTCAAAGTGGGACAGTTACCACTGAATGTAGCTTATATCCTCATGCAGATAATAGGAGCAATCGGTTCATTTGTCGGCAGTTACATAGCGGTGAGGATATACAAGAGCAACGGTCTTGTCATAGGAATACTGACGGCATTTGTCTTGTTTGTGATTGTCTTTACGGTAGGATTTATTGTCTGTATGGATAATCTTTCGCTGACAGCAATAACCAAACTGGTAGCCATGCTTTGTGCAGGAGCATTGGGAGGCATATTATCCGTCAATAAAAAGAAAAAATTCCGTTCTTATCGCTGAAAAAAATCCCCCAGAAAGAGAAAGTCCGAAAACTTCTCTTTCTGGGGATTTTCCGCATAAGGAATTATCAGTCAATTTCCACCATAACTTTGGTGTTGTTTCTGATAGCGATAGACCTTGCGATAGTACGGATAGCCTTAGCAATTCTGCCCTGTTTACCGATAATTCTGCCCATATCAGGTTCAGCAACATGAAGATGATAGACAACAATACCGCTTTCGTTAGGTTCGTCCTTGTCAACCGATACCGCAGAGGGGTCATCAACAAGACCTTGTGCAATAGTAATCAATAAATTTTCCATAAGTAAAGACACTCCTTTTTCATTATTCGCCCAATACATTGTATCTTGCAAACAGTGATTTGACAGTATCTGTCATCTGAGCACCGTTAGCAATCCATTTTTTTGCCTTTTCGCCGTCAACCTTGACATCAGCAGGTTCAACCATAGGGTTGTAATAGCCGATTTCTTCAATGAAACGACCATCTCTGGGATATCTGGAGTCAGCAACAACGACACGATAGAAAGGGGCTTTTTTTGCACCCATTCTTCTCAATCTGATTTTAACCATTTTATTTACCTCCGAATCTGTAGTAACTTATCTATATTCACCAATTTCTTGGGTGAACGGCTGTAGTGACATACTCCCGCCGCCTACGCTTCGCTTAGAGGCGGGGGCTTCTCGTTCAAGTACAGCAATCTGTACAGTATCAGCGAGCTAACCCCGTGTGTCCCACGGTTTTATTTTTTATGCCAACATTATTCGCATACCTTCATTTCGTATGTTTACGGCGGCATTTATATCACGGTCGTGATATGTCTGACAGCAAGGACAAGTCCATTCTCTGACGGACAAATCCTTTGTACCACTGTTCTGATATCCACAGACACTGCAAAACTGTGAACTGGCAAAGAACTTGTCTACTTTTACAAGCCATTTCCCTGTTTCTTCAAGTTTGTATTGCAAAAATGCCGTGAACATTCCCCAACCATTGTCTGAAACAGATTTACCGAAATTCAGCGACTGTGCCATTGCCTGCATATTCAGATTTTCAATGCACACACAATCATAGGCATTGGCTATCTGTCTTGACTGTTTATGTAGAAAATCCTTTCTTTGATTGGCAACCTTTTCATGTAGCTTTGCAACTCTGATACGCTGTTTTTCTCTGTTCTTTGAACCTTTTTCCATTTTGGACAGCTTCCTTTGTTCTTTTTTCAGTTTCTTTTCAGACAGTCTATAATATCTCGGAAACTGCGGACAATTTCCATTGCTGTCAACATACA
Organism: uncultured Ruminococcus sp.; assembly: GCA_902762375.1. Taxonomy (GTDB): domain Bacteria; phylum Bacillota; class Clostridia; order Oscillospirales; family Acutalibacteraceae; genus CAG-964. The sequence goes on along the minus strand of CACWNY010000019.1, from coordinate 38,148 downwards.
ATTCGTGCATAGAAAAATCCAGACCTAAAAATTTCTGTGGTTCTGTTTTCTGTACTTGGTTTTCGTACTCAAACAGGATACTCACATAATATTTTCCACTTGCTGTCTGACTTACTGTAACAGCTTTCAGTTTGTAATCATCAGGTATGTTTCTATGCTGTTTCATTTTGACAAAACCTAATTTCGGAAGTCTTATCCTACCATCACGAACAATGATATTTCCATTGACACAATTCGTTGTATAACTTCTTTTACTGTCTTTTTTTGATTTGAACTTAGGAAAGCCAACTCTCTTATCTCTGAAAAAGTTATTATACGCATTCTGCAAATTTATCTGTGCATTAGCAAGGGCAAGACTATCTACTTCTTTCAACCACTCAAATTCAGTCTTATACTGTGCAGGAGTATTATTCAGCTTTTTCTGTGTATGATGATAGTATTCTATTTTATCACCTAACATTTTATTGTATATAAATCTTACACACCCGAATGTCTTTGCTATCAATATTTTTTGTTCTTCATCAGGGTATATCCTGAATTTGTAGGCTTTGTTCATCTTGTTCTCACCTCTTTATCTCAAACATAGCATAAACAGAGCCGTAAGTCAAGGAAAAAGTCAGCCTTACGGCTGACGGGCAATTCATCCCACCGCCTTAGAGGCGGGGGACTTCTTGCCCATTTAGGTTAAAATTTCCCGAAAGGGTTATTTCCGCCCATAGGTGGCATACCACCAAGTCCTGGAAGATTTCTGAACTTTTTGCGTTTACCTTTTTTACCGCCCAACTGTTTCATAACTTTCTGCATTTGTTCAAACTGTTTGAGCAGACGGTTGACATCTTCCACTTTCAATCCGCAACCTTTGGCAATTCGTCTTTTTCTGGAAGGATTGATAATAGAAGGTTTTTCTCTTTCCTGCGGTGTCATGGATAAGATAATCGCCTCATTACGATAGATAAGGTTATCATCGACATCCATATCATCAAGTTTACCGCTGTCTATACCGGGCAGTTTCTTGAGAATACCTTTAATAGGACCCATGCGTTTAATCTGACCGAACTGGTCAAGCAAATCATTGAGGTCAAACTTATTTTTCTGTAATTTTTCCGCCATTTCCATAGCTTTTTTCTGGTCAAGGCGTTCTTCAGCTTCTTCAATGAGAGTAAGCATATCGCCCATACCCAAAATACGGCTTGCCATTCTGTCGGGGTGAAAAACTTCCAAATCGTCCAGTTTTTCGCCTGTACCTGCATATTTAATAGGCTTGCCTGTAACCGCTTTTACTGAAAGTGCTGCACCACCTCTGGTATCGCCGTCAAGTTTGGTCAGTACAACACCTGTAATATCCAGCAAATCATTAAAGGTCTTAGCCACATTAACAGCGTCCTGACCTGTCATAGCATCAACTACAAGCAGAATTTCCTGAGGGGTAACTTCCTTTTTGATTTTCTCCAGTTCGCCCATCAGTTCTTTATCAATATGCAAGCGTCCAGCGGTATCCAAGATAACCATATCATACCCGTAATCTTTGGCATACTTAATGGACTCCTTAGCAATTTTAACAGGATTTGTCTTACCCATTTCGAAAACAGGCACATTAACGCTTTGAGCAACTACTTTCAACTGTTCGATAGCAGCAGGACGATAGATATCGCACGCTACAGCAAGCGGTCTGTGACCCTCTTTTTTAAGCATTTTCGCCAATTTACCTGTATGCGTGGTTTTACCTGAACCTTGCAGACCGCACATCATAATAACAGTAGGCGGTTTTGATGCCCATTCCAGACGCACTTCTTCTCCGCCCATTAAATTGGTGAGTTCTTCATTGACAATCTTAATGACCATCTGGGCAGGAGTAAGACTTTCCATAACATCAGACCCGACAGCTCTTTCGGCTACCTTATTGGTAAAATCTTTGGCAACTTTATAGTTGACATCAGCTTCCAGCAAAGCCAGTCTGACTTCACGCATAGCAGTTTTGACATCATTTTCTGTCAGTTTTCCTTTGGAACGCAGTTTTTTGAATGCGTTGGAAAGTTTTTCGGTCAATCCTTCAAAAGCCAAATCCATCACCCTTTCAAAATTTATTCCACCTGTTAAAGGGCTACCGCCCTTTAAAATCCCGTTTTAAGGGCTTCCGCCCTTAAAAATCCCGCCCACTTTTTGAAAAAAGTGGACAAAAACTTTTAATTGTCATAGCTACAGGTTGTTTTTCTACAATTACGAATTACGCATTACAAATTACGCATTACAAACGATAATTCCAACCGTTCAGCTAGAATTTATTTTTTATCTGTTCAATCATTTCTATTGCACGCTTACAATTTTCATTTCCGACAACTGTCTGCAAAGTCATTTCCACATTATTCAAATCCTGTTCAATACTTTGCCACTTATGATAAAGGTGTAACTTTTCTTCCAGTTCTTCCAGAAAGGTATCACTTCTCTTAATGATATCATAGACCCCTTGTCTGGTAATTCCACTCATTTCAGCGATTTCCCGTAATGACAAATCATCATTGTAGTAATAATTCATCATTTCCAGTTGTCTGGGTGAAAGGAGCTGTCCGTAAAAGTCCAGCAGAACAGAAATCATGATTTTCTTATCCATGTTCTACACTCCAAAGGTGTAAAGTGTTTTACTTGACACTGACGGCTATTATACTATACTTTAGTTTGGTTGTCAAGCATTTAATGACGACTTTTTTTATAGTCACGGTACATCTGTATAATATTGCGGTATTCGTAATGATATTCTTCCACCTGATTTTCAAAAAAGAAGGATACTAATTTTTCTTTACCAGAAAGTTTTCCGAGTACCATTTTGTGAATAGCAGGTGAATAGAAAAATTTCTGTACTCTGTTACCTTCCCTGACCACACTGACAAGACCTTTTACACTTTGCCAATAAGTTTTCTTAGGATTTTGGGTAATGACTGCCTGTGCCGACAATATTCCCGTCTTTAACGCCATATACAATCCTTCACCTGAGATAGGGTCAGTAAAACCTCCTGCATCACCAATCAGTATAACATTATCGGGCAATTTTTCCTGCGGAATAACATAGCCGTAAGGTAAAAATGCTCCAATATACTTGATATTTTCTGTGCTGACACCCACATCTTTCAGAAAAGAGGCTAACATTCCCTTATAATCTTCCCCTTTTTTATACTGACCTGCCACACCAACACAAACGGTTTCTCCATGCGGAAATACCCACAGGTAACCGTTATCCACATATTCAAAATAAATATCCACGCTTTTCGTATCAAGCACTTTAGCAGGGAGATAAGTTTCTACACCGAAAGCCATTTTTGATTTATCTACATTGAGTAATTTATGCGACATACTCAATGCACCGTCCGCAAAAATGAGGGTGTCATAATACAGTATCTGACCATCGGAAAGCAGAATACGGTTATTGTCATAATCTACCGTAATGCCACTTTCCCCCTCCATCAGCACACCGCCCAATTCACGGTATTTTTCCACAAGAGCATTATCAAAGATTTTTCTTTCTACCAGACGGATTTCACGCTCAAGTGGTGCGTCAGCAAGCAGTTGCGTTTTGCGGTAAAGTCTGATACGGGAAGATTTCATACAGAATAAATCTTCCGTATTTTGTTCCTCAAAGAGTTCGTTTATCAATCCATAAGTCTTTTTGGTCACTAATCCTGCACAGGTTTTATTTCTGGGAAAAGTAGCTTTATCAATCACACAATGTTTAATTCCCTGTTTTTGCAAAGTAATTCCGCAAGCCGAACCTGACGGTCCTGCACCAATCACAATTACCTGATAATGATTTTCCATATTATGATTTCACTCCTAGTTAAAGGGCTACCGCCCTTTAAAATCCTGTGTCAAGGGTTGCATCCTTGACAATCCCGCCCACTTTTTTGAAAAAAAGTAGTTTCACCGCCAACACTTAGCTAAAGATTTCCGAACGAAGTGAGCCTTGAAAGTTTTTGTCAAACTTTTTTCAAAAAGTTTGTGGGGTTGAGGGGCAAAGCCCCTCATCGGGGTGCGGGGGCAACGCCCCTGCATAAAAAATACCGTCCCGAAAAAGCCATCAGGACGGTAACGAAAATCAGTTATTTTTATTGTCAACCCTACCGTACAAGGAAAAATTGCTACCCTCATTTTTGGGTGTTCTTTCTGTTTTGAGTGTATTGTCTGTTTTATTGTAATTCTTTCTGGGTGTATTGTAAGGTTTTTTCTTATTATAATTATTAGACGGTCGCTTACCATTTTTATTGTAAGAATTTTTGCGGTAATTACGCTTATATTCAGGGTCAGGACCTATCACAACATGACGGTTGATAACCTCTCCCTCAGACCATGAAACTGCTCCGTTGACTTTCTGTACAGCAGTATGAATAATTCTTCTTTCATAAGGGTTCATAGGTTCAAGAGAAACATTTCTCCCCGTTTTCAGCACTTTAAATGCCAGTTTTCTGCCAAGAGCTTCCAAAGTTTTTTCTCTTTTCTCTCTGTAATTGCCGATATTGATGGTAATTCTGAAATAAGTATTGCCCATATGATTAGCCACTAATCCTGCCAGATACTGTAAAGCGTCCAGCGTATCACCACGACGACCAATAACCATACCGACCTGTTCGCCTGCAAGGGTAATTTCAGCGGATTCTTCCGTTTCAGTCATGTCAACTTCAACCTTGTCAAGCCCCATAGCTTTCAGCACTCTTTCCACATAGGCTTTTGCCTCTTTGGCACAGTCATAATCCTTTACTATGCTGTTATTTTCCGTTTTTTCGGTTTCGATAGTTTCAATAACGGTATTTTCTTCTTCGTCAGATACGGTGTTTTCTACAGAGTTTTCCACATTTTCCACATCAGAAATGTCAAGAACTTCATCAGCAATCTTAGTATCGACAATAACTTTACCTATGGTTTGTGGAGTATCATTTTTCTGAATGGTTTCGATAATCTGCTCAATCTCATCAGGCGTTTCCACAACAGCTTTTACTTTTGCCGAACTTCCACCAAACAAACCAAATACCTTTTTTTCTGCCTTTTTGATAACTTCAAATCTTACATTTTCAGAACTTTTCAGACCTAACTGTTTTAAAGCGTCACGCTTTGCCAACTCTTCATTATCGCCTATTCCGATGGCTTCTCTTGTCATGATTTTTTACACCTCAAACTTATTTTTTCTTCTTCTTTTTTATATTCTGATTATTATTATTTTTTGTTTTACTACCATTATTACTGTTTTCGCTTACTCTTTTTCTGGGATTATAAGCGTACACAACATTTTTCTCTTCCAATCTGAGCAATTCCACTCTTTGAGCTTCTTGCATTGCGGTCATATGGTCAACGCTGTAGAAATTCTGTAAAATCAATGTCTGAACAAACGAAGTCAAAGTAGACATAATCCAGTAAAAACCTACGGCAGCAGGCACAGAATAAGCAATATAAGCACTGAAAAACGGTGCAAATAAAAGCATACCCCACATACAGCCTTTCTGTTGCTGTAAATTTCCCTGAATCTTCATGGTAATAAACTGAGATACCAACGATGTTATCAGACACAAAGCAGGAATCAGCAACAATATCGAAAATCCGTCACTGGGTTTACCGAGTAAATCCATACCTAAGAAATTAAAGCTGTCCGCATAAGCCGAAATTGATTGAATTTCTCCACTGTTGAAAAATCCGCTCAAAAATGAAATCCCTGCCGCCTGTTTGGAAATATTGACAATTTCCAACTGACCATATATAGAAGTAAACTGATTACCTATTCCGGGCAGAACGGTAAGATTATTGAGAGCATTGGTAACGGTTGTGCTGTCCATATGGAGAGTATTTGTCAGGGGACTGGCAATCGCATAATACACACCCATCAAAAGCAACAACGGCACAAACATCGACATACAGCCCATAGACTGCATACCGCCTTCTTTTTCGTACAGTTTCTGAATTTCTTCATTGGCTTTTTTGGTATCGCCTGCATATTTTTGTCTGATTTCCTGTTGTTTTTTTGACATTCTGGCATTTTTCGCCATAGATTTCTGCTGTCGTATCGAAAGCGGAAACAGTAACAATTTTACCACAATCGTAAACAGGATAATCGCAACACCGTAATTATTGAATATCGTATAGAAAAACCACAGCACATATCCGAACAGACTGCCTATGGTTCCGAATATCATTCCGAAAATATCCACTTTATTCCATCCTATCCTTGTCACTAAACTTGTACGGAAAACTATTTTTTCTTTCTTGTTTTTTTCGGAGGAACAGGGTCGTATCCTCCTTTGGAAAACGGATTACAGCGTAATATTCTCCAAAGTGTCATCGCTCCGCCTTTCAAAGCTCCGAAGCGTTCGATAGCCTCTAAACCATACTGCGAACAAGTAGGTGTAAACTTACAACTGGGCGGTGTGTTCGGAGAAATGTGTTTTCTGTAAAACCTAATCAGCCAAAGAAGCGGGCGTTTTAACATTTTGTGATAACTCCCGCTTTTCTTAGCTGTTTCTCCATATGGTGCAAAACATCATGACTTTTTACATTACTGTTTGCTGTCTTTCCTCTTGCCACAAAAACAATATCGTATCTGCCATCAATTCTGGGATACAGCTCACGGTACGCCGCCATAATCACCCGTCTTGCACGGTTTCTTTTGACTGCCTTGCCGATTTTCTTCCCTGTTGTGATACCTACTCTGGGCGTATCGTATTTTCTTTTAAAGACATAAGTCACCAGAAGCGGTGAAACATAGGATTTTCCTCTGTTATACACCCTGTGAAATTCCTTGTTCTTATTCAAAGTAACTACTTTCATCTTTATCACAACCCTGCTATCTGTAAAACAGTCCGTCCTGCGTATCTTTACACAAAAACAAAGACCACTTGATAAGAAGTGGTCTTAATTTTTAGTAAGACAACCTTTTTCTGCCCTTAGCTCTTCTGCGGGCAAGTACTTTTCTGCCGTTTCTGTCAGCCATTCTTTTTCTGAAGCCGTGTTCTTTTTTTCTGTGAAGTTTCTTAGGTTGATATGTTCTCAACATCTTGACATTCCCCCTTTCGGATAGTAACCTTGCAATTTAGCATTGTATCATAATTTCTCTGACCCGTCAATAACCAATTTTCATTTTTTGTTTTGTTAAAGGGCTACCGCCCTTTAAAATTCTGTGTTAAGAGCTGCCGCCCTTAACAATCCCGCCCACTTTTTTGAAAAAAAGTGGACAAAAAACTTTTAATCTCACTTCGTTCAGATTCTTCAATTAAGTGTTGGCTATGACAATTAAAAGTTTCGGTCAAGCCTTTTCAAAGGCTTGTGGGGTTCAGGGGCAAAGCCCCTGATGGGATTTTTAAGGGCAAAGCCCTTAAACACTAAAAGTTGTGGGGTGCAGGGGCAAAGCCCCTCATAGCAACACCCCTGCCATGATTGTTAAGGGCAACTCCCACGCATTTACTAAATAACATGGATTAGCATTTGGTATTTTTTGCAAAGTGACAAAAAATATAAAAAAGATTTGAAATAAAAAAGAAAATGTGCTAAAATATATCAGATATAGGCAATAAAAAAAAGTATAAAGAGGTGGAGTATTTGGAAACATATAAAGAAGCATGGGATTTGATATGCGATTACCTCAAAAATAAGAGGGATAACGGCAAGAAAGCCATTTCAGATGTCGCTTACAACGCATGGATAGGAAAAGCAGTCCCGATAAATGTCGATTTCGAAGAAGTTTGCATTACACTTTCTGTACCGAATAATCTCAACAAAACTGTGCTGGAAAACAGCTACATAGAGATACTGAAAAATGCGTCCGAAGAAGTGCTGGGAACAAAATTTAACTTTATTATCGAAGTTTCCGCAGACACATCAACCGAACTCGCAACCCCCACAAATAATGATACCCCCAGCGATAAATATGGCGATGAATATACTTTCGAAAATTTTGTTGTGGGGAAATCCAACGATTTGGCATACAAAGCGTGTCTTGCCGTTGCCAAAGACCCTGCAGGTCTGGAAGTACAGAACCCGCTTTTCATTTACGGTAATTCAGGCTTGGGCAAAACACATTTACTGTACGCTATCAAGAATGTCATTTCTAAAAATGACCCGTCCAAAAAAATCATCTATGTTAAAGGCGAAGATTTTACCAATGAACTCATTGACTCATTAAGTAAAAAGACCGCTGACCATTTCCGTGATAAATACAGAACGGTTGATGTTCTGCTTGTGGACGATATCCAGTTCATCGCAGGGAAAGAAGCTACTCAGGAAGAATTTTTTCACACTTTCAATACCTTGTATGAGGCAAGAAAACAGATTGTCTTTACCTCAGATGTGCCACCCAAAGAAATGAAAACATTGGAAGACCGTCTGAAATCCCGTTTTGAATGGGGATTACTTGCCGATATTCAACCCCCTGATATCGAAACCAGAATTACTATCATTAATAAAAAAGCTGAACAACTTAATATAGAAGTCCCTTACAATATCAGCGAACTGATTGCTTCCAAAATTAAAACCAATATCCGTAAACTGGAGGGTGCTGTAAAAAAACTGCACGCCAAAAATTTACTCAACAAAGAAAGAATCAGTATCAAAATGGCTCATGAGGTTATCGCTGAACTGCAAAGTGAAGAAGTCCCTGTAGAAATTACACTGGACACCATCGTTGATGAAGTGGCAAGAACTTTCAATGTCACCGCAGAGGAAATCAAATCTTCAAACCGCCGTGCCAATCTCTCCAAAGCCAGACAGATTGCCATCTATCTTGTCAAAGATATTACCAATATGTCTATGGAACAAATCGGCAACGCATTCAACGGCAGACATCATTCCACGATTGTTTACACCTGTCAGCAAGTGGAAAAAAGTATGGAAACTGACCCCAAAATCCGTGAAATGATTCATGATATCCGAAAAAATCTTGAAACAGAAACCTGATTTTGTGATTTTAACCCTCAAAAGTTTTCAACATTTTCCACAAGTTTTCCACATAAAATGTTGAAAACTCAATTTTGCCCCGAAAAGTTATTAACATTTTCCACAAGTTTTCCACATAAGACTGTTGAAAACTCAGTTTTGAGAAAATCTATCTCAAAAAGTTTTCCACATGTTTTCAACAAGTTTTCAACATTTTCGGACGATTGTTGAAAACTTGTTGAAAATGTTGAATTGTGGAAAATGTGGAAAACTTTTTCAAAAAAGTTTTCCACAAGTTTTCCACAAGTTTTCAACAATTTTTGACCCCTAATTGTTGAAAACTTTGGCTCGAAAAGCCCGTAATTTCGGGCTTTTCGATGAGTTTTCAACATATTGACATCCCCTACTACTACTACTATAATCTGTATACTGAACTTTTTATTTTTTCAAAATTTTTTTCAAAAATTTTTTTCGGAGGATAAGCAATGAAATTTTCATGTTATCAAAAAGATTTGGCAACGGCTGTTACCAATGTGCAAAGAGCAGTTTCTCCAAAAACAAATCTTCCGGCATTAGAAGGTATACTCATCAAGGCAATCGATGATAAAATCGTTCTTTGCGGTTACGATTTGGAAATAGGAATTACAACCTCTGTGTTAAGTACTGTACAGGAAAACGGCAGTATTGTTGTCAGTGCAAAACTCTTTGCCGAAATTATCAGACGACTTCCCGACAACAGCGTAAGCATTGAAACTGATGAGAAAGCGGTTGTTTATATTCACTGCGGTTGTGCGGATTATCAGATTGTCGGTATTCCGTCAGACGACTATCCTGAGTTGCCCATTGTGGACGCTGAAAGCACTCTGGAAATCGAAGGCGGTATTTTACGCAATATGATTAAACAGACAATTTTTGCTATCTCAGACGACAATACCAAACCCATCTACACGGGTTCACTTTTTGAAATTAAAAACAAAATGTTCCGTATCGTTTCCATTGATGGCTACAGAGTGGCTATCCGTCAGGAAGCGGTCAGTTGTGATACCAACACAAAATTCATTGTTCCCGGTAAAACACTCAGCGAAATACTGAAACTTACCACAGACGATGAACAAACAGTACAAATCACTGTCGGACAAAGACACGCCGTTCTAAAAATCGGGGACTATTCCATCATCACCAGATTGATTGAGGGAAATTTTCTTGATTACCGTTCTACCATTCCTGAAACGGTGAAAACAGAATTTGTTGCCAACACAAGAGAATTTATTTCAGCGGTAGAAAGAATGTCCTTGCTCAATTCTGACAGAATCCAAAGCCCGATAAAGTGCATGGTTTACGATACGCAGGTTAATTTATCCTGTTCAACATCTGTCGGCAAGGCTAACGACACGATACTTGCACACATCACAGGCGAAAATGTGGAAATCGGTCTGAATAACCGCTATCTTCTTGACGCTTTGAAAAATTCTGATACAGACCAGATTAAAGTCGGTCTTAACGGAGCAATCAGTCCAATCAAAATCACGCCTGTTGACAATGGTGAACCGTTTATTTTTCTGGTTGTGCCGATGAGGTTCAAATCATGACGGAAAGAGAAAAAATTTTTATCGACACCGAATTTATCAAACTAGATAATCTGTTGAAATTCAGCGGTTGTGCCGACACAGGCGGACAGGCAAAACTCATGGTACAAAACGGTGAAGTGACACTCAACGGAGAAGTATGCACTATGCGGAATAAGAAAATCCGTGACGGTGATATTGTGGCAACAGCATTTAAAATCATTGAGGTGTGCCAAAGGTGACAATCAGAAAACTGAAATACAGCAATTTCAGAAATCTGAAAGACGGAGAACTCATTTTCAGTGAGGGAATGAATATCATTACGGGCGAAAACGGACAGGGAAAGACCAATCTCATTGAGGCTTTATGGTTGTTCAACGGGGTAAAATCTTTCCGTAGTGCAAAGGATAAGGAACTGATTGCCTTTCAGAAAAGCCATGCGGAGGTAGAAGTAGATTTCTATGCCTCAGAAAGGCTCCAGAATGCCCGTATTCGGCTTTTAAGCGGAAAAAGGGAAAACTACCTTAATGAGATTAAAAAGCCGTCCTCGGCTTATCTGATGGGCAAAATAACGACTGTGGTTTTTTCTCCCGAAAATCTTTCGATGATAAAAGGCGGACCCTCACTCAGACGGAAATTTATCGACAGTGCCATATGTCAGGTCAAGCCGAAATATTCCGCATTGCTGGCAAGATATAACAGAGTGCTTGACCAGAGAAATGCTTTGCTGAAAGAAAATAAAAAATATGCGGATTTTTCAAGTGTACTGGAAATATGGGATAATGAACTTGCCACTGTCGGAGGGAAAATTGTTGCCGAAAGGATACGCTATATCGACACACTTTCTCAGAAAGCAGGGATTTATCATCAAGGAATATCGCACGGTAAAGAGTTGCTGTCGCTGTTGTACAGAAACCGCTATGATACACAGACACCCCTTGCACAGATGACAGAAGATTTCCGTTTATCGTTACAGAAACACCGCAATGAAGATATGCAGTATGGTTTTACCACTCATGGAGTACACCGTGATGATGTGGAAATTACCGTAAACGGCAAAAATACAAGACTGTATGCTTCACAAGGTCAACAGCGTTCAGCGGTACTGTCACTGAAACTTGCCCAAGCGTCATTAATCGACGAAATTACACAGAGTAAACCTGCTATACTTTTAGACGATGTGTTGAGTGAACTGGATAACGACAGACAAAATTTTTTGCTCAATGAGATATACGGCACACAAGTTTTTCTGACTTGTTGCGAATATCCGAAAGCGGATAAGCGGTTTTCGGGAAAAGTATTTTATGTCAATGACGGTGTTATTATGCCACAGAAAGAATAGGTCATAACAATGTATTTACATTTGGGAAATAATATTATTGTACGGGAAAAAGATATCGTAGGAATTTTTGATATTGATAATACCACTGTATCCAGACATACCAGAAATTATCTTGCTGTCCGTACAAAAAACGCAGAGATTGTCAATGTTTCTCAGGAGTTGCCGAAATCGTTTATTGTCTGTCAGAGAAACGGCAGGAGGATAGTTTATATCAGTCAGATTTCCCCAAAAACATTGCTTAACAGAGGAAGTTCAATCAGCAATTCGTAATTAGCAATGTGATAAAGAATATCAGCCGTTGAGCTTACAAAATTAAAAGTTTTTTGTCCACTTTTTTTCAAAAAAGTGGGCGGGATTTTAAAGGGCGGCAGCCCTTTAAGCAGGATTTTAAAGGGCGGCAGCCCTTTAACTCCACGAAAACAAAACAAAATTTGCGAAAGCAAATTTTGCATTTAAATTTATTGACAATTCCACAATAGTCATGTGGAAAAGTGGAAAATATAAAAAATAGAATTATTGACAATTCCACAATCATCATGTGGAAAAGTGGAAAAGTCAAAATTTGCATTCGCAAATTTTGTTTGAAATTTTATGAGTTTAAGGGCGTTGCCCTTAAAAATCCCATCAGGGGCGTTGCCCCTGAACCCCACAAACTTTTTGAAAAAAGTTTGACCAAAAACTTTCAGTTGTCATAGCTTGACAAGCATATTTTTATTGACAATTCCACAATTTTTATGTGGAAAAGTGGAAAGATAAAAAATTTGGATTGACAAACTGGCGTGGAGAGGTTGTAGAATTTATGAAAAAGACGAGATGTCCTTATTGTGGAAAAAGGCTCAATTATTTTCAGGCTTTCATGGAGAGAAAACACGGTGAGTATAAATGTCATCGTTGTGGAAGAAGTTCAACGGTATATTTCTCCAATGTATTCAAACTCATCGTTATTGTAGCGGTAATTCTTGCGATAATTCTGGTGATTATTTTTACTACACCGAAATTTATACAGAATTTATGGGGAATGTTATGGGTAGCCATACCATTTTTGATTATTTATCTCATCACGCCTTTTTTTGTCAGACTGGTACCAATCAAGAAAAAGCGGAAAAGTATCAATTATGAACAGTTTGGCGAAGCGTCAGGAGCACCAAGTACCCGAACGAAAATTGCCAAAGCTGACGACAGTACAGACAGTGATGGATTTATGGATATATCCCATCTGGAATAACAGATAGCGGATATATCAACAAAATAAAACGGGAAGTGCAGAAGTCTTGAAATTATTAAAATTACCCGTATGTCCGCATTGTCAGGCGGTGTACCGTTATGATGAAGTGAAAAATATGTGCAGATATCGCAATATAGAATGTCGTCATTGTAAGAAAGTCTTTACGATAGAAACCCGAAAGGGAAAAATCCTGTTTTTCACAGCAGATATTCTGTTGCTGGTGGGACTTAATCTTTTGCTGTTTCACTTTGCGGAATTGCATCCCATAGGATTGTTGTTAGTCACGCTGATTTTTTTCGGGATATCGCTTTTACTTGTACCATTTACAGTAAGGTTCAGAGTATACGACAAATATTCTGAAAAACAGCTCAGACAACACAACGAAAGAAAACAAGAGCGTCACAAAGCAAAATCATAAAATTTGTCAGAGATAGATTGTAAAACGGATAAACGGAGGGTTTTGTGTTGGATAACATGGATATAACAAAGGTTGAGAATGAATACGGTGCCAATGAAATTCAGGTGCTTGAGGGACTGGAGGCAGTTCGAAAAAGACCCGGAATGTATATAGGGTCAACAGGTCCTGCGGGATTACACCATCTTGTGTATGAAATTGTTGATAACTCTATTGATGAAGCACTGGCAGGATACTGTACGAAAATCACAGTGGATATATTGCCTGACAATGTTATCAGGGTACGGGATAACGGACGAGGTATTCCTACAGGAATTAACGAAAAAACAGGTATTCCTGCGGTTACAGTCGTGTTTACGGTGTTGCACGCAGGCGGAAAATTCGGTGGTGGCGGATATAAGGTATCAGGCGGTTTACATGGCGTGGGAGCGTCTGTTGTCAATGCTCTTTCCGAGTGGCTGGAAGTTCTGGTATATGACGGTGAACATATCTACCGTCAGCGTTATGAACGAGGTGATACTGTAACGGAACTGCAAACCATAGGAGAAAGTCAGACCACTGGTACGGAAGTCATTTTCAAAGCTGACCCCGAAATTTTCAAGGAAACTACCGAATATGAATTTGAAACACTCCAAAGACGCTTGCGTGAACAGGCTTTTCTGAATGCAGGAATACATATTGAACTGAGAGATTTGCGTGATAACGACAATATTCAGACGGAGAATTTCAAATATGACGGTGGTATTGTCAGTTTTGCGGAATATATCCGTAAAAAGCGTGAACTTGATGCAGTTCATCCTGATGTTATTTATTTTAGCACAACTGCTCCTGATGATAGTTCATCAGCGGAAATTGCTATGCAATACAATGACAGTTATAACGAAGTGGTGTTGTCGTTTGCCAATAATATTCATACCGTTGATGGTGGTACGGCAGAGGACGGTTTCAAGCGTGGGCTTACCCGTGTGATGAACGATTATGCAAGAAAATTCAATATTCTCAAAGACAACGATAAAAATCTGACAGGTGAAGATTTAAGAGAAGGGTTAATTGTCATTATCAGTGTCAAGCTCAAAGAGGCACAGTTTGAGGGACAGACCAAAACCAAACTAGGTAATACAGAAATAAGAACTATGGTTGAAAAGATGGTCGGTGAAAAGTTGCGGATTTATCTGGAAGAAAATCCAGCAAATGCCAAATTGATTTTTGAAAAAGCGTTGGCAGCGTCCCGTGCAAGAGAAGCCGCAAGACGGGCAAAAGAACTGGTCAGAAGAAAATCCGCTATGGAAAATGCCTCTTTGCCAGGAAAGTTAGCAGACTGTCAGTCCAGAAATTCCGAAGAAACCGAAATTTACATTGTCGAAGGAGATTCGGCAGGTGGTTCAGCTAAGGGTGGTCGTGACAGGCGTTTTCAGGCAATATTGCCGTTATGGGGCAAAATGCTGAATGTTGAAAAAGCCCGTGAGGATAAAGTATACGGCAACGATAAATTGACTCCTGTTATTACCGCACTGGGAACAGGTATCGGTGATGAGTTTGATATTGAGAAATTGCGTTACGGCAAAGTTATCATCATGGCAGACGCTGATGTTGACGGTTCGCATATCCGTACACTGTTGCTTACCTTCTTTTTCCGTTTTATGCGACCACTTATCGAACAAGGTCATGTCTATATTGCTCAGCCACCGCTTTACCGTATCACCAAAAACAAAGAACATCACTATGCCTATACGGACGCAGAAAGAGATAAAATTTTAAGTAAACTTGATGGTAAGACAGATATTCAGCGGTATAAAGGTCTTGGTGAGATGGACTCCGAACAGTTGTGGGAAACCACAATGAATCCTGAATCAAGAGTAATGCTAAGAGTAGAACTTTCGGACGCAGAAGCGGCAGATGAAGTCTTTACCATTCTTATGGGTGATAAGGTAGAGCCGAGAAGACAATTTATAGAGAAAAATGCCAAATATGTGAAAAATCTTGATATATAAAAACAGGTGATTTTTTGGAAGAAAACAGGCAACGGATAGATGAGATACTCAACGAGGTACACCATTTACATGAAACAGACAAAAGTCTGCACAGTAAGATATTACTTTGCGAGGGCAGTTTCAGACTGACAAAAGCAGAAGCCTATGAAGTACTCAACTATACAGGTGTAACCAATAAAGAAGTCAGGCGGTCGTTGATTTACACTGTATTGATCTTGTTGGCAATGGCAGGATTTGTATTTTCGTACACTGTAAAGGAAAATTTCAATAATATTATTTTTACACTGATAGCCTTTGCCATATTGATAGTTGTCTGGATAGTGCCGAAAAAACAAATTTCCGCACTGGCTAAGCAGAATGTAGACGGTAAGGAAATTACTTTTCAGATTTACGAAACCCATTTGGTGATGTCGGACGGCGAAAACAGATACTGTATTCATCTGGATAATTCCAGCCGTCTGAAAACGAGTAAGCATATGATAATGATAAAACGCTTGAAAGACAACAAAGTTTTTGTCATACCGTTTCAGGCAATAGAGCGTTCAAAAAGAGAAGAAATACTGACCCTTTTCAGGAATGGTATGATGACGGTCAAAAAATAAGGTGATGATTTTGCAGAGTACAACTGAAATTACCGTAAGATACGGTGAAACGGATATGATGGGAATAGTTCATCATTCCGTATATGCGTTGTATTACGAACAGGCAAGAGTAGACTTTATCAGTCACTTCGGTACTACCTACAAACAGATTGAACAAGATGGTTTAATGTTACCGCTGATACAGTTGCATTGCAGATATAAAAAGGCAGTTTATTTTGGTGATACTATTGTCGTAAAAACAAGCGTGGAGAAAATCAGTGTGGCAAAAATCACATTCCGTTACGAACTGTATAACCAGAACAACGAACTTGTTAATATTGGTTATACCGAACATGGATTTGTATCAAGCGACAGTTTCAAGCCTGTGAATGCCAAAAAAACTTTTCCCGAAATTTATGAAAAACTATGCAGGGGCGTTGCCCCCGCACCCCTATGAGGGGCGTTGCCCCTCAACCCCACAAACTTTTTGAAAAAAGTTTGACAAAAACTTTTAATTGTCATAGCCGACACTTAGTGTAACAATCCGAATGAAGTGAGATTAAAAGTTTTTTGTCCACTTTTTTTCAAAAAAGTGGGCAGGATTTTTAAGGGCGGCAGCCCTTAAACAGGGGTTCGGGGACAGCGTCCCCGACTAAACTGAGAATTTGAACAAGAGGTGTAGCATTGTGGAGAATGAGAACAACAACAGAATAATAGATGTCGATTTGAGAAAGGAAATGCAGAAGTCTTTTCTGGAATATTCGATGTCGGTTATTGTGTCAAGAGCCTTGCCCGATGTGAGGGACGGACTGAAACCCGTACACAGAAGAATACTGTATACCATGCACGAAAAGAACTTAGGTCCTGAAAAGCCGTATCGTAAATGTGCAGATACGGTCGGAGCGGTGCTGGGAAGTTATCACCCTCACGGTGACGCTTCTGTCTATGACGCACTTGTCAGACTGGCACAGGATTTCTCCATGAGATATCCTCTGGTAGACGGTCACGGAAACTTCGGTTCAGTGGACGGTGACCCCCCTGCGGCTTACCGTTATACGGAATCCAAAATGAGTAAGATTTCTGTCGAAATGCTTACCGATATAGATAAGGAAACTGTTGACTTTACACCTAACTTTGACGACCGTCTGAAAGAACCCACTGTATTACCGTCAAGATTTCCGAATTTGCTTGTCAATGGGTCTAGCGGTATTGCTGTAGGTATGGCGACTAACATTCCTCCGCATAATATGGGAGAAGTCATAGACGCTATGTGTTGTCTGATTGATAATCCCAACGCTGAACTTGGGGAACTGATGGAACATATACAAGGCCCTGATTTTCCGACAAGTGCATTGATTATGGGGCGTGCAGGAATCAGAGCAGCCTATGGCACAGGTCGTGGTAAGATTACCGTAAGAGCGAAAGCCGAAATCGTAGAGGGGAAAAACGGTCGTTTCAAAATTATTGTTACGGAGTTGCCTTATCAGGTCAATAAAGCAAGACTTGTGGAAAGTATTGCCGATTTGTGCAAAGATAAACGCATTGACGGTATCACGAACATTGAAGACCATTCCGACAGGGACGGTATGCACATCGAAATTGATATCCGCCGTGACGCTTCACCGCAGGTTGTCCTCAATAAATTATATACCCTTTCACAAATGCAGATTACTTTTGGTATTATCATGCTGGCGATTGTAAACGGTGAACCTAAAATTCTTACCCTCAAACAGATTTTACAACACTACATTGATTTCCAGGTAGATGTCATCAGACGAAGAACAGAATTTGACCTTAGAAAAGCTAATGAAAGGGCACACATTTTAGAGGGACTGAAAATAGCACTGGATTATATTGATGAAGTGATTGCCACTATCAGAGCATCAAAGGATAAGGCAAGTGCAAGACATAATCTTTCTGAAAAATTCAGTCTGGACGATTTGCAGACACAGGCTATTGTACAAATGCAGTTAGGACAACTCACAGGTCTTGAAAGAGATAAAATCGAGTCAGAGTTAAATCAGTTGCGGATAAAAATCAGTGAATATAAGGAAATTATCTCCAGTCGTGAAAAACAGCTTGAAATTGTTAAAAATGAGGCAATAGAAATCCGCAGGAAATTTGCTGACCCAAGAAGAACAGAAATTATGTCTGTCAGCGGAGAAGTAGATATTGAAGACCTTATCCCTAACGAAGAATGTGTACTGACAATGACTACTTTAGGCTATATCAAGCGTTTGTCTGTTGATACCTACCGTATACAAAGACGAGGTGGCAGAGGAATTACCGGTATGAGCAAGCGTGAAGAAGATGATGTTTCGGATATGTTTGTTATCAACAGTCACGATTATATTCTATTCTTTACCAATTTCGGCAGGGTCTACAAACTCAAATGTTACGAAATTCCAGAGGGTAGCCGTACAGCAAAAGGTATGAACATCGCTAATCTGCTGGCAATCTCTCCCGAAGAAAAAGTCAATTCCATTATCAAAGTTTCTGAATTTGACGACAGCAAGTATCTTGTCATGGTCACGGAAAAAGGTCTTATCAAAAGAATTAAACTCAATGCCTACAATACCAACCGTAAAGAGGGAGTAAGAGCCTTGACTTTGAATGACGATGACAAACTGGCATGGGTCAGAATGACGGACGGTCATGATGAGATATTGCTTGCTACCAGAAATGGTATGGCAATACGCTTTAATGAAGAAGAAATCAGACCGTCAGGCAGAACCTCGATGGGAATAAAAGCAATCCGATTGTCCGAAGAGGATATCGTTACAGGTATGGTAATCGTCAATGACGAAAGTACGGTGCTGACCGTTTCTGAAACGGGTTACGGCAGACTGACAAGTGCTTCCGAATACAGAAAACAATCTCGTGGTGGTAAAGGCATTATCAATTATCTTGTCAAAAAATACGGCGATGTAGCAGGTATCAGTACTGTGGATACCGAAAAGGACGATATTATCCTGATTTCGTCAGACGGTATTATTATCCGTATCAAGGCAGATATTTCTGAGAAACACGGCAGATACAGCAGAGGGGTTACTGTGATGAGAATGGACGGAGATGCCAAAGTAGTCACTTTGGCGATTGCACCACACGAAGATGACGATACCGACAGTATCACAGAAAGTGAAAATGAATAATGAAAAGAAATGATTATATCAGCTGGGACGAATATTTTATGGGAGTTGCGGTGCTTGCCTCTAAAAGAAGCAAAGACCCTAATACACAGGTAGGAGCTTGTATTGTCAGCGGAGAAAATAGCAGTTATGGGAAAAATGTGATTATTTCTACAGGATATAATGGGTTTCCGTGTGGTTGTTCCGATGATGAATACCCGTGGGAGCGTGAGGGAAATACTAACGATACCAAATATCCCTATGTGGTACACGCTGAACTCAATGCTATTCTCAATGCACATGGCAAGTCCCTGATAGGTACAAAGATTTATGTAGCACTGTTTCCTTGTAACGAATGTGCCAAAGCTATTATACAATCAGGAATTAAAGAGGTAATCTATCTTTCTGACAAATACAGCAATGCCGAAAGTACCATATCGTCCAAAAGAATGTTACATTCCGCAGGAGTAAAACTTACGCAGTTTATCCCTAAAGACAAGAAGATTATCCTTGAATTTTAAGTTTGGTCGGGAATAGTATTCCTGACAGGACGGAAAAAGCCGACTTATGATAATCATAAGTCGGCTTTTTCCATTTTATAGTGTTCAATAAGGAATTGGTATTATCAGAAATTATCTGAATATCTCAATCAAGGAAAGATTGTTCTTATCTGTGAAAATCAATCCTTTACCGTGTTTTTCCATTACCCTGATAGAGGAGATATATCCATCAGACTGCCAGTCAATGCTAATTCCTTCATCTATGGCTGTCAGTCTGCCATAGTAACCAATACCGTTTTCGTCTACACTGAAAACACCAAGTCTTGCTGTTTCATAATCGATATAGCAGGATATATTATTCGCAGTATAACTACCGAGTCTTGTTACTTTATCATTTTCAATGCGGTAAAATTCATAGTGCATAATCTCATACTCATCTTCACTGAGAACAACCAGTTTATAGAAATTGTCATCGTGTGTTTTGACTACGGAATAAGAAAATACATTATCACGCTGAATAATCTTTTTCAGACGGTCATAACAAGTGCTACTTTCCTGAGAAGCGTTGTCTACTCTGCTGACATTGAGATCTTTGTCAACATAAAGTTTCATCGGAACTCTTACCCACTGTTCCTGTATATTGACATACATCAACACAACATTGACATAACCTTCTTCTACACCTTTTACATGGAATGTATATTCATTATTGTTGAAATTATAATCACAATCAACACTGACATTCAGGCTGTCGATACTGTAAGTCCAGTCATAGCCATATGATGTTGCTCCAGTACATTTATATTCAAACGGTGTGTTGTATTTTACTGTATTCTGATAAGAGGGATTAGTGTATTTTCCCATACCGTCATTAGCGGAAGCAACGACTGCTCCAACTGTGGAAACAGCACATACACTGGCTAAAACTGTTGCGATAACTTTTACTTTTAAAGACTTTTTCATAATTAAACACCTTTTTCTTTCTATTAAATAATTATTTGTTGATTTGTTTATCAAGTTAATTACTGTATTAATTAACCTGTTACACATATATTAGCATATAGATTTCAATTTGTCAACACCTTTTTAAAAAAAATTTAAATTTTTTTTGATATCGTTATTGTCAAAATCTGCTTACGCAGATTTTGGATTTTTATGGGGAGTTTAAGGGCTTCGCCCTTAAAAATCCCACAAGGGGCTTTGCCCCTTGACCCCACAAGCCTTTGAAAAGGCTTGACCGAAACTTTTAATTGTCATAGCTGAACTGCGGATAAAGATTCCGAACGAAGTGAGCCATAAAAGTTTTTGTCAAACTTTTGAGGGCAAGTTTGTGGGGTTCAGGGGCAAAGCCCCTGATAGGATTGTTAAGGGCAACGCCCTTAACAAAAAAAAGACCCACGCTAAAAAGCGTGAGCCTGTCTGATTAATGAATAGAAATTAGAATTTGCCTTCTTTAGCCGCTTCTTCGACGCTTACGGCAACGGCAACAGTAGCACCAACCATAGGATTGTTACCCATACCGATAAGACCCATCATCTCAACATGAGCAGGAACAGAACTTGAACCCGCAAACTGTGCGTCAGAGTGCATACGACCCATAGTGTCGGTCATACCGTAAGAAGCAGGGCCGGCAGCCATATTATCAGGGTGAAGTGTTCTTCCTGTACCGCCACCTGAAGCAACAGAGAAGTATTTTTTACCCTGTTCGATACATTCTTTTTTGTAGGTTGCCGCAACGGGGTGCTGGAATCTTGTCGGGTTAGTGGAGTTACCTGTGATGGATACACCTACATTTTCTTTGTGCATGATAGCAACGCCTTCCTGAACATCGTCAGCACCGTAACATTTTACAGTAGCTCTCAGACCGTTGGAGAAAGGTTTTTCATAGATAACATTGAGTTCAGCGGTTTTGTAATCGTATTTGGTTTCAACGAAAGTAAAGCCGTTGATACGGGAGATAATCTGTGCTGCGTCTTTTCCAAGACCGTTAAGGATAACTCTCAAGGGTTTCTGACGAACTTTGTTCGCTTTTTCAGCAATACCGATAGCACCCTCGGCAGCAGCAAAGGATTCATGTCCGGCTAAGAAACAGAAACATTCAGTTTCTTCTTCAAGTAACATTTTACCGAGATTACCGTGTCCTAAACCAACTTTTCTGTGGTCAGCAACAGAACCAGGAATACAGAAAGCCTGTAAACCTTCACCGATAGCAGCAGCAGCATCAGCAGCACGACGGGCATTTTTCTTGATAGCGATAGCTGCACCTACTGTATAAGCCCAGCAAGCGTTTTCAAAGCAGATAGGCTGAATTTTCTTTACCAGATTGTAAACATCAAGACCTGCGTCTTTTGTGATTTTTTCAGCCTCTTCAATAGAGGAAATACCGTACTGGTTCAATACAGCATTGATTTGGTCAATTCTTCTCTCATAAGATTCAAACAAAGCCATGATATTACTCCTTTCTGGGGTCAATAATCTTTACAGCGTCTGCGACACGACCGTACTGACCTTTAGCCTTTTCCCATGCTTCGTTGGGGCTGTCACCTTTTTTGATGAAGTCTGTCATTTTGCCAAGACTTACGAACTGATAACCGATAACTTCGTTATTCTCGTCAAGAGCGATACCTGTTACATAACCCTCAGCCATTTCCAGATAACGAACACCTTTTTCTTTGGTAGCATACATAGTACCAACCTGTGAACGCAAGCCCTTACCTAAATCTTCCAGTCCTGCACCGATTGCCAGACCGTCATCAGAGAATGCACTCTGACTTCTGCCGTAAACAATCTGGAGGAACAGTTCACGCATAGCAGTATTGATAGCGTCACAAACAAGGTCTGTGTTGAGAGCCTCAAGGATAGTTTTTCCCTGAAGAATTTCAGCCGCCATAGCTGCCGAATGGGTCATACCTGAACAGCCGATAGTTTCTATCAGAGCTTCTTCAATAACACCGTTCTTGACATTCAATGTCAGTTTACAAGCACCTTGTTGAGGAGCACACCAGCCAATACCGTGAGTAAATCCTGAAATATCAGTGATTTGCTTTGCGTGTACCCATTTGCCCTCTTCAGGGATTGGAGCAGGTTCATGCTTTGCACCCTTAGTGACAGGACACATCATTTCAACTTCTTTTGTGTAAATCATTGTAATCTCCTTTCGTACACCGTCAAAAATAACCGTGCCATTAGATTTCAAAAAAACTATATCGCTTTATCTATAAAAAGCAATATTGTTTCGTTTCGGAGTGGAAATCCTCCCGACAGTACTATTATAATCAATCTAAAAGAAAATTTCAACTAAATTTCTAAAAAAATAAATTGTAAAGCACAAAATTTCATGAAAATAATTGAAACTCCATGAAATTTACAGTATAATACCTATTATAACAAAAAACGGGGGTGATAACTGTGTATTACCTTATCAATGAAACACTCACAGAAATACCAAAAAATGATATCCGTTACAATAAATCTCAGTATGTCGCCATTCTTACCGCTAAAGAGTGGGTAAGTATGAAAGATAGCTTTGATATGGGTATTGATATTGATACTGAATTTACTACCGCAGAAATCAACAGTACAAAAGCTGAGGTCAACTATGACTCCCTTACAGGAACTTTTTTCATTCCCGACAGGGAAAATCCTTTATCCGAAGGGACAAAGTTTTCATTTGCTCTTGACGAAAAGGGAATTGTTTTTATTGATGACAGCGGAGTTGCTGAAAGTATTGTAAGCGATATCAAAAATACGAAAAAATGGCGATTTCCCAGTCTGGAACGGTTTTTGTATGATTTTCTGGAACAGATAATCAAGTCTGACCGTCGTTTACTGGAAAAGTACGACAAGGAACTTGATGATATGGAAACGGCAATCCTGAATGACAATGATGAAGAATTATCTGAAAGGGTCAATGATATTCGCAGTGAAATACGGGATTTACGGGTACATTATGAACAACTTATTGATTTCGGTCAGGAACTGGAAGAAAATGAAAATAATTTTTTCCATCACGAAAATTTAAGATATTTCCGTTTATTTTCCAACCGTGTCGAACGCTTGAAAGACAGTGCCGTAGCTATCAGTGACCACGCTATCCAAATCCGTGATATCTATAAATCTCATCTGGATATTAAACAAAATCGTATTATGACCGTTCTTACCGTTGTTACCACGATTTTCATGCCACTGACCCTTATTGCAGGCTGGTATGGTATGAATTTTCGTTTTATGCCCGAACTGGAAAGCCCTTTAGGATATCCTATTATTATTATTGTCAGTATTTTGATTGTTGTGGGCAGTCTATGGTTCTTTAAAAAGAAAAAATGGCTGTAAGTTAATGCGTAATTCGTAATGCGTAATTCGTAATTATTGAGAAAATCTCACCGTCAAGCTATGACACACTTTTTCAAAAGTGGTGGGGTCAAGGGGCAAAGCCCCTTGTGGGATTTTTAAGGGCGAAGCCCTTAAACTCATCAAAATCCAAACAAAATTTGCGTACGCAAATTTTGACATATTCAAAATAACAGAAAGGTCAATCGTTTCATGGAAAAATATCGTACAGGATATTACCTGATTTTTAGAATTATTGCCACAATCATTGCTTTGTTATTTACCGTATGGTTCATATTACCTATATTTCGCTACGGTATTCTGAATGCTTTCAACAGCATAGGCATTTTACTTTGTGGTTATGTTTTTGTATTCTATCTGAAAAGAGAAAAATTTCATCAAATCAGAGAAAAACTCTATCGGAAAAAATTTTTGCGTCTGCTATGGAAATTTCTGCGTTTTTGTCTTTACAGTTTTGGCATTTATGCTTTGGTAATAAGTATTGTCATGATAGCATTTTCTTCCTTGTCACCTAAAGAAAATGCTACAGAAATTCTTTTGGGAGCTCAGGTAAAAGGGACAAGCCCGACGCTTACCCTCTATGACCGTATTATGGCAGGAAAAGAATTTATGGAACAAAATCCCTCTGTGAAATGTGTGGCAAGCGGAGGTCTGGGAGAAACGGCAACCATCACCGAAGCACAATGTATGTATAATGTACTCACGCAAAACGGTATCAGCTCCGACAGAATATACCTTGAAAATCAGGCAACCAGTACCAAAGAAAATATCCGTTTTTCTTATGAAATCATTCGGCAAAATCACCTCAACGAAAATATTGCCATTGTATCAGACCGATTTCATCAGACCCGTGCAAGACTGATTGCCCGAAAATTAGGCATAACAAGTCATATCGGCTGTGTCAATGCGGAAACAAACTGGATTTATCTTCCTACATTCTGGGTGAGAGAATGGTTTGGTTTACCATATGATTTATTTTTTCGTTGAAATTCTATATGATAAAAAACTGCCGAAAACCCGGCAGTTTTTTATGTCAGTCAATCACTATTTGTCCGCTATCGCAAGTTTTGGTGCTATAAGTTTCGTTATATTTCTGTTTCAGAATGTTATAAGTGTTTTGCAGGGCAACAGTATCGTTATAGATACCATATACAGTAGGACCACTGCCACTCATGACGGATTGTAAAGCACCGTTTTCTTTCATGATGGATTTAATGTTCTGAACTTCAGAAAGTTCAAGTAAACTGTCAAAGTCATTATAAAGATTGTTAAGAAAATCTGTTTCGTTGTTCTGTTGCATAGCGTTAATCAGTGCTGTACTGTGAACATTTTCAGCAAAAGGACGGCTGTCGGATTTCTGGTATGCCATAGGGGTAGAAACACCGATATTCGGTTTGCACAAAAGAATATAGTATTTTTGTAAATCGAAATTGTGTTCGACTTTTTGTAAGTCTGTACCGATACCTGTGGCAAGCATAGTACCGCCGTAAATACAAAATGGTACATCAGCTCCGATTTTTGCTCCGATTTCGGCTAGTTGTTCATTTGTCAGGTGAGTATCATATAATCTATTTAAGGCGACAAGTACACCAGCACCGTCTGTACTGCCCCCCGCAAGTCCTGCTTGTGAGGGGATATTCTTTTCAATCATGATTTTTACCTGACAGACAATACCGCAATATTCCGAAAAATATTCTACAGCCTTATAAGCAGTATTCCGCTTGTCACAAGGAATATATTCTTTATTACAGGAAAGCTGAATATAGTTATTATCCATCTGAATATCAAGTTTTTCAACGGTGATTTTATCCAATAAGGATACCGTCTGCATAACCATATCGACTGTATGATAACCATTAGGTAATTTTCCTGTGATATCCAGTGTCAGGTTAATTTTTGCAAGAGATAAAACCGTTACGGTATTATGTTTCATGTTGCTTTTCCTCATTAAGTTCTTTCAGAAATTCTTCAATTCGTTTCAAGGCTTCGGTAATATGTTTGATAGAAAAAGAGTAGGATACTCTTACAAATCCCTCACCGCTGTCGCCGAACGCATTACCAGGCACAACGGCAACACCTTTTGCTTTTAAGAGTTTTGTACAAAATTCTTCGGAACTCAATCCGGTGCTTTTAATACACGGAAACGCATAGAAAGCTCCTTCAGGTTCAAAACAGTTAAGACCCATAGCATTAAATCTTTTAACAACCAACCGTCTACGCATATCATACTCATCACGCATTTTTTTGATATCGTTGTCACCGTGTCTTAACGCTTCGATAGCGGCATACTGTGCGGTTGTGGGAGCACTCATGATAGCGTACTGATGTAATTTTGTCATGACATCGGTAAGCGGTTTCGGGGCAAGTGTATAGCCTAACCGCCAGCCTGTCATGGAATAGGATTTTGAAAAACCGCTTACCACAACTGTTCTTTCACGCATATTTTCGATTGACGCAAAAGAAATATGATGTTTGTTGTTATAGGTAAGTTCAGCGTATATTTCGTCTGAAATGACAAAGAGGTTGTATTTCAGAACGATTTCAGCAATTTTTTCCAAATCATGTTTTTCCATGATAGCACCTGTAGGATTGTTGGGAAAGGGCAATACCAGAACTTTTGATTTAGGAGTAATGAATTTTTCCAGTCGTTCAGGAGTGAGTTTGAAATTATCTTCTTCCGTAGTTTCAACGGCAACAGGAACACCGTCTGCCATCTGTACAAGCGGATTGTAGCATACAAATGATGGTTCGGGAATTAATACTTCATCACCCTCAGAAATCAGACAACGCATAGCTAAATCAATCGCTTCTGAACCGCCTACTGTTACCAGACATTCACTTTCGGGGTGATATTCTACATGGTATTTTCTTTCAAAGTAGGCACAGATTTCTTTTCGCAATACAGTCAGACCTCTGTTGGAGGTATATTTGGTACTGCCTTTTTGCAGAGAGGTTATTCCTGCCTCACGCACATGCCATGGAGTATTGAAGTCAGGTTCACCGATACTCAGTGAAATGACATTTTCCATTTCACTGGCAATATCAAAAAATTTGCGTATACCTGACGGTTTTATATTTTTGATTTTATGGTTTATAACGCTTTCGTAATCAATCACAATATGATACTCCTTTGGTCTTCGTCATTTTCTTCGTCGAAAAGAACCATACCGCTGTCTTTGTATGTTCTCAGTTGAAAATGGGTGTTGGTTGCCAGAACGCCGTCAAGGGTAGAAAGTCTTTTGGCAACAAACATGGCAATATCAGTAACACTTTCGCCTTTCACTCTGACAAGCAAATCAAAAGACCCTGCCATTAAATAGACGGTTTCTACTTCGTCAAAGGACATAACCTGTTTAGCCACTTCATCAAATCCTGTATCTTTTTTGGGTTGTACTTTGAGTTCGATAAATGCTCTTGCCCCTGAATTTTTCACCTTATCATAGTCGATAACAGCTCTGTATCCACGAATAACACCGTCTTTTTCATACTGTTTGATTTGTTTTTCCACATAGTCTTCGGGTTCATTAATCATAGTGGCAATTTCCGAATAGGAAAGTTGGCTGTTTTCTCTCAACAGACTTAAAATTTTATCCATTTTCATTCCTCCTGTAGTTTAAGGGCTACCGCCCTTAAAAATCCTGTGTTAAGGGCGTTGCCCTTAACAATCCCATCAGGGGCGTTGCCCCTGAACCCCACCACTTTTTTGAAAAAAAGTGGACAAAAAACTTTTATGGCTCACTTCGTTCGGGTTATTTTCAGAAAAAGTAAGACAATCTCATTATATAACAAAATGCTTTAACTGTCTATAAAAAATCAGAAACTTAAAAGTTGAAATTATTTTCTGAAGTGTGTAATAATAAAAAACAACTTATAGCTATGACAATTAAAAGTTTTGTCCACTTTGGGGGAAGTGGTGGGGTCAATGGGCAATGTCATCAACTTAAGAAAAAAGCCTGTTTGAAATAATATATTGCTGTCATTCTGAGGAGCGAAAGCGACGAAGAATCTTATTAAGCTTCCTCACTATGTTCGGAATGACACTCTTAAGTTGATGACATTGCCCTTGTGGGATTTTTAAGGGCAAAGCCCTTAAACTCCTCAAAATCAAACCAAAATTTGCGTAAGCAAATTTTGACAATAACGATTTGATTTTCAACCACACAGGTGGATATTTTTTTGTTTTGGTAATATTGATATTGAGTATATATGTATGATAAAATCAGATATAATATTATTGGTTGGAGGATAGAAAAATGACAGCTACACAGGTTTTTATGGCAGAGTTGACACTTTTGGGATTAATGGTGTTGTTGGTGATAGGGATAATAATTTTTACGGTATGGATAATTGTTGCCAAAGTAAAAAAGAAAAGAATATGCTTGCCAATTATTTTACTGTCAGTGAGTATTATTTTGGGAGTAGGTATAGGGTTATTCAAGTGTTCTCACGCTAATGATATTCGTTTTAATGATTGGTATATTGTGGGAAACAACATTAATACGGTATGTGAAAGGTTGTTATTCTGTTGACCCTTGCTGACTGTCTGTTTCGAAACAACATTAATACGGTATGTGAAAGGTATGGTGAATCTGATGAGTGGAGTGATGAGATTGTTTCAGGAAAAAGGGGAGTGATAAGGTATTTTCTTTATGAGGATAACAGTCCTGTTATGCCTGACCATTTACCGTATTGGTATTGTATTTATTACAACGAACAGGGGATTGTGGAAAAAGTCCGTGTTAAAACAAAACCAGGTGCTTGATAATTCCAAAATTTGCTTACGCAAATTTTGTTTGGATTTTGGGGAGTTTAAGGGCTTTGCCCTTAAAAATCCCACAAGGGGCTACCGCCCCTTGACCCTGTCCACTTTTTGAAAAAAGTGGACAAAAACTTTTAATTGTCATAGCCGAAACTTAGCGGAACAATCTAATAACATAAGTTATAAAAGTTTTTTATCTGAAAATTTTAGGTTGACTTGATGAAAACAGCGTGTTATCATGGATATAAAGTAATTTATGGCAAGTACAGGAGGCAATTTATGTTTACGATTTTAAAAAGTGTCCGTCAGTACAAGTGGGCTTCGATAGCGACACCGTTATTGAAAGTACTGGAAGTTATCATGGAAGTACTCATTCCCTATTATATGGCTGACCTGATAGACTACGGTATTGACAAAGGCAATATGGATTATGTAGTTAAGATAGGAATTTTACTGATTTGCTTTACGGTATTGTCGTTGACCTTTGGTATAGGAGGAAGTGTTACTTCTGCGATTGCGTCTACGGGATTTGCTAAAAATCTGCGGAAAGATATGTACTATAATGTACAGAAATTTTCATTTTCCAATATTGACAAATTTTCTTCGTCCAGTATTGTTACCAGACTGACAACAGATGTCACAAATATTCAGAATGCCTACCAGATGTGTCTGGTAGTAGCGGTGCGTTCGCCGATAATGTTTACTGTGTCGATTGTTGCAGCTTTTCGGATTAATTCCAGACTGGCGTGGATATATGTAGGTTGTGTACCGATACTACTTATCACAATGTTACTGATATTGAAATTTGTACACCCGATTTTTCAGAGAGTTTTCCAGACCTATGACAAACTGAACAATGTTGTACAGGAAAATGTCAGAGGAATAAGAGTAGTCAAATCCTTTGTAAGAGAGGATTACGAAATCAATAAATTCAAAAACATTTCACAGCAAATATTCAAAGATTTTGCCATTGCGGAAACAAGAATGGCGATTGTTATGCCAGTGATGTTATTCTGTTCCTATGCGTGTATTATTTTGATATCGTGGTTTGGTTCAAGGTTGATTTTAGCCAGCGGAAATAATCCTGCCAATGGGTTTACTACAGGTCAGTTAATGAGTTTTATTACCTATGCCACACAAATTCTGATTAGTCTGATGATGTTATCCATGATATTTGTTATGGTAACGCTGTCGAGAGCGTCTGTCGAAAGATGTGAAGAAATTCTCAAAGAAGAAAGCGACATCACCACACCTGAAAATCCCGTTACAGAAGTTAAAAACGGAGATATTACTTTTAAAGATGTCAATTTCAGTTATAAAAAGGGTAGTGATAATTACTGTCTGAAAAATATCAACCTGAATATTCAGTCAGGAGAAACGATAGGTATTATTGGTGGTACAGGGTCATCAAAATCCAGTCTGATACAGTTGATTTCAAGGCTTTACGATGTCAGCACAGGAAGTGTGTTTGTGGGAGATGTTGATGTCAGGAAATATGACCTTGATGTATTAAGGAATGCTGTTGCGGTTGTCTTACAGAAAAATGTTTTATTTTCAGGAACGATTAAAGAAAATCTGCGTTGGGGCAATGAAAATGCTACTGATGAAGAAATCCGTCATGTATGTCAGCTTGCACAGGCAGAAGAATTTATCGAACAGTTCCCTGACAAATACGATACCTACATAGAACAGGGCGGAAGTAATGTATCAGGTGGACAGAAACAGCGTCTTTGTATTGCAAGGGCATTACTGAAAAAGCCGAAAGTTTTAATTCTAGACGATTCTACCAGTGCGGTAGATACCAAAACAGATGCTTTAATCCGAAAAGCCTTTTTAACCGAAATTCCTGACACAACTAAAATTATTATTGCACAGAGAATCAGTTCCGTACAGGACGCTGACAGGATTATTGTTATGGAAAACGGTTGTATTGATGCATTCGGCACACATGATGAACTTGTCAAAAAGAATAAAATTTATCAGGAAATCTATACTTCCCAGACAAAAGGAGGGTCAAAGTAATGGCACCGAACAACAGAAATATGCGACCGCCTAAAGGAGCAAAAATTCCCGGACAGAAAATTGATTTTGTTGCTGTAAAGCGATTGCTTGGTTATATGAAAAATTATAAACTGACATTGGGAATTGTTGCGGTATGTATTATTTTAAGTTCTCTCACCAATGTGGCTTCTTCAATTTTCCTGCAAATTCTCATTGACGATTATATATTGCCGACCTTAGGTAGACCAAATCCTGTTATACA
This sequence comes from uncultured Ruminococcus sp., assembly GCA_902762375.1. Lineage (GTDB taxonomy): Bacteria > Bacillota > Clostridia > Oscillospirales > Acutalibacteraceae > CAG-964. Next base: position 7,131 of record CACWNY010000019.1, on the reverse strand, counting down.
AGGACTTTCCAAACTAATTCTTACGATGTGCGGTATATTTGCGGTAGGAATTATCAGTGGGTATTTATATAACCGACTTATGGCGGTTACCAGTCAGAAAGTTCTCAAAGAAATCCGTGATGAAATGTTCGAAAAAATGCAGAAACTTCCCATACGCTATTTCGATACTAACACTCATGGAGATATCATGTCGCATTATACCAATGATGCCGATACTTTACGGCAAATGTTGTCGCAGAGTTTACCGCAGGTGTTTTCCTCAGTTATCACGATTGTTTCCATATTGACAACGATGTTGGTAACTAGCTGGCTTCTGACAGTTGTGGTGATTGTATTTGTTATCCTTATGCTGATGGTCACAGGTAAAGTAGCAGGCAACAGTGGAAAATACTTTATCAGACAACAAAATTCTCTGGGCGATTTGAACGGCTATATTGAAGAAATGATTAACGGACAGAAAGTCATTAAGGTATTTTGTCATGAAGAAAAAGCAAAAGAGGAATTTGACAGAAAAAATGAAGAATTATGCGAAAATGCCCGAAAAGCCAATGCATTTGCCAATTCTCTTATGCCATTAATGCACAATATGGGATATTTATTGTATGTTATTCTTGCAATATTCGGCGGAGTAATTGCCGTGACAACAGGTGGTGTAACACTTGGTGCGATTGCTTCATTTTTGAATTTAAGTCGTGGATTTATGCAACCGATAAGTCAGGTATCGCAACAGATGAATATGGTCATTATGGCACTGGCAGGGGCAAAGCGTATTTTTGACCTTATGGACGAACAGCCTGAAACAGATAACGGTTATGTCGGATTAGTCAGTGCAAAAATTGACGGCGATAAAATTACAGAATGTAATGAACATACAGGAAAATGGGCTTGGAAACATCCTCATGGCGATGGAACTATCACTTATACACCAATGAAAGGTGAAGTGGTGTTTGATGGTGTGGATTTTGGGTATGTACAAGGAAAAACGGTGTTGCATGATATCCATTTAACGGCACATCCGGGACAAAAAATTGCTTTTGTTGGGGCAACAGGTGCTGGAAAAACAACCATAACCAATCTTATCAATCGTTTTTATGATATTGATGACGGCAAAATCCGTTATGACGGTATCAATATCAATAAAATTCACAAGTCAGATTTAAGACATTCACTTGGCATTGTGTTGCAAGATGTCAATTTATTCACGGGAACAATCATGGAAAATATCCGTTACGGTAAACTTGACGCAACAGACGAAGAAGTTATTGCTGCTTCAAAACTTGCCAATGCTGACGATTTTATCCGAATGTTGCCTGACGGTTACAATACCATGATTTCAGGTGATGGAGGTCAGATTTCGCAAGGACAGAAGCAGTTGATTTCTATTGCAAGGGCAGCGGTTGCTGACCCGCCTGTTATGATACTTGATGAGGCAACATCATCAATAGATACTCGTACAGAAAGTATTGTTCAGGCAGGTATGGATAGTCTGATGAAAGGCAGAACGGTTTTTGTTATTGCTCATCGTCTTTCCACTGTTCAGAACAGCGATGTTATTGTTGTGTTGGAACATGGCAAAATTATCGAACAAGGTACACATAACCAACTTATTGCTCAGAAAGGCAAATATTATCAACTTCATACAGGTGCTTTTGAACTGGATTAATCCCTAATTATAGAAGAACAACCTATAGCTATGACAATTAAAAGTTTTTGTCCACTTTTTTCAAAAAGTGGGCGGGGTCAAGGGGCGGCAGCCCCTTGTAGGATTTTTAAGGGCAAAGCCCTTAAACTCCCGAAAATCAAAACAAAATCTGCGTCAGCAGATTTTGACAATAACAGCCTGATTTTCAACTGCTCAGATGAAAAATCTTTAAAATATAAGAACAGATTTTGTTATTCGTCATAATATAGCTATTGAAAAAACATCTGAAAGGGGATTTTTATGGCTGATTATCAGGAATTTATCTCACCTTCACCGCAACCAAATATCTCTGCACAAAATGATTGTCCTAAGGAAAATGTCTGTATTGACGCTTACCGTGTATATGACAGTTGCGGAGATAAAAATTGTTTGAGTGATTTGCAGGTTTACTTTACACAACCTGCCCAGATGATGGTTGACAAAGCAAACAATATAAGAATAAGAGATGTTGAAGTTATTACAGTGTATGTTGATTTGGAACCCGTTCCTTTTCACAGAGGATTTTACAGTGTGGATATGACTTATTTCTTTGAAGTGGAAATTGATGTTTTTATGGCACCGGCGGCTATGCCCGTATGTGTAAAGGGACTTTGTACATTCAACAAAAAAGTGGTATTATATGGTAGTGAAGGAAATGTGAAAATATTCAGTTCAGATTTTACGCTCAATGACCCTGATATGCAGAACACACCCAGTCAAAATTTACCCAAAGCGACCGTTCAGGTGGCTAAACCTATAGGGCTTAGTGCAAGATTTGCTGAGGGAAACTGTAATTGTTCGCCGTGTTGTCGAATACCGAAGTGTATTACCAATCGTTTTGGCGGTGATTTTTCAGCCGAAGCAAAGAAAAATGTGTTGGTTACTATTGGTATATTTACGATTGTTCAGATTGAAAGAAATGTACAGATGTTAGTACCGACTTATGACTTTTGTATTCCGACCAAAGAATGTGTAACAAGTTCAGATGACCCTTGTGAGATGTTCGAAAGAATAGAATTTCCGACGGAGGAATTTTTCCCACCGAAAGTCACGGATTTGAATAACGACTGTGACCATTGCGGAAAACATTCGCATAATCGTAACACTTAACCGATTTTTAGGAATTTTCCCGTACAGCTATGAACAGAAACGGCAAATTGTATTTTTGAAAAATACAATTTACCGTTTTTTTGTTGATAACATATGTCAAAATCTGCTTAGGCAGATTTTGTTTTGATTTTCAGGAGTTTAAGGGCTTTGCCCTTAAAAATCCCATCAGGGGCGTTGCCCCTGAACCCCACGAACTTTTTGAAAAAAGTTCGACAAAAACTTTTAATTGTTATAGCTACAGGTTGTTTTTAATGACAACTGCTCAGGTGGAAATTATGTTTTGTACTCAAGGTATTTAGGGTTAAATAATGGGGGAATTACTGTCGTGGATAATTCGTCCATCAGAAATTTCAATTTGTCTGTTACATTTTTCGGCAACTGATAAATCATGTGTGATAATAACGATGGTTTTTCCTAACTGGTTCAGTGTCTGAAAGAGAGCAATAATTTCAGTAGAAGTTTTGCTGTCCAACGCTCCTGTAGGTTCATCAGCAAGAATAACAGATGGATTGTTGACAATGGCTCTGGCAATAGCAATACGCTGTTTTTGTCCGCCCGAAAGATTTTTAATTGGGGTATGGAGATACTCTTCCATACCGACAGCTCGTATAGCTTTCATGGCCATTTCCTTTGCTTGTTTTGATTTGATTTTTGAAAAATAGAGTGGTGTCATGACATTCTGTAATACGGAATAGGTTTCAATAAGGGCAAAATCCTGCATGACAATACCTATTTTCTTATTTCGGATAGCGGACAGTTTTTTATCGGAAAGTCCTGAAACATTTTCATTGTCGATAAGATAAGTTCCTTCTTCAAAGGTGTCGATACAGCCCATAATATGGAGCAGGGTACTTTTGCCTGCTCCTGAACGCCCGATAATTGCCGTTAGTTCACCGTCCTCAATCGTGAGGGAAACATTATGCAAAGCCTGAAACGCATTTGGTTTCTTGCTATTATATGTCTTATTGACAGCGGATAATTTAATCATCGAACATACCTCCTTAATTTTCGGTAAGAGCCTGTTTGGGACTGTATTTTGCCAGCATAAGATAAGGCACAAATACCATTACTGCAATAAGCAGAACAACAATCCCAAATATCACATAAAGATTATATAGATTGATAATCAGGATTTCGCTGAAATTTTTGTTGAAAGTTGCCAGAGTAAACAACAAAGTAAAAAGTATTCCTGAAGACAACATAATAATCAGAGAATAGGAAAACAAAATTTTTTTCATATCAGCAAGATTCATACCGCATAAATAATAGATGGAGTAAGTTTTCATATAATCTGTGGAATTTAGCGTCATAACACATACTAAACATACTACCGTCATCATAAATACACCTAACAGCAACGGAAAAATTCTGGAAATCTGTTCATAAATATAGGTATAGGTTGCCTGATAAATTTCATCAAAGGACAACAGCCAACCAAATTTTTTCAGATTCTGTACAGTCTGATTGTTTTTAGCATAGGAGTCAAGTGTTAAGAAACAAGAATAACTCATTGTCAGATTATCTTTATGTGATTTAACTGCTTCATCTTCATAAGAAAAGTAAATCACCGAATAAAGACCGTTTTCAATAGAAGAATGGGTTTTCGGAAAAATATCATTCAATCCAAGACTTGTACCGCTAGTATCAGGAGCAAGCATATGGCTGTCGTCAGGTAATACACCTGTTACCAGAATATTCATGGTATCAAATGTTTCGGAATTACCATTGTTCAAAGCAACGGTAAAGGTATCTCCTGTATGATATTTCCCTTCCAGTACAACGGCGTTGACATATCCGTCTTTATGCGGAGCGTCTGTGAACCATTGTCCGTCAGACAGTGTACCGATATTTAATTTGTGGGAGATATCATTATCTATTGCAATGTAGATAACACCGCCACCATATTCTTCTGACACATCTTCAGTGGCAAAAGCAGTTCCTGAATACATATAGGAAATGTCAGGCAGATTTCCGTCGGTAATCTGCGACATATATTCTTCAAAAGTCGGTATTTGAGTATGTACACCTGTCTTTTCTTCTTCATCGAAAGCAGCTCTTTCTATATTATCAAGTGTATTGCACATATAATAGAAAGTTCGTTCCTTATCAAAATTACGCACAGTGTCAAACAACGACAGACGGTCATTGACGATTCCTACACAAAAGTGTGCCATGAACAAGGAAAGTGCTATCAGAACAGTCAACAGAATATTGGAAAATATTTTACTTTTCCAAAGATGAAATCCTAGTTTGAACATCAGTCATCACCTCTTTATTCTTTGGTTAGTGTGGTATAAGAAATACGGGAAAGTTTTTTCAATACAGGGGTAAAGGAAAAGATTTCCACTGTCAGATAGATAAGATAAATCAGAATAAACTGCGTTGTTGTAATATCATACTGTTGTGTTGGGGTAACAGCAATAACCAACGGCATCATAACGGTCAGATGTAATAACAGTGCGATAAGATAAGAAAATATGGAAATAATCACTACCTCTGCAATACACCGTCTGACCGTTTCAGCAAAACTGCAACCGCAAATCCGCAGTATAGCAATTTCTCTGAGTCGTCTGTTCATGATGTACGCATAGAGATAGGCAATATTCAGCAGAGCAATCACAACAATAATGCCAAAAACAGAAATATAGCTGACGGCAGAAGAATAAGTTTTGGCAGAATAGGCAGGTGGCTTTTCTATGCCGATATCTCCGAAACTTTTGTACAAATCGTCTATCAGGTGGGAAGTTTCTGTATTGCTGAGGTCATATTTCATTACCAGACGAATCTGAAAGATTTTATCGTTGTTTTTCAATGAAGCGTAGGGAATTACAGGATAACTTTCCACTGATGTGCCGATGACAGTGTATTCTTCACCATTGATTTTCGTCTGTGTACCAATAATATCGTTTTTTGCTGCATTATTATCCAGATTGAAAACGGCAAGAACCTGTTTTGCTCCGCTTTCAAAATCTTTTTTGCTGAAATACTTTCCGTTGACAATCATAATACCATCATCGCCTGTTGTGTATTGATATTCGCACAACACTTCCGAACTGTCATCAGTTTTGGCTATCACAAACAAGTTACGGATTTTTGTTTCATAATTCTTGTAGAATGCAGAAAGTTTCTTATCCATTCTGCTGTTGTCAGACAGGGTGACGGTATAGGTGCGACATTCTGTTTGAGCTTTCTTGTCTTCCCTTACAAGACTTGTGGCATAGTTGAATACCGATAAGAAAGCTACAACAATCGTAATCTGAACCAATAAAAAAACAATAAAGATTTTTGTGTTGTTTCTGATATATAATAATAAATTTCTCAAAATCATGGTGTCGGACACCGCCTTTCTGTTACTGTATCCACAGGAAAAACTATTCTTTTTTAGTTAATTTATCATATAATTAATGTAATGTCAATATAAAATCTGTACATATTTTTTAAAACAGATTGTGTATTATCACTATCAGTATTGATAATGACATAAAAATCGGCAGAGGAAAAAACAACACTGTTTTACTCCCTGCCGATAATTTATTCATCTGAAAATAATGGAACTATTTAAATACTCCGAAACAAATCTTGGATATTACTAAACAACCTGATAATAATCAACCGCCATAGTAACTGTAGCGTACTGACTGAAGGTCTGCACTCTTGTTGGTAGCTGTGCTGATAACCTTACCTTGAGCATTTACCTGAACATAACCTTTGTACTGCATATAGGAACTACCTTTTGCAATCTTGCCAGGTACATCTTGATGGTAGGTTGGTGCATTCTGTGAGCCAAAGCCTGTTGCCGTCTTTTTTTAGCAGATAACCTTATTTTTGCTGGAATCATAGAAAGTAGAACTGTAATAAACAGTGGGTTTCATGCTTGCGAGTGTACCAATCAGCGGATAATCAGATACAACCCACATATCACACCATGATTTGTCCTGAAACCAATAATAGCCTGTTCCTGCCAATGAATTTACCTTGATATTGAGAGCTCTGGTATTTTTGTTCAGACGGACTTCTTTAACCTGGTCAAAATAACCTTTGGTTTTGTAATCTTTTACATAAGATTCTTCATATGCTCCTGCTCCTACACAAGCCACCGATGCTACTGTTACTACTGCAAGTACTGTTCCCATTATTCTTTTTAATATTCCCATTGTAATCTCCTCCAGATAATAATTTAAAATTTTATGTCATGGGATTCTGTTTTTGGGGTTATACCCTCTCCCTTAAGACATCTATATTATCTATAAATGAGCAAATCTAAAAATTGCACAAAAATAAATAAAGACAACGGCTCCAAAATGAGTTACAATGGAGTTGCACACCAACCAAAGGAACAC
>CACWNY010000018.1:539-31234 GCA_902762375.1 uncultured Ruminococcus sp. | reverse complement strand
GACACACGGGGTTAGCTCGCTGATACTGTACAGGTTGCTGTACTTGAACGAGAAGCCCCCGCCTCTAAGCGAAGCGTAGGCGGCGGGAGTATGTCACTGCACTGTGTGAGATTATTACTAAAGGAGTTATAGCTATGGAATTGATAAAGAGTTTTTCTGTCAATCATACACTTATTGTTCCCGGTATTTTTATCAGCCGTGAAGATACAGTCGGCGACAGTACAGTGACAACCTATGATATAAGATTGAAAAAGCCTAACAGAGAACCAGTAATTGATGTGGCAGCAATGCATTCACTTGAACACATTATAGCCACTTTTCTTCGAAATAATCCTGACTGGAAAGACGAAGTTATCTACTGGGGACCTATGGGTTGTCTGACAGGTTTTTATCTCATTCTTAAAGGAAGCCGTTCTTCTCAGGAAATTTATGAACTGATATTGAGTGCTTTCAAATCAGTCAATGATGTACAGGAAGTTCCCGGTGCTACACCAGTGAACTGTGGACATTATCTTATGCACAACCTTGAAATGGCAAAATGGTACGCAAGAGAATTTGTTGCCTACCTCGAATTGAACTCCCAGAAGGCTGAAACCTTTGAATATCCAAAAACAGAACGACTTGTAACAGACGATGGTCAACAATTTTACGATTCATAAAACTGTCAAAATTTGCTTACGCAAATTTTGTTTGAATTTTTATGAGTTTAAGGGCTTCGCCCTTAAAAATCCCACAAGGGGTTTCACCCCTTGACCCCACCACTTTTTGAAAAAAGTGGACAAAAACTTTTAATTGTCATAGCTGTTAGGTCGTTTTATCATTACAAATTTCAGAAAAATATTAATCCTCCAAACGAAATGATTACCATTTTGTTCGGAGGATATTTTTTTATATATTTACACAGAAGTGTCCGTAAGTGTTTTTTCCTCAATTTTTTTCTGTTTGTTTTTCTCCCGCAGACTGCGGAAAAAATCCACCATCAATATGCCACATTCTTCCTGTAAAATTCCTTTTACTACATTCACTTTATAGGTAAAGGGATAATCAAACAAATTTAACACTGTTCCGCAACTACCTGCACGGATATTATCCGCACCGTAATAGACGGTTGTAATTCTTGCGTTCATAATCGCACCCGTACACATCGGGCAAGGTTCTAAAGTGACATACAAATCACAATCCCATAACCGCCAACTGCCCATTTTCTCACAGGCATTATAAATCGCCATTGTTTCTGCATGGAGCATCGCATTTTGTTTCTGGGTACGCTGATTATATCCTTCGCCAATAATCTCACCGTCATGTACCACTACCGCTCCGACAGGCACTTCTCCTTCGTCGTAAGCCTTTTGGGCAAGGATTAAGGCTTTACGCATAAAATATTCATGATTTATTTCCATAATGTAAAACCTATACTTACATTGAAGCTGCCGTAAGACAGGTAAGCAATGTGATAATGGTAAAGACTATCATCCATGGAGCGGTAAAGACAGCTTTCAGTTGTTGAGAAAATGTCAGTTTAGATTCTTTTCTTTCAAAAACGAACAATTTATTTCCATGTTTTCGGATTAAAGAGATTGCACATAAAAGACCTATTATCAGAAATATACCGCTTACTGATATATCAAAAATATTGAACAGTGTTTTATTTCCCGTATTGTACTGGATAAGTTGTGTAATGACGGCGATGGAATTATTCAGAAAATGAAGTAACATAGCAGGAATAATAGAACCAGTTTTTATGGTAATCCAGCCAAGTACCAATCCTGTAAGGAATGTAACAGGGGTCTGAATAAAGTTAGCGTGTGCAAATCCAAAAAGTATCGCAGAAACCGTAATTGCCAATGTATCACCGTAAAATTTACGGACAGTCCCCAAAATAGCCCCTCTGAACACAAATTCCTCTATAATGGGTGGAACAACGGCAACCGCAACAAAATACAAAAGACCTCCTGTCAGTCCTTTGACTTCTCCGTAATCGGGCATATTGTTTTCAAAGCCGAAAAGACTTAAATGAAAATTCATCAAAGCAAGCAGTACATTGAACACAAATACAACTCCCATACCTGCTACAACAATTTTCACTGTATCAGCAATATTGGTACGCTTGATAAAGATAGTTTCATCAAGTCGTACACGGTTAGTTCTGGTAATCATAATGCCGACAAACAGAAAACCTATCAGGCACAGAACACCGTTGAGTAAATATAAGGTTACAGGGTCAATAATAGACAGAGAACTGCCAAACGGGTCATCGTAAGAATATTTTGATAAATCAATACCGCCGTTAAAAATCAACGGAATTATCAGAATAACAGACAAAACAGAAATCACGATTTGGAATAAAACCAATGCCAGACCAATCCTGTTGGACATTTTTTTTACAGCGTCCTTTTCCCTTTGGATTTCCAGTTTTCTGTTGTATTCCTCGAAATCAAAATTGTTCAGGTTTGGTACACCACCATATCCTGCATAAGTAGATACATTGGGATTATATCCCATATTTCCGTAATAATGATGATAATTATTCATAAACAACACCTCTTTACCTTATTATAACATCATACTACCTCAAAAATCAACCTGTTTATGCAGATTTACGGTTTGTCCATAATTTTCGGAAAAATTCGTGGGATAAATATAATGTATAAATATTCATAATTGCTTGATTAAATGGCGATTTGTGTTATAATAGGAAATATAAATTTTGCACCTTAACATAAGTATAACAATAAAAGGGATGATAAACAATGAAGTCACAACTTTCTCGCAGACAGTCCAGAGAACAAGCCTTCCTGCTTGCCTTTGAAAGGAATTTTCAAGAGGAAACCGTAAAAGAACTTTGTGAAACGGCAATAGAAATCAGAGATTTTGAAATTGATGATTTTGCCATCAATCTTCTGGAACAGATAGAAAACCACGAAAACGAAATTAATGTACTCATAGAAAAGCACGCCAATGGCTGGTCGTTGAAGAGAATTTCCAAAGTATCACTAAGTGTGTTACAGCTTGCCATAAGTGAGCTGAAATATACAGACACATCACAGGTAAAAGCGGAAAATCCTGTAAGCGTCATTATCAACGAAGCGGTACTCATTGCCAAAAAATATGCGTCTGATAAGGAATCAGCATTTGTCAATGGTGTACTTGGGTCTGTTGCCCGCAGTAAAGATTTATGAGTAAGAATTGTTATCTGGCGATTGATACCAGTAATTATACCACATCTACTGCAATCTATCAGGACGGTAAAGTTATTCACAGTAAAAAATTACTGCCTGTTAAAGAAGGTCAGTTAGGATTACGGCAAAGCGAAGCCGTATTTCATCATACAGTCCAGCTACCGCAAATGATAGAGTTACTTTCGGAAAAGGTAAACTTGAAAGAACTGAAAGCGGTTGGTGCATCATTTACCCCAAGAAGTGTAGACGGTTCTTATATGCCGTGTTTCAATGTCGGCAGTGGTCTGGCAAGGTGTGTCAGTGCCATATTGAATATACCGCTTTACCGTTTTTCTCATCAGCAGGGACACATTTCCGCTGGAATTTATTCTTCAAAACATTTTGAACTGTTTACAGAAAAACATCTGGCTTTTCACATTTCAGGCGGAACTACCGAAGCACTTATTGTTACTCCCGATGATAAAGAGATTATCAGTGCAACGCTTGTCGGAAAGACGCTTGACCTCAATGCAGGTCAGTTGATTGACCGTGTGGGAGTAATGTTAGGATTACAGTTTCCGTGCGGTAAGGAAATAGAGAGGCTTGCACTTCATTTTTTAGGAAATATTTCCAAAATAAAACCCACAGTAAAGGATTGTGACTGTTGTCTGTCGGGTGTGCAGAATATTTGTCAGAAGATGTATCAAAGCGGTGTTTCCAAAGAAGAAATTGCATTTTATGTACTGAAATACATCGAACAGACATTACTGCTCATGACAAAAAATATTTTCAGGCAATACGGAAAGATGCCTGTACTATTTTCAGGAGGAGTAATGTCCAACAGTATTATCCGAAACAGTCTGACAGAAAAATTGGGAGCGTATTTTGCCGAACCCGAATTTTCCACAGACAACGCAGGCGGTATTGCTGTTCTGACCGCCTTGAGATTTGGGGACTTTGTCCCCAAGCCCCTATTTAAGGGCTGCCGCCCTTAAAAATCCCGCCCACTTTTTTTGAAAAAAAGTGGACAAAAAACTTTTAATTGTCATAGCCGAACTTTGATAATTATTTCGAACGGAGTGAGCCAGAAAAGTTTTTGTCAAACTTTTTTCAAAAAGTTTGTGGGGTCAAGGGGCAAAGCCCCTTGTGGGATTTTTAAGGGCGAAGCCCTTAAACTCATGCGAAATCATTAAAGAAAAGAGAAAAACTATGAATTTTAATACATTAATCGAAGAAAATTTACAAAAGTATATACCATCTAAAAATGTTACAGAGCGTAACTTAATTCAGTCTATGGAGTACAGTCTTACTGCGGGCGGAAAAAGAATAAGACCATTATTGGTGCTGGAATTTTGTCAGTTGTGTGGCGGTGTTATTGAAGAAGCATTACCGCTTGCCTGTGCAGTAGAAATGATACACACTTATTCTTTAATACATGACGATTTGCCGTGTATGGATAATGACGATTACAGACGAGGAAAATTGTCCAATCATAAAGTATTCGGAGAAGATATCGCTTTGCTTTCAGGAGATGCTTTACAGTCACTGGCATTTCAGACGGCAACATCAGGTGTTACCGCTGAAAATGCTTACCGTGTGGCAAGAGCCGTAAACAATCTGGCATATTATTGTGGTGCTTGCGGAATGGTCGGCGGTCAGGTAATTGACATCGAACATGAAAATAAGATGGCGGATATTACTATTTTAAGAGAAATGGATAGCAAAAAAACAAGTGCTATTATCAAAAGTGCTTGTGAGATGGGTTGTATCATTGCAGGTGCGGACGATACAGCAATAGAAAATGCGAAAACATTCGGGGAAAGTATAGGGCTGGCTTTTCAGATACAAGATGATATTCTTGATGTTACGGCAAATCCTGAAATATTGGGTAAACCCGTAGGCAGTGATAAGGAAAATCAGAAATCGACTTATGTTTCCTTGCTGGGTATAGAAAAGTGTAAAACACTGGTAAAAGAACTTACTGCTGCTGCTATAGAAAGCCTTGAAAAGTTTGATGGTGACGCTACAGCTTTGAAAAATCTGGCACTCTCTTTGGCAGAAAGGAAATACTGAACTTATCAGTAAGGAGGACAACTCTATGGAAAAGCCGTATCTGGAACACATAAAAACCCCGTCTGATATTTCTGATTTTACCGAACCGCAACTTGAGGAACTCTGTGAAGAAATCAGGGATAGATTAATTACCGTACTCTCCAAAAACGGCGGACATCTTGCTCCAAATCTGGGTACGGTTGAATTGACGGTTGCACTGGAAAAAGTATTTTCATCTGTTGATGATTCGATTGTCTGGGATGTAGGACATCAGTGTTATACCCATAAACTGTTGACAGGTCGTGCAGAAAGGTTTGGGTCAATCAGAACAGAGGGTGGAATATCAGGATTTCCAAAGCGTGAAGAAAGTCCTTATGACGCTTTCAACGCAGGGCATAGCAGTACTTCCATATCAGCGGCATACGGTATTGCCAGAGCCAAAAGTTTATTGGGCAAAAATGGTTATACAGTAGCGGTAATCGGTGACGGTGCATTAACTGGCGGTATGGCTTACGAAGGACTTAACAATGCAGGGCGTTTCAAGAAAAACTTTATTGTTGTGTTGAATGACAATAAAATGTCCATTTCAAGAAATGTTGGTTCGATTGCGAGATACCTGAAAAAAGTCCGTTTTAAACCTAGATATCTGAAAACCAAAGAAACTTTTGAGAAAATTCTGAACAGAATACCTCTCATTGGAAAACCAATAGCAAGAGCTATCCGAAAAATGAAAGCAAGATTACGCTATAGCCTACAACAGACGGTACTGTTTGAAGATATGGGATTTCACTATTATGGACCAATAGACGGACATAATATTCATGATATGATAGAAGTCTTTGACAATGTGCGGAAAATCAACGGACCAGTACTGGTTCATGTGATTACCAAAAAAGGAAAAGGTTATACGATTGCTGAGAACAATCCGAATATCTATCATGGTATAGGAGCTTTTGATATAGAAACAGGTGAACCTCGTTCGGGAAAGACGGATTTTTCCAAGATATTCGGGGATAAGCTGGTAGAGATGGCAAAGAAGAATAAGAAAATCTGTGCTATTACAGCGGCAATGGAGTCAGGAACAGGACTTTCCTTGTTTGCCGCTGAGTTCAAACCAAGATTTTTTGATACAGGTATTGCTGAAGAACACGCTGTTACTTTCGCAGGCGGTATGGCGGCACAGGGAATGTTACCTTTTTTTGCGGTATACTCTACTTTTTTACAAAGAGGTATCGACCAGATTATCCATGATGTAGCTATGCAGAATTTACATGTTGTATTTGCGATTGACCGTGCAGGTCTTGTGGGAGAAGACGGAGAAACACATCAGGGTGTATTTGATGTAGCATTACTTAATCCTGTTCCTAATCTCACTATATATAGTCCGACCTACTTTGAAGAATTAAAAATGATGATGGATATGTCTACTGCTATGACAAAAGGACCAATCGCTATCCGCTATCCCAGAGGGACACAACCGTATAAACCGAAAGATTTTGTCTGTACAAAAAAACATTATATGTATTACGGTAATGCCAGAGCAAATATTCTGGTTGTAACATACGGAAAAATATTTGCCAATGCTTGTAAAGCGTATACTATATTAAAAGAAAAGGGGATAGATGTCTGTATTATGAAACTGAACAGGATTAAACCTATTCCCGAAAAAGCATTGTGTGATGCGGTAAGGTTCAGTCACATTTTCTTTTTTGAAGAAGGAATGTATGTTGGCGGAGTAGGAGAGCATTTCTTTGGAGAAACTGTAAGACGAGGATTTAAGGGCAAATTCAAGATTACAGCAATCTATAACACTTATCTCAAACAGGCAAAAGTAGACTCCATACTGAAAAAGCTCCAGCTTGACGCTGACGGTATGGTGAATGTCATTACGAAAAATATTTAGGGAGGCTTGACCGATTGTGTCGGAAAAAGCGGTAAAAAAAAGACTGGATATACTTGTATATGAAAACGGTTACGCACAAAGCCGTGAAAAAGCAAAGGCATTGATTATGGCAGGACTTGTGTATGTGGATAATCAGAAAGCGGATAAAGCAGGCATATCTTATCCTGAAAATGTGAAGCTGGAAGTAAGGGGCAGTCAGCCGAAGTATGTCAGTCGTGGCGGATTGAAACTGGAAAAGGCGGTCAATAGTTTTGGTATTCTGTTGGACGGCAAAATCACAATGGATATAGGAGCGTCAACAGGTGGTTTTACGGACTGTATGTTACAGAACGGTGCGATAAAGGTTTATTCCGTTGATGTCGGGTACGGTCAGCTTGACTGGAAATTGAGAAATGACAAAAGAGTTGTCAATCTGGAAAGAACAAACATAAGATATATTACAGAAGAACAAGTTCCTGATAAGATTGATTTCTTTTCGGTAGATGTATCGTTTATTTCGCTGAAACTGGTGTTGCCTGTTGCCAGAAAATTTATGAATGATGAGGCTTGTGCGGTATGTCTGATAAAACCGCAGTTTGAAGCTGGTAGAGAAAATGTCGGCAAAAAAGGAGTTGTCCGTGACCCGAAAGTGCATTGTGATGTTGTGCAGAATATTGTGGAGTTTTGTCTGGATAACGGATTTGATGTATTGGGACTGGATTATTCTCCGATAAAAGGACCTGAGGGAAATATTGAATATCTGATATACATTGGAAAATCAGAAAATCCTGAAATCAAAACAGTGCTTACACCAACAGAATTAGTGAGTAACTCTCATAAAGAACTGGATAAAAAATGATAAGTGTATATAGGCAGGTGACAGTATAATGAAAGTGGCGGTAATTGTCAATCAATCCAAATCAGAAGCAGTGGAATTTGTGCCTGTTCTGATGAAGAAACTGTTTTCATTAAATGTGGAGATTTTATTGCTTGATGAAGAAGAAAATAGTAGTATAGGGGAGAGTGTCCGTTGTTTTTCTGACCGTGATGAAATTATCAGGGAATGTGATGTTGTCATTACGGTAGGCGGTGACGGTACAATTATCCATACAGCAAAATACTGTATGGAATATGATAAACCGCTGTTAGGGATTAATTTTGGCAGAGTGGGATTTGTAGCCACTATGGAAAAAGATGAGATTGACACACTTTCAAAGTTACTCACTGACGAATATTATTGTGAAAATCGTATGATGTTAAAAATTTCCGTAGAAAACTATGTCAATACACAGATTTTCTATGCGGTGAATGATGCAGTTATTGCCAGAGGTTCACTTTCAAGAATGATGGATTTATCGGTATCTGCCAACAATCAGAAGATATGCGATTATCGTGCAGATGGTATTATTTTTGCTACTCCTACAGGGTCTACTGCGTACTCTCTTTCGGCAGGAGGACCTGTTATCAGTCCTGATATGGAATGTATCTTAATGACACCCATATGTCCTCACAGTCTGTTTTCCCGTTCGGTCATCTTCAAAAAGAGTGATATCATTACAGTAGGTAATATCATCAATCCTGACAGAAACGGCAGTGAAATAGAGTCCTTTCTTACCGTAGACGGACAGTATTACATACCACTAAGAAATGATTCTAAAATCGTGATTGAAAAATGTGACAAACCATTCAAACTCAT
The DNA here is from genome assembly GCA_902762375.1 of uncultured Ruminococcus sp. Lineage (GTDB taxonomy): Bacteria > Bacillota > Clostridia > Oscillospirales > Acutalibacteraceae > CAG-964. The sequence continues at coordinate 22,446 of CACWNY010000018.1, read as the reverse complement.
TCATATTAATCGGAAAAATTTCTATGAAGTGCTGAATGAAAAGTTGAATGAGCGTGGCTGATTTAAGGGAGGACTTCTGATGAAATCGCACAGACAGGCAGTATTGCTGGAAATCATACGGGAATATGATATTGATACACAGGAAGAATTACTGGATAAACTCAGAGAAAAGAATTTCAATGTGACACAGGCAACTATATCAAGAGATATCAACGAATTGAAACTGATTAAAGTTCCTGTAGCCAACGGAAAATATAAGTATACTGTTGCTCAGAAGGACGAAAATATTGACACACAATCCTCTTTTAAAACTATTTTCAAAACAGCAGTACGCAGTATAGATTTTGCACAGAATATGATAGTGTTGAAAACTACCAGTGGAATGGCTCAAGGGGTATGTTATGAACTGGACTCTATAGAGATGGACGGCATATTGGGAACCATTGCAGGAGATGATACAATTTTTGTGGTGACTTCATCTAACAGTAAATCAGCGTCACTGGTAGCGGAATTAAAGAAAATTATGTAAAGTGGTGTATTATTTTGCTCAACTCACTGTATATAGAAAATATTGCGGTAATCGAAAAAACAACCATAGAATTTCAGTCAGGGTTCAATGTACTGACAGGTGAAACAGGTGCAGGAAAGTCCATTATTATAGGAGCGGTCAATTCTTTGCTTGGCGGTAAAATTTCAAGGGATATGATTCGTTCAGGAGAAAATTATGCCCTTGTATCAGGGAGTTTTACTGTGAACAATCCGACCGTTACGGAATTATTGACCCATTACGGTTATGAATTTGATGAAGATAACGAATTGTTGTTACAGCGAAAATTCACGGCAAACGGAAAAAATTCCTGTCGTATCAATGGCAGACCCGCTACATTATCTATCCTGAAAGAAATTGCAGGATATCTGGTCAATATTCATGGACAGCATGAAAGTTATCATCTGATGTCAAGTGAAAAACATATTTCTTACATTGACAGCATGGGAAATCTGGACGAACTCAAAACAGAATACCGTAAAAATCTGGCGAAATTACGGGAATGTAAGAAAGAACTCCATAACGCACAAATGGAAGATTCACAAAGAGAACGACAAATAGATTTATTGAAATATCAGATTAAAGAAATTGAGGAAGCCGACCCCAAAGAAGGTGAATATGAACATCTTACCGAAGAACGCACAAAAGCCTTGAATATTCAGGATATTTTAAAGGGACTTTCAGCGGTTGACCGTTTATTAAACGGTAATGACGGTCTGGACGGTTGTCTTTCTTTTTTGAAAGAATGTGGAAATGAATTGAGTACGGTTGCGGAATATTTACCGCAGGCAGAAAAATTAAGTGAACGCATAACCAATAGCTACTATGATTTACAGGACTGTTCACAGGAAATTGTTAATCTGATAGCAGAAACAGATATTGACCCTTACCGTCTGACAGAAATTGAAGAACGGTTAGATTTATTGTATCGGCTTTCCAAGAAGTATGGCAGTACAACACAGGAAATATTGACCTTTTATGAAAACGCAAAAACAGAACTTGTCCGTCTGGAAGATTATGAATTTAGTAGGGAACGCTTACAGAAAGAGTATGATGACTATTTCCAGAAAACAAAACAACTGGCTTTACAGCTTTCCGCAAAAAGAAAAGAAATTTCTGTTGACTTTATGGCAAAAGTCAAGGAAGAAATGAAATTTCTGGATATGCCGAATGTCAATTTAAAAGTGCATACAGAAAGATGTCCGCTGAACGAAAACGGGTGTGACAAATTGGAGTTTCTGATTTCGGCAAATCTGGGAGAAGAACCGAAACCTGTTTCGAAGATTGCATCAGGCGGAGAACTTTCCAGAATGATGTTGGCAATAACAAATGTGTTGGCAAAGAATAATATTGTTGATACAATGATTTTTGATGAAGTAGATACAGGTATCAGCGGAAGTGCCTCACAGAAAGTAGGCTATAAGCTGAAATCTTTATCCGAAACAAGACAGGTTATCTGTATTACTCATCAGGCACAGATAGCCTCTTTAGCTGATGAACACTTATTCATTCAGAAAAAAACAGAAAATAACCGCACATTCACACAGGTAACACATCTTGATTTTGAACAACGCAAACAGGAACTTGCCCGTATTATTGGTGGTGTTTCGATTACGGAAATCACCTTACAGCACGCTGAGGAAATGCTGAACCAGTTAAAGGGCGTTGCCCTTTAAAATCCTATCAGGGGCGTTGCCCCTGAACCCCACAAACTTTTTGAAAAAAGTTTGACAAAAACATGACAATTAAAAGTTTCGGTCAAGCCTTTTCAAAGGCTTGTGGGGTCAAGGGGCAAAGCCCCTTGTGGGATTTTTAAGGGCAAAGCCCTTAAACTCCCGAAAATCAAACCAAAATTTGCGTCAGCAAATTTTGACAATATAAAGCAGGTATATATTTATGAAATATTGGAATATAAAAAAAATAGATAAAGAAACTGTCAACACTCTGGCAAAACAAACAAGTATTCCACCGATAGTAGTAATGTTGTTGACTATCAGAGGATTAAGTACCGCTGAGGAAATAGAGCAGTTTTTATATGAAGATGAAGAATTAGATGACCCTTTTCTCATGGCGGATATGGTCAAAGCTGTAGAGCGTATCAGACAGGCGTTACAAAATCAGGAAAAAATCTGTATTTATGGAGATTATGACGCTGACGGTGTTACTTCTACAGCATTGTTATACGATTATCTACACGCCATAGGGTCAGATGTTACCTACTATATACCCTCAAGAGAAAGTGAGGGTTACGGTATGAATAACAGTGCCGTTGACAAGATTTATCAAAGAGGGACTAATCTTATTGTTACAGTAGATAACGGTATTTCAGCGGTCAAAGAAATTGCCTATGCCAAAAGTCTTGGTATGGATACGGTTGTTACCGACCACCATACACCGCCTGAAACTTTGCCTGAAGCGGTTGCGATTGTCAATCCGCACCGTAAAGACTGTTTGTCGGCGTTTAAACATCTTTCAGGAGTGGGAGTAGCTTTCAAACTGATTATGGCATTAGAGGACGATAACCTTGATTTGGGAAATTTGTTGGAACGCTATTCCGATATAGTCAGTTTAGGAACTATAGGAGATGTGGTTTCCCTTACAGGGGAAAACAGGGTACTTGTCAAAAACGGATTACGGCACATTATTGACATGAATAATCGTGGTATTACAGCTTTGTTAGATACCGCAGGACTGAAAGGTAATAAGAAAGTCACCGCCAACAAACTGGCATTTACTCTAGTACCCAGAATTAATGCTTGCGGAAGACTGGCACTTTCTGAAAAGTCTGTACAACTTCTGTTGACAGATGACGATACGGTTGCCCGTGAGATTGCCGAAGAACTTACTGAAGATAACACCCAACGACAGGCAATCGAAAAAGCAATTCTTGAAGAAGTAAAAACTTACATAGAGAATAATCCTTATATACGCTATTTACCTGTTATGGTCATCAGCAGAGAAAACTGGCATCAGGGAGTAATCGGAATTGTATCTTCACGAATAAAGGAAATTTACGGTAAGCCAAATATTATTATTACCATTGATGGGAGTAATGCGAAAGGCAGTGGCAGAAGTGTGGAGGGATTTTCTCTTATTGAGGCAATTACCACCTGTCGGGACTTATTTTCTCACTTCGGCGGACACCCTATGGCAGTCGGTCTTAGTATGAAAACATCTGATATTGAAGAATTTTCCTTCAGGCTGAACGAGTACGCTATCATGAAAGGTGTACCCTTTATGACTTTGAATATCGACTGTAAAATCAATCCAAAATTTCTGGATATAGAACTGGCTAAGAATATTGCTTTGCTGGAACCTTTCGGAGCAGGTAATCCCACACCAATTTTCGGTGTTTATCATATGACATTGACCTCAATCACACCTATGGGAGGAAATAAACATTTAAGACTTGCATTTCAGCGAGAAAGTGTTATTATTAATGTAATGCAATTTTTTATGACCCCAGAAGAATTTCCGTATATTGCAGGTGATGTGCTGGATATAGCGGTTACAGTAGATATCAACGATTATAATAACCGTCAGTCTGTCAGCATTATTGCCAAAGAGATGAAATTCAGCAGTGATGATAACTTGCTTATGCTGAAACACAACAGAATGTTTGAAAAACTGATGAATTTACAGGATTTAGACAAAGAAGAAATCAGTTTGTTATTACCGTCAAGAGAAGATTTTGTGAATGTGTTCAGATTTATCCGTCGGATAAGGCAGTGGCGTTTCGGTGAGGATATTCTTTGTCACCGACTGAATGACGAAAGACTGAATTATGGAAGATTACAGGTTATTTTAACAGCAATGTATCAGCTCTCCTTGATAGAGTACCGTAAAAAGGGAGAGGAAACCTTTATCGAAATTCTTCCTTTTGACGGTAAAGCAGAGTTGGAAAGTGCGGAAATTATGAAGCGGTTAAAGAATTATCTTTGAAAGGGGTTATCTAAAAATCTGCAAAGACAAATTTTTCCACCTGTGCGGTTGGAATGGTATTCTCTATTGTATAGCTATGACAATTTGGTGGGGTCAAGGGGCAAAGCCCCTTGTGGGATTTTTAAGGGCGAAGCCCTTAAACTCATCAAAATCCAAACAAAATTTGCGTAAGCAAATTTTGACAGTAACGATTTGAATTTTTAACCGCATAGGTAGAAATTTTTTAGTGGAAATATTTAAAGATAGCAATATCTTTGAAAGAAAGAGGGGGATTTCAAATGGCAAAAGTAATGGTTCATTATCAGGATTATGAAGAACTGAAAAAGATGATACGGCTAAGTGGCAGAGAATACAACATGGAGTTAATTGAAAAGGCATATAACCTTGCTAATGAAGCTCACGGTGACCAGAAGCGTGTTTCAGGTGTTCCGTATATTTTACACCCTACTTCAGTTGCGTGTATTCTTGTAGATTTGGGTATGGACACAGAATCCATTGTTGCTGCTTTGTTACATGATGTGGTAGAAGATACCGATGTTACGCTGGACGAAATTATCAAAAAATTCGGACGGTCGATTGCTCATTTGATTGACGGTGTGACCAAGCTGAAGAAACTCCCTTATTCGACTGTGGCGAAAGAAGTACAACAGGCAGAAAATATCAGAAAAATGCTGATTGCCATGTCTGATGATATCAGGGTCATTATCATTAAACTTGCCGACCGTTTACATAATATGCGGACGATTGAGTGTATGAAAGAACAGAAACGGCGTGATAAGGCACTGGAAAATATGGAAGTCTATGCACCGATTGCTCACCGTTTAGGTATCAGAACCGTAAAAGAAGAGATGGAAGACCTTTCCTTACAGTATCTTGACCCTGTGGGATATAAGGAAATTGAGGACGCTTTAGCTTTTACCGAAGCTGACCGCAAAAAGTTCATTGAAAAAATCAAAGCGGAAATTATGGCAAAAGCCACTAAATTTGTAGATAAACCTTACATAGAGGGCAGAGTAAAAAGTATCAACGGTATTTACAGAAAGACTTTCATGAAAGGCAAAAGTCTGGAACAGATTTATGATATTTTTGCTGTGCGTGTAATTGTTGATTCTGTCAGTGACTGTTACAATATTTTAGGTGTTGTACATGATATTTATACACCGTTGCCGAACCGTTTTAAGGATTATATTTCCACACCCAAGCCCAATAAATATCAGTCTTTACACACAACCGTCATCGGTAGGGAAGGGGTTCCTTTTGAAATTCAGATAAGAACATGGGATATGCACTATACCGCTGAATATGGTATTGCCGCTCATTGGAAATATAAACTCGGTCTGACAAAAGAAGATTCTATGGACACGAAAACGGACTGGATAAGAAAAATGCTGGAAAATCAGACCGATGACGAAACAGATATTATTGCCGATATTAAAACAGACCTTGCCTCAGAAGAAGTTTATGTGTTTACGCCCAGAGGAGATTTGCTGAGTTTACCTGTTGGTTCAACTATGATAGATGTTGCCTATGCCATACATTCCGAAGTAGGCAACAGAATGATTGGAGCTAAGGCAGACGGCAAAATTACGCCTATTGATACGCCTGTCAAAATGGGGTCAATTATTGAAATTCTCACTTCTAAAGAAACAGCAGGTCCTAAGAGAGATTGGCTGACAAAAGTCAAGACCAGCGAAGCCAGAAATAAAATCAAGACATGGTTCAAAAGAGAATGTCGTGAAGAAAATATAGAGCGTGGCAAAGCGGAAATTGAAAAAGTATTCAAACATAACGGTATACTTCTCACTGATGATGAACGGACAGTATTTTTCTCCGAATTGTTAAAAAAGCAGTTCACGACTTTGGACGATTTCTATGCCGCTATAGGTTACGGGGGAATATTGACATGGAAATTAATTCCCCGAATGAAAGAACTTTACAACAAGAATTACAAGACTACCGAAAGTTTTGACGAAAAAGCTGTAGAGATTACTCCTGTAAAACATAAGGCTAACAGTGATATCATTGTTGAGGGTGTTGATGATATGCTGATTAATCTTGCCAAATGCTGTAATCCTATGCGTGGTGACAGAATTATTGGCTATATTACTCGTGGTAACGGTGTTTCTATTCACAAATGTTCTTGTAATAATGTTATCAATAATATCAGCAATCCTGAAAATGCAGCAAGATGGGTCAAAGCTCAATGGAATGACACTGTATCTAAGAATGAATCGTATCAAACCGTTGTAGAAATTGTTGCTATGGACAGAATGGGACTTTTAGTAGATGTTACAGCTATGTTCGGGTCTATGCACATTTATATTAATTCGTTCAATTCTTCAGAAGTAAAAAACGGTATCGCCAGTATGCGTTTTTCCATTACGGTAAGCAGTATTGAACACTTGAAATTCGTTTTTGATAAACTGTCATCTATAAGTGGCGTACAGAGTGTTTCCAGAATATAAAGTTCGTTAAAGGGCTTTGCCCTTTAAAATCCTATCAGGGGCGTTGCCCCTGAACCCCACAAACTTTTTGAAAAAAGTTTGACAAAAACTTTTTCGGCTCACTGCGTTCGGAAGTCTTTATGCAAAGTTCAGCTATGACAATTAAAAGTTTTTTGCCCACTTTTTTTCAAAAAAGTGGGCAGGGTCAAGGGGCGGCAGCCCCTTGTGGGATTGTTAAGGGCAACGCCCTTAACACATAAGAAGGAGAGTTTTTAATGAAAGCTGTTATTCAAAGGGTAGCATATGCTCATGTAAAGGTAGATGGTATTATTGAGGGTGCTATTGAAAAAGGCTTACTGATATTATTGGGAGTGGAATCTGATGATAACGAATATGAGGCTGAATTGCTGGCTAAAAAAATAGCTACACTACGCATATTTAGTGATGAGAATGATAAAATGAATTTATCCCTGCATGATATTGACGGAGCTGTACTGGTTATATCAAATTTTACGCTGTGCGGAGATTGTCGCAAAGGAAGAAGACCTTATTTTGGTATGGCAGGAAGTCCTGAAATTGCTGAACCATTATACGAATTTTTTGTCCGTAAAATGAAAGAAAACGGCATTGCCAAAGTAGAAAAAGGTGTGTTCGGTGCAGATATGAAACTGGAATTGTTGAATGATGGTCCTGTTACGATTGTATTAAATTCAAAGGAGTTGCCCCACAAATGATTGAAGTACAGACGATACAAGTTGGCGAACTGGATACCAACTGCTATATAGTTACCGATACGGAAACAGAAGATATCGCTATTGTAGACCCTGGTGATATTTCTAAAAAAATTCAGAAAGTTGCTCAGCGGTATGCGGAGAAAATCAAATATATTTTGCTTACACACGGTCATTTTGACCATATAGCCTATGCAAAATATTTACAGAATACCACAAACGCAAAGACTGTCATCAGTAAGATTGATGAACCGCTTTTAAGGGATAATATGCTTAACTTAGCCATTCCTTTTGACGGCAGACCTGTTCCCGAAATACAGGCAGATATCACCTTACAGGACAATGATACATTGCCGTTTGGTAATACAGAAATAAAGTTTTTGCTTACTCCAGGACATACAAAGGGCAGTGGTTGTTTTATCATTGAAAATCATCTCTTTACAGGTGATACACTGATGAAATTATCTATCGGAAGAACAGATTTGCCCAATGGTGATATTGGCGAAATGAGAAATTCTTTACGGCGACTGGCTAAGCTGAAACAGAACTATAAAGTCTATCCGGGACATGGAAATTTGTCGGATATGGCATATGAAAAAATGTACAATCCATACTTAAATTCAGTCATATAAGGTGTTTTATGAAAATATATATTATTAACAACACTCTCCGCTATGAAACGGAAAATATTGTGCGGGTATTTTTTCCTAACGAAAAACTGGAAATTGTTGATGTTGACAGTCAGAATACTGTTTTGATGGAAAAGCCTTATTTGTCTACAGAACTATCCGATACAGAAAACGGTAAATTAATACGGGTAAATATTTATCTGGAAAATTATGTCCGTGAAATTTCCGATAGGGTTGATTTTTGTGAAAATGAGAATGACTATCTTGACGAACAGGAAAGAAAAGTAGCGGTATGTATCTACAGACTATTGACGGAATATACAAAGATTATTCCGCCATGGGGTATTCTGACAGGTGTACGACCGATTAAACTTTTCAGACGGTTACGGGAAAAATACGGTCTGGAGTATGCCCAAAGCTATTTTAAAGAAAAATTGCTTGTCAGTGATGATAAGATTTCTCTTTGTACAGAAACAGAACATAATGAAAATGCTATCATCTGTCAGTCAGCAGATAATTCTTATAGCCTATATATTTCGATACCATTTTGTCCGACCAGATGTAGTTACTGTTCTTTTGTGTCACAGTCTACCGAAAAAACAGCAAAACTCATTGAACCGTATGTTGAATTATTGTGTCAGGAACTGATATATACCGCAGAAATTCTTTCTCATTATCCGCTGAAACTGGAAACTGTCTACATAGGCGGAGGTACTCCGACTACGCTGAACAACAGGCAACTTCAAAAATTGCTTACTGTTATCAATCAGTATTTTCCTATGGAACAATGCAGGGAGTTTACGGTGGAGGCAGGCAGACCTGATACAGTAAATGCTGAAAAATTGAAGGTTATGTTAGACAGCGGTGTCAACAGAATAAGTATCAATCCGCAGACCATGAATGATGATATTTTAAAAGCGATTGGCAGAAAACATACCGCAAAGCAAACTACAGACGCTTTTTCTTTAGCCAGAAAAATTGGTTTTTCCCATATCAACATGGATTTAATTGCAGGACTACCTGATGAAAGTTTTGAAAGTTTTCAGAATACATTGAGTGAGATTACTGCACTTGACCCTGAAAGTATTACTGTCCATACTCTGGCAATGAAACGCTCATCACATCTTACGGCACAGGGTATGAATATCGTAAAAGAAAATGCTGATACAGCTTGTAAAATGCACACTTACTGTCGTAAAATATTACAGACAAACGGTTACAAACCTTACTATTTGTACAGACAAAGCCGAATGGTAGGTAATCTTGAAAATATAGGCTATGCCAGAAAAGGATTTGAAGGGCTTTATAATGTTTACATTATGGACGAAACCCATAGTATTATTGCGTGTGGTGGGGGAGCGGTAACAAAGCTGAAAAATCCTTATGATGGTACTTTGCAAAGAATATTCAATTATAAATATCCTTATGAATATATTGACCGCTTTGAGGAAATACTAAAACGCAAAGACGAAATTCTAAACTTTTTTGATACAGTGCTGGCTGTCTGAAAAAAAGCAAAAAATATAGAAATGAAAAAAATTATTAACAAAATAGTAATTGATTATTGTAATAGATAGTGGTATAATCATTTTAATCTTTAAAGTAAAGGAGAGGTTTTATATGAGTTTTTTTGATGATGTGGTTGCCAATGTAAAAGTAATTGCTACCAATGTCGGACAGAAAGCAAGTAAAATCAAAGATTATTCAAAGCTCAAGTATTCAGAAGCAGGAATTAAGAGCGAAATCGTAAAGAAAAAGACAAAACTCGGTGGCTATGTTTATGAATGTTCAAAAACGGGTGATATTGACAAGGTTGTCATGGAACAATTTGTAGACGAAATCAACGAACTGGAAGAAAATCTTCAGATTACACAAGAAATGATTGCCGCTGCAAAAAACAAGGTAACTTGTGATGTCTGTAAGACTGAAAATGAGAAAGATTCCGTTTACTGTCGTAAGTGTGGACAAAAGTTAAAGGAAACAGTTGTCGAAGAAACTGAAACTGAAACCGCTGATGAAACTTGCGAGTGCAACGAAGGTAGCGAAACAACAACTGAAGAAACTTGCGACTGCAAAGAAAAAGTAGAAGAAGTTGTTGAAACAGTAGAAGAAGTTGCTGAAACCGTTGCGGAAGATGTTGAAAAGGCTACTGACGAAGTTGTTGATGAAGTTGTTTCTGAGGTAGTGGAAAAAGCTGAAGAAGTTGTCGAAGATATTAAAGAAGCTGTAGAAGACTTTACCGACGCAACAGAAGAATAATTATTACGGTAAATAATCAATTTGGCGGGGTATGGATATTCCCGCCAAAATTTATGTAAAGCAAAATTGATGTAAAGACGGTGACATTTTGGCAGGACAATCTCAAAACACGGATACCGAATATATTGATATTAATGATATGTCAATTCATATTTCCGAAACCAAAAAAACAACAGCGGTAAATCCCCGACCAAAGAGCAGCAATAAGTCTTCACGGGAAAAAAGTGGAGAAAAGGGGATAGAACAACAATCCTTTCTACAAGGTGCTATGGTACTTACGGTAAGTATTGTTATTGTGAAAATTATAGGCATGATTTTTAAAGTCATGTTTGCAAACATTGTAGACGGTGTAGGTAACGGTATTTTTAACAGTGCCTATGAACTTTACAATGTCATTTTCACGGTTGCTTCGGCAGGATTTCCGATTGCCCTTTCCAGAATGGTATCTGAACATATCTCCAAAAAACGCTATAGAGATGTTCGTCGGTTGCATGAGATTTCCATTCCCTTTTTTGTCATTACAGGTATGGTATGTTTTGTCATTATGGTAATCCTTAGCGGTTTCTATGCTAGAATGATTGGTAACGATGGGGTCAGACTACCTGTCATTGCTCTTTCACCGATAGTACTTTTTGGTTGTCTGATGTCTATTTACAGAGGGTATTTTGAGGGTATGCGGTATATGGTACCCACTGCTGTTTCTGAAATTATTGAAGTTTCAGGAAAGCTGATTGTTGGTTTGTTGCTGTCGTCACTGGTGAATTATTTTGGCACTAAAGAATATGAACAATATGGTACATTATTCGGTAGAGGGGTTACTCCCGAAATTTTCAAACAGTTGATTTCCTCTTATACCGTTTCCGCCGCATTTATTGGTGTAGCGTTCGGTTCTTTGTGTGCGTTTTTATATCTGCTTTACAAATACAGAGCTACTCGTGGCGGTATTACAAAACAACAGTTGAAATCTTCTCCAAAAGCTCAATCCAAAAAGAAATTATTCAAAAAGCTGGCATTGACAGCTATTCCTATTGGTTTGGGGTCTTTTGTGATGAGTATTGCCAGTACGATAGATTCTATCCTTGTCAATTACAGAATTGTCAGCATTATGAAAAACGGTAATGGTAATGTGCTGATGGATATGTATGATTTTCTCATTCCCGAATATCAGGATTTATTTATTCAGAACCAGTCAGGCGAATATTCCATACAAGTATTTTTATTTGGGTGTTATGGTTATGCACTGACCTTTCTGATGTTGGTAACAGCGGTTACACAGGTATTCGGACAAAGTGCAATGCCTGCTTTAACTTCTGCTTGGACGGTGAAAGATAAAAAACTGATTAGAAGCAATATCAATACCATTTTAAAAGTAACCTTATTGGTGACTTTACCTGCGGGTATAGGACTTTCTGTATTGGCGAAACCGTTGCTTACCTTATTATACGGTGTCAGAGTAGAAGTAGAGATTGCTACTTATGTTTTACAAGTGATGGGAATTTCCAGTATTTTCATTGCCACAAGTACGCCGATATGCAGTATGCTACAGGCTATAGGCAGAGTAGATATGCCTTTGAAACTCTATACCATAGGTATGTTAATCAAAATCGTGATTAATTATATTCTGGTAGGAATACCACAGATTAATATTCAAGGTGCAGCAGTCGGTTCGCTGATAGCCTATTTATTTGTATCAGTAGTCGGTGTGTATATTATCGCAAAGGATACGAAAGTTATTCCCGATTTCAGTAAAATATTGATTAAACCTTTAATTTCTGCAATATGTTGTGGAGTTTCAGTATATTTTGTCAATTACTTTATATCACAGGTAATTTCGCCAAACCGTTTCAGAGTTATTCCGTCCTTAATTGTAGCAATAATAGTTTATTTTGGTATGTTGCTTCTGTCAAAAGGAATTACCGCAGAAGATTTGTCTGAAATGCCCGGAGGAAATAAATTGGCAAAAATACTTGCAAAATACAGACTTTTACGGTAAAATTACTTAAAAGAGAAAAAGGAGAAATTCTGATAAATGGCATTTGAACAGAAAGATAACTATACATTCTATGATTTGGTGGAAATTATTAAAGTGTTGAGAAATCCTGACAGCGGTTGTCCTTGGGATAAGGTACAGACCCATCAATCTATCAGACAGGAATTTATTGAAGAAACCTATGAAGTCATAGAAGCTATCGATAATGATGATAAGGAATTGCTCAAAGAAGAACTAGGCGATGTCTTATTACAGGTAGTTTTTCATTCGGAGATAGAAGCAGAAAACAATTCATTCAATATAGATGATGTTGCTGACGGTGTTTGTAAAAAACTGATTGTCAGACACCCACATATTTTCGGAAATGTAGAGGCTGATACAGTTGATGAAGTGCTGAAAAACTGGGATAATATAAAAATGCAGACTAAATCTCAGAAAACACAATCAGAAGTGTTAGAAGGTATTTCAAAAGCATTGCCGTCACTGATGAGAAGTCAGAAACTGCAGAAAAAAGCCGGTAAAGTAGGATTTGATTGGGCAGATATTCACGGTGCAATGGATAAACTGAAAGAAGAAGTCAGTGAATTAGATGAAGCTATCGGTGAAGACAATCAATCACATATTGAGGAAGAATTAGGTGATGTATTGTTTTCGGCTGTGAATATTGCAAGATTTGCTCACATTGACGCTGAAAAGACATTATATAATGCTTGTGAAAAATTTATACATAGATTTACAGCGATAGAACAGTCTGCCAGACAACAAAATATTGTCATCGAAGAAACTGACCTTGATACATTGAACAGGTTATGGGAGAATGTCAAAAACAATACATAATCATTTTATTCGGAGGATTTAAATATGAATAAAAGAGAGTTAGTCGCTAAAGTTACTCAAAAAGCACAGGTTTCCAAAACAGACGCTGAAAAAATCATTTCGGCAACACTGGAAACAATTATTGATGAAGTTGCTAGTGGCAATAAAGTTCAGCTCATAGGTTTCGGCACATTTGAACAGCGTGTTCGCAAAGAAAAAACTGTCAAAGTTCCCAATACAGACAAATTAACAACTGTGCCTGAAGCAAAAATTCCTGTGTTTAAAGCAGGAAAAATTTTCAAAGATACGGTTAATCAGTAATCATATTTCAAATTAAAACTCTGTACGAATAAGTACAGAGTTTGTGTGTTTTTGGAGTGTTTAATTAATAGATGTCTACATTTGTTACTACGCATAGTGTAGAAAATCCCGTAAATACGGGATTTTTATTAATTTTCAAGTTTATATATAATAAACTTTGTAAAAAGGAGAAAGAAGAATAGGTATATATGAAAAGTTTTCCTGATATACAAACTGCAAATGATATTCTTTTAGAAGCTAAAAAAATGAACTCGGGATTGTGGATTTCTCACAGTAAAACCGTAGGATTTTGTGCTAAAACAATTTCTGAAAAATGTGAACAGTTAGATCCTGATAAAGCCTATGTATTAGGGTTATTACATGACATTGGCAGGCGTTACGGTGTTTCTGGAATGAAACATATCATTGATGGATATCATTTTATGATGTCACTTGGATATGATGAATGTGCTAAAATATGTCTGACACATTCATTTCCTTACAAAAATATAAAATCATATAACGGCAAAAATGACTGCACATTTGAAGAAACTGAATTTATCAAAAATTTCATTTCTGATATTCAATATGATGATTATGACAGATTAATACAGTTATGTGACGCATTATCATTCCCAGAAGGTGCTGTTATTATCGAAAAAAGACTTGTTGATGTAACTTTACGAAATGGTTTCAATGAATATACATTATCAAAATGGAAATCTTTCTTTGTGTTAAAAAATTATTTTGATATGAAAACAAATACTAATATTTATAAGCTACTTAATATAAAAGAATATTGATTTTTATCAACTACTTCATTTTTAAAATAGAATTATATAATGTTTTTATTTCCTGATTAATATAGTAATCATAGTCAATTTCTATATCGGTGTGACCCATTAACGCAATCAAATCAGCATCATTCACTCCTGCTGCTGATAATCTTGTACTGAATGTCCGTCTGCAAGAATGTGGTGTATACATCTGACTAAATCCGTTATAGGTCATATTTTTGTCAAATCTGTACCGAAAGCGATTATAAGTTAAGGCAGTATTATCATCTTTGTTACAAAAAATCGTTTCTCCTCCCCTGCTAATACAACTTTCGACAATGTTTTGTATTCTGGGGTGTACAGGAACTTTTCTGTCTGTGCCTGCTTTTGTTTTCATACCAGCCACAAAATATGGAATACCATCTTCACTGATAAAGTACTGGTCTTTAGTTAGCGTGATAAATTCCGTCACACGAAAACTTAAATAACACATACATATCACATAATCCAGATAATTTCCGCCAGGAATATCGTAATACATACGCTCAAACATGAAATTAAGGTCACTTTCGGTAAACCGTGATTTGTTGTTACGCAATTCTGTAGGAGTAGAACAGTCAATATTCTTAGAATAGTCCCTTAAAGCCCAGTCATTACTCAAAGCAACTTTAAAAATTTTGGACATCAGTAACTTTATCAGGTTTAAACTTCCTTTAGAAAGTGCAGGCACCATTTTGGGAACACCTGTATTAATGATAGTTTTTTTGCCTTGCAAATCCAGAAACAAAGGCTGACCTTCCTGAGAAAGTTGCTGGTGTTCATCAGCAAAAATATTGACTACACTTTGAATATCTGCTGCTTTTACTTTATACATATACATATTGTGTATTGGTTCTAATCTATGCCATGTAATCATGTAATTTTTTCGTAAAGAATCACTTAATTTTGCAAAGGACGGTTCTACATATTTGTAGAAAACTTCTTTTACAGTGATAATACCGTCAGATAGATTAATAGTTTCTAACTGCCGAATATATTCAGCAAGAGCTTTAGTTGCTTGTGTTTTTGTTTCAAATGTACCGATAGATACATTTTTTCCGCCAATTCTCACTGATGCAGTATAAGGCTTACTTTTGTTATCTTTTCTTTTATAGACACTGCCCGTACCTTTAGGTCTATTTCGTTTGATTTTTTCACTTTGATTTTTTCCACAGTAAGGACAAAATTTGCTGTCCCCTATTTCTTTATTACATCTCTTATTTATACAAATCATATAATTTCACCACATTTGTTTGAAATATTCAGACAGCAGATTTTGTTATTCAAAAAACGATACTATCAATCAGGTAGTTTGATTTCTCCAGTAACAGCAGTAAGCAAAGTTTTCATTTTTTCTGCTTCTCTTCTTGACGCAAGAGCAAAATCTTCAGGACAGCACTGTTCTTTCTGCCATGCACACATAATTCCTCTTGAGGAATTGATGATTGCCCCTAATCCGTTTTCATCAAAAGCACCTGCAATATCATCTGCCGTTCCGCCCTGAGCTCCATATCCTGGTACTAAGAAAAAGGTGTGGGGCAATTTTTGTCTTAATTCGGTAAGCTGTTCGGGATAGGTAGCACCGACTACCGCACCTACTCCTGAATAGCCATATTTTCCCATTAATTCTTCTCCCCATTTTTCGCAGAAAGTACCCATATGCCGATAGATGGTTTCGTCATTATATAATGCTAAATCCTGCAATTCTCCTGAACTTGGATTAGATGTTTTAACAAGTACGAACATACCTGTATCCATCACTTTTGAAACATTGACAACAGGTTTAATACCGTCTGTACCAAGATAGCCATTTACAGTAAGAGCGTCTGCACCAAATGCTGTAAACATTTCTCCGTCAACATCAGTTTTGCCAAGATGTGCATTAGCATAGGCTTCCATCGTAGTACCGATATCGTTTCGTTTAGCGTCTGTAATGACAAACATTCCTTTGGATTTTGCATAGGCTACCGTTTCATAGAAAGCCTTTACACCTTGCCAGCCGTACATTTCATAATAAGCTATCTGCGGTTTAACAGCAGGAACGATATCATATAATGCGTCAATCAGTGCTTTATTATATACCAATAAAGATTCCGCTGCCCCTTCCAATGTTTTTCCGTACTTAGCAAAAGCCTCATTTTTGATGAAATCAGGAATATAAGCAAGTTTAGGGTCTAATCCTGCAACTGTAGGATTTTGTTTTTCAACAATTTTTTCAATCAATCTGTCAAGCGACATAAAAAAGCCTCCTTATTCTTAGTTTAAGGGCTACCGCCCTTAAAAATTCCGTTTCAAGGGTTGCACCCTTGAAAATCCTGCCAAACTTTTTGAAAAAAGTTTGACAAAAACTTTTAAGAAAATTTGCTTTCGCAAATTTTGGGTAAGTTATTATTCTGACTGATAGACGATATTGCCGTCAAGAAGTGTATATTTTACTTTTCCTTTAAGCGTCCTGTTTTTGAAAGGTGTATTTTTTGATTTTCCATGTAGTTTATTGATATCGACAGTATAGATTTCGTTAGGGTCAAAAATAACGATATCTGCATTTGCACCAATAGAAAGTGTACCGGCTGGTATGTTAAGAATTTTGGCAGGGTTGAGCGACATTTTTTCTATCAGTTGGGATAAGGTCAGATAGCCTTTATCGACAAGATAAGTCAAAGCAACAGAAAGCGATGTTTCCATACCAATAGACCCGTTAGGAGCTTTTTCAAAGTCAGATTTTTCTTGTGGTGTGTGCGGTGCGTGGTCTGTAGCGATAGCGTCCAATGTACCGTCACATAAACCTTGTATGATAGCTTTGACATCTTCATCACACCGTAAAGGAGGGTTCATTCGGAAATCAGCATCTTTGGTAAGCAGGGAGTGTTCAGTGAGAGAAAAATAATGTGGTGCGGTTTCCGCTGTCACTTTGACACCTCTTGCTTTTGCGTCCCTGATTAAAGCCACAGATGTTTTTGTACTGACATGACATATATGGATTGGTACATCATAGGCAGCGGCAAGAGCAATTTCTCTGGCAGTGCCTGTATCTTCAGCGGATTTTGGAATACCCTTTACCCCTAATTTTCGGCTGACCTCTCCCTCATTGATTTTTCCACCGTCAGCAAGATATAAGTCCTCACAGTGTGCTACCACACACATATGATTTTCGGGAGCTTTTATCATTGCCTGTGCCATGAATTTTGTATTTTCTACAGGTCTGCCGTCATCTGATAAAGCAATAGCACCTGCTTTGGATAATTCTTCAATGTTACAAGGTTCTAAACTTTTTAATCCTTTAGTAATGGAAGCGGTAATATAGACTTTAGCTTTTGCATTTCGGGATTTGTTTCGGATATATTCTATCACTTCAGTATTATCGACAGTGGGATTGGTATTAGGCATAGCCAATAAACTTGTCACACCACCTGCACAGGCAGCATTGCAACCTGTAATAATATCTTCTTTATCAGTAAATCCAGGGTCACGCAAATGAACATGCATATCCACAAGACCCGGAGCAACAACCAATCCTGTAGCATTAATATGAATATCTGCGGAATATTCTTTTGTACTGATATCTTTTATTTTACCATCTTCAATATAAACATTTTTTATATCGTCAAGATGGTTATACGGGTCAATTACTCGGGCATTGGCAATAAAAACAGAACTCAAATAAAATCACGCTTTCTTTTAAAAATTGACTTTGAATTAGTCACTATTATTGTATGTATTCCAGTAATTATCCATTTCATATTCTGCAAATGTATCGTTGGCAGAAGTTTTCGGACGGGTATTTCTGGCTTTTTGTGTATTTCGGGATTTAGCTGTTGATTTTTTCTGCTTTTTCTTATTTGTTGCAAACAGACCAAATACAGAAATACCTTTACTTTTTTTCTTTGTTTTATTTTGTCTTGCTTTGTGTCGCTTTTCGATATCGGACATTTCATGTACAGAAGGATTTTTGGAAGAAACCTCTCCCCTGCTTTCAGATGTAATATTTTCGTCGGCTTTGTTATCTCCTATGAACAGTTTAGCATAGCGTTTGGCTGAATCTGCCCTATGAATATTTTCAGGTACATTTTTCTCATTGTTACCAAATATCATCTCAATATTGAAATCGGTCGGATAGTCGTTATCATAAAGAGTTTCGGGTTTCTGAAACATAGTCGTTAAATCAATATCTTCCCATTCATCGTCAATTAATGTCGGATTAGCTGATGCCTCTTCTATGATAGCGGATATTGTTTCGGGGTTTTTGGGTCTTGCATTTTCGGACGGTTCAATAACAGTATTTCCCGAATTGGCGATATTTTCATTGATAAATTCTTCTGCTTCAATCTTGATAGCTTCCATAATGCCTTCTTTTTTAAGGGACTGATAGTATTTTTCCGAAAGTCTTCTTCTGTTTCTTACGACTTCCTTACTTTTAGCATTGTTTCGGGACACCAGATAGTAACCAATTAAGGTAATAGCAATAATTACACCAATGATAATAACAACGGTGATAACTGTCTTTAAAATATCAGGCATATTGACTTTATCAGGTTTGTCGTACAAAGAAGTAACATAAATGGATTCACATAGCTGATTGAAAATCTGGACATCTTCACTGTTAAAATTACCTGATGCAGAGGAGTACTGTATGGTTACCAGTTCACCGTTGATTAAAGTATAAGCAATAGCATAATGGACAGTAATATTATTCTGAATTTTGCTGTCCGAAAGTGTAAACAGAATATATTCGGGCATTTCTTTTAATCCCGCATTGGAAACACTCTGGAAAGTCTTTCCCATTAGATTCGGATTGCCTGATTTAATCTTTTCTATATCTCCTTCCAGCTGTTCTTTGGTGAGATATTTAAAGTTATACATATTTTCTGTGATATTGTTTTTTTCCGCTGTTATGCTGAGTTTTTTTGATGTATCGTTCATATAAGCGTCAAGATTATATACAACATTCTCATTGACATCTGTATCAGCCGATGTCACATTAAACTCTTGGGGAATTTCTACGCTGATTCCCGCACTCTCAATGGAAGCATATATACTTTCCGCAGATACCACTACCTCCAGAATTATACAAAATATCATTATTACAGCACTAAAAACAGATATCCTCCTTAATTTTTCACTCATCCTATCGCCAATCCTTCACTAATACTTTGTTAAGAAACATTATACCGCAAATGTCGTCGGAATACAAGCCGTTAAGTATTTTTTTCAATCATAATTTCCATTTCTCTCAAAAAATTCATTGTAAAAATAGGTATTTTCTTCAAATGATTTTTAGTCGGGTGTTGATTTTTTCGATATGATTTGTTATACTATCCTTAAAAGCGGTAATGAAAGCGTATATTTTTGTGGAAAGGATAAAGTATGAAGTACTGTAAAAAATGCGGACGGTTAGAAAAGGACAATATTGAAAAATGTCCGCACTGCAAAAAAAGCGTGCTAACTGACGGTGAACCCGAAAACGATTTTCCTGTTGTGCTGATAAGAACATCAGGATTTGAAAAACAAAGAATTTGTTCCGCATTGGACAGCGGTGAGATACCTTATAGTGAACGCATTGCCGAAAAACAACTTTCGGCAGACGCTGTGACAGGTATGAGTTATGCAGATTATGATATTTTAACACCGTATGCCTTTTATAGAAAAGCAACAGATATTTTGATTGGTATCAATGCTTTGCAAACTGAAGATGATGTTTTTGAAGTGGAAGATAAATCGGAAAATCTGGAAGAAAATTATTACAGTGTCAAAAACAGACTTATCAGAGTAATATCGGTTATTTTACTGTTGGTTATTGTAACAGGTGTTGTACTTGGTGTTGACTTCATTATGGCATTGATAAAAGGATTTTTTCTGAGCTGACAATATTTGCTAATATATGCAGTTTGTCTATGGCAAAATAAAATAAAAAAGTGAGTATATTAAAATCATGTTTGATTTAAGATTATTAAAAAGAATTACAGTAGTTTGCGGTCATTATGGTTGTGGAAAAACAAATTTTTCGCTTAATCTGGCTATTGACATGGCAAAAAAGAATTTAAAAGTAACTATTGTTGATTTAGATATCATCAACCCGTATTTCCGCAGTTCCGATTATGAAAATTTATTGAAAACTTATAACATTCATATTATAATGCCCACATATGCAGGTACCAACCTTGATACCCCCGCACTTTCGACTGAAATTGAAAGCGTATTTGAACAGGAAGATACGCATATTATTTTTGATGTCGGAGGAGATGATGCGGGTGCTTTTGCGTTGGGAAGATATGCGGATAAACTCAATCAGACAGGCTATTCCTTTATTTACCTTGTCAATCAATACAGAAATCTTATTCAGACATCGCAATCCGCAATAGAAATATTACAGGAAATTATAACAGCTTGTCATTTACAACCATCATATATCGTCAACAATTCCCATCTGCAATATGAAACAACACCTGATGATATTAAAAATTCATTAGAATATGGTAACGATATCGCAAGACAACTACAATTACCTTTGCTTTGTACAACTGCTCCCTATCACCTGAAAGATAATCCGCAGTTGGCTGATTATGATTTGTATTATATCAAACCTATTGTACAACCGCCTTTTGGTATATAGAGAATTACTACCTGATTATAGAAAAACAACTTATAGCTGTGACAATTAAAAGTTTTGTCCACTTTGGGGGAAGTGGTGGGGTCAAGGGGCAAAGCCCCTTGTGGGATTTTTAAGGGCGAAGCCCTTAAACTCATCTAGAAAAATTAAAAAGTATGACATACTTTTTATACAGATATTTATCCTGAAACGGCAAGAAGACTCCGACCTCTATAGGTCGGGGATGAATTGCCGTCAGCCCGAAAAGGCTGAAAATTGCTTGACATTTCAAAAATATAATAATACAATACGATTGTAAATATCTGCTGTGACAAGAGGTGAGAAGCATTGAATAAAGCCTACAAATTCAGAATATATCCAAATTCGGAACAAAAAACAGCGCTCTCAAAAACCTTTGGCTGTACACGAATGATATATAATTATTACCTTAATAAAAGAATAAAGTTGTACGAAGAAGAAAAAATCACATTCGGTTATACAAAATGTGCGAAAGATTTGACTTTTTTGAAAAAAGAAAAAGAGTTTCTGAAAGAGGTTGACAGTATACCGTTACAACAGGCGTTAAGACATCTTGATACAGCTTTTCAGAACTTTTTCAAAAAGCCAGAGACAGGATTTCCAAAGTTCAAATCAAAGAAAAATAACAACAGTTATACAACAGTGTGTGTGAATAACAACATAAAATTGGAAAAAGGAACAGTTTTTCTGCCGAAAATCGGAAAAGTGAAAGTAAAGCAACACAGAGACACTCCCGAAAACTATAGGTTAAAGTCTGTTACGGTAAGTCAGACAGCAAGTGGAAAATATTATGTGAGTATTCTGTTTGA
>CACWNY010000018.1:0-516 GCA_902762375.1 uncultured Ruminococcus sp. | reverse complement strand
GGAAAATATTATGTGAGTATTCTGTTTGAGTACGAAAACCAAGTACAGAAAACAGAACCGCAAAGTTTTTTAGGTCTGGATTTTTCTATGCACAGATTGTATGTTGACAGTAACGGAAACTGCCCTGAAATTCCAAGATATTACAGATTATCTGAAAAGAAACTGAAAAAAGAACAAAAAAGCTGTCAAAAATGGAAAAGGGTTCAAAAAACAGAGAAAAACAGCGTATCAGAGTTGCGAAATTACACGAAAAAACGGCAAATCAGAGAAAGGATTTTCTGCACAAGCTGTCAAGACAGATAGCCAATGTCTATGATTGCGTGTGTATAGAAGACCTGAATATGAAAGCAATGTCACAGGCACTGCACTTTGGAAAGTCAGTTGCTGATAACGGCTGGGGAATGTTCACTACATTTCTGCAATACAAACTTGAAGAAATGGGGAAACAGCTTGTCAGAATTGATAAGTTTTTTGCCAGTTCACAGCTTTGTAGTGTCTGTGGGTATCAGAACAGTG
>CACWNY010000017.1 GCA_902762375.1 uncultured Ruminococcus sp. | reverse complement strand
TGCGTATTCATTTGTATTGAATTGACTTTCAAGGTAGAAAGTCTGTCCCTCGCCAAGTGTGATTTCTGTTTTGTTGAAATACACATTTTGAGGTGCGTTGGTAGTGTCCCTAAAAGCTTGAATAGAAGGATAGGATGTGATATAGTAAAAAAGAGGTGAGAAATATGGTATACGAAATCATAAAATGTCCATATTGTCATAGTGAACATATAGTTATAGTAAACGACAAATGGAAATTCCTATTCAAATAGCAACTTGGATGATGTATAATAGAATAGGGTGAAACAAAATGAATAAACGGACATTTATACATAAACCATTAGAATTGTTAGAAATAGGAAAAGAGATTGTAAAACAATCAGATGACGAAAAGTATACCCTAAAGGTAACGCTGGTTAATTTGATGCTTGAAAGAAAAATGAAAGCAAAAGAAATAAGTGAACTATCTGGTATAACCAGGAGAACACTTTCAAAGTGGGTAAAAATTGTTGATGAAGAAGGCTTTGATGCTTTAAGAGAAAAAGCAAGAACAGGACGCTCATCAAAATTATCGAAAGAACAGAAAGAAGAAATAAAAAAAGTTCTGATAAATCCACCCGGAGAATGCGGTCATTTCAAATGGGACGGAATCAGTTTGTCTGATTACATAAAAAGTCAGTATCATATAGATTTATGTATAAGACAATGTCAAAGATTATTTTATGAGCTTGGTTTCTCTCAAATTCGGCCTCAAACCTATCCTTCATCAGGTGAACCAAACGAGGAAGAAAGAGAAGCCTATAAAAAAATTGCTGATTTAGCCAATAATCCGAATGCCGTACTTGTATTTCAGGATGAAGTACATTATACAGTACAAACCGGTATATCAAGTATGTGGGCAATCAAAGGCAGCAAGCCAAAGGTAAAATCCTATCCCGGAAAAGATAAAATTTCATATAGTGGTTTTGTTATTCCTTCTACAGGTAAATTGTTTACCTGTAAACTGGAATGGTTTGATTACGAAACTACCATAAGATCAATACGTGACTTCTTGAAGGCCAATCCTGCACCGGAGAATTGTAAATACTATTTGGTAATGGATAATGCCCCTTGGCATAAAAAAGCCAAGAGGCTGATTAAAGAAAATTTCAATCAAGAATATTCAGATGTTTCTGATAAAGTTGTCTTCGTCTATTTACCACCATATTCACCTGATCTGAATCCAATCGAACAAGTTTGGAGATTAACACGTCGTGATGCTACACACAATATATTTTTTAGAGATGTACATAAATTGGAACAAGCTGTTGATGATTATTACTCATTATTTACTGTTCCAAATACATCGCTGAAATCTCTATGTTCTTTTAATTTTGACCATTAATAGGAATCATAAATATCAATGACTAAAGTTCCTTTGTCAATAACCCTATAGGTTCCATCATTTAATGGTTCTACTCTGGCAGTTTTCTTTAATTGTTTAATAGAAAGGTCATTGTCGATGTATTGAGTTAAATCGATAATTTCCCCACTAGACTGAGATTCAAGAGTAAACACACTGCCTAATTTTCTTTGTATGTAAAAACCACATCGTTGTTCCAGTATATTCACTTCGACAGTGTCATCTGAATAAATACTGAACAATGCTGTACTGACAGCTTTTGATAAGATGGTATCCTGACTAAAAGCATTATTACTTACTGAATATGATCCTACCAATTCTCTTTTTGGCAGAGATGGTTCGGTTTCCTGGCGGTTAGAAAAAGAATAGTCTGAGTTTGTTTCACGATTCGGATAATTATTGGGATAATTCTCCGTACGGTTATCCTGTCTGACTGTATTCTGCCATTCATTTTGTGAAGGATGAGCAGGATTAGGATGCCCATTGGAAACAGGAGACCCTGTATATGGATAACCGTTGGAGGACATTGACTGATGATACATCTGATTTTGCATTGACATCTGACGACTGTGTTCATGATGCCTTCTGTTTTTCCGTTCTTCCTCTGCTTTGTCCATTTTGTTTTTCAAGTCACTGATAATCCTTTTTATGTTGGTCGTATCGGACGATATGTTTTTAGATGAAAGTATGGTTTCTTCAAGTTTTTCGTGTATATTTTTCAACATCAGCAAAGAAAATATCAGACCAACAGCCAGCAGTACAGCGATGGCAATCAAAATAATAAAGGTGATAGTATTTAGCGATACTGTCATTTCAGACGGCAGATTTTGAAGAGATTGTGTTGCCTGCGTTGTTGTTTGCTGTGTCTGTTCTGTTACAGTTTGCGTTACGGCTTCTGTTACAGCTTCTACAATGCTTTCTGTTCCCTGCAAAGTTTCTTCACCCATTTATCTCACTCCTTGTTGCATTAAATTAAAATAACTGTATGTCAGTAAAAAAGGCGGACAAATCATTTTGAAAAATAACTTCGTGTGAAAGTTTTTACTGCTGACCGCTCTTTTTACTGTTTTTTTTACCTTACACCGTCAGACTTTCATTGAAACAGAGTTGCTAACGGTGATGTACTGACAATAATGTCAACAATAGCTGAACAAATCATTTCCTGCTCAACAAAAGGACATGACATTACCAGCTCTTTGTGTTTTGCCTTTACTTGTGCTTTATAGATGTTAAACTGTCCTCTAGCGATATTGGTAATATTTCTGTCCAGTATGCCTACATATTTATCATCAAATCCCGGAACACCTCTCGGTATACCCGTGTTACACCAGCGTGTAAAACAACTTTTGAAGTAATCATAAGTATAGTCGTCCACAAGTCTTTCAAAAGCCTTATCCCGGATGTCCTTATACATTTCTTTATATCTTTGCAGGTTGTTATTGGCATCTTCTTCAAAGATTTCGGTAAGGAATATTTCCTTGTCATTTTCTTTTTTTAGGTCAATCTTTGTCTGTGAAAGAGACGGTGTTGTTCCTTTGATATGAGCCACTTTATTTTCCTGTTTTTTGTAAACCGTATCAGCATAATGAGTAATAATACTTTTCTCATCAATGGGGACAACTTTTTTAGAACGGTTATCCATATTCATATCACCCATGTTACCGTTGGCAAGATATATCATACCGTCAGCTACACTTCTCTTATCGACATCAATGTTTCTTTCAAAGAAGATATTTCCGCAGAAAGTTGTATTCGGTTCAAATTCACTGTCGCAGGAAATCAGATAATTGATTTCCCGTTTCAGTCTTTCTACAAAACGCCCTGAGAAATTCGCCATAACATTATTCAATGCTTTGGAACCTTTTCCGACAGGAGCAAAGTTAATGTTCTGATTAACAGGAAAGCCGTCTCTTAATGCACGAAGTATGGCATAAGCATAAGCGGGAATGGCAAAGTTCAGCTTCAGTTCGACAAGCTGTTTAAAGTAAATACTGTAACTGTCGGCTACACCGTCAACTTTAAAGTTGGAACTCGGGTCATTGAACAACAGGTTCAACGGAAGAACAAAACCCATTTTTTCATACAGTGTCCCAATACCTGCCTGTTGCTGCATAGAACTGCTGATGACCTTTACCGCATCATTATACATATCTCCCTGTACACCGAACAGTTTGACGAGCTTATCTGCGTGACGGTAGTATACCTTCGCCAATGTTTCATTGGTAATATATTTTGCTGCATAAGGAATAGAAAATGTATACAAGGTGTCATTACCTGTACTGAAACAAAAATCGTGTGTGGAATAACCATAGTCCAATGTACCCAGAGCATTGATACCGCCTTGTGTAAGACCGTTGATTTCTCCCCATTTGTAAACCGCTTCACTCTCTGAATAACAGTAGACATTGCCACCATACGGATTATTTTCTGCCAGTGTGGGGGTATAAGGTGGTGCGATAACACCATTGATATCGTTATTGATAGCCAGATAAATGGCAGATTTTATATCTGATGTCACACCTGCATTTTCTGTACCGCTTTTCGGATAGGAAATCAGTATCGTAATATTTCTGGGGTCAAAGCCTTTTTTAATGAGGAATATCAGGGATTCGTAAATCATAATAGAAATATATTCCCTGAAAGAATCTTTGGCTGCCTGTTTGACTTCAGGATTGAGATTGGAACGGGTAATCATTTCTTTCATATTGCTGGCAATACCGTTTCCACTCATGGCATTTTCCATAGTAACATTGATAAGGGGGCTGGGTCTTCCGCTTCCTGCACCAAGTATCGCAAACAGACTTCTTTCATCAGGTCGCCAGCTTCTGTTTTTTACTCTGAGTTCAGAATTAACCACTTCTCTGTTATCCCTGTTGAGAAACAGTTGTAAATAGGAATCAAAATGTGTTCCCGAACTTTCCTGTGAAATGACCAGTTCCTTTAATGTATCGAAATTCACTTTACTGATAGGGGTTATGGGATAGTGCATTCCCCGACAATCGACACCATAAATGTTCATACCATCTTCAGAATATACTCTTACACTTCTTGTTCCAGCAGGGTCCAGAGAAACATAAGCCTTATTCATCGGATTAAATTCAATTTCAGGAATCTGAGTAATCAGCGTACCCAGTACCTTATTTCTTTCCGTATCGATAAGTTCCAGTTTTCTTATTGGTGTATTTCTTTGATGGATTTTCCATGTTGTTCCGATATCAAATTGTGAGTAAACATCAGACAACACCTGTTCTGTCTGGCTTTCATCAGGATAAGTTTTCCACTCTACCCTTCCTCTTACACCTATGTCAAAGAATTTCTTTTCGATGTAGTTATACTTCTTCAGCACATTATCCGGTACACCATATTGCATATCAAGATAACAGGTCGGTTCATAAGCGTGAATGTTATCCGTATTGACACCGTTATTGATATAAATCTTATGATATTTCACGCCATCAAGCAAGGCGGTAAATTCAATCCATTCTGGAAACCCGTTGACAACATTCACGCAGTTGTCAAATCGGTAAGAAACATTAGTAATAGTATTCACATCTTTTACAGGGGGAAGAACAACCATCTCATAGGCATTACCGTGTATATCAAGATAACCTGCACCACTACCGTATATCGGTTTTGCATTTTTGGTACAACCGATTGCCATAATAGAAAGCTCATCAAGAACTTTACCGCTGGGATTATTGCCTAAAATTCCACACACATCATAAACTTTTCGTGTATCTTCAGGTTGCATAGCATTAATCACTGTAGTAATACCCAAGTAAGTTCTTGCTACATATCCCACAACTCTGTCAGAAAGATTTTCTTGTATTTCTGCTTTGTAAAGCGACAAATCTCCATTTAGAATGTTCGAATAAGTGATAACCCCAAGATAATTTGCTTTATTTACAAGATACTGCAACGCTCTTGTTTGCAAAAGATGGTTAGGCAAAATTTTAATTAAAGCTATACAACGGTTCAGTACAGGATTGTCACCACCGTGTGCATAGTTTCCAAGAATCGAATTAATTTGTTTGTCTGTTTCCTCACTATCCAGACCGTATTCTTCCTGCAATCCTGCTCCTGGAATAAAGCAACCTAACTCAGGTGAAAATACCGCTACAGGCTTCTGGGCAAAACGGAGTTCACAGATTTCCTGCGGACTGCCGTTCCATTTATTCATCTCTTTCAAACTTTCTATACATTCCCTGTCAAAAGGGTCTTCCTGATTGAACTGATGAATTTCGCAACATACATTTCTGCCGATGTACGCTGATTCAGCAAGTTCTATATATAATCTGACGAATTGTCTTACTCTCGGTCTGGCAACTTCACCATCAGCATGAAGAACATTGTTCTGCCATACTTTGAGATTTGCCATGACATTGTATAGATTTCTCGGATATTCTTCCTGAATACCTACTGCACCATCAGTAGTAAAGATAAAATCTGCACACTGGTTAATTGTACAGCCAACAATATCCATGTATCCATCGGTGACGGCATTGGCAACCCCCGATGAAATCAAATTGATATCCCCCTTCAACGACATAAAAAAACACCTCTTTTACTATCATCTGATATTCTTACAATTCTGATAGATATCATTCAGAATATCGGTTATCTCTCTGGGTATATGACCACCTCTGGTATAATTGACATTCTTCGCTTTTTCAATGGTAACACCCCTACGCAGAAATCCTGTTTCTGTCTGTAAAGTGGTAAGACTGAATGTATTAATTTCTAATCTGTTTTCGGAAAGCATATTATCAATATTATTGACTGTTATTGGGTCAAGATGTGTTTTGAAAGCAGAAATATCTCCTCCTGCACTCCAGTCCTTACCGGTCAGACAGATATCCCTCATATAGTTCAGCCATAATCTTTCTATTTCCAGTATTTTTCTTATGGGTTCCTTGATTTTTTTCTCTGTATTATAAGGTATGTCCTGAATAAACGCAGCAATTTTATTGACTTTTTTTTGATTAAACATATTACGCAACAGTTCCGTAACTATAATATTTTCGGAAAGTGCCTGACTGGCAATATAATGGAAAAGTACTTCATCAAAACGGATACGACTGAGAATAGCTTCTTTATAAGATTTAAACAGTTTCAGCGTATCCCATGTTGTTTCGTCCTTTTCGTTGGGATTGTGAGGCAAACGATAACTCAGCGGTATAGAATAGTAAGGAATGACTGTTTTATAATTCCCTGAAAGGTCTCCTCTGGTTCTGTCAAAGAAATTATGTATCATAGATACGGCAACCAGTTCGATAGCGTGTGCATGTTTTGCCTGAGCTCCTGAATCAGAATATCTTTCCGACTGTATTGTCATATGGTCGTGTTCTAATAGATAGAATATATTAATCTTCTGTGCAAGACTTTCAGGATATGATTTGAATGTACCAATAACCAGATTTCTGACATCAGCAGGTTTGCCTGAATTTTTATTAGGAAAGCTGAAAACTGACCCTGTCATAATAACAGCAATTTTCAGTACATTTTTAATATGCGTTTCTGCATTTGGTCTGGTATAACCTCTGTGTTCCAGTTTTTCCATACAAAGTCGGATAAGTTTTTCGGGATGGGAAGTAATGTTGGTTCTTCCCTCACCACCTATCGCCGAACTGACAAACACTACACGGATATCTCCGTTTCCATCGGCATTGGCAACTTTATCGGAAATATACTGAAATCCTACTTTTTGTCCGCTGACCAGCGTTTCCTCTTTAGAAACGGCAGTATCAAAAGATGCTCCCGAAATAAATCTTCCTCTGCAAAGGTCTTTATAATATCCTCCCAGCAAATCCTGTTCCATCTGCTGAGGTGTCAGCAAAAGATGATTATCGTACCATGTGTTGACAACTTGTTTCAGCGGAATTTTTGCATTGACAGGCATTCCCCGTCTGGCAAGCATTTCGTTAGGAATTCTGATGTCCTGAAATTTAACATCGGGATAAATGGCTTTTAAAGTACCTTCACATACCGCATTGTCTGTTACTGACACCATTTTGGTTATCTGTGTCAGCTCTTCGTTACCCGAGTCCATTGTTTCAAAAATCATATTCCAGTCATTCATACTGTAGTTGTTCTTCTGATACATATTCATACAGCACATCATATGGGTAACTGCCAGTCCGACTCTTAATCCTGTTCCACCCTCCAGAAAGATATATTTTTCCATAATACATCAACCCTCTTTTCTTTTTATACGATATCAGGCTTACCAAATGTTTTCATGATGATAAGAGAGAAAATAAATCCTATCACTACCATACAAAGTGCAGAAATGATAAAATACACGGCATCAATTCCTATAAAAATGATTTCCAGAAAAGACAACACTATGACCGCAGCCGCAATCAGAATACTGACAACAATAGCAATCCCGAAATATTTCCACATTTCACGGTTAGCAATTTGTTTCTTTTTCAGCACATCATCATACATATTGACAAGACCTAATCTTTCGGAATACAAATCTTTGTACCACAGACCATAACATACCATATAAACTATGGCTTGTACTGTCAAAGGGATAAAGGTATAGAACCAGTATTCGTCATCACCTACACCGTTATTATAAGCGACATTGTTCATGACTATCATAGCAATTACCGTAGCCACAATAAAAACAATCATTCCTATCCACATATTTTTATACTTCGTCATGATAAAAAACCTCCTGTTAAATCTCATTTATTATTTTTTTCGGTTGTCTGTTGAGTTGTCTTTTCGGCTTCTTTTTCTGCCAGTTTCATTTTTTTGTCATATTCTTTTTTTTCAGTGTTGCTCCTGTTATCAATGACAACGGAAAGCGTAGTATATTTATCGCCGTCGTATTCTGTCAGTTCATCAGTTACTCTGTTGAAATCCAGCAGACGATTGAATGCAGATTGTGTTCTGTGGGAAGAATTTGCCACATACTCATATTCCGTATCACTGTAAGTGTTGTTTTTCAGCGGTTTTGCTTTACATTCGGTATTCAAGGCATTTTCATAATCTTTGACAGTGGCACTGTAAGGTGCGGAAAAACTGCTCAATGAGGTTTCCTTATGATATTTCAAAGCAATTTCTATGCTGTAAAGTCCCTCAGGCAAATCAGAATTTGCTATACTGACAGTAATATATTTTCCGTTAGGTACGGCAACAATATTTCCCCCGAGTTTCTCATTGAGGTCTTCATCGTCTTCTGAACTTTTCAGGGCGAAAGGTTCATCATCATTATCGGATACAGTCGTGTCTTTTGTATGAATATCCACTTTCACATCAAATTTGACACTGCTTTCTACATATTTTGAAGCATCATTATCATATTTCATAGTTCGGACGGTTGCTTCTGTTTCGATATCGGGCGTATTGTTTTCCGGCAAAGCATACAATACCGCTTTTACAGCATTCTTTTTTTCACTGGCGGAATATTTGTTTTTCTCATACACAAAAACATTCCCGTCAGCAAATTTCTTATCTTCCTCTTCTTTATGAGCAATACCGTAACAATAGTTTGTATTGTCAAATTTGACTTTAGCTATATTCTTTTCAAAGCACTTGCTTGAACTGAATGACAAACGATAAGTTTCTTCATCATTATCCGTCATCGAAATGTGGTAGAAATAGTCTTTGTTGTGTTTGTCCTTGAGGGTGCTTGTATCAACGAGGTTCTGAAAGTCTGCATCAAAATCCTTTACCTTTTTGTCGTTACCGAATATCATCACTAAAAAATATTTATTAGGTAATTTGCAGTCAGACACCGAAATTTTCTTTTTTACCCCGTCCAGATAAGTTTTGAATTCCAGTTTACCGTTATAATCTGTTCTGAACACATAGAAACTATACCCTGTACACCCTGTTTCTGTAAGCCATTTGCCTATCTGCACACCGCTGGCATTTGCCTGAAGGTCAGTGGAAATGACATTGACGCCATCTTTGTTGTAACAGATATCTTCAATATCATCCAGTACTGCACCATAAGATTTTGACTTTGCCAGAAAACGCAATAAATCTGTTTTGACAATCTTACCGGTATCAGAGTCAAAGATATAGTACTCTTTTTTATTGCTCACACTCGTACGGGTAAGGCAAGAGTTAATATCCAGAATTTCTTCTTCGGCATACCCTGTACTGTTGGACTTGTCCAGAAAATACCGTATTTCGTCCACACCGTCAGCCTTTGTATCTGAAGATGAAGTTGCGGTTGTTTTCTGTTGCTGCCACTCATCGGGGTAGGGCAGCGTAGACCTTGATTCTGAACCTGGACAGCCAGACAAAATTCCCATGCCAAGTACGGCAACCGCACTGAATACGGCTACAGCAAAGAAACGCTTGATTTTCAACATAATAATCCATTCCCCTTTCTTTTTCGATTATTTTAATCATACTCCAACAACTATCTACTTTAACCATAATAATTATAGTATTTATACAATATTCTGTCAATGTTTTTTTGCTTTCATGTATAAAAAAATAAAATCGTTTTTCGTTGTAAAAAACATTTTTTAGAAAAATCTTATCTTTGCTTATTTTTCATCGTTCTTCTAATTTATGAGCAATATTATTTTCTTTCAGAAAAGAATCCGTCTTATATTCCCAGTCGCCGGAATGAATGATACGCTCAAAATAATGACTGTGCAACAGTTTCTTTCTGAACTTGGTATTGTTGAGGTTGCGGCTGTTTGCCAGTACTTCTCGGCGAATCTGTTTTTTGTCTTCATAGATATACAAAGGCCCGTTGGCTTTTCCTAAAAATTCTACAACAAAGTGGTATCTGAAATACATCACCAGAGCCTGACTTTCAGTCATCTTTTCTATTTTCCTGAATTTGTACTTCCTCCAGAAAATACTGCGTTCGTCATTTCCAAAAGCATCGGAAATATCTTTAAAATTTATCCAGTCAATAAATTTTTCAATACTTTCATCGGAAATATCCGAATAATTGAAAAAATCTTTCCATTTTTTGCTGTCAGGTTCACCTGTTCTGCCTTTGATAAACAACAACACTTTCTGAAAGCGGGAATAATAGGTCCGTACCAGTTCTGTAACAGAAAATTTTTCAAAGAAATTCGCAAAAAAAGATTTTAAAACCGTGTCATAAATATAGTACCGTGTTACTATTGACAGCAGATTTTCACATCGGATATACTCTTCTTTCCGACACAGGCAATAGTACAGACTTTCCAAATCGTAATATAATTTATTGTTGACCTCAAATCCTAATCCGGTATAAGCCCATTCAAAATTACTGTTTTCGGCAAAAACCTGCTTCTGTATTTCTCCTGCCAGATATAACAACAGATTTTCCGCTTCCAATGCCTTATACAAATACCTGAACCATGTATATTGGTCATGATATTTTTCTTCGATTCTTTTCAGGAATTTCAGCATACAGCCGTTACATTCCTTATTATCATAACATTTCTGCCATTCAGAATACAAAATTATCAGCAGATATGGTTTGTTATCCAGTCTTTTTTCAATGACATAAAAAAGATTGTCCAGTGGTATCCTTAAGCCGTCACTCTGAAAATAATTATAAGGAATATATCCTGCGATAACTTTCAGTTCATCATTATTCAACAAAAATACATATTTCCTTAATTGTGTTTCCGGCATGGATACGATTTTCAGTATCAGTTCTTTGATTTGTTCATTATTCAATGTACTTGTATTTTCATCTGCTTTCGGATGTTTCTTCTGAATATCCATTTTGGTAAGCGTCAGTTCTCTGACTTTGAAATGAAACTCTGCCATAATATTTCACCACTTAACTGTCTGTTTTTGCCAGCTCTGTCACCATAGCATCAATCATTTCCTCATCTTTCAGCCTGAATTTAAATTCTACTCTCCGTGACTTTGCCATATCTACTTTTCCGTTCTTCTGATAAACAGGGTCGCTGAAAGAACGCCCGTTTGCTGTGACGATTTTTCGGAGATATTCTGTTTCTTTCTGAGACAGAATACCGTTATTGTCACTAAGACAGTATTTGGAAACTTCCAATGCTCTTTTCTGAGAAAGTTCCAGATTGAACATATAATTACCATCGGTATCGGTATGTCCTTCAATCATAATATCTCCGATGTAAGAGGAAAATCTATCGTTCAGCAATACTTTGAAATATCTTGGGAAAAACTTTTTCAGGAATTGCTTTCCTGAATCTTTCAGACTGTACCTGTTGTAGTCAAACAGTACATTGGAATCAAAAGTAATAGCTCCTGTCTGTTTGTCTACAGTAACCTTTAAGTCCGTGTTTTCAAATTCTTCCCGCAAAGCCTCTACCAGTTCACTTCGTATGCCGATAATTTTATCCAGTTGTTTCTGCTGTTGTTTTACCAGTTTTTCTTTTTCCTGAATTTCCTGTTTCTGCTGTTCGATTTCCAACTGCTGTGCTTCGTAATTCTTCTGTGAATCCAACATAGTAAACGATATTATCAGTACGAATATCAGCAACAATGCTGCCATCATATCGGAATAAGACAGCCAGTAATCTGTTTCTTCATATTGAAATTTTTGTCTTTTGTCCGACATAGCTCTTCTCCTCAGTTCTTAACTTCTTTTTGTAATGATACTGTCTTTGTGGATTTTAAAAGATTTGTTGTATCATCCTGATTGTTTTCTTCTGCATGGATTGTATCATTCTGTTGTTGAGACATCTGTAACGAAATGAGATTTTTCATTTCACTGACGAAAGTTTCTATGGTTTCTTCCATATCGCTGTAAGATGTGGTGATGAACTGTCCTGCACTGTTGGTGGAATCTTCAATCTGTAAAATTGTACCGCTGAGGTGCTGACATATCTCACTTAAATGACGGTCAAACTGAGTGAATGTGTCGGTAAAAGAAATATTCAAACTCTTCTTTAACTGTTCAACCGCTTCGTTGAGATTTGAAGCAGATATATTCATATTGTCTGTTAAATGCTTTGAAATGTCTGACAGTATATTCAGGTTCTTCTGCGTTATTTCACAGAAACTGTTGATATCATTCTTACATATCTCTCTGACATTTTCTATGTAACTATTAAATTCCTGCTTCATCTCTTTGGTCAGGGATTGTGAAGAAGAAACAAATTCATCAAATAATTCTGTCATTTTTTGCATTCTTGTGTCCATGTTGGTCTGATACTCTGACAGTTTTGTTATCTGTAATGATAAAGTTTCTGCACATTCTTTCAGACGGATAATGGTTGTATTATTGGTTTCCATCTGTTTCTGTACTTGCTTGTAACCTGCATTGATACTCTGCTGGAGATAGTCCAGTTTATCTGTATAATCACTGAACTTTTTTACGATATCTGCGGACGCATCATTGATAGTTATGATGCGTTCTGAAAGATGACACAGGTCCTCTGTAATTGTTTTCATTTTTTCGTTGTTGGCGTTCTGCATTTCGAATGTATTTTCCAGTATTTCGGCTAAGTCTGTAAATTTTTCCCCTAAGGAACTGTTCATGTTATCTACGAAATGATTGACAATCACTTCCATACCGTCTGTCTGTGTCCGACTGGCAACTTTGGCAAAATCTTCAATCGTGCGGTTCATTCGCTCAAACTGAGGGGTCATAATCTGCTGAAGACTTTTTGTCAGATTTTCACTCAATGTCCGGATAAATTCTTCTCCTATCGAAGCGGTAATCCGTTGCTGGTACTGCATAGAAGTGCTGATATTGTTGTGTTCAGCGTCCGGTCGGACATATTTCCGGTATGCACTGAGAAAACGACTGACAGACTTTTCGGCTCTGGTAATCTCAGCCTTATAAACAAAATTGAACACCAATGAAAATATCATGCCGTAAATAGAAGTGTAAAAGGCTACTTTTATTCCGTCCATAAGCGGAATGATACTGTTCTGAATTTCCTCTGATGACCCCGTGTGGAAACTTTTCAATCCTATGGTAAGACCTACAAATGTTCCCAGTATACCCAATCCTGTCATTGTTCCCGGAATCAGTCCTGTAATATGTCTGGCATAAATCATGTCAAATATTTCCATGTTGATATAATCTTCTATATCACAACTGAACCCTCCCGACATATCGTTCAACCGCATACTTTCATCGATATATTCATCATACCATTTCTGTAATAAAGAATTTTCTGCAAATAACTTTTCTTCGTTCTTTACATAACTCTCCCAAAGCAACTGACTGTTATTGGCTTTGAAATCATCTTCAATTTTTCTGACAGCTTTGTTGAGTTGTTCTGTTGTTTTGTTGGCAGGTCTTAAATTCCTGAAATATGCCACAGCGAAAATGATTCCGACAATAACAAAAAATATACCTCCTATGATAATATTTGCCATATCCTGTTCTTTATTATTGAACAGAGCAAAAAAAGTTACCATAATCAGATAAACGCCTATAATAATCAAGATATTGTAATTTCTTTCATTTTTCTTCTTCAAGATAAACTCTCCTTCGTTAATGAAATTTCACTCCTATTTTCACAAAGTTCCTTAAAATCCAATGATATTATACTTTATCTGTAACTTATTGACAAGTATACTAAAAAATATTTTCAAGGTTAAATTTATATTTATGAATTTTATACAGAATGCTTTGATGTTTTTTAGATAAATTAACTAAAAATAATTATTGATAATGTAATAATAAATGTTTTGGAGTATTGCTATTTTTGTTTAAATATGATAAAATCAAAGAAAATATTTTTGTCAGATATTGACGGAAGCGGTGACAATTAAAAGTTTCGGTCAAGCCTTTTCAAAGGCTTGTGGGGTCGAGGGGCAAAGCCCCTCGTGGGATTTTTAAGGGCAAAGCCCTTAAACTCCCCGAGAAAATCCAAAATTTGCGTAAGCAAATTTTGACAATACTTATTTGTTTACCATAGTGTAAAAGGCAAAATAAATCATACAGGAGAGAACATAATGAGTTTTATTTTAGAGGAATTTTCTCCGTTATGGGGAGAATGGTATATCAAGGAAAGTATCAGAGAAGATACAGACGGTATTGTGTACCGTATTATCAAAAAATCCGAAACCAAAACGGAGATTTCTTTCGTGAAACATATCTTTGTCGAAAAGGAAAAAGTAAGTCTGGTTAAAGAAGAAAAGGAATCTTTTCCCAAAACTTCTCCTTTATATCGGAACTCTGTTGATGAACTGGTTCAAAAAATAATATTCTGCGAAAAATTAAAGAAATATCCTCATATTCTGACTTATGAAGACCATTGTGTTATTCCCGAAGAAAATGGTAACCGGAAAGGATATCATGTTTTTATCAGAACCGAATCTCTGCCCAATCTCAGAGAATACAGCAAAGCACACCGTATGACAGAACAAGAAGTTATCCGTATGGGAATAGATATCTGCGATGGATTGAAAGAATTCCTTTTCGAAAATCAGCATACCATAAGCTGTGAAATTACCCCTGAAAATATTTTTGTAGATAATAACGGTACTTTTAAACTGGGAAACTTTGAAAGATTGAACAGTCCTGTAACAGATGTATCTTCTGTGATGAACAGCAGATATTCAGCTCCCGAAATCATTCAGGGGGATTATAAAGGTGAAGCGTCTATTCTGTATTCTTTAGGTGTCGTCATGTACGAACTGCTGAACAATAATATTTTACCGTCAAAAGAAGATATTTCTGTAACACCTCCCCATAACTGTCATAATGAAGACTTAAATAATATTATTATGGCTGTATGTCAGCCATATTTCTATTCAAGGTTTTCCAATCCCACTGCGATGAAAAATGCACTTTCCTCTGTTAAGACGGCTGTCTCGAAACCAAAACTAAAATCTGCACCTGATACCGTGACTACTGCACCACACAGACCTGATGTTAATACCAAGACTGAACGCAATCAGGCGGTTATGGAAACCACTACTACACCACACAAACCTGATGTTAATCCCCGTGCTGAACCGCCAAAACCTTATAAGGATATGAATAAAATTCTGATATTTGTTGGTGTATTTATTGCTGTTGCTCTTACCGTGCTGATTGTTCTGCTGTCTGCCAATTTACTGAAAGACAATGACATACCTGTCAGCCATAATATTTCTTCAGAAGATGATGACGAACCGCAAGCAAACACGACAGAAGAATTTCTCACACAACTATCAACACAACCACCGACTGTTCCACCGACTGTTCCGCCAACAGACCCGCCTAAAATCAGCATTGCTTCCTATAAAAACGCTTCCTATGATAAAGTGAAAACAGCACTGGAAAATCAGGGGCTTATCGTCAGTCAGGTAGGACAATACAGTTTTGAGGTTGAACCCGGACAAATTATGGAACAATCCGTTAAATCAGGAAAAACATTGACTGCCGGGTCTGAAATCGTTTTTACCGTTTCCAAAGGTGCTGATTTCAATAATGTTCCCTATGACTGTGAACAAATGCTGTATGTACAATCCAGCGGAACATCTGCCACTATGCGACTGTATGAGTACTCTGCTGATGGCTGGAAAAAGATTTTTTCCTGTCCTGCCACAGTAGGAAAAAACGGTGTCAGTTCCAATTATTATGAGGGCGGAAATACTACACCTAAGGGAACTTTCCGTTTAGGTACAGTATTGTCCGAATACAGAATGGCTGAAAATATGCCGTGGCAACCTGTATCGGAAAAAACCGTTATTGTAGAGAGTACCTCTTCCTCTAAATATAATCAGATTGTCAGCCGTTCGGAACTTCCTTACGGTACAGAGGCTGACGATATCGGAAAACGGCTCGTCAATGGAACGGATAACGCAAGTATCTTTATCGAACATAATGGTAACGGCTACTCTCAGGAAAATGTGGTCAGGGGACGCTGTTCTTCCATTACTATCTGCGGACATATGAGTGCTATCAAACCAACGGGAGGCTGTATTGATATCTCTGCATCTGATATGTCAAACTTACTGATGTTGCTTAATCAATATAAAAATCCCTATATCAGAACGGAGTGAATATTCTTGAAAAAAAATACAAAAATTCTTTTAATCGCTATCTTCGGCATTATCTGTTTCTTATTCGGAAATCTGACTATGCTCATCATCGGAAGTAATTTCAGAAAAAATAGTCCTGAACCTGCTTCAGAACAAAAAACAAATCCATCTCTTTCTTCCGAAAAAAAAGCATCCACACCTTCTCACGGAAAATCTGATACTGCCAAAGAAAATACTACCGCCAATCCCGAAAATCCATCACTTCCTTCCACAGAGGTAAAAGTTGCTGAAGTGTCTACTCAAGCGTCTATCGAACAAGAAACCCAGACAACGGAAATCGTTCAACCACAAGAATTACTGAACTCCCTTGCCGGTTCTGAACTGACTTTGCAATCACTTGAGGAGAAAAAATGTTCTCAATTAATTACAGTAAATTCATCAGGAAATCAAGCCAATATATCTTTTTTTGATAAAGATAACAATGGATTATGGAAAAATGATGAAGTGGATACTTACGGATTTGTGGGTACAAAAGGTGTCAGTGCTGATTCCTATGAGGGAAGCTATCATACCCCTAAAGGTCTCTTCCCCGTAGGTCAAGCCTTTTACATTGATACTCTCCCCGAAACAAATCTCGAGATATTCCAGATAACGGATAAGACCTATTGGGTGGATGATCCCAATTCAGAATACTATAATCAAAAAATAGAAGGATATATTGACGGTGGCTGGAACAGTGCAGAACATATGATAGATTACTATAATAGTTACCGTTATGGTTTCGTTATTAATTTCAATATGGGAGAAGACAAATGGTTGGATAACGGTGTCGGAAAAGGTTCAGCAATATTTTTCCATATATCTTATTCACCAACCGCAGGTTGTGTGGGTGTTTCGGAAGATATGATGACTGCTTATCTTAAAATTCTGGATAAATCTAAAAATCCGTTTATTCTTATTCAATAATGCTGATTTCTAACAAAGATGCTGATTTCTCTCAAACAAAGCAGAGAGAAGTCAGCATCTTCATTCTATCTTCGTAACTATAAATGAGCAAGATGGAACGAAACCATTATCGAAAACACGATAAAAAAGAAAGTAATATCAATCATATATGACGAGGCTCGGCGTACAGGAAAACCGATTTATATCTATAAATGAGCAAATCTAAAAATTGCACAAAAATAAATAAAGACAACGGCTCCAAAATGAGTTACAATGGAGTTGCACACCAACCAAAGGAACAC
>CACWNY010000016.1 GCA_902762375.1 uncultured Ruminococcus sp. | reverse complement strand
CATAGTCACGACAGGTTTTGTATTTTCTACAAATTTACCGCTTACGGTAAATTTTGCGGGTTCAACATCAAAACTACCTTCAAGAGGTACATCTAAATCATCTACACTCTTTTGTGAAGTATCTTCCAAATGTTCGGAAAGTGTGAAACTTCCTGTCAAAGGTTTTTCATCTTCCAATCCGAATACACCGCCGATAGGGTCTGTACGGGTTTCATCAATAATAACATTGGTCAAATCAACAGGATTCTGCTTTCTGGCAGGTTCTGAGGACTGTTTGTGTGCGGAAACCAGACCGTTACTGTCAGGTTTGGGCGGTTGATAGGTAGCTGTAGGAGGTACTGTAGGTTTAGCGGGGGGAGTATTATTGTTCAGACTACTTGCCATAGTAACAACAGGTTTTGTATTCTCTACAAATTTACCGCTTACGGTAACCTTTGCAGGTTCAACATCAAAACTACCTTCAAGAGGTACATCTAAATCATCTACACTCTTTTGTGAAGTATCTTCCAAATGTTCGGAAAGTGTGAAACTGCCTGTTAAAGGTTTTTCGTCATTCAATCCGAATACACCGCCGATAGGGTCTGTACAATTTTCGTCAATAATTACGCTACTTAAATCAACAGGGTTTTGTTTTCTGACAGGTTCTGAGGATTGCTTGTGTGCAGAAACCAAACCGTTTCCAAGATTAGGTGTTTGAGAGGGTGTGGGAGGAGTTACAGGTCTGTTGACTGGTGGTGCAGGGGGAGTTACAGGTCTGTTGATTGGTGGTGCAGAAGGAGTTACAGGTCTGTTGACTGGTGGTGCAGAAGGAGTTGTGTTACCATATCTGGCTGTTGTGGGAGCAGTTGTATTACCGTATCTAGCCGTTGTGGGAGAAGTTGTGTTACCGTATCTGGCTGTTGTGGGAGCAGTTGTATTACCGTATCTGGCTGTTGTGGGAGGAGTTGTATTGCCATATCTAGCTGTTGTGGGAGGAGTTGTATTGCCGTATCTGGCTGTTGTGGAAGGAGTTGTGTTACCATATCTGGTCGTTGTGGGAGGAGTTGTGTTACCGTATCTGGCTGTTGTAGGAGGGGTAGGTTGTGTTGGAGGTGTCGGTGGTGTTGGTGGTTTATAGGGAGTTACCGTCGGCGGTGCTGTGTCGGTGTATCTGGTAACAGTAGGTGGGGTCATTGTTCTTTGGTCAAACGGTGATAACCGAACAGTAGGTGCTTCAAAATAGTCATCATCTGGTTCAGCATTTTCTTCAGAATCAGATTGATTTTCAGTGAGTTGTTCCTGCGTTTTTGTCAAATCCGCCAGATAACTGTTAAGATTCATTTCATCTTTTTCTGTTTCAGTTTCTGATTTTATTTCTGCTTCAGGTTCTATTTTTATTTCAGTTTCTGTTTTCTGTTCAGGTACTACAGGAGATGTTGGCTGTTTTGTAATTACTTCCGCAATTTTTTCGATAACAGGATTTACTTCTGTTGTAGCAACTGGTGTTTCAGTAACTAGTGTTTCAGTAACTGGTGTTTCAGTAATTGGTGTTTCAGTAACTGGTGTTTCAGTAACTGGTGTTTCAACAACTGGTGTTTCGGCAAGTGCTTTTTTAGTTCTGGGTTTTCTGGTGGTTTTCTTTTTAGGTTCAGTTGTTTCACCATCAGTTGTTGTTTCGGTGGCAACTTTTTTGGTTCTGGGTTTTCTGGTGGTTTTCTTTTTGGGTTCAGTTGTTTCACCGTCAGTGGTTGTTTCGGTAGTAGCTTTTTGAGTCCTGGGTTTTCTGGTGGTTTTCTTTTTGGGTTCAGTTGTTTCACCATCAGTGGTTGTTTCGGTAGTAGCTGTTTGGGTTCTGGGTTTTCTAGTGGTGTTCTTTTTCGGTTCTTCGTCGACAAGTTCTTCAGGAATAGTATACATAGTTTCAGATGATGTTTTTGTTCCTGAATTCAGCTTACTCATGAATGCTTCCACTTCATTCACTGAATTTTTTAAATCATCACTCTGATTTTCTGATTCATAGGAATTTTCTTCCGTCAAAACCGTATTTTTCTCGAATATTTTACCGATTTTCGCATTAATTTTTTCCGCGATAGACGGGTTATCTGCTGTTTCTTCCATTATAGCATTGATAATTTCGTCTTTCATTTTTTTTAAATCAATTTCTCTCATGATAACACTTACTGACCTCCATAAAATTTATATCATTCACAAAAAGCAGCAAACAGTTACGCTGACAGCGATTCTATTTGCTGCTTTTTGTATCAAAAACAGAATTTTGTTTTATTTCACCGTTCAAATGTGCTAAATCGGAAATTATTGTCCATTTCCGTAAGGATTTTGGTTGGGATGATAATCAAAAGGAGAGTTACCCTCATTCGGGTCATGATAGTCAAACGGTGAATTGCTTTGATTTGGGGAATAATCAAACTGAGAATTACCCTGATTAGGCTGATAGTCAAACTGAGAATTACCCTGATTAGGCTGATAGTCGAACTGAGAATTACCCTGATTAGAAACTGAGAATTACCCTGATTAGGCTGATAGTCAAACTGAGAATTACCCTGATTAGGCTGATAGTCAAACTGAGAATTACCCTGATTAGGCTGATAGTCGAACTGGGAATTACCCTGATTAGGCTGATAGTCGAACTGAGAATTACCCTGATTAGGCTGATAGTCAAACTGAGAATTACCTTCAAAAGACTCGTTTTGTGTATTTGCATAAGGATTGTTCGGAGTAAATGAACCGCTTTGCATATTCGTGTAGGGATTCTGAATATTATCAGACGGTTTATTCAAAGCTACCTGCGGTTGTTGAG
The DNA here is from genome assembly GCA_902762375.1 of uncultured Ruminococcus sp. Taxonomy (GTDB): domain Bacteria; phylum Bacillota; class Clostridia; order Oscillospirales; family Acutalibacteraceae; genus CAG-964. The sequence continues at coordinate 43,649 of CACWNY010000016.1, read as the reverse complement.
ATGGTACGCTTTGCGGTGGTACTGTGTTTTGTACAGGAGGGATTACTGATACCTCTTCGTGGTTTTGGCTGTTGTCCTGAACACCTGTTCCACTGTTGGAATAGTTATAGGAATTGTACATTGTACCGCCACCGTATGTTTTCATTAATCTCTGGTTACTGGTATGTTTAGTTTGTGCTGCAGCATAAGATTCTCTTACCATACCGACAACCATATCACGGTAACCAAAAGCAGTCATCGCATAGGCAATAGTAGATATCATACTCAATATAATATATGCGGTTATCACTATAAAAAAGAAGTTGATAAAATCCATACCGCTTGCTTCGATAAATTCCAGATAGGAATTATCACTTGCTAATTGTTCACTTTTAGCAAATGAAGTAACAATGACCATAATAATAATTACGACAATTAATATCAGTCCCATTCCAATAGCAACAAGAACATTGAAAACACCAACACCCTGAGCACCTTCACTGGATAAAGTAACACCGTCACAAGCTGTTCTGACAGAAGAAATAAACTTCACCTGACAGTAATAATAAAAACAGGAAATCAAAACAGTGGCAACATTACTGACCAAAGCACTTATCGAACTTCCGTCACTATTTTTCATACTGGAAACGACACTAATAAGCGTGAGTACTCCGCTGATGATATTCAAAACAAGCTGAATAATGGCAATAATTTTAAGAAAAGTTACAGGACCTTTTGCGATAACAGTAGGGTCGTCACTGTTGGCTTTCATAATAATCATCAGCAATGTTGCAGGAAAAATAAGTCCAATTCCCGCACAGACAAGACCGATTATTGTAGACATATCTAACACAGTACTGAATATTTCAGGTATTGATTCCGTACTGCTTTTTTCTACAATCGTCATAATGTTTTTCAGAAATCCGCTTATCTTGAAAGATAATACTGCTGTCAGCATGGCTTGGATAAAACCTACGACCATCATCACTTTGATAGACCCTTTACGCATAAATTGCTTGACACGGGCAATATTTTCTAATTGCGACATCTGGTCAATAGTTCCTTGTTGGTTATTCATTGTAACCACCTCTCCTTTTGATATAAAATTCATAAATATTATACATTTTTTGTGGCATAAAAACAAGAGATATACCATAATTCATAAGTAAAATAAATCAGAAAATTTATATGAATTTTGACAATAGAATTTTTGTTTTAAGGTTCACTGCGTTCGGAGATTTCTGTTAAATGTCAGCGGTGACAATCGAATTGTTATTGTCAAAATTTGCTGACGCAAATTTTGGTTTGATTTTGAGGAGTTTAAGGGCTTCGCCCTTAATTCGCCCTTAAAAATCCCACAAGGGGCTTTGCCCCTTGACCCCACCACTTTTGAAAAAGTGGACAAAACTTTTAATTGTCATAGCTATAAGTTGCTTTTCATTATTACGCACTTCAGAAAATAATTTCAACCGTTTTGGTCAGACTGTTTTCAAAAAGGGGAGCAATCCTAAAATAACCGCCAACCTGACAAGATAAGACAAGTCAGATTGGCGGTTACTGATTTTATATGTCAGAATACGACCTTAATTTTTTCCACACACTTTAAGTAACCTGAAAAGTTTTTGTCAAACTTTTTTCAAAAAGTTTGTGGGATTGTTAAGGGCAACGCCCTTAACTGGGGGTGCGGGGGCAACGCCCCTGCATTAGTCGTCAAATTTCTGAGAAGCAAGGAATTGTAAGTGTGCGAGTTTTCTTTCTGCGTTAGCCTGTGCAAAGTTGAAGAGTTTTTCTGCTCTTTCAGGGTTTGCTCTTGCCAGTGCATTGTAACGGACTTCGCCCATGATGAAATCACGATAACTCATTGTAGGTGCTTTGGAATCTACTGTAAGAGGATTCTTACCCTGTTCGATAAGACGAGGGTCATAACGATAGATATTCCAGTAACCTGACTGTACAGCCTTTTTCTCTTCTGCCTGTGCAATGGTCATACCGCCCTTGATACCGTGATTGATACAAGGTGCATAGCAGATGATGATAGATGTACCTTCATAGCTTTCAGCCTCTACAAATGCTTTGATACACTGGTTGTAGTCAGCACCCATAGATACCTGTGCTACATAAACATTACCGTATGTCATAGCAATAGCGGCAAGGTCTTTCTTGTTGGTAGCTTTACCTGCTGCGGCAAACTGTGCGATTGAACCACTAGGTGTAGATTTAGATGCCTGTCCGCCTGTGTTGGAGTAAACTTCTGTATCAAATACAAGAATGTTGACATCTTTACCTGAAGCGATTACATGGTCAAGACCGCCGAAACCGATATCGTAAGCCCAACCGTCACCACCGAATATCCAGATGGATTTCTTAGAAAGCTGGTCTTTGTCAGCGAGAGTTTTCTTAGCAAGCTGTCCTGCTTCACAATCGCAATCTTTGATTTCTTCCAGTTTCTCAATGAGAGCCTGTGCAGCAACTTTGTTAGCACCTGAATTTTTGATGGTAGCCAGATAGTTTTCGCAAGCCTCTTTAACATCTTCTTTAGAAGTCTTTTCAGCGATGTTGGTTACATATTCAGCAAGTCTGTCACGGATTGCATTCTGTCCGAGAGCCATACCGTAACCGAACTCTGCGTTGTCTTCAAAGAGTGAGTTATGCCATGCAGGACCTCTGCCTTCTTTATTTACGGTGTAAGGTGTAGCAGGAGCTGATGCACCCCAGATTGATGAACAACCTGTTGCGTTGGCAATAAACATTCTGTCACCGAACAACTGTGTAACGAGTTTAGCATAAGGTGTTTCACCACAACCTGCACAAGCACCTGAGAACTCAAGCAACGGCTGTTTGAACTGACTGCCCTTTACGGTTGTTTCTTTGAACTTAGCTTCGATTTCAGGTTTAACGGGTAATTCAAAACCATAATTGAATACTTCCTGCTGAGGCATTTCGCCGTCTGCGGGTTTCATGACAAGAGCTTTGTTGCCTTTCTTTCCGGGACATACCTGAGCACAAGCACCGCAACCTGTACAGTCAAGTGTAGATACTGTCATTGTGAAAGTATAGTCGGGCATACCTGTCATTTTAGCTTTCTTTGTAGCTTCGGGAGCGTTTGCAGCTTCATCAGCAGTCATAGCAACAGGTCTGATTGCTGCGTGAGGACATACATAAGCACAGAAGTTACACTGAATACAATTATCAGGTTCCCATGACGGAACATCAACAGCAATACCTCTCTTTTCGTAAGCTGCAGAACCTTGAGGAACTGTACCGTCAATATGGTCTTTGAATGCGGAAACGGGTAACTGATTACCTTTATAAGCGTTTACAGGGTTCAGAATTGTTTCAACATAGTCAACAACATCTTTTCTACCCTTGAGTTGTGCTTTTTCCTTAACTTCGTCCTGAGCGTCTGCCCAGCTTGCAGGAACATCTACTTTGACAAAGTCTGTAGCACCTCTTTCAATAGCGGCATGGTTCATATCTACAATAGCCTGACCTTTTTTACTGTAAGACTTTGTAGCAGCGTCTTTCATGTACTGGATAGCGTCTTCTTTAGGAATGATGTTGGCAATGGTGAAGAATGCGGACTGTAAAATCGTATTGATACGACCGCCAAGACCGATTTCTTTACCGATTTTAATACCGTCGATGGTATAGAAATTGATATGTTTCTGAGCAATGATTCTCTTCATTTTAGCGGGAAGTCTTTCTTCCAGTTCTTCACCTGACCAAGGGCAGTTAAGAAGGAAACTTCCGCCTTCTTTGAGGTCGTCAACCATGTCATATTTTGTTACATAGGACGGGTTGTGACAAGCAACAAAGTCAGCTTTGCTGATATAGTAAGTAGATTTAATAGGAGTATTACCGAAACGCAAGTGGGAAACGGTAAGACCACCTGATTTTTTGGAGTCGTAAGCAAAATATCCCTGAGCATACATATCTGTATGGTCACCGATAATTTTGATGGAGTTTTTGTTAGCACCAACTGTACCGTCTGCACCAAGACCCCAGAACTTACAGGAACTTGTACCAGCGGGAGTTGTGTCGGGATTTTCAACAACGGGAAGTGACAAATTGGTAACATCGTCAACAATACCGATAGTAAATTTCTTTTTCGGTGTTTCAGATTGCATATTGCGATATACAGCAATGATATCAGCAGGAGTTGTGTCTTTTGAGGACAAGCCGTAACGACCGCCCATTACACATACATTAGCAAATTCTGAACCGTTAAGAGCAGCAAGAACATCAAGATAAAGGGGTTCGCCGATAGAACCAGCCTCTTTTGTTCTGTCAAGTACAGAAATCTTCTTAACTGTCTTAGGCAATTCTCTGAGCATATAATCAGCAACGAAAGGTCTGTAAAGTCTTACTTTGAGTAAGCCGACTTTTTCGCCTTTAGCCATGAGGTAATCAACAACTTCTTCAGCACAGTCATTGACAGAACCCATTGCAACGATGACATATTCAGCGTCTTCAGCACCGTAATAATTGAAAGGTTTGTAGTTTGTACCGATTTTAGCATTGACTTTATTCATGTAATCTTCAACGATAGCAGGAACAGCGTCATAATAAACATTACAAGCCTCTCTTGCCTGGAAGAAAATATCGTCATTCTGAGCAGTACCTCTTGTTACGGGGTGTTCAGGGTTAAGACTTCTTCTTCTGTAAGCATCTACAGCGTCCCAGTCAAGCATATCAGCGAGGTCTTCATAATCCCATACTTCTACTTTCTGAATTTCGTGAGAGGTACGGAAACCGTCAAAGAAATGTAAGAAAGGTACTCTGCCCTTGATTGCGGAAAGGTGTGCAACAGCGGATAAGTCCATACATTCCTGAGGGTTAGATGAACAAAGCATTGCATAACCTGTCTGACGGCAAGCATAGACATCAGAGTGGTCACCGAAGATGGAGAGTGCATGATAAGTCAAAGCACGAGCCGAAACATGAATAACACTGGGAAGTAATTCACCTGCCATTTTGTACATATTGGGAATCATAAGCAATAAGCCCTGTGAAGCGGTGAATGTAGTGGTCAATGCACCTGCTGAAAGCGAACCGTGTACAGCACCTGCTGCACCGCCTTCAGATTGCATTTCTGTTACCTGAACTTCTCTGCCGAATAAATTTTTTCTGCCGGCTGTTGCGTATTTGTCTACTTCATCAGCCATGACAGATGACGGTGTAATGGGATAAATCGCTGCTACATCTGTAAAGGCATATGCAACATGTGCGACAGCATTATTACCGTCCATAGTTTTCATTTTCCTTGCCATTTGAAATGGTCCTCCTTATAAAATCAAGTACCCTTGTGGGTTTATCACTAAACAGAAATCGGACTTTTTTTATTTATCCGTAAATCCTCTATTATTTTAGCACTTTTGTTTCAAAGTGTAAAGGCATTACAGAATAAATTTATTTACTTTTTTGTAAATTATTGCTACACAGTTAAGGGCGTTGCCCTTAACAATCCTATCAGGGGCTTTGCCCCTGAACCCCACGAACTTTTTGAAAAAAGTTCGACAAAAACTTTTAAGGCTCACTTCGTTCGGAAATCTCTATCTAAGTTTGAACGGTGACAATTAAAAGTTTTTTGTCCACTTTTTTTCAAAAAAGTAGCGGTTTCCAAAGGCGGAGCCTTTGGGCAGGATTTTAAAGGGCGACAGTCCTTTAACTGGTAAAAATTCATAAATATTTTTCAATCAAATGGTTATTTGTCTACTGATAAGCTAAATGGTAACATATTTTTGACGAAAAATTGTTAATAAAATATGAATTTCTGAAAATAATCCGTGAGAAGTTAGCACGATTTTTACCAAAAATACAATATCATGCTAAAATATGGACATCTTGTCAAAGTAAAGCGGTGTAAGTTTTGGTAAAATATCATAAGTGTCAAATCAGATGGTTAAAAATTATCACTTTCAGTATAATAGCAATCGTGGTATATTTTTGCTTTTGCGGTATAAAAGGGCAGGCAATCAGTTCTTATCAATTATCATCAGGTGGAAATTATAGGCTGATGACAGATAATATTCATGTTTATGCGATTTGTCACAGTGGTAAAGAAGTAAATGTCAGTATTGTTGATGAGGGGAATTGTCAAAATATTACATTTAATACACTGGGTACTGTCAGAAATGTGACAGCTTACAACAATAATATTTATGCTATTTCCATAGATAACAATAAAATTATACTCAATCATTATACTGCCAGAAATGACAGTGTTTATCATTATATACTGGATAATGTTTCCGTAAATAGTGATTATCATTTTTGTGCTGTGGAGAATTGTGTCTGTTTTATGACGGATAACCGCCATCAGTTTGTCTGTACGGATATTCAGGGAAAAAGAATTTATGACTTTTCGGTTGATGAGGAAATCATTGACTATACGGTAAATTACGATGACAGACAGTTATATTTATTTGGCAGAAACAACATTTACAGTGTAGATATCAACCATAACCGCACGCCAGAATGTCTGCTTAGTACCAAAGATATGCGAACGGGTATCAACATATTGAACAATGTTGTTTTTGATTATTCAGGCAATATAACCGATATCAGCAACAAAACAATAATTTCCAGCGGAATACAAGGTGAAAGAAACGGCGGTGTTATTAACGGTTACTGTTGTAAATACTACAATGGTGGAATTGAAGTATTTTTATCAGATGATGAACATTATACCGCTTATCGCCTGAATTATAGCGGATATGTACAGATGTGTAGTAAAAATAATGTTGCCTATGTGCTTTCAGAACAGGGAAAACTTGCGATAATTGGCAGTGACGCATTGGTATTCCGACAAAATTCCGAAAGTCCTTCGGTTTCTGATAATTTCATGCCTTTATCGAACAAGCCTGACAATCGTCAATCTACAAATAACCGTACAAATAACAATTATGCCCCGTCACAAACCACTAAGGATAACAACACATTTTTTATCAGCAGTTATAAGGTAGATGAAAGTCGTGGCATAATATGGGATATTCCTGACGGAACTACCATTGCCACACTGAAGAAAAATATCGTACAGGGTAATTACACATTGATATTCCGTAATAAAGACAATACCGTGAAAACAAGTGGTAAACTTGGTACGGGATATACTATGACAGTACAAAACGGTGAACAAATTGTGTTTGTTTATAGAATTTCCGTCAAAGCTGAACTGACAGGAGAAGGGAATGTCAACTCCAATGATATAAAGGCAATGAGTAATTATGTTATGCGGTGCAATGATTTGGACGAATTGCAGTTTGTTTCTGCGGATTTGAACGGTGATGGATTAGTAGACAGTCAGGATATCTTATTGATGGCGGAAAAAATTCATTTGTAACACATAATTCCTTATGTCATACTATGTAGTAAAAGCATGAGGCGGTGAAAGTATAATGAGATGTTGTTACAGACGAAAAGGCAAAGGAAAATGCAATTATATGCTTATGCTAGGCATAGGATTGCTGATGGGAGCGATACTTCCGTGTAAAGTTTCGTTAGTGATTTGTGCCTTGCTGGTGTGTATACTTTCCGTATCAGCTTTCAGAAAATAGGAGTGTGTTTGTGATGAAAATGGTAGTGATTGACAATCCAAAGGTAATCGGTTTCTTTCTGAGAAAAATTTACGGTATCAAAAAGATTGACTTTTCTCAAAACTGAGTTACCGTACATAGATACGAAATTATAGAAAAACAACCTATAGCTATGACAATTAAAAGTTTCGGTCAAGCCTTTTCAAAGGCTTGTGGGGTCAAGGGGCAAAGCCCCTTGTGGGATTTTAAAGGGCAAAGCCCTTTAATGGATAAAAATTTAAAACAAAATTTGCGTAAGCAAATTTTGACAATGTTATAGTTCATCTTTTGTTACTTTCATATTCTTTGTGAATTTTTTATGCTTTACCACAATAACTATCAGCAGTGCGATAAGACAAACTATTGACAATATAAAAGCAATAAAATACATGACCCATCTTCCGACACTTGACAGTGCCGCCATACCAACAGCATAACTACTGTTTTCATAGAATAAAAGTAAGAACAGTGTTATACAAGCGACAATATCCATAAATAAGCAAAAATATAATTTTTTCATAATATTTAATACAATGTTTCTCCTCTATCAATAACTAACGGAAATATCAGGATATTCAGTCAAGGGATTATATTTTTCTCCGTTATAGCGTGTTTCAAAGTGAAGATGTGAACCTGTGGAATCTCCTGTTGAACCGACAAATCCGATGACTTGTCCTGCACTGACGCTTTCACCTGTAGAAACCAGTACGGAACTCATATGGGCATATACTGTCATATGACCGTCACCGTGGTCAAGCATAACATAGTTACCATATCCACCACCGCAACCGCAACTTATTGATTTACCCCAGTTATGTTCACATTCTTCCTCTGCATACATGACTGTTCCTGAATGTGCCGCAAGAACGCTTGCACCGTCTATCCCTGCATCAGCAATATCAATCGCACCGTGATTATACGAACCTCTGTTTTCATTCCACATCGAAGTCAGATAGTAAAATCCTGTTACAGGCCATACATAACCACTTGACGACTTTTCAATATCGGTACTGATAATCGTTCCTTTTTCCTGTGGAACAAAATCATCATAATCGTTATCATCATCTGAAGAATATGTACTTTCTGTAGGTGTATTTTTCTTAGTAGAATTTTGGGTAGGTTTTTGTGTGGATTTCTGAGTAGGTTTCTGAGTGAATTTTTGAGTAGGATTTTCAGTAGCTTTTTGTTTCTGGTAATAGTTCTGAATACGGTTTTCGATACTGTCTGTGTTATCATCGGTCTTTTTTACTGTACCGTTTTCTGCATAAAGCAGTTGCAGTTTATCTTCATTTTCACTGATAATCCCCAGAAGTTCATAACGCTTACTTTCCAGTTGTGTGGCTTTTGTTTCCAGTTCTGTTTTGGATTTATTGAAATTCTTCTGTGCCTTTTTGGTGATATTCACATCTTGCGAAAGAGATTGTATAATCTGATTGTCGTGTCTGGCAACCATTGACGCATATTCTATATTGTTAATCAGGTCATCGAAGTTTTTAGCTCCCAGAATAACTTCAATACGGCTCACACCACCTGTCATGTAAATGGCACGCAAACGCTTTTTCAATTTTTCCTTGTTGTTCTTGATAGCCGTATCCAGTGAACTGACCGTTGTTTTGGCATCGGTCATATCCTGTTTGAGTTGGGCAATTTCAAATTTTGTATTTTCGATTTGTGTATTGACTTTAGCAATTTTTTTTCGGAGATTATCAAGTTCTTTTTCCTTTTCAGCAATTTCGGCAGAATTGTCAACAGTAGGTATTTCAGTAGGTTTTTCTGTCGGTTTTTGTGTAGGCTTTTCTGTTGGTTTCCGTGTAGGTTGTTCGGTTACGGTTTTTGTGATATTTTCACTGGCAGTTTCCGTATCATTATCAGAAAAAGCAGGTATGGTTAAAGTCTGCATAAAAATGACGGCAACTGCAAGTATAAGCAAATATTTCTTTTTCATTTTGTCACCACCCAAGCACTTCATTTCCTTCACGGCGGAGATATTTTCCCAGTGAAACGACAGCTCCCAGAATCCCCAGTAAAGTACCAGCCAGTATCATTGCCAGAAGAACATATCCTGTTACAACAGAATAGCTGACAACTTCTACATTGCTGATATACTGCATCTGAAAAACGCTCAACAATCCTTCATACAGGAATTTCAGGAAAAAGGTACTGATAATTCCTGCCATTATTCCCAACAACATTCCCTCAACAATGAACGGTATACAGACAAAACTATTTGTTGCTCCGACAGATTTCATAATGCTGATTTCAAATCTTCGGGCATATATGGTGGAACCTATTGCGTTGGAAACAATAAACACGGAAATCAATCCCAATATAAAAATGACCCACAATCCCATATTGGTTACCATACGGCTGATTTCAGTAATCGTATGGGCGATACCGCCACGATTACTGATTTTTTGCACACCGTTGATTTTTTCAATCTGTTTTATGGTACTGTCATATTGGGATAAATCATGGAGTTTGATTTTGTAAGCGTCAGGCAAGGGGTTGTCCTCACCGTTAAATTCGCTTTGCAAATCTTTCAAAGCCTCACTAAATTCTTTTATTCCCTCTTCTTTGGAATAAAAATTGGTTTCAGCGATATTTTTTATTTTAGCCAGTTGTGTACCGACAGTTTTTGTCTGTTTTTCGGACAAGTCATAATCCAGAAATACCATAACTACATTACTGTCGCCTGCACGCTCTACCAGTGCCGTTAAATTGATACTGAACAGTACCGCCACACCTGTCAGCAACAGACAGCACATAATAACGCCAACAGATGCTAAAGACATTCCTTTATTATACCATATGCCTTTCCAACCCTCGTGAAAAAAATATTTTATACGGTTCATCAATCTTTTTCACCGCCTTTACTGTAATTCTTTTTTGGCTTGTTCTACAATTTCCTCATAGTTGCTGACAGTATCAGTTGTCATGTTGTCGGTTTCAGACTGTGCTTGTTCTACCAGTTTATCGTAGATACTGCTGTCCTGTAATGTTTCGTCATCAGAAGTTTCTTCAGGTTTGCTGTCGGAAATAATGACACCTTTGTCCAGTTCGATAACTCTTCCGCCAATCGCCTCTACCAGTGTTTTATCATGGGTGACAATCAGAACAGTTGTACCGCTTTCATTGATAGTTTTCAGTAAAGTCATCATTTCCAAAGAAAGTGCATTGTCAATATTGGCGGTAGGTTCATCAGCAATAAGAATTTTCGGATTGTTTGCCAACGCTCTTGCCAGACTTACCCTTTGCTGTTCACCGCCCGAAAGCTGATTGGGGTGACAGTCTTTTTTATCAGTCAGTCCTACCAAATCCAGTACATAAGGAACTTTTTCCTGAATTTCCGTTTCTTTTTTTCCTGTTACACGCAAGGCAAACGCTATATTTTCAAAGACGGTCATTTTGGTAATCAGACGGAAATCCTGATATACCATTCCCAGTTTCCGCCGTAAGAAAGGTACTTTACGCCTGCTCATATGATTGATATAAGTGCCGTCAATCAGAATATCACCGCTTGTCGGGAGTTGTTCCCGTGTTATCAGCTTCAGCAAAGTACTTTTTCCTGCACCCGACACGCCGACAATAAACACCAGTTCACCGTCTTGTATTTTCATTGAAATACCGTTGATGGCGTGCGTGTCAGTGTCCTCAAAGGTTTTAGTTACATTTCTAAATTCTATCATGTTTTTTTCACCGCCTGTCCGTTAGGGTAAAAAATCGCCGAGTAACCCTGAAAAGTCACATCGGCGAAAATTTCACAAAATTTTGCTATCAATATTTTGATGATTTTGATACAAGATAACGCTTGACCATCAACGCAACTTTGAATACGATAGCGTCTTCAAATTCACGCAAATCCAGACCTGTGAGTTTTTTAATTTTCTCCAGTCTGTAAACGAGTGTGTTGCGGTGTACGAAAAGTTTACGGGAAGTTTCGGAAACATTGAGGCTGTTTTCAAAGAACTTCTGGATAGTGAACAATGTTTCCTGGTCAAGAGATTCAATGGAACTCTTTTTAAAGACTTCTTTGAGGAACATTTCGCACAAAGTGATGGGCAACTGATAAATCAGTCTGGCAATACCGAGATTGTCGTAGCTGATAATGGAGCGTTCTGTGTCAAATACTTTGCCGACTTCCAATGCAGACTGTGCTTCTTTAAATGAACGGGATAAATCCTTTACGCCTGTAACAACCGTACCAATACCGACTGTGCAGTGGGTATAAAATTCGCTGGAGAGTGTGTCTACGATAGAACCTGCCAGTTTTTCGAGGTCTTTGGATTCGATACCTGCCTTGATTTCCTTGACGAGAGCAATATCATGTTCGTTGATATTGATGACAAAATCCTTGCTTTTGTCGGGGAAGAAATTCTGAATGATATCAAAAGCCGAAATATCTGTTTTTGATGTGATTTTGATGACCATACATACTCTGGAAACTTCTGAATTGAAACGCAATTCTCTGGCTTTCAGGTAGATATCTCCGGGCAGGATATTATCGAGGATAACATTCTTGATGAAGTTAGCCCTGTCGTATTTTTCGTCATAGTATTGTTTGATACTGCCCAAAGATACCGACAAAATCTGTACATAGCGTTGAGCGGTATCATCTGTTCCCTCAACAAAAACCGCATATTCACTGCTGTTGCCTGTGCCGAAAGATTTGAATGTATAGCCGTTTATCACAAAAGGTACTGTTGAATTAAGTGTATCTGTTGTGATACTGTCGATAACCTCTCCGATTCTGTTAAGTTCACTGCAGGCAATAACTACCGATGTGTCGTCCACAATACCAATCGGTCTGTCTATGGCATCTTTCATCTGGTGGATAACACCCTGAAATAATCTGTTTGACATAATAATCAACCTCACAATTCCATTATAAATTTGTTGTAGGAGTGTGATTGCATTCATTTTTACCAAAAATCCGAATATACAGCAATCCATTATTTCTCTGATATCCATTTTACACAAAATTTTTTAAAATTGCAACACTTTTAACCGTAAAAAGTTTGTTTTTTTTTGGTATTCCTTTTTTTGTCGGGAACACTGTCCCCGAATTTCTGTTTAAGGGCTGTCACCCTTAAAAATCCCCCTCACTTTTCCAAAAAAGTGAACGAAAAACTTTTCTGGTTCACTGCGTTCCGATTGTTCGGCTAAGTGTCAGCTATGACAATTAAAAGTTTTGTCCACTTTTTCAAAAGTGGTGGGGTCAAGGGGTGAAACCCCTTGTGGGATTTTTAAGGGCGAAGCCCTTAAACTCATAAAAATCCAAACAAAATTTGCGTAAGCAAATTTTGACTGAAGTAAAAAATAAATGTCAAAATTTTATATATAGAGATGTGTTTTTTTATAGAGACTTCTAAAATCAAATAAATTTAAAATTAGATTTGCATTTTGTACAATAATGTTGTATTATATAATATATGGATTTTTACTCTGAAAAGGGTGTTTAGCAACCAAATAAAAAAGGTGTGAGGTTTTCATGAGAAAAAGAGTATCAGTGGTTTGTTCATTGGTCTTGTGTATGGCGTTTCTATGTATGACGGTTATGCCTGTGTATGCCGTAAAGAATAAAATCGACTTCAAGACAAAAACAGAAATATTTTATCTGGTCAATCTGGATACGGATACAGTGGTCTACAGTCAGAACAGCGATAAAAAATGTTATCCTGCGTCTACCACAAAGATTATGACCTATATTATTGTTACGGAACAAATACAGGATTTGGAAAATACGAAAGTAACCATCAAACCTGAAGTACTGGAACAACTCTTAGGAACGGACAGTTCACTGTCAGGGGTTGAAAATTATGCCAAAAAGGAACTTTCGGTATATCAGTTACTTAACTGTATGATGGTCAGTTCGGGAAATGATGCAGCTTTGGTACTGGCTGATTTTATTGGTCAGGGAGATGTCGATTCTTTTGTTGCCCTTATGAATGAAAAGGCAACAAAACTTGGTTGTAAAAAAACACATTTCGTCAATCCACACGGTCTGCATGACGAAGAACAATATACTACCGCTGAGGATATGTTCAAGATTGCCAAATTTGCGATGACTACACCTTATTTTACAGATATTACCAATACGGTAGAGTATTATATTGAAGGAGATTCTGACGAACCCTTACGCACAACCAACAAAATGATAGACCCTGATGAAAAGGATTATTACTACAAGTATGCCAAAGGGATTAAAACAGGTACTACTGATGAAGCAGGGCATTGTCTGGTATCTACTGCACTGAAAGATAATGTGTCATATATGTGTGTGGCTATGCACGCTCCTTGTTATGATGAAGATGGTATACCGTATGATACTAATTATGCCATTCTGGAAAGTAAAAAAATGTATGAATGGGCATACAAGAATATTACCATGCGTGAAGTTCTGGGAAAAGACAGAGTTGTCAGCAGTATTGATGTCAATTACGGTCAGGGTACAGAAAAAGTCAATCTAGTTCCCGAATATGCGTATTCTACCATGCTGGATAAGAATGTCAAAGATAGCGAAGTAGTTGTTGTAGCAAAATGTCAGAAAAAAATTGATGCTCCCGTTACTAAGGGTACGGTACTGGGTACGGCTACCGTCAGTTACAACGGCGAAGAACTGACAAAAGTTAATCTTGTCGCTGAGAAGAATATTGAAAAAAGCCAATCGTCTTATTTTGCGGCAATCGCTAAGAATATTTTCCAATCGCTTATCTTCAGAATTATTGTAATGACTGTTGTGGCATTGTTTGTTCTCTATGTCATTTTAATTCTCCTGTATTCCGGGAAAAAGAAGAAAAAAAGATAATTTTTCCAAAAAGGAGTAAATCAACTTATGAAAGAAAAAGTGCTTATTATCGGAGCTGGACCCGCAGGACTTACCGCTGCTTATGAACTTATGGCGAAGTCAGATAAATACGAAGTTATCGTATTTGAAGAGAGTAATCAGTTCGGTGGAATTTCCAGAACAGTCAATTACAAAGGCAACCGTATGGATATGGGCGGACACCGCTTTTTCTCCAAAGTTCCCGAAGTCAACGAATGGTGGAAGAAAATGATACCTACGCAAGGTGCTTTACCGTATGATGATGTAGTGCTTCACAGAGAGTCTACTATCGTTGAGGGAGGTCCTGACCCTGAAAAGACAGACCGTGTTATGTTAAGACGCAACAGACTTTCCCGAATATTTTTCAAACGGAAATTTTTCGATTATCCTGTAACACTTAAGATGGCAACACTTAAAAATATGGGTTTTGGTACAACAGTTGTAGTAGGTTGCAGTTATATCAAAAGTGCTATCTTCAAAAGAAAAGAAAATTCTTTGGAAGATTTCTATATCAACCGTTTCGGTAAAAAACTGTATTCGATGTTCTTTGAAAACTATACCGAAAATCTTTGGGGCAGACACCCTAGTGAAATTTCTCCCGAATGGGGAGCTCAGCGTGTCAAAGGGCTTTCTATCATGGCAATTCTCGGAGATATATTTGGTAAGATGTTCAACAAGAAAAATCGTAAAGTAGAAACTTCTTTGATTGAAGAATTTGCCTACCCAAAACTCGGTCCCGGACAGCTTTGGGAAATTACCGCTGACGATTTCGTTAAGATGGGCGGTACGATTATCAAGAATGCCAAAGTTGTAAAAGTTATCAAAGACAAAAATAATAAAATGACAGGTCTTGCCTATGAAAAAGACGGTGAAACAGTCACTGTAAATGGTGATTATATTATTTCGTCCATGCCTGTAAAAGACCTTATCGAAAGTATGAATGATGTTCCTGAAGAATTCCGCAAGATTGCTACAGGACTTCCTTACAGGGATTATATGACCGTTGGTGTACTTATTCCTCATCTTAATCTCAAAAATGAAACTAAAACCAAAACTATTGGTGATATTGTTCCCGATAACTGGGTGTATGTACATGACAGAAGTGTTAAAATGGGGCGTTTCCAGATTTACAATAACTGGTCGCCGTATCTTGTCAAGAATATAGAAAATACCGTTTGGATGGGACTGGAGTATTTCTGTAATGAAGGCGATGAGATGTGGTCGATGAGCGATGAAGAATTTGGTAAAATGGGTATTCGTGAAATGGTACAGATGAAACTTATCGACAGTGAAAGTGATGTACTTGACTTCCATGTTGAAAGAGTTAAAAAGGCTTATCCTGCTTATTTTGATACTTATGAACATATGGACGATTTGAGAAATTACATCAATACCATTCCTAATCTTTTCTGTGTCGGCAGAAACGGTCAGCACCGCTATAATAATATAGACCACTCTATGTGTACGGCTTTTGAAACCGTCAAGAATATTATCAATGGTGTTACCACTAAAGATAACATCTGGAATGTCAATACCGAAAAAGAATATCATGAATCTAAATAATTATGCAGAAAGAGTTGTTTCTGAAAGTTCAGAAACAACTCTTTTTTTGAATTTTGATGCGTTTAAGGGCTTCGCCCTTAAAAATCCCATGAGGGGCGTTGCCCCTCAACCCCACGAACTTTTTGAAAAAAGTTCGACAAAAACTTTTACGGCTCACTTCGTTCGGAGTGTTTATCTAAGTGTCGGCGGTGACAATGAAAAGTTTTTTGTCCACTTTTTTTCAAAAAAGTGGGCGGGATTGTTAAGGGCGGCAGCCCTTAACCCCTTAAATTATCGCTTTGTCAATAGCCAAAAGTAAATTGCTGAAATTTGTGGTATCTTGCTTTGTGTGAGTGT
This sequence comes from uncultured Ruminococcus sp., assembly GCA_902762375.1. Lineage (GTDB taxonomy): Bacteria > Bacillota > Clostridia > Oscillospirales > Acutalibacteraceae > CAG-964. Next base: position 27,374 of record CACWNY010000016.1, on the reverse strand, counting down.
GAACAATTTTGTAGTCACTTTCAGTATTCTGTCTTTCGTATTCCACGATGTATTCTTTTCCGTTAGCAAGAGTATGATAACTGGTTGCGGAATTTTCGTGAATATTTTCCAGAAAACAACTGTACGGGTCAATCTTATTGATAACACTGATACTACTGCCAACTGCAACAGTTAAAAAATCTCTTTCAGTATGTAATTTATCTGTAAGCCAGCCGTCTATGGCAGTACCGCTTTCACGATACATAATAAATCCGTAAAGTCTGTCCCCTTTGTTGTTTTTAATACAATGTACAGAATAATAAACATCATCTGTTTTCCTTAAAAGCGGTATGCCGATGTTTTTTTCTACATCAAGAATGGTAACCGATGTCGTAATACGGCTGTAAGCATCTTTTTTGATATTGTACTTGTTAAAATCTTCTATCGAACAGTAAGTAGTGATGTTATCCGCTGTAGTTTTATTATTGGCTTTCTTGAGTAATTCCTGAATAGACTTTTTACTTTCGGCAATGAGTTCTGTTTTGTTAGAAATGTTGTTGTCCGTTTTATGACAACCGCCGATAAAAATTCCCTGTATACACAACAACAGACATGCTAAAAGCAGAAAAAACCGTTTACTGTTTTGTCTGATTTTCATAAAATCCCTCCTTGTTATTTGTCTTATATGATTGTATACCATATTTGTAAATATTGCAATAAGAAAAGCAACAGAAAAATTTATACGAATATTATAAATTGATATAAATACAGATTGAAATTACAATGTTTTTATGGTAAAATAGACATGGATAATTTCGGTTATTGTCACATATTTTGTCAGTAAAGGAGCGTCAAGAATGAATACTCAACAACTTTATGAACAGTGGTTAGCCAATGCAACAGAAGACAGCGACCTTGTTAAGGAACTCGAAAGCATTAAAAATGATGAAAATGCCATCTATGACAGGTTTTACAGAGAACTGGAATTTGGTACGGCAGGTTTGAGGGGAGTACTGGGTGCCGGTACAAACCGAATGAACATCTATGTTATACGCTATGCGACACAAGGATTGGCAAATTATCTCAAAAAGAATTATAAAAATCCGTCTGTGGCGATTGCGGGTGATTCCAGAATAAAATCCGATGTTTTTACCAAAGAGGCAGCAAGAGTATTGGCTGGCAACGGTATTAAAGTCTATATTGCCAGAGAACTTCAGCCGACACCCGTAGTATCTTTCTGTGTAAGAGAGTTGAAATGTCAGGCAGGTATTATGGTAACAGCAAGTCACAATCCTGCTAAATACAACGGCTACAAGTGTTACGGCAGTGACGGTTGTCAGATGACAGACGATAATGCTAATGCTGTCTACAGTGAAATTCAAAGTATTGATATCTTTAAGGACATTCAGCTTGTGGATTTTGAAGATGGTCTGGCAAGCGGTATGATTGAATACATTGATGACAGTGTTTATGACAGCTATATTGCCAATGTCAAGAAACAGTCTGTCAATGCAGGGGCTTGCGAAAATTCAGGTCTGAAAGTCGTTTATACACCGCTTAATGGTGCAGGAAATGTACTGGTAAGGCGTGTGCTTGCTGAAATCGGTATTGATGATGTCACTGTAGTTAAAGAACAGGAAATGCCTGATGGTAACTTTACGACTTGTCCTTATCCTAACCCCGAAATTCAGGAGGCTTTACAGCTTGGTCTGGATTTGTGTAAAAAAACAGGTGCGGATTTACTTCTTGCTACTGACCCCGATTCTGACAGAGTAGGTATTGCCGTAAAACTGGCTGACGGTTCTTACCGTCTGATGACAGGTAACGAAACTGGTATTATGCTGACTAACTATATTTTGTCCTGTCGTAAGGCAATGAATAATTTACCCGAAAATCCTTTCGTTGTCAAAACTATCGTCACAACAGAACTTATTCAGAAAATCTGCGACAAATACGGTTGCGAATTGCGAAATGTTCTGACAGGTTTTAAATATATTGGTGAACAAATTCTTCGTTTAGAAGAAAAAGGGGAAGAAAACAGATACATTTTTGGTTTTGAAGAAAGCTATGGCTATCTGGCAGGTACTTATGTAAGAGATAAAGACGCTGTTGTTGCCTCCATGCTGATTTGCGAAATGGCAGCTTATTATAGAAAACAGGGTAAATCTCTTGATGAAGTCATCACACAGCTTTATAAAGAATTTGGCTACTACAAAAATAAGACCGTCAGCTTTGAATTTGAAGGTGCATCAGGTCTTGACAGAATGAATGGTATTATGTCTGGTTTGCGTGAAAATACTTCCATCAGCGAAATTGCAGGCAGAAAAATTGAAGTCATCAACGATTATAAACTCAGCACCAAGACTGACAAGGCAACCAACACTGTAGAAACTATCAATCTTCCGAAATCTAATGTTATTGCCTATATGTTCAATGACGGCTGTTCCATTACTGTAAGACCTAGTGGTACAGAACCTAAAATCAAACTCTACATTACAGGTGTCGGCAAAGATGAAGCACAGGCAACCGCTGTTGTGGAAGAACTTATCACCGCAGGCAAAACACTCATGGGTGTATAAATCTATATATAAATTTATTTATAAAATAGAAATGAATGTCAGGTTTTCTCCATACAGAAAAATCTGACATTCATTTCTGTCTAAGCAGTTGAAAATCAGGTAATTATTGCCAAAATCTGCTTACGCAGATTTTGGTTTGAATTTTTATCCGTTAAAGGGCTTTGCCCTTTAAAATCCCACAAGGGGCTTTAAAATCCCACAAGGGGCTTTGCCCCTTGACCCCACAACTTTTTGAAAAAAGTTGACAAAAACTTTTAATTGTCATAGCTATAGGTTGTTTTTCTATAATTACGCATTTTAGAAAATAATGCCAACAGTTCAGGGGGCAATTTATTTTATTGTTATTCAGTCAGATAAACTGATTTTTTTGTTTGTCGTATTCGTAATTGACAGATTGTAATTTTTGGGTGATAGTTTCTTCACTGATATTCAGCGATTTACATAATTCACTCAGTGAAGGATAATTATCCCGTAATTGTGTATTGATATAGGAAAGTAAAATAATAGGGTCATTAGGTACTGACATGATTAATGTTCCTTTCGGCATAAAAATAAAGTGATTTCTTGTAAATGGCGATTAGCGTCATCTTTGCCAAGCTGATAAAGTGCTTTGATTTTTTCAGCGTCTTTTTCCATTCTGCCTACTTCTATGGATTTGCTCGGACGCAACAGAAAGATATTCCCCTCTTTTTCCTGCTGTTCCACATAGCGGACAGTTCGGTTATAGACAGCAAAACGGTTTTTCATTGCTGAAACAAATTTCGGATATTTTCCGTAAAAGACATCTGCCATAAGATTATTTTCAGGTTTTTTCATATAGCCTTTCGGACGGGTCAATACGACAAGATTTTTGGTATAACCCATGTTCTGAAAGGCTTTCAACGGAATACTGTCACAGACACCGCCGTCAAGCAGTTTTTTACCGTCCACTTCCACTATCTGTGATACATATGGCAATGACGCTGAAGCTCGTAAGTAATCCATAGATTTTCCACGCAATGTCTTACAGAGAATATATTCCGCTTTGCCTGTTTCCAAATTACTGCAAGTGGCATAAAAATCAATGGAGGATTTTTCAAAACTGTCGTAATCAAATTTTTCCAGTACATTTGGCAACAGGTCATAGGCAAATTCTGTACCCACAACATTTCCTGTTGTGATGAGAGAATAAATACTCATATATTTTTTTTCTTTGGCAAAGCGGATATTATAACGGATATTTCTTTCATACTGTTGGGAAACATAAGAACAACCGTTGACCGCTCCTGCTGATGTGCCAATCAGACCGTCAGCAACAATGTTATGTTCCAGAAGTACATCAAGCACACCTGCCGCATAAATGCCACGCTTTCCTCCACCTTCCAGCACAATCCCTGTTTTCAATTCACATCACCTTTACTTTTAATTTTATAAAGCTGTCATATCTCGTTATAGAAACATGACAGCCTTTTTGGAAATCAGCCTAAAAATTCAAACTCTTCATCAGAAATGTTAATCTTATCGCCTTTATGAATTTCTTTTTCCTGATAAGGGTGAAGTCTGGTGTTGTTGAGATAAGTAAAGTTTGAGGAGTTAAGGTCAGTGATATAATATTTTCCGTTACGCATACTGAATTTAGCGTGTGTTCGGCTGACGGATACATTATTGATAATGCAATAGTCAACTTTATTTTTTTCTCTGCCAATAATAAATTCAGGTTTATTGAGGGTAATTTTTTCAGCTTTACGCACATATAACAATGTTGCTGACATAGGGGCATTTGTTGAAGGATTATTTCCTTGTTGAAGGGGAACAGTTGGTCTGTTTGTGGTGTTTCGGGCATTGGGATTAGGGACAATATTGGATTTTGTGGTGTTGTTTGTGTTTTGAGGTGGGATAGTGTATTGTGGTTGTGACGGAGTTGTTGTTATATTCTTGTTGTTCTTTTTTTCTTTCATGACGAAAAAGACAACGGCAATAATCACAACAATAATAATGATGAAAATGATTGGCGAATAACCAGATTCTTCATCGTCTGTATTTTCGTTGTCATTTTCCTTGTCTACTGTGGTAACGGCACTGTTATCGGCACGGTACACCAGATTTCCGTTTGTTGTCACACTACTGTTATTGGTAGTGTTCAAGGTGTCGGTGTTGTATGCCGTTGCGGTCAATGTTGTCATAGCAAATAACATTCCTACTATCATCAGTAAGGATACCACACGACATAACCAGTTTTGTTTGTGTTTGGTTCTCATTAGAAAGTCCTCCTGTAAAAAAATAAACTGCATTAATTCTAACACTTCATGAAGTTGCTTGTCAATAACTTTGATACCCAATTATGACTGATAAAATTTGTTCATTTAGCATTGATATTGATAAATTCGGCTTTAAGTTTAGAGTAGAGAATTTTCTGACTGCTGTAAAGACCGTAATAACCACTAAGCATATAGCTGACAACACAACCTGTTGCAAATAAAATTACTCCCTGTGAACCGAACAACTCCACACTAAGCATTAATGACGCAAACGGACAGTTGACTACACCGCAAAACAGACATATCATACCTATGCCTGCTCCAAAAACAGGACTTAATCCCAGTAGATTACCCATCATACACCCGAATGTTGACCCTATAAACAAGGTGGGGACAATTTCTCCACCTTTATATCCGCAACCTATCGTGACAGCGGTAAAAATCATTTTCAGCAAAAAGGCTTCTGTTTTTACTTCACCGTTCAATGCTTTGGCAATAATCTCCGAACCTGCACCATTGTAATCACGACAGTTGACAAGCAATGTCAGTACAATAATTATCATACCTCCTGCAAATGCTCTGAGATAATCATTTTTCAGAAATTTTTTCATCAATTTGGGTGTTTTGTGCATGAGGATACAGAACACAATACTCACTATGGCACACAATCCACTTAATACAATAACTTGTGAAAGTGATATAAAATCAACTTGTGGTATGTGTTGTGTAATATCAAAGTGCATAGGGGTAACGCCGAAAGACAGTGCTACACCGTATGATACAACAGCCGATATCAGACACGGTACTAACGCTGAATAATAGGAAACACCTACGCTGATAACTTCTATAGCAAAGACACACGCTGTTACAGGTGTTCCGAACAGTGCCGAAAACAGACCACTCATTCCGCACATGACAGAAAGGTGCATATCTTTTTCATCAAGTCGGGTTACTCTGCCGACAACATATCCCAGACTTCCGCCAAGTTGTAAAGCTGCTCCTTCACGACCTGCCGAACCGCCCAATAAATGTGTCATTGCCGTACTGAAAAAAATCAGTGGTGCAATTATCCACGGAATATGTTTTTTTGTTCGTACAGATTCCAAGATGATATTTGTTCCTGGGTCAGTTTCTAACTCACACATTTTATACAGTCCGCATATGACTATGCCACCCAGTGGCATAAAGAATATCAGATAAGAAATACTCTGACTGATATGGTTAGCGTGTTGTAAAGTCGTGCTGAACAGTGTGCCGACAAGACCACCTATTTCTCCTGTGAAACTGCCTATCATAACCCATTTGACAAAAGTTTCTATATATTTCCATGCCGATTTCAGTTTATTTTTAAGTTTCGCTTTCCATTTATCCACAACATCATCTCCAAGTTTAAGGGCTGTCGCCCTTAAAAATCCTACTAAGGGGCTGCTGCCCCTTAACCCCGCCCACTTTTTTGAAAAAAAGTGGACAAAAAACTTTTCTGGCTCACTTCGTTCGGGATTGTTTTTGGTACAGTTGCATTTTGGAATATACAACAATTAACCGCCATTCTGATTATCAGGTTGACGGTTTTTTTACAATATTTATGTTGTTACAGTTTTTGAGTTTCGCAGATAATTTCTATAGCTGATTGTAGCACAAGATGAAAAATTTGTCTATAATCTGTCGAAGAATAATTGCAAAATCCAAACGCTATGAAACCTTGAAAGTTTTCCATCTAAGCGGTTGGATTATTTTCTGAAATGTGTAATGATAAAAGACAACCTGTAGCTATGACAATTAAAAATTTTTGTCCACTTTTTTCAAAAAGTGGGCAGGGTCAAGGGGCGGCAGCCCCTTGTGGGATTTTAAAGGGCAACGCCCTTTAATGGATAAAATTTCAAAACAAAATATGCCAAAGCAAATTTTGACAATAACGATTTGATTTTCAACCGCTCAGGTAGAAAATATTTCAAAAAAAGTATTGACTTTTTAATAAAAGCGTGTATAATAAATATTGTTGCCGATGAGGAAACATCAGCAGTGATATAGATTGCGGAATTGTGTAAGGGTAGCACAGCAGACTCTGACTCTGTATGTCTGGGTTCGAATCCTAGTTCCGCAGCCACGAGGTGTAACTCAGTTTGGTAGAGTGCTTGGTTTGGGACCAAGATGCCGCAGGTTCAAGTCCTGTCACCTCGACCATATCTGGGTTGAAGATAGAAAAAAAGTCCGATTGTTCGGGCTTTTTTCTTTTGTATGGAAATTTTTGTTTAAGGGCTTCGCCCTTAAAAATCCTACAAGGGGCTTTGCCCCTTGACCCCACAAGCCTTTGAAAAGGCTTGACCGAAACTTTTAAGTGTCACAGTCCGAAGTTGGCTAAAGATTTCCGAACGAAGTGAGTCAAAAAAGTGGTGAGGTTTCAGGGGCGAAGTTCCCGACAAAAAGCCTTTAAATACATTGACTTTCGCAGGGAAATTTGTTATATTTTTATCAGAAAAATCATTTTGAAAGGCAGATATTTTTATGGATAAAATTATCAGATGTATTACCAAAGACGGTGGTATCATTGCCAGTGCTATCGACAGTACACAGATTGTCGCTACAGCACAACAGGTGCACAAACTTTCTCCGATTGCTACTGCTGCTTTGGGCAGATTGCTTACAGGTGCGTCACTGATGGGCAATCAGATGAAACAGAAAAAAGCGGTATTGAGTATGCGTGTGGACGGTAAAGGTGAACTGGGTATACTGATTGCATCTGCTACCAGTGACGGCAATGTGAGAGGATTTGTGCAAAATCCGAACTGTAAGACAGAATATTATCCTGATGGTAAGCTGAATGTCGGTAAAGCGGTAGGCAAGGACGGTTATCTGTATGTTGTGCGTGATTACGGTACAGGACAACCTTATAAAGGTGTTGTACAGCTTGTCAGCGGTGAAATTGCCGAAGATATTACTTCTTACTATGCCAACAGTGAACAGATACCTACTGTATGTGCATTAGGAGTGCTTGTCGAAAAGGGCAGTGGAAATACTATGCTGGCAGGTGGTATGCTGATACAACTGTTACCGGGAGCAACTATGCAGACTGCTGTCAAACTGGAAAACAATATCAAAAAACTGGAACCGGTTACTACTATGATGGCAAAAGGTATGAGTCTGGTAGATATGTGCAGAACAGCACTGGACGGTTTTGAAGTGGAAGTCCTTGACGAAAGACCTGTTCACTTTTATTGCACTTGCACTAAAGACAGAGTAAAACAAAGTTTTGCTACAATTTCTGATAATGATTTAAGAAATCTTGTCAATTCCAAAGGAACAGTAGAGGCGATATGTCACTATTGCAATAAAAAATATACTTTTACCAAAAGTGAAATCGAAAATTTTATCACGAGCCGTAAAAAATAGGAGGTACTATTATGAAGAAAATTTCTTTATTATTGATGGTGTCATTGATGATAGCGACAATGTGTTCCTGTACACAGCAGACCGAAAAACAACCGTTGTCGTCTGATGTAGAAAATACTACACAGGTTTCTGATGACAAAAACAACGCTGAACAAAATTCTGATAAAGATACACTCTATCAGGTAGCATTGTTGCAGTCGCTGACACAGGGGTATTATGACGGTATCCTTAAATCCGAAGACCTTTTAAAACATGGTGATACAGGGATAGGTACTTTTGAGGGTGTCAATGGAGAAATGATTGTCCTTGACGGAAAAATCTATCAGGCAGTCAGTGATGGTAGCGTCAACGAAGTTACAAGCGGAGAAACCATTCCTTTTGGCAATGTCACCTTTTTTGAAGAAGATATCAAAGAAGAATTATCAGACCTTGCAGATATTAATTCGGTTAAAGAAACGCTTGATAATGTTGTTCAACAGAACGGTAAAAATATGTTTTATATGGTGAAAATCAAAGGAGAATTTCCGATGATGTATGTACGCAGTGAATATAAACAGGAAAAGCCGTATAAAACTCTTGACGAGGCTCTCAAAACAGACCAGACGGAATTTACTTATGAAAATATCAAAGGAACAGTTGTAGGACTTTACTGTCCTGAATATATGAGCGGTCTGAATGCGTCAGGGTGGCATTTTCACTTTATTTCTGAAGATTTTCAGAAAGGCGGTCACATTCTGGATATGCGTATCAATAAAGCAACTGCGGTTCTGGACAAGACAGATAAATTTGATATGTATTTGTCAGATAACAGTGAATTTCAGGACATGGATTTGGCTAAAGATGTCAGCAAGGCTATCAAACAAGTTGAAACTAACGAAGAAGATTGATATTGTTATCAAAAATTGTTCCAATCAAACGGACAAACTCCATTTTCAGACCGCAGGGGTCTGAAAGGGGAGAATTTGTGAAGTACTCACCGCCTATAGAGGCGGGAGCTTCCTCCGCCCAACCTTGCAAAGGATTTCATTTTACGGGCATCAGTTTCTAAGGCTATGGGTTTTTTATGAGGCAAACCCTTCCCGTACTCCCTACGGTACTGTTGTCTTACGAACAACTTTTGGAAACCTATATGTATATTTTAGCAACACATATTTATATTGTCAAGGAAAAAGTCAGCCTTGCGGCTGACGGGCAATTCATCCCTCCACCTAAGAGGTGGGGGACTTCTTGCCCATTTAGGTTAAATTTTGATGAGTTTAAGGGCTTTGCCCTTAAAAATCCCACAAGGGGCTTTGCCCCTTGACCCCACAAACTTTTTGAAAAAAGTTTGACCAAAAACTTTTAATTGTCACAGCTATACAATGGGAATATCATTCCAACTACATTTTGTCTGCTTTTTCAAAAAAGTGGGCAGGATTTTAAAGAGCATTCGCAATAACAGGTTTTAAGACACAGCCTTGTTATAGATAATGTCAATATACACAAAAAATGTTAAGAAAATTTTAACAAATAAAGTATATGAAAAGTGGGAGAAGTGTGTTATAATACTGATTGTAGGAGAGGAGATACGGAAAAGTCGTAATCAGTCGTAATCAGTCGGATTTTTCGGTATTGCAATCGACACAAAATTTTTGCTTTTCGGAAAGGGGATAGAGTGAGAGTTCATAGGTGAGAAAGAGGTTTTGCCTTAGGACAGTTACTCATGTCACTGTAAGAGGTACTGTGTATATTCAGGGAAGGTTATACCTCACAAACGGAAAACTGATACATAGTATATATCGTAATCCGAAAAAGTCTTCAGAGCCGAAGTCGGTAAGGCGGCGGTAGATGAAAATTACTGTTTGTGGCAGTCAGTAGTTTTCTTTCGGGTACCGTAAATCAACCGACAGATGAATGTCAATATTTTATTTAAAAGGAGAAATGTAAAAATGACATCAGTTAAAACAAACAAAAAAGGTTTCACACTCGTTGAATTGGTAGTTGTTATTGCTATCCTTGCTATTCTGGCAGCTATTGCAATTCCTGTTGTAAACTCCATCATCAACACAGCTTCCAAGAACGGTGCATTGTCAAACGCTCAGACAATCGAACTGGCTGTTAAAGAAGCTCAGGCTGACATCGCTGCTAAAAATACAGAAGTTTATGACGGTACGACATCAAAGCAAACTGCTGCTGGTAAATCTCACACACTTCCTAGTGCTAAAACAGGCCATAATACTATGACAATTTTTGATGTTGCAGTTGCAAAAGGTATTGAAGATGCTTTTGACAGAGTTACATACAATAGTAACGATTACTATCCTTACTGGGACCAGGATGCTGGCAAATGTGTATTCATCGCTACTATTAGCGGTACTAAAAAGACAATTGAAGGTGAAAACGCTCCTACAAATGTAGTACAGCTTGGTACTGGAACTGCTACTGCAACTAGTAAGTATGGGGTAAGCGAAACTGTTACAATTGAGAGTCTTGCTGCTCCTTCATCTGCTCCTTCATCGACCTGATAGATGTTTTGAGTCAATTTAAGACTTTGGTTATGGTTTGGATATTTAAATTCTGAAAATTGATATTTTCAATCTAGTAATCGTTTTGGAAGTTCGTTCTTGTCACAATCGGACTTTCAAAACGATTTGGTTATGAGAAACTTTCTCCATTACAGAGAAAAATCCTTTTTGGAGTAAAATATGTTCGCTGTCGGTATAACTGCCACATATCGGTAAACGGGTGTGTTCTTACTCCAAAAAGGAATTTGTATATCGTACAAACTATGCTTTTGGTTATTGTGAGTAAGTTAAGGAGATTTTAAAGTTGGCACATATAATCCCTGCAAAGAATAAAAAAGGGTTTACCCTGATAGAACTGGTGGTTGTCATTGCTATCTTGGCGATATTGGCGGCGATTGCCATTCCTGTTGTGAGTGCGTTGCTTAATGCGTCAGCGAAAAGTAAGGCATTGGCTAATGCACAGACCATAGAACTTGGTGTAAAAGAATGTAAAGGCTATATTGCTACTAAAACTGACGAAGTATATAATGGTGAAGAACTGTTAGGAATAACTATTCCGAAAGCCTCTACACAACACGAACTGATTACTTTGGAGCATGTTGCTAAAGCAAAAGGGATAGAAACAGCGTTTGCCGTTGTGGATATGGACGGAATTTCTTATCTTCCGTACTGGGATACAACAACAGAAAAATGTGTGTTTATCGGAAAAAAAGATGGTACATCTGTTTATCATGATATACTTGGAGATACAGTAGAAAATTCTATCGGTTTTTCATTTGGTACAAGATATATTGCCCTTGTCGTAGAGCAGGACGGGAATATGGTAATCAACAGTTCTCTAAAGATTGATTTGTTGTAGAATACAGCAATGCAGATATTCTGCATTGTAACGGATTGACGGTAAGGGTCGCTTTTTTGTGCGGGTCTTACTATTTTTTTTGAAAAAAAATTGCATTTTGAAAAGATGTATGTTATAATAAATTGACTGGCAAAATAGTTAGATTTTGTTTTTTTACATCAATTAATCATAGTGAAAATAACAAAAATAACATGGTGTTGTTTGTTAAAGTTGATAAACTTTAGCTGATAATAAAGAATTCAATGGGTGGTGTTTGTATTTGAAAACAGTTATTGTTCAGGTTACAAAAGAATATTTGACATTGACCTGCTGTGAACCAATTCTTGTGGCAAAAGACCAGAAGAAAGAAACAACTGTTGACCTGTCTTATCGCTTTACTGCACCGTATGTAAAGCCACTGGACAGACAATACATGGACGGTAAGGAAACAGTATGGGAAATTCCAAAGGCTTTTGCAACAATGGTAAACGATGGTCTGAGAGAAATGAAAAGACCAGAAGTCAAAGAGGTTATTCTTTTAGTAGAAGAATTTGACCTTGTATCGGCAGAATTTCAGCATGTAAGATGTAAGAAAAAAATGCTGGAAAATATTGCTGTGGAAAATCTGAAAGAAGTCCTGCAAGACGATGTAAAACAGTTCTCCGTCATTACGACAACCTATGGTACACCTGCCAAAGAAATCCCCGAAATGACATCAAAAACTTTCGGTATTCCAAAGGCTTTATCAACAGAACTGGCAAAGCGTTTTCAGGAAATGGGTCTGACGCTGGTCAAGATTACGCCCGCAGATATTCCGTTGCTGAAAATTTCCAGAGAGATTGTCTACTCTTTCAACAAAACAGTTTGCTATATGTCTATTGACTATTCAGGTCTGCGTGTTGTTCTTGTCAGAGATACTTTGCCATTGTTCTGTCATACTTATCATTCTCCGATTACGGAAGCGGTTGATATTCTTGCTCAGGACAGACAACTTTCACCGCAAGCCGCAATAGAGTATATCAAGCAGAACGGATTTGACTTTGATTATGTGCCACAGACTGCGGAAGCCGCACAGAGAATTAACAATCTGCGTGAAGATTTGATGGCAGATGTCATTCATAACATCAGTTTGGTTGCCATGAGTTTGGAAGTCAACATCGACCAGGTAGTACTTAGTGATATGGTAGGTTTCTTCCCTCGTGTTACCAATACAGTCAAGAAAATGGGATTAAGTCTTGATGTTGACCTGATTTCTGACCAGTTCAATACCAAGATGGCAGTACCTGAACTGGATATTGATGCCCGTGACGCAGGCTTTAAGACAGGTAGTTTCATTCTGTATAACAACCTGATGAACTGTGGTGACAAGTATAAGAATAACCTCATGGTAGGTTTACAGCCACTCAAAGAAAAATCTTTGAATATCGGTAAACAGGTATCTATAGGAGTTTCTATTATTTTGGGTGTAGCAGTAGTGGTTTCAGGTGCATATTATGCTTTTCTGAATATCCAGAAGTCGATGGACGAAAACAAATTTAAAGAAGACCAGTATGTCAAAGCAGCTAACCTCCTCAAAGAACAGGAAGATATCCAGACTAAACTGAAGAATCAGGTAGGCGATGCGGCGAAATTGCCCAGAACAGCCCTGAAAATGAATGAAACTTTGGATGAAACCAAAAAACAGTTTGCTGATAAGGTAGAAAATTTTGCAGGTTATTCATTAACCTACGCAAATGCTGATAGTGAGAGCATGAAGATTACTGTTCCTGTTTCCGCAAGTCTGAAAACTTTTGAGGACATTCTTAATTTGCAGAAAGAAATTACCGAGAACGGTTTCTTTCAGGTGGCTAATCAGTTCAGTATTTCCGAAACTACTGGCACAAGTGTAAGTAATGGCACAGTAAAGGCAGCAGACGGTTATAATTTTGCATTGCAGTTGTATAATGTACTGGATACTGATGAAGAAAAGGCACAGTATGAGCAGATTGTAACGGGTAGAGCTGTTTCAGTAGAGAAATCGACGGAAGCTGCAACAACGAAATAAGGAGGAAAGTTATCAATGGATTTAGATTTAAAGAAACTCCCGAAGTTTGTGTATATATTTGTCATTACTTTGTTGCTTACCATTGTATACTGGATATTTATAGGAAGAGCGTTGATAGAAAATGCTCCGGCAATGATACAGGAACATGAAGATAATGTGGCATTGATTGCTAAGTATGACAATGCTCTTAGTCAGGAAAAGAGTATCAGAGATGATATTGTCAAAATGCAGAAAGAATATGACGCTAAACAAAAAGATATGTTCATTGATTTGGATACCTGTTCAAAAGAACTGGAACAGGAACTGAAATCAAGAGGTATCAAAGTCAAAAACTATTCTATTTCTGAACCTTCAGTAGATAAAAAAGGAAGAATTTCTTCAGGCGGATACAAAGTATATACGGTAGCAATTTCGCTTTCCTTTACAGATACTTATGATAAGACACTGGATATTCTTAAATATCTGGAAGTACAGACAAAAGGTTGTTATAATGTCAACACGGTCAACTTTACACCTTCAAAAGACGATAAAACTAAGGGTGATGTCAACATTTCGATGACACTTTATTATTATGATACCAGTGTTGTTGTACAACAGCCGACACAGGCAGCCACACAGAAATAAACTCTTGTTATGATGAAATTTGCTATTGAATTTAATGGATTTAATGTTATAATGTTGTTACTGTCTGCGATAGTGGGGACAGCGTTGTTTCTGGCGGCTGTCTTTGTCATGAACAGAGTGCCTGCGAAATGGCTTTGTGATTATGATGAAGAACCGTCAGAAGAATTACTGACGCATAACCGCTTTAAAGGAAAGACACTGTATATTTGCGGAACAGTTATTTCAGCGGTAGCATTTGTATTGATATATCTGTTTTATGCGATGAGTATTTATACTGTCTTGCTGATGTTGATAACCTTTGTGATTATTATGGTTATTCTGGCGGACGGAAAATATTATATCATTCCCGATGAACTTGCCATAATTTCGGCAGTACTTTCGCTGATATTTGCCTGCTATGATTTCTTTGCCGAACAGTATGTTATCAGAACATGGTATTCACCGCTGATATCGTCGCTGGGTGTGGGATTGCTGATAATTGCGGTTAATTTCCTCACCATGCTGATAGCCAAAAAAGAGGGAATGGGATTTGGTGATGTCAAATTATTTGCGGCACTGGGTGTGGCAACGGGATTTCCGAATATTCTGACAGCATTGTTCATTTCAGTCATCACGGCATTTGTTATCATTGTGGCGACACTGGTGATAAATGCCGTGCGTAAAAAAACAACGGAACAGTATATTCCGTTCGGACCGTCAATTTGTATTGGTGTTTTTGCAACATTAGTGTTGCGTGAACCGATAACCTACCTTATCGGTTTGTATGTAAGTTTATTGGCAGGATAGGAGATTGCAGGTATGAAAAATTCAATTTTCAATATTCTGAACATTCTGATATCAAAGGGATTGGTTACGGAGGATAATGTTAAGGCAGTTCAGCAAAAATATCAGGACGATAACAATGTTACTATTGAGGACGCACTGATAAGAGAGAATATTGTCAGCGAAAAAGATGTTTATTCCACAGTAGCGGAGCGTATGCGTCTGGCGTTTATCGACCTTAAAGAATTGCAAATTGACGAAAGTTTGTATGATATTATTCCCCAGAATCTGGTAGAAGATTATGGCATTGCACCGATAGCGGAAGAAAACGGCAGATTAATTGTTGCCACATCGAACCCTATGGATTACCGTATGATTTCGGTTATCAGCAACAATATCAAACGCCGTATTAAGACGGTAGTTGCCACACCTACACAGATAAAAGAACAGCAGGATATTATGTACAAAGCCGGCGAACAGGAAAAGATGTATGATGAAGCACAGGAATTTATCAGACAGCAGATGGTCGCCAGCGAAGACAGTAAAATAGAAGAAGACAATGCGGAAGACCAGCCTATTATCAAACTGGTCAACAAAATGTTCGAAGACGCTGTTGCGATGAAAGCGTCCGACCTTCATATTGAACCGCAGGAAGAAGAAATGATAATACGCTTTCGTATAGACGGTAAACTTAGGGAATACACAAGAGTTTCCCGACAGCTTGCTCCATCAATTATCAGCCGTATTAAATTCATTTCAGGTATGAACATTGCAGAAAAAAGAATCCCACAGGACGGTCGTTTGCATTATAATGTCAACAGAACAAAAATCGATATGCGTGTATCTGACCTTCCCGGTGTATTCGGAGAGAAAATCGTTATCCGTATTACCACCGCTCTGGGAATGAAACTGGAACTTTCCAGTATTGGTTTCCTTGATGAAAACAGAGCAAAATTTGAAACTCTCCTGCACAGTAATCGTGGTATTATTCTGTTGTCAGGAGCAACGGGTTCAGGTAAATCCACTACATTATATACGGGTCTTTCTCAGCTGAACAACCCCGAAACCAATATTATTACCGTTGAAAACCCTGTTGAAATGGTTATCAAAGGTATTACACAGGTCAACATCAACGAAAAGGCAGGATTGACTTTTGCCAGTGTATTGCGTTCCATTCTCCGTCAGGACCCTGATGTTATCATGGTCGGAGAAATCCGTGATAAGGAAACCGCCGAAATTGCGGCTTCCGCAGCTATCACAGGTCACTTGGTACTTTCTACTATCCATACCTACAATGCGGCAAGTTCTGTTGTCCGTCTTATTGATATGGGTGTTGAAAAGTTCATGGTATCGTCCTCACTGCTTGGGGTTATTGCTCAGAAACTGGTGCGTAAGGTATGTCCCTATTGTCGTGTACCGCATAAGGCAACAGAATCCGAACTGGGTATTTTAGGTATGCCACTGGACAGTGATGTTACCATTTATGACGCTAAAAAGGGCGGTTGTCCGAAATGTAACGGTATCGGTAACAAGGGGCGTACTGCTGTACATGAAATCATGATTGTTGATAATAAAATTAAACATGCTATCCACGAGGATAAAACAACCGAACAGATTAATGATATTGCTATTGCTAGCGGTATGATTTCTATGAAAGAAAATTTGAAACGACTTTTATTGGACGGTATCATCACTTTCGAAACCTATTTCGATACCGTAGCAGAAGTTTATCAGGACGATTAATTTGTGTTTAATGATAAAGCCACCTATGGCGATGACAATGAAAAGTTTTTGTCAACTTTTTTCAAAAAGTTGTGGGGTTAAGGGGCAAAGCCCCTTAGCAGGATTTTTAAGGGCGGCAGCCCTTAAACTCCCAATAATTAATTCAAGATTTTCGTAAGAAAATCTTGACAATAACGATTGGATTCAGAAGATTATTTATGCAGAAAGGAAGGTGTTACGGTTTGGAATTTGAAGAGATGGTCAGATTTGCCGTTGCCAACAATGCGTCGGATATTCACTTATCCAGTTACAATGTACCAGCTTACCGTGTACACGGTGAGGTAACTTACTTTAACAATATGCCTCCTCTTGATGACGAAACGGTAATCGGTTATATTGCACAGGTGTTACCGCCTGACGGACTTTCCGACTTTTTGTCTACGGGGGACTATGACTGTTCCTATGCGTTGGAAGGCTGTGCAAGATTCAGAGTCAATGCATTCCGCCAAAGACACGGTTCATCACTTGTCATGCGTATTATTAAAGAGAAACCCCCCGAAATGGCAAGTCTTAGTCTGCCCGAATCACTGGGCAAAATCTTAATCCTTCAGGAAGGACTGGTACTGGTAACAGGACCTACAGGTAGTGGTAAATCGACAACACTGGCTGCTATCATTAACGAACTGAACAAAACAAGAAGTAAACACATTATTACTTTGGAAGACCCTGTTGAGTATATGCACACCCCCAATAAGTGCATTATCAACCAGCGTGAAATGGGTGAGGACAGTGAAAGTTACTCCTCTGCTCTGAAATCCGCTTTGCGTGAAGACCCTGATATTATCCTCATGGGTGAAATCCGTGACCTGGAGTCTATGGAAATTGCACTGCGTGCTGCAGAAACAGGACATCTGGTATTTTCTACACTGCATACCGAAAGTGCGGCAAAAACGATTGACCGTCTGATTGATATGTACCCTGTAGAAAGACAGAAACAGGCACTCAGCCAGCTTTCCACAACACTCAAGGCAGTTGTTTCTCAGCGACTGCTTCCGAGATGTGACACAAAGGGTCGAATTGGTATGTTTGAGATAATGTTCGTCAATTCAGCGATTGCGAACCTTATCCGTGAAAACAAAATCCCGCAGATTGAACAGACCATAGAACTCAATCAGGGTGCAGGAATGATTACCCGTAAGATGTCGATTGACAACTTGCTGGCTTGCGGAATTATCTCTCCTGAAACAGCATATGAATACAGCTTTGATGTTGGTAGAAATGAAGCTTTTGAAGACAACAGCAAACCTCAGCAAAGTGCTGGAATGCCTAACAGTGGCGGTATGCCCAATAACGGTGGCGGTATGCCGAGAAGACCCACACAGTCTATGGGCGGAACAGCGGCTTTCCTGAAGAACAGGAGGTAAGCGGATATGCCCAAGTATACATATGTTGCGATTAATGAGAAAAACCGAAAGTATAAAAATGAGATGATTGCCGATAGTGCAGATGAAGTCAGAAAAAATCTGCGTGCCAGAAATCTCAACCCATTGTCGGTTACAGAAGTCAAACCCAGTCAGAAGGCTAACACTGAAGAAAAATCCATATGGGATATGGAGATTGGTGTATCGAAAGATGTCCATACGCTGAAAATCAGGAAAAACAAAATGCTTGTCTTTTTCCATCAGATGGCACTGATGATGCGTTCAGGTATTTCGCTTTCCATTGCGATGGAGGTTATGCTGGATTCTGAAAAAGATAAGACTATGCGTTCTATATTGAGAGATATCAGCGTCAATCTTTATAACGGTCTTACTTTATCCCGTGCGATGGGACTTTTCAAGACCTTTCCGGTGTTGTATATCAACATTATACAGGCGGGTGAAGCAAACGGTAAACTGGACGATGCTTTTGAACAGTGTTCAGACTTGCTGAAGAAAGAATTAAAGCTTTCAGGTAAAGTAAGAGGGGCATTGATGTACCCTATATTCCTTCTTGTACTGACGATTGCGTTGGTTATTGTCATGAGTGTGGTTGTATTACCGTCCTTTGCAGGAATATTTGATGCTTTCGGTTCAGAGTTACCAGCGATAACCAGATTTGTTATGAGTATGTCAGATTTTTTCATCTATTGGGGCTGGTTGGTTATTATTATTGTTATTGCGTTAGTTGTTGCTTTTACTTTAATGAAGAGGAACAATGATAATTTTGCAATGTGGTGTGCGAATTTTGCCATTAAGTTCCCTATTATTGGAGAAGTTATTCGTCTTACTAATGTAGCAAGATTTGCTAATATGATGGCAACGCTATCAGAAAGTGGTGTAAATATTCTTGATTCTCTTACACTGTCAAGAGATGTTATCAGCAACCTTTATATGAAAGACTGTCTGAATCAGGTTATTGAAGATGTCAAAATCGGTACACCTATCAATGTATCCATGACCCGTTATAAAGATGTATTTGATGGTCTGTTTACTTCAATGGTGCGTGTCGGTGAAGAAAGTGGTCAGTTGGCGGACTCACTGAAAAAAATTGCTGGTATGTACGAAGAAAAAGCAGACGATGCGACACAGACTATGACAGATGCAATGACTCCGGCTATGACAGTTATTATTGCTGGTATTGTTGGTTTTGTTGTTATCGCTATCTTTACGGGTATGTTCAGCATGTACGATGTAATCGCAAAATAAATCCTGTTTTTTCCGCCAGTGGGAATATCGATTGTCAAAAAGAGTGTCGTTCCTGATAAGATTTTTTACTTTGTTCAAAATAATAAAATATGTGTATCGAGAATGACACTCTTTAGCTATTGATGTTACCTATTTGGCAATTTCGGGAAACAGATTTATTATATATATTCATAGGCAAAAGGTTTACAAAGTATTATGAAATGGAGTGTGAGAAAATGTCTAAATTCATTGATTTCAGAAGTAGGAAAGGTATTTCGTTGGCATATGCTATTGTCTTATGTTTGTTTTTGTTTATGGTGACAGGTTCGGCTATTACAGTAGCTCTTCTGCAACATAACGAAACAGGTTCTGATTTAAATGGTCGTCAGGCGTATATTTCAGCAAAAAGCGGTCTTGACTCATTTAAAAAGGCTCTCCATGATGGTATGATTACAGCTTTACCGACAGATACCAATCCATCATCTAATAAGAAGTACTATGTCATGTATCAGGACTCAACAGGAAATGTAGCTTGCGACACTTTTGACAGTGAAGATGAGGCAAAATCGCGGGTTACTGATTTGCAGGAAGCAGGAAATCACATTGTAGGTGGTGACGGAACATATTTCGTTATTTCAAAGCAGTCAGAAGGTAACTTCAGTGTATCGGCATTGAATGTAACCGGCAAATATAATAACGACAATACTAAAGATAAGGAAGACTTATCGTTCAAAGCGGTAATGTATACCACATACAAATTCAAGGCAGACCCCCCGACAGACCCCCCGACAGACCCCCCGACAGAATCTCCGGAAACCCCGTCAGAAATTCCGTCGGAAACTCCATCGGAAACTCCATCAGAAACTCCTCATTATAATCCTGGAACAGGTGGCGGTAATTTTCTCATGGTAGGACAGCAGACCGCTTTGAATGAACTTTCCAATGCATACGACTGGCGATACAAGGGACAGTTGTTGAATAACTATGGAAATACTAAAAAAAGCGACAACGACAATACCCCTTACCGTGATTATGTTACGGCTATTTCATGGAACGATTCTAAGACAGATAACAACAACAGAACATATTTCCCTGTTGTTTTTGACCAGTGCGTAAAGTTGACTACCAATGAAAACAGGGCAAGATTATGGGCTTACAATCAAGGTATTTATTATATCGGTGATTATACAGGTTGGGAAATTGACCATTATGCATCATATCATACCCAAAATTCTCATTTTTCTTATTTTGAGAACAACCCTGAGTATTCACAGGATATCAAATGTGCCTATATGGTAATTAAAAACAACTTCTTCTTCAGAAACAGAGATGCCTCCAAAACTTATGACGGACCGATTGTTACTTATTATGGCAGTAACTCAGGACAGAACTATGTACCAGTTCGTTTGCTGAAGGGTACAACCTTTTATGTAAAAGATGAAAGTGGTAATGATATTTATGAGAATGGAAAAAATCTGACATTCTATCTTGAAGCAGGTTACTGGAAAATTGGTTCAGGCTGGTCTATGGCAAGAAGAGGTAGCTGGAGCAAGATGTCATCGGCTGAAATTTCTGCACTTAACGCAAGTAAGCTGGATATGTATGACCAGATTCAGGCTTATTACGCTAATGAAGGAGAAATCCATTCTGGTTGTAACGAAACTGAATATCAGGGCGAAGGTAACGGTTATAAGAAAACCATCAATAAATGTATAAAAATTACCAACACCGACGGTGAATTTAATGACGACACAGGAGCATCTACGGCGTATACACCTCTTAGCCAGTCATCTTATAATTTTGACAACCAGGACCGTTCAAAAATGAATATTTTCCTTGCTCCAAATGTTCCGCCGTCAACACAAGGATATTATCATCTGTATGCAGGCAGAAGTTTCAATTTTCAGTGGTTCAGACAGATAGACTTTTCGCTTAATGAAAATGTAAAAATAAGAATGTCAGCACCTACAGTGGTCCTTACTATAGGTCCTCAAGGATTAACACAGAGTGGTAATACAGTTTCCAACAAAGTAGTCAAGAGTGGTAACGGTGCAGAGTTCAGAATTTACGGTTCTGCTCCTTATGAAAACAGTTCTTGTGACAAACTGATGGTAATGTGTGACTTTAATGTCATTTATGACGGAAAATCCTATACTGTAAAAACAGGTACTTATTCAGGAGTTCCTGCAGGGCTTGACCTGTTCTCTGATACGGCAAGAAATTATTTCAGTTCGGCAACTCCTACATCAGTTTCTTTCACACTACCAAATAATGTAGCTTTCAGTACAAGCAATACCGTTTTACCGGCAAGTATAGATACTGTAAGCAGTTCTTATCGCAGAAGTAATCGTGTTGTCAATAATTTGTTTTCTACTTTCTTTAACTTTATCCCCAATGCTACGACTGTAACCTTACTTACTCCTGATTCAGGTAGTGTAAAGACCATCGGAGCAACCACCGACTTTTCATCAGGTGTTATCGGATTCTCAAAAAATGTGGAAACGATTTATTATAAAAGTCCTAATGCCACTAATGATGCCCATATTCTTAATATTTCTGCAGGACTGACGGTCAAGAAGGAACTCAGTAACGGTGCTGTTGTTGACTATATGGTATTTGAACCAGGAGAGTATCGTATTCCGATTACGGCTTCAGCTCCTGAAGAACTTAGCAAGGGTGTTTTGTTCAATGGTACAACACTTATTGCAAAGTCAGGAGAAGTAGGTAATAATTTTGATTGTATTGAAACTATCGACAGAATAAGTATTCCTGATGCGAGGTATTACTAATGAAAAAGACAGCAGGAAAATTAAAAAGACAACTTTTGCACAATAAACGAGGTTTGTCTTTAGTGGAACTGATTGTAGCGGTTATGATTATTATGATAACCATAGCAGGCAGTATTCATGGTTTGACGATAAGTTATCGTTCTGTACTGATGGGAGCTCAGAAAGATGATGCACAGGCGGTTGCACAAAGAGATTGTGATATTATCATGTCAATTATTTCCAAACAAGCAGAGAGCGGAAATCTTGACAGTGTGCTTAATGGCGACAACTTTACAGATGCTTTTTTTACTACAGTACAAGATGATACGCAACTGGAAACATCTACAATGGCTTACGATAGAGACCAGTATGATGTTTTATTACAAGGCGAAGGAACAACAGGATTCAGTACAGATAAAAAATCTCGTTTTGTGCATATGGAAAAGAAGTTGAGAACAATTTCGGGTACACAATACGATACTTATCTGGTTACGGTAACTACTTATTATAACACAGTAAGAGGTGCATATATTACTTGTTCAGGCGAAATTAATGTTGAACATCCATAAGCAGGAGGTACGATTGATGATAAACTGGAAAACCGATTATATAAAAAGAATCAGCAGGAAAATCAAAAGTAAAAAAGGTACTACTCTTGTGGAAATGATTGCAACCGTTGCTATACTTTCTATTGTCGCTTCCTTATCATTGCAAGCATTGGTTATGGCGAGAGAAGAAAACAGGCGTGTGGATAATGTATCCGTAGCACAGCGTTCAATTTCACTGTTGCAGGAGAATTTCAATAAATATCTTCGCAACGCAATAAAAATTGAAATGATTGATACAGATATTACTTACAGTGGTTGTAATACTGTAGAAGATGCTCTGAGAGAATTTGTGATGAGCAGAACTGATGTGTCTACACCTGAAGAAGACCGCCTTGCTGATGCTGAAGCAACGACTGACCCCGACGAATACAACGACTATTTCCTTTACAGGTCCGGCACATTTTCTTACACGCTTGCCAAATTCCGTAAATCCTATACAGCGGCGGATGGAACAATAAAGACGAATGCTATTGTTCCTATTTTTGAAGTAAGTAATATTAAAGAAATTCAGTTTTCTCTTAAAGCATTGGAGGGAACAAAGATAGGAACAGATACCTATTATGTGTTGGATTATGTGGCTACAGCACCTACCAATGAAGAGCTTGTCATGACAAAAAGTAAATCAGATGAAGGATTTATTCCTGGTAACTGGACAAGTAATTCCGAATTTATCAGTGTTATGCAAAATAATTTAGACAAAAGTCTGTATTCTATTAATTCAGGTACAATTCTCAATAATATGTATGGTAGTGGTGGTTCAGGTACGGCATCTTTGAAAATCAGTGAAGGTCTTAAAGATGAAACTACTTTTGATACGACTTTTAAAAATTTTGTATTTATAAGAACATTACCTAAAGCTGATGTTTGATTTCAGTCTAAGGAACACCCCAGACGCACATTTATTTATTTTGTGTGCTGTCTGAGGTGTTTCGCCTGTTTAAGGGCTACCGCCCTTAAAAATCCTGTGTTAAGGGCTGCCGCCCTTAACAATCCCGCCCACTTTTTTGAAAAAAAGTGGACAAAAAACTTTTATGCTCACTTCGTTCGGATTGTTCAGCTAAGTGTCAGCTGTGACAATTAAAAGTTTTGTCCACTTTTTCAAAAGTGGTGGGGTCAAGGGGTGAAACCCCTTGTGGGATTTTTAAGGGCAAAGCCCTTAAATCATTACGAATTACGCATTATTATCAAGGAGTGATTATGTTATGGCGTTAGATGGTGTTTATCTGAGATATCTGTGTCATGAAATCAGACAGGATATTATTGGGAGCAGAGTGGAAAAAATTTATCAGCCGAATAAAGATGAGATTGTCTTATCGTTGAGGAATGTCAGGGGAGCGAATAAACTTTTGCTGTCGGCAAGGGCGAACAATCCCCGTATTAATCTGACAGAGCATATGCCTGAAAATCCCAAAGTTCCGCCCATGCTTTGTATGTTGTTTCGGAAGAAACTGAGCGGAAGTAAGCTGGTTGATGTGCGTCAGCCCAATCTGGAAAGGATATTATTTCTGGATTTTGACGCATTCAACGATTTCGGTGACCCTGTTACGCTGACACTGGCAATAGAAATTATGGGAAAATACAGCAATGTTATTTTAATGGACGGTGACGGAATGGTGATTGACGCTTTGAAAAGAGTAGACCGTTCAATGTCGTCACAAAGACTGGTATTACCTAATCAAAAGTATACTATGCCTCCGCAACAAGATAAAATGGATATTTTAACAGGCAATGAAGTGGTATTATCTGAACAGATTGTAGAACATCTTTTTTATTTTTCGGCAGATATGAAACTTTCGAAAGCGTTATTGAATACGGTTCAGGGAATTTCACCGATGATATGCCGTGAACTGGAATTTCTTACGGGAAAAGGAAAGGAACTGACAGTGGGTTCTGTACAAGGGGAATATCAGAAACGATTGTTGTTTTTTCTGGGCAGAATGATTGCACAAATACAAAATCTTGAGGGAACACCTTGTATCATTACCGTAGATGATAAACCAAAAGATTTTTCTTTTATGGATATCACCTGTTATGGAGAATTATCAGAAATCAAGCGGTATGAAAGTTTCAGTGTACTGCTTGATGATTTTTACTGTGAGCGTGACACAATAGAAAGAATGAAATCCAGAACACAGGATTTGAACCGTTTTCTGGTAACGACTGTGGAAAGATTATCAAGAAAAATTAATTCACAGCGTGTAGAATTACAGCAATGTGCCGACCGTGACGAACTGAGAATGAAAGGTGATTTGTTACAGGCAAATCTATATCGTATGGAAAAAGGTATGTCAGCCATTACGGTAGAAAACTATTACGATGACAACAAACCACTGACCATAGTCTTAAATCCGTCACTATCGCCCTCACAGAACACGCAGAAATATTATAAATCTTATCGCAAAGCTAAAACTGCTGAACAAATGCTTGCCGTACAGATTGAAAAGGCACAAAGCGAACTGGAATATATTGAAACGGTCATAGAAAGTCTGAACAGGGCAACTTCCGAAAGCGAACTGGCAGAAATCCGTCAGGAACTTACCGAACAAGGTTATCTGAAACCGCCCAAAGGTAAAGTCAAAAAGCATTCACCACTACCGCCACTACAATTTACGCTTTCCAACAACATGACCTTACTTGTCGGCAGAAATAACAAGCAGAACGATAAACTGACTTTAAAAACTGCTGATAAAAATGATATCTGGTTACACACCAAAAATATTCACGGCACTCATGCCATTATCGTCACTAACGGTAAGGCAGTTGACGACAGTATTATTATAGAAGCCTCACAGATTACCGCCTATTACAGCAAAGCACGAAATAGTTCACAAGTTCCCGTAGATTATACACAGGTCAGAAATGTCAGCAAACCGTCAGGAGCGAAACCTGGTATGGTCATTTATGTCAAAAACAAGACCGTCTATGTTACTCCCAGACTGCCCGAAAAAATTCCTACCTGAGCGGTTGAACATCAGGTAATTAATGTCAAAATCTGCTTACGCAGATTTTGTTTTGAATTTTTATCCATTAAAGGGCTTCGCCCTTTAAAATCCCACAAGGGGTTTCACCCCTTGACCCCACCACTTTTGAAAAAGTGGACAAAACTTTTAATTGTCATAGCTACAAGTTGCTTTTTTATTATTACGCACTTCAGAAAATAATCCGACCGTTCAGGTAGAAAAATTCAGAGTAACCCTTTTCGACGGCTTAACCGCTAAATCCCCTTAAACTCATATACTACCTTTGACAAAAATATTTTTTGTCTTATGCTATCATAGAAATAAGGAAAGTATATGATGAAAAAAGTCCATGCTGTCATTTAACATAATTTCCCCGATAAAATTTGCGTCAGCAAATTTTCCTGAAAGTTTTTGTCCAACTTTTTTCAAAAAGTTGGGCAGGATTTTCAAGGGTGTAATCCTTGAAACGGGATTTTTAAGGGCGGTAGCCCTTAAATAGGGGTTCGGGGACAAAGTCCCCGACAGATGACGGCGAGGAGCGTGGTAAAACAAAGGGGCAGGTGTTATGCTTTTTAGTACAGAATGGAGAAACCGCTTACATTATATTCCGCTGGACTACATTATCTCAGGAAAAATACCCTCCAGAACTTATTTTGACCCCAAAGAATTGCGGGTGCTGTCGGAAAGTATTATCAGAAACGGTGTATTGCAACCGATTATTGTGCGGAAATTATCGTCAGAAGAATATGAAATCGTATCAGGAGAAAGACGCTTCAGAGCTTCTCTTATGGCAGGTCTTGATGAAATTCCCTGCATTGTGCTGAAATGTACAGAAAATCAGTCAGTAATATTCAGCTTGTTGGAAAATCTTCAGCATGAAAGACTGAATATGTTTGAAGAAGCGAATGTTATGAAATTTCTGATAACCGAATGTCGAATGTCAAAATTGCAGATTGCCAGACGATTAGGAAAAACAGCGTCTGTTGTATCAGACAGGTTGGCGTTGTTGGATTTCAGCGAGGAAGAACAGCAGTTGATTATCAAACATAATATTTCAGAAAGTCATGTCAGAGCCGTACTGTTTCTGGACAGAGAGTTACGCAAAGATATATTGACACAGGTTGCCGATTATTCTTTGACCATCTCTCAGACAGAACAGTTGATTGATAAAATTTTAAAATCTCACGACAAAAAACAACACAAAAATCAAAGCGAAAGGTTTATTATAAAAGATGTAAGGATATTCCTTAATACATTCACAAAAGCATTGGAAGTGATGAAATCCAGTGGGATAGATGCACAGAGTAGCCAAAGCGAAAGTGATGAATATATTGAGTACTGTGTCAGGATTCCGAAGGAATCTTTTTACAGTCAAAAAAAATAAGCGTACAAGTTTTCACTCATACCCATTTCCTTATCTGAAAACCTCATGACCCTCTTATGACAGTCTGTATTGTCATAAGAGGGTCGCCTGTTTTGTCGGGGACTCTGTCCCCGAACCCCTGTTAAAGGGCTTCCGCCCTTTAAAATCCTGCTAAGGGGCTGCCGCCCCTTAACCCCGCCCACTTTTTTGAAAAAAAGTGGACAAAAAACTGGTAGTGTCCCAAAAGACTTGAATAATAGAGTAGAATGTGATATAGTAAAAATGAGGTGAGGAATATGGTATACGAAATCATAAAATGTCCATATTGTC
>CACWNY010000015.1 GCA_902762375.1 uncultured Ruminococcus sp. | reverse complement strand
TTGGTTTTCGTACTCAAACAGAATACTCACATAATATTTTCCGCTTGCTGTCTGACTTACCGTAACAGATGTCAGCCTATAGTTTTCAGGAATACTCCTATGTTGCTTTATTTTCACTTTACCGACTTTTGGCAGTGAAATCGTTCCTTTTTCCAGTTTTATGTTGTTATTCACACACATCGTTGTATAGCTATTGTTATTCTTCTTTGATTTGAACTTCGGAAATCCTGTCTTTGGCTTTTTGAAAAAGTTCTGAAAAGCCGTATCAAGATGTCTTAATGCCTGTTGTAATGATATACTGTCAACTTCTTTCAGAAACCCTTTTTCTTTTTTCAAAAAAGTTAAATCTTTCGCACATTTTGTATAACCGAATGTGATTTTTTCTTCTTCATACAATTTTATTCTTTTATTGAGGTAATAGTTATATATCATTCGTGTACAACCAAAAGTTTTTGAGAACATCGTTTTTTGCTCTGAATTTGGATATATTCTGAATTTATAGGCTTTGTTCAATGTTTCTCACCTCCTGTCACAACAGATATTTACAATCGTATTGTATCATTACATTTTTGAGCTGTCAATCCATTCTCAGCCCTTACGGGCTGATGGCAATTCATCCCCGACCTATAGAGGTCGGGGTCTTCTTACCGATTCAGGATAAAAAGTATTAACTCTTTTTTAAATCTTTGTTGTTCCTTCTGAACTTGAAATATCGTTATCTGTATCTGTGAGCGAAACTCTTTCTATTGAATTTGATTCTGTTTTTTCAGTTGAAAGTGCTTCTTTATCTTCAGTTTCTTCCAGTTGTTTCAGTTCTTCGTGATTTTTTGATTTGTTTTTCAGGTGGTTATCCATTATCATACCGATACAAACTGCTACAGCTATCTGTAATACAAAAAAGACAATATTCATCAAAGTTTCATTGACTTTGGAAATCAAACGGAAATCTAGTTGTATCAACAGAAAATCAATAAACAAAACTCCGACAATCTTGCCCGTTACATCATATCCGAACAATTCACAACAGATAATGATTATCGGCACCAGTAAAAATAAATCAGGAGACCCCCGAAATGCCAGCAATATCAATACAACAGAAAAAATGATGAGTTCGCCCCGTAAAAAGGTTCGGTAGAAATTGGGAACGATTTTTTTCATTGCAAAAGTCAATGCTACCCCCAAAGCCGCTATTACCATGAACACCCATTGTTCTGTAAAAATTTTTGATATGATAGCCAAAATGTACACATCCTTACTTGATTTTTCCACGAACAATTATAACACACTGCTGACAAGATGAAAAGAGTTTTTTGAAATAATTTTAAAAAATGATGATATGTGGATTTTTAGCCGTATTCAGACAAGATAAATATTGTAACATATTCTCTTCTTCTACTGCAATACCGCCATCTGTTGTAGCAGTATTTCCACAATACATGAAAATTGCTGTCCCTTTTTCCTTATCAACAGATGTCGTATTATATTCAACTACCAGCCCGTAACGATATTTGTCATCTTCTGCCATATATCTTGCTGTTGGTAAATTTTCCTTATTCTCCGTTTCTATTTTCTGATTATACCAGTCCGATTCCACATCATCTATCCAGTAAGTATGCTCCGTAATGCGGAAAGTATTTAACCATGTGGTCGGCTGTTCGTTCTGATAGAAACAATCCCCTATTTTAAACATTCCTTCAGGGGTGACCTGTTCATCGGTAGCATTTCTAGTTCCGTTTCCCTGTATACCGATGAACCCGTCACAGGAAATATTGTCATTTTCCCATATATCGTCTTTTTTGGTAAATAAATGTAACTCTGCCTGTACACCATAAGTATCAACAATAATTAACTGTTGTATATCACTGTTTTCTATTTCAGAAATCTGATGACCACTTCTTGACAATAATTTTTCAAAACTTTGTTCTGTGTTTTGTGTGGGAATTTCTGTAGGTTCTTCTGTAGATGATGGTATTTTGTAATCAGGTTCACTTGGCTTGGTGGTAGAATGTTGTGTGATTGGTTGTGTGGGGTGTTCTGTAGGAATAATTGTTTTTACTGTGAAATATTCTGTGGGAATTTCCACAACTTCCATAGTCATTGTTTCCGTTGCGGAAACAATTTCTGTCGGTACGAATGTCGGCAAAACGGTAGCTTGTGTCGGAACAGTGGCAATTTCAGATGGTTTAACTGCTTGTTGTTGTGTTGTTTCCGAATAAGTTGCCGTTGTATTTGTCACTACTTTTTTGTTTACCACACTCTTTTGAATGAAAAAAATAACAGTCAGTATGATTCCGCTGATAATTGCCATTGCTGACAAAATGATTACCTTTTTTTTCAAATTTATCGCCTTCCTTTATCACCGCTAATCCTTTTTTCCTTTCCTGTTATCCGAATTGATTTTATCATTAACTGTCTACTTTTACAATCTTTTTCCGAAGAATTTTTGTGAACTTATTGTAAAATAATTGCTAATTTTCAAAGTGAGGTTGCAGTAAAATGAAAAAAATGTTATAATATGAACCAGTTTAATTTTTTCTACCTGAGCGGTTGAAACGCAGATAATGATTGCCAAAATTTGCTTTGGCAAAAAGGGCTTCGCCCTTTAAAATCCCACAAGGGGCTGTCGCCCCTTGACCCCACCCACTTTTTGAAAAAAGTGGACAAAAACTTTTAATTGTCATAGCTATACAATGAGAAAATCATTCCAACCGCTCAGGTAAAATTTTCGGAGGAAAGCATTATGACGGTTTTATATCTTGCGGTTCCGTGTTATAATGAAGAAGAAGTCTTACAGGATACAACGGAAAAACTCATCAAAAAATACGAACAACTGATAGCAGAAAAAAAAATATCTTCCAAAAGCCGTATTGTCTATATTGATGACGGTTCAAAGGATAAGACTTGGAAAATCATTACACAGCTTCATGATAAATATGAACTGGTATCGGGATTGAAAATGAGCCGTAACAGAGGTCATCAGAATACTTTATATGGTGGATTGGTCACTTTGAAGGATTATGCTGATGTAGTCATTTCGATTGACGCTGATTTACAGGACGATATCAACGCTATTGATGAAATGCTTGACAAATATGAAGAGGGTTGCGACATTGTTTACGGTGTCCGCAAAAAGCGTGAAACAGATACTTTCTTCAAAAGATTTACAGCAGAGTCCTTTTATAAAATTCTCAAATCAATGGGTGCGGAAATTGTCTTTAACCATGCGGATTTCCGTTTGATGAGTAAGCGTGCCTTAGATGCTTTTGCCGATTTCAAAGAAGTCAATCTTTTTCTTAGAGGCATGGTACCTATGGTTGGTTTCAAAAGCGATGTTGTCGAATATGAACGACTGGAAAGACAGGCTGGCGAAAGTAAGTATCCGCTTTCCAAAATGCTGGCACTGGCATGGCAGGGCATTACTTCTTTAAGCGTCAAACCTATCCGTATGATTATGTGGCTGGGAATTATTATTTTCCTGTTGGCAGTGTTATCGGGTATCTATTCTTTTGTTATGTATTTCTTCGGCAAAACTGAACCTGGCTGGGCAAGTATGTTCATTTCTATATGGGCATTGGGCGGATTACAGCTTTTTGCTATCGGTGTTATCGGAGAATATCTCGGCAAAGTTTATCTGGAAACCAAACAAAGACCTCGCTTTATCGTGGAAAAATTTCTGAATGATGAGGAATAATGCAATGAACCGTATGATTAAGATAACTTGTTCCTGTTTATTGTTGTTTTCGCTAATTTTTGTTTGTGTCGGCTGTGGAGAACAACTTGACGAAAATTACTATCAGCCGTCAGCAAATTTCAAAGGTATGAATTTTTCCTGTTGTTCAGACGGCGACACCGCAAACAGAATAAGAAATCAGATGGTTTATTTTGACTTTTCCGAATTTGTTAAAGATGACCTCAACGAAAAAGGTAATGAAATCAGTTCTATTACTGTTACAGAGGCAAGTGGCGAAATTTTTCATGAAAATCAAACGATTGCCAATCTTGATGTGGAAATCGAAGCCAAAAGCGGTGATATTCCTTCAGGTGAATATCATATGCTTGCCTACTTCACTTACAATGCGACAAATGAAAAAAATGTAAAAATGTATCTGATGAATTACTGTTTCCATACCACTTCCAAAATCAATAAAACGGATATAGCTTTGTTTGAACCATATTATGAACAAATCAAAGATAAAAAAATCCCTTGAGTTTTTTCAACAACAATGCTTATCAGACAGCATTGTTGTACTTTTTTGTAGTGAGAAAGGAGTAGAAATGAATAATTTAATTACTTTAAGAAATCAGCTTATTGAAAATGACTTTTCCAGAATGAATGATAAACAATTTGAAGCAGTCGTCACAACTGAAAATCCACTACTCATTCTGGCAGGTGCAGGCAGTGGAAAAACAACCGTACTTGTCAACAGAATTGCCAATATACTCAGTTGGGGAAATGCTTATAACAGCGATGTTTTTAACGATACTTTCAGCGAAAATGAAATACAGTTTCTGACTGACTGTGCCAAAAATAAAAAAACAGTTCCTGATGAATTGAAAAAAAGATTGAGTGTTAATCCTGCAAAATCATGGCAGATACTTGCTATTACTTTCACCAACAAGTCAGCTAACGAACTGAAAGAACGCATTATGACTAAAGTTCCTGACGCTCGTGAAATATGGGCATCAACTTTTCATTCTACCTGTGCCAGAATTTTAAGGCGTTTCGGTGACAGACTCGGCTACACTAACACATTCACTATCTATGATACCGATGACCAGAAAAGACAGATGAAAGAAGTCATGCAAACACTCGGTATGGACGAAAAAATTATTCCGCTGAGAAGTATTCTGAATGAAATTTCCAAAGCAAAAGACAACTTGCAAAGTCCTGAAAAATTCAGACAGCTTGCAGGTACTGACAGCCGTCTTATCAGCATAGCTAAAGCCTATACACTCTATAGCCAAAATCTGAAAAAGGTTGACGCTATGGATTTCGATGACCTGATTTACAACACAGTAAGGCTGTTCCAGAATAATGCTGATGTTCTGTCTTACTATCAGAATTTATTCCGTTATATTATGGTTGACGAATATCAGGATACCAACCTTTCGCAATACAGATTAATTCATCTTTTGGCAGAAAAATATAGAAATGTCTGTGTTGTCGGCGATGATGACCAGAGTATCTATAAATTCAGAGGAGCTACCATCAAAAATATTCTTGGGTTTGAAAAAGATTATCCTGACGGTAAGGTTATCCGACTGGAACAGAATTACCGTTCGACAAAAAATATTCTTAATTCTGCCAATAAGGTTATTGCTCATAATGACCAGCGGAAAGGTAAAACACTTTGGACGCAAAATCCTACAGGAGAGAAAATTCATGTACATACTGCACGCTCAGAGCGTGAAGAAGCCAAATATATCGCTGATACTGTTACAGAAAAAGTACATGACGGTCGCAAATTTTCCGATTTTGCCGTACTTTACCGTACAAACGCTCAATCCAATGCACTGGAACAGTATATGACAAGAGCAGGTATTCCCCACCGTATTATTGGCGGACACCGTTTTTATGACCGTGAAGAAATCAAGGATATGATTGCGTATTTGCAGATTATTAACAATCCTCATGACGATATCCGACTTTCCCGTATTATTAACAAACCACGACGGGCTATAGGAATTTCTACGATTGAAAAAATCCGTGAAATAGCCTCCTCTCAAAATACAAGTATGTATGAAGTTATTCGTAATGCGAATAACTTTGAAGAACTTAGGCGTGTCCGCATAAAAC
Source organism: uncultured Ruminococcus sp. (assembly GCA_902762375.1). GTDB lineage: Bacteria > Bacillota > Clostridia > Oscillospirales > Acutalibacteraceae > CAG-964. The sequence goes on along the minus strand of CACWNY010000015.1, from coordinate 32,482 downwards.
TTACTGATTTTGCAAAGGTTATTGATAATCTGATTACCTTATATCATCAGAAACATATTTCTCTGGAAAAACTGTACCAACAGATTTTGGAAGATACTTTCTATATAGAAAATCTGAAAAGAGAAAAGGAAAACAGCGAAGAACGAATAGAAAACATCAATGAATTTTTGTCGGCAATCAAAAACTATGAAAATGACAATCCTGACGGTGCCACATTGGAGGGATTTCTGGAAGATATTGCTTTGATATCCGATATTGATAATTACGATAAGAGTGCTGACAGTGTTGTTTTAATGACCTTACATTCTGCAAAGGGACTGGAATTTCCTGTAGTGTTCATTGCAGGTGCAGAAGAAGGAATTTTCCCTAGTCTGCGTTCAGCTTCTGAACACGATGAACTTCAGGAAGAAAGACGGCTTGCCTATGTCGGCATTACCAGAGCAAAAGAAGAACTCTATATTGTTCATGCTGATGAGCGTATGCTTTACGGTTCAACCACCAGAAATGAACTTTCACGCTTTGTGGAGGAAATTCCGAAAGAAAATATTATCTTTACCTCATCAGTCGTGAAAAAACCGCAAAGGTCATTCAATACCGATTTTGTATCAGGACATAACCGAAAAAGCGTTTATCTGAACAGCGATTTTGAAAAGGCAAATTATATTGCCAACAGAACACCTGTCAGACAAATACCAACCAAAAAAGTATCTTCTGTTGCAACAACAACTTTCAAAACAGGCGATACTGTTAAACATACTGTATTCGGACAAGGTGTTGTTATTTCCGCAAAAGCAATGGCAAACGATACTTTACTGGAAATCGCTTTTGAAAACAGCGGTACAAAAAAGCTGATGGCAAATTTTGCTAAACTTGAAAAAATATAAGTAAGGGTGATGAATGATGAAAACAAGCGATTTTTACTATGATTTGCCCAAAGAATTAATTGCACAAACCCCTGTTGAACCAAGAGATAGTTCAAGATTAATGGTTATCAACCGCAAAAATCATACATTAGAACATAAGCATTTTTATGATATCGTTGATTATCTTGATGAGGGCGATTGTCTGATAGTCAACGATTCAAGGGTATTGCCTGCCAGAATTTACGGTAAACGCTCAACGGGAGCAAATGTAGAATTTTTACTGCTTTCACAAACTAAAGATAAGGTATGGGAATGTCTGACAAAACCAGGAAAAAAAGCACAAAAAGGTGATGAATTTACTTTCGGTGATGTTATGCGTTGTAAGGTCATCGATGTGCTTGACAGTGGCAACAGGATTGTTGAATTTTATTGTGATGAGAATTTTTACTCCGCACTGGATAAAATCGGGCAAATGCCTTTACCACCTTATATCACCGAAAAATTAAAGGATAAAGAACGCTATCAGACAGTTTACAGCCGTGAACTTGGTTCTGCCGCTGCACCCACAGCAGGCTTACACTTTACCAAAGAATTGTTACAGAAAATTCAAGCCAAAGGTATTTCTATCGGTTATGTCACTTTGCATGTCGGACTGGGTACTTTCAGACCTGTCAAGGTAGAAGATGTCACTAAACATAAAATGCACGCCGAACATTATGAAATACCGCCTGAAACCGCTGAACTTATCAGAACGACAAAAGCAAACGGCAAAAGAGTTATTGCTGTTGGTACGACAAGCTGCCGTACATTGGAATCGGTTGCTACATTGAACAACGGTGAAATCAAAGCGTGTGACGGCTTTACAGATATTTTTATTTATCCAGGCTATCAGTTCAAAGTGCTTGACGGTTTGATTACCAACTTCCACCTACCTGAAAGTACTCTGATAATGTTGGTTTCGGCATTTGCGGATTATGATACCATCATGAAAAGCTATGAAATTGCCGTAAAAGAAAAATACCGTTTTTTCTCTTTTGGTGACGCTATGGCTATAGTTTAAGGGCTGTCGTCCAGTTTTAAGGGCTGTCGCCCTTAAAAATCCTACTAAGGGGCTGCCGCCCCTTAACCCCGCCCACTTTTTTGAAAAAAAGTGGACAAAAAACTTTTAATTGTCATAGTCCAACTTATGATAAACATTCCGAACGCAGTGAGCCTTGAAAGTTTTTGTCAAACTTTTTTCAAAAAGTTTGTGGGGTCAAGGGGTGAAACCCCTTGTAGGATTTTAAAGGGCAACGCCCTTTAATTACTTTGGGAAAGGATTAATTACATATGGCTTTTCAACTTTTAAAACAGGAGGGGCATGCAAGGCGTGGTGAACTGGTGACTGTTCACGGCACAGTTCAGACACCTCTGTTTATGAATGTAGCTACCTGCGGTGCAATCAAAGGTGCTGTAAGTGCGTTGGATTTGAAGGACTTGAAATGTCAGGTTCAGCTTTGCAATACCTATCATCTTCATTTAAGACCTACAGATACAGTGGTTAAACAATTAGGCGGTGTTCATCAGTTTACCCGTTGGCACGCTCCTATTCTTACAGACAGCGGTGGATTTCAGGTGTTTTCTCTGGCTAAACTGAGAAATATTAAAGAGGAAGGTGTATATTTTTCTTCACATATTGACGGTCACAAAATATTTATGGGTCCTGAAGAAAGTATGCAGATACAATCCAACTTAGGGTCTACCATTGCGATGGCTTTTGATGAATGTATTGAAAATCCTGCGGAATACAACTATACCAAAAACTCTGTTGCCCGTACAACAAGATGGCTGGAACGCTGTAAAACGGAAATCACAAGACTGAATACATTGGAAAATACTATCAATCCGCAACAAATGTTATTCGGAATTAATCAGGGAGCAACCTTTGATGATATCCGAACCGAACATATGAAAACTATCTGTGAACTGGATTTATCAGGATATGCTATTGGCGGACTGGCTGTGGGTGAACCTGCTGAGGTAATGTATCATGTCATTGAAAAAGTGGAAGAATATATGCCCAAAGACAAACCCAGATATCTTATGGGTGTGGGTACTCCGACAAATATTCTGGAAGCTGTATATCGTGGAATAGATATGTTTGATTGTGTTATGCCAAGCCGAAACGCAAGACATGCCCATGTGTTTACTTCACAAGGAATACGCAATCTTATGAATGCTAAATATACCCTTGATACCTCTCCTGTTGATGAAAAATGCGATTGTCCTGTTTGTCAGCATTTTGACAGGGCTTATCTACATCATCTCTTTAAAAGTGGAGAAATGTTGGGTATGCGTCTTGCGGTAATGCACAACATCTATTTCTATAATACACTCATGGAAAAAATTCGAATTGCACTTGACAACGGCACTTTTACAGCGTTTTATCATCAGTATAAAGATATTCTCGGTACAAGAATTTGATTTTATCTCTTGCATTGCCTGAAAAATATGGTATAATGAACTCTGTTGTTTTACATAAAAGAAAGGATTGAATTTGAAATGAAAAAATTGACGGTAGCTTTACTCGGCATTATGACAGCTTTGGGACTTTCGTCATGTATGGGAACAAGTCAGAACACCGCCACACAACAATCTTCAACGGGCGGTATGATTGGTATGATTGCTGTATATGCGGTAATACTGATTGGTATGTATCTTCTTTTCATCAGACCCAGCTCTAAAAAGAAAAAAGAAGAAGAAGCATTAAGACAAAGCCTTGAAATTGGTGACGAAATTATTACTATTGGCGGTATTACAGGCAGAGTTGTCAGCATTAAAGATGATGATTCGTTTATTCTGGAAACAGGACCTGACAGAACAAGAATGTTATTTCAGAAATGGGCATTGTCAACTATTGTGACTGAAAAAACAATCGCTGACCCTAAAGCCGACAAGAAAAAAGAGAAAGAAAAAAAGAAAGCTGAAGAAAAATAATTTTACGCAAAGTAAAAACTGTACATCTGTTTTTTTCAGGTGTACAGTTTTTTTATTTAAGGGTTGCCACCCTTAAAAATCCCGCCCACTTTTTTGAAAAAAAGTGGACAAAAAACTTTTAATTGTCATAGTCCAACTTATGATAGACATTCCGAACGCAGTGAGCCATAAAAGTTTTTGTCAAACTTTTTTCAAAAAGTTTGTGGGGTTGAGGGGCAAAGCCCCTCATAGGATTGTTAAGGGCAAAGCCCTTAACCTAGTCCTTAATCTATAGCAGAAAAACCTTTTTCGATGTCGGCAAGAATGTCGTCAATGTTTTCCAGCCCGACAGAAAAACGAATCATACCGCTTTCAATACCTGCTGCTACCAGTTGTTCGTCTGTTAATTGACGGTGAGTTTCACTGGCAGGGTGCAATACGCAAGTTCTGATATCCGCTACATGAACTTCATTGGACGCTAATTTCAGAGAGTTCATAAACTTCATAGCGTTTTCTTTTCCGCCTTTGATGACAAACGAAATAACACCACTGCAACCTTTCAGGTACTTTTTGCCAAGTTCATAGCTTGCATCACTCTCTAAACCGGGATATTTTACGCTTTCTACCTTGTCATTGTTTTCAAGATATCTGGCAACTATCATGGCATTTTCACAATAGCGTTTCATTCTGACCGCTAAGGTTTCCAGACCTAAGTTCAGCAAAAATGCGGAATGTGCCGCAGGATATACACCGAAATCTCTCATTAACTGCATTCTGGCTTTGACAATGTATGCCATATTACCATATGTTTCTGTATAAGAAATACCGTGATAGGATTCATCAGGTTCATTAATACCAGGAAAATTACCCTTTTTCCAGTCAAATTTACCGCTGTCAACAATAACTCCGCCTACTTGTACAGCGTGACCGTCCATATACTTAGAAGTGGAATGTACAACAATGTCTGCACCAAAATCAAACGGTTTGCATAATACAGGTGTCGCAAAAGTGTTATCGACAATCAAAGGAACATTATGTGCATGAGCAATCCTTGCGAATTTTTCAATGTCAAAAACAGTCAATGCAGGATTAGCAATCGTTTCTCCGAAAACCGCTTTTGTGTTGGGTTTGAACGCTTTGGAAATTTCTTCATCACTGGCATTCGGGTCAACAAAAATACATTCTATTCCCATTTTCTTGAATGTGAATGCAAACAAATTGACTGTACCTCCGTAAATTTCAGGTGTACTGATAAAACTATCACCTGCTTCACAGATATTTAAAATAGAAAGTAAGGTTGCTGCCTGTCCAGAAGATGTACACATAGCCCCTACCCCACCTTCAAGTTCGGCAATTTTATTTTCTACTGCCATAACTGTGGGATTGGCAAAGCGTGAGTAAATCAGTGACTTCATCGGTTCATCAAATACAGACGCTACTTCTTCTGTCGAATCGTAAACATAGGTAGTGCTTTGTACGATAGGCATTACTCTGGGTTCTGCATTTTTAGGTGTGTAACCTGCGTGCAGGCATTTTGTTTCGTCTTTCATGGTTTTTCCTCCAAAAATTGATGTTTATTGAGAGTTTATTATACCACATAATACTGTGATTTCGCAATACTCTTTTATTGTTTTTTAAGGTTTGTAGTAAATTGATATTAACAAAGTTTATTTTTTATTATTAAAAGCATATTATAATATTTTTATACACTTTAAAAATAAAAAATCTTTGATACTTATCGTACCAAAGATTTTTTATTTGACACTATTTATTACTCGTCTTTACCACAACACTTTTTGTATTTCTTTCCACTGCCACAAGGACAAGGGTCATTTCTGCCGACTTTCTTCTTACGAACTGTTGTTGATGTGCTTGATGTACTGTTATCTGAACCACCACTTGTGGAAGTGGGATTTGCCATTTGCTCTCTTTTGATAACTACTGTCGCTTCTTCAACATTTTCCTGTTCTTCTTCCTCGATTTCTTTCTCTATCTCTTTGACTTCTTCTTCATCTGCGTTAGAAACGGCTTCTTCTTTAGCTCTCTGCAACTCTTTTATGCGTTCCTCTCTGATGGCTTTCGCACGCTCAATATCCGCAAGCTGTCTTTTCTGTACTTCGGCAATCTTCTTCGGTGCGGAAAGACATAATTTCGCTGTGTTTTCTCTGATGGCGTCTATCATCTGGTCAAACATATCGAAACCTTCAAATCGGTATTCTACAACAGGGTCTTTCTGTCCGTATGCTCTCAGGCGTATGCCCTGTTTCAGATTTTCCATATCGTCTATATGTTGCATCCAGTAGGTATCAACACTCTTAAGCAAGTAGACACGCTCCATTTCCCGCATGGTTTCTTCGGGTAAGAGCTTTTCATTTTCTTCGTAAATATCCTGTGCCTTCTTCTGGATAATCTCTATCAGATGACTGTTCTCCATATCTGCCAGTTCGTCCAATGTGAAATCAAGACAATCATCATCTTCTTCCAGTATCCAACCTGTATAGTAATCTTTAAGACTGGTTAAATTCCACTGTTCTCTGAGAATATCATTGTCACAATATAATTTTACGGTTTCTTCAATATTATCATTAATCATCTTGATAATAACATCTTTGATATTTTCACCGTTCAAAACCTGGTCACGCTGTGTATAAATGATTTCTCTCTGCTTGTTCATAACATCATCATACTGCAACACATTCTTACGAATACCAAAGTTTCGGCTTTCTACCTGTTTCTGGGAATTTTCAATAATGTTGGAAAGCAATCTGTTCTCTATCGGCATATCTTCGGGTGTGTTCATTCTCTCCATGACTGCCTGCATTTTCTCTCCACCAAACAATCTCATCAAATCATCTTCTGTGGAAAGATAGAAACGGCTTCTTCCGGGGTCACCCTGACGACCTGAACGACCTCTCAACTGATTGTCAATTCGTCTTGATTCGTGGCGTTCTGTACCAATGATATAAAGTCCGCCTGCTTCTCTTACTTCATCTGCTTCATCTTTGAGTTCGTCTTTGAACTTTTGATTGAGTTCCTGAAAAGTTTTTCTGGCATTAAGAATTTCTTCATCTTCGGTATATCCGTAACTGGTTGCCTGCGTAATCATTTCTTCGTCATAGCCTTGCTTTCTCATTTCGGAAAGTGCCATGAACTCTGCATTACCGCCAAGTATGATATCTGTACCACGACCTGCCATGTTAGTGGCAATAGTGACTGCTCCTTTTTTACCTGCCTGTGCAACAATCTCTGCTTCTTTCTCGTGCTGTTTCGCATTAAGAACATTATGTTTAATGCCTTTCTTTTTCAGCATAGCACTCAACAATTCTGATTTTTCAATGGATATCGTACCGACAAGTACCGGCTGTCCTTTCTCGTGACACTCTATAATATCTTCGATAACCGCATTGTATTTACCTTTTTCATTCTTGAAAATAAAGTCAGGTTCGTCAATTCTCTGTATGGGCTTATTGGTAGGGATTTCGATAACATCAAGTTCGTAAATCTCACCAAATTCTTCCTCTTCGGTCATTGCTGTACCTGTCATACCTGAAAGTTTTTTGTAAAGTCGGAAATAATTCTGGAATGTGATTGTGGCTAAGGTCTTACTTTCGTTTTCAATTTTAACCCCCTCTTTTGCCTCAATCGCCTGATGTAATCCCTCGTTATATCTTCGACCATACATTAAACGACCTGTAAATTCATCAACAATGATAACTTCTCCGTCTTTAACGACATAGTCTGTATCCAGTCGCATTGTACCATGTGCTTTGATTGCCTGATTGACATGATGTTGTATGGTAAGGTTGTCGGGGTCTGTCAGGTTTTCAATACCGAAAAATGCTTCTACTTTTTTAACACCTGTCTGTGTCAATGTGGCTGTTCTGGCTTTCTCGTCTATGACATAATCTATATCGTTTTCTTTATAGTAATCTTCTTTATCTTCTTTTGCGTCCAACTCCGCAAATTTCTCGTATTTCAATGTGCGGGCAAGTTTATCAGCTCTCTCATACAAATCGGTGGATTTATCTCCTTGACCTGAAATAATCAACGGCGTTCTTGCTTCGTCTATCAAAATGGAGTCAACTTCGTCAACAATCGCAAACGCATGACCTCTCTGTACTTTTCTTTCTTTATAGACAACCATGTTATCTCTCAGATAGTCAAAGCCTAATTCATTATTCGTTCCATAGGTGATATCTGCACTGTACGCCTTTTTACGCTGTTCGCTGTCAAGGTCATGCACGATAAGTCCTACAGTAAGACCAAGATAGTTATACAGTTTTCCCATCCATTCGGAGTCACGCTTTGCAAGGTAATCGTTGACGGTAACAACATGAACACCGTTTCCTGTCAGTCCGTTCAGGTAAGCAGGTAAGGTTGCCACCAGTGTTTTTCCTTCACCTGTTCGCATTTCAGCAATTCGTCCCTGATGTAATACAATTCCTCCGATTACCTGTACAGGATAATGTTTCATTCCCAAAACTCTGTCGGACGCTTCACGGCATACCGCAAAAGCATCAGGTAAAATATCGTCTGTTGTTTCACCTTCAGCAAGTCTTTTTTTGAGGATATTTGTCTGGTCTTTCAGTTCTTCCTCTGTCATCGCCTTATACTTATCCTCTAAGGCTAATACCTTGTTCATAATCGGTTTGACCCGTTTTAACTCTTTTTTGCTGTAATTACCAAACAAACTCTTTATAAAGCCCATATTGATAAATCCTCCTCTTATGTATATGTGAACTTCTGTCTTTAAAGGTTCGTAATCTTGTTTATTATAGCATACTTCTATCCAAAAATCACTACTAAAATATGAACAGTTTTAAAAATTTCTCTGTTTTTTCAGAATTTTTTCTCAATCCTGAAATTCTGCACCGTATTTTTTATATACTTCTGCTAATTTCTGATTGATATTTTCTATGGAATACTGTTTTGATAAAATAAGTGCCTGCTCACGCATTTCTTTTGCCAATTCGGGATTTTGATATATGGTAAGGATTTTTTCCGCCATCTGTTCATAATTGTCAAGTTCTACAAGATAACCGTTCACTCCGTCTTGGACAATATCTGCATTTCCTCTTACTTTTGTGGCAACTATGGGCTTTCCGATTGCCAATGCTTCTATCAAATTAACGGGTAATCCTTCCCTTCGGCTTGCTGAAACAGATATGTCACATAGCGATACTAAATTCTTGATATCTCTACGATATCCTAAAAATTCTACTCTACTCTCTAAATTCATCTCTTTTACGATTTGGCGGTATTCATCAATCATTCGCTGATGTCCCGGTAAAAGTAATTTTATAGTAGGAATGTCTTTTTCCAGAATTTTTATGGCTTTGAATATCATTTCCTGATTTTTTCCTCTGACAATATCCGCTGGGTAAATCAGTAAAAATTCATCGTCATGATAACCATATTGCTTTCGCAATTCGGCTTTTATCTGCGGTGTTGATGGGGTGAATTTGTGCAAATCTACACCTACTCCGTTGATTTTGATTATGTCATCTTTGACTTTGAATTTTTTTCTTCTGGCAAGCTGATAATCTTCACTGTTGATAGTAATAAGCGTATCTGTGTAACGGGCAAGTATTTTTTCTACAGGATAGAAAAATAACCAGTTCTGCAATGGTGCATTTTTGAAGAAATGAAATCCATGTGCTGTGTAAATGACTTTGGCTTTTGATTTTGCCCGCTTTGTCGCTACTCTTGCTGACACCGCTCCCATTGGTGTATGACAGTGAATTATATCGTAATTACCATTTTTGATAATTTCGGTCAGTTCGGAAATTGCTTTCAAATTCTGCCGTTTAAACGGCGAACGCTGTAAAGGAATAAAGTAAAATTGATGTACTCCGCTGAAATCATAACCGTCTTTGTCAGCGGAATTGTCGTAACAGGAAACATCAACCGTGTGTCCGTTCTTTTTAAGATAATTAATATAATTCGTGTGAAATTGTCCGATATGACTTCGTACATTGGCTACAAACAGTATTTTCATTATTACCTCTCCTGCAAACCTCAAATTTTTTATAGAAAAGTGTTGACATTTTCTATGTAAGCTGATATAATAGTCAAGCGGTGGAAAAAATGTGGATTGTTAGCTCAGTTGGTTAGAGCAACCGGCTCATAACCGGTAGGTCCCGGGTTCGAGTCCCTGACAATCCACCATTTTTATATTTAATCTATCCATTCTGGAATGTAAAAGACAATCCACCATATGTATAGAAACTCCCGATTTTTCGGGGGTTTTTGTTTTCCAGCCCCGATTTTTTTGAGAGTTAGTAGTTTAAGGGCTTCGCCCTTAAAAATCCCATCAGGGGCGTTGCCCCTGAACCCCACAAACTTTTTGAAAAAAGTTTGACAAAAACTTTTCTGGCTTACTGCGTTCGAATTTTCATAAAGAAACCGAGTTTACTTTATATAGACTCGGTTTCTTTGGATTTTTATTTACTTTTTGCCTCAAAAATTTTGTCAAGTATCTCTCTGACAGCACCATCTCCACCTTTGTGTGTGCAGATATAATCAGCCGTTTCTATCACACTTCTTACAGCGTCAAACGGACACGCTGAATATCCACACTTTTTCATACATTCAAGGTCGTTTTCGTCATCGCCTATATAGACTACTTCTGACCACTTGTAATTGTATTTGTTCACAAGATTTTCAAGTACAGCAACTTTATTCGTAACATTTTGAAATACTTCATCAACTTTTAATATTTCAGCACGGTTCTCTACGATTTTAGAACTTCTTCCTGTAATAATTGCCGTTTTTATTCCATAATCCTGACACTTTACCAATGCGTAACCGTCTTTTACATTAAACGCTTTCATCATTTCGCCATCTGCTCCGACATAAATCTTGCCGTCTGTCATTGTGCCATCTACATCCATAACAAAAAGTCTGACTTCTTTTAATTCTGCTGACATATCTTTCATTCCTTATAAAACAATTCCTGAACTGATAATATCGTTAATTCTGATAGTTCCTTGCAATATACCATCATCTACAACAGGTAATGCAGAAATATTTTTATCATTCATCTTCTTCAATGCTTCGACTGCCAATACTTTACTTCCCACAGTCATTGGCTGATTGCTCATCAGTGAATTGATAGTTACTGTATAAACATCTATTTTTTCGTTACTTAACGCTCTGCGTAAATCGCCGTCTGTAAACACGCCTTTCAGTTTGTTACCGTCAACGATGTTGACAATACCCAACGCTTTTTTACTCATCACCAGAATAGCGTCACGCAACAATGCTCCTGACTGAATTACAGGGTTTTCTTCCCCTTTGTGCATAATATCTCCGACAGTATACAGTAATTTCTTTCCCAATGACCCTGCCGGATGAAATAAAGCAAAGTTTTCTTCATTAAATCCATAAATCTTTGATGCACATACCGCCAAAGCGTCACCAAATGCCAATGCCACTGTTGTGCTTGAGGTCGGGGCAAGATTCATCGCACAAGCCTCTTTGAAAGGCGGAAATACAAAACTGTAATCACTGTTTTGTATCAAAGTAGATTTCGGATTTCCTGATATTCCGACAAGTGTCGCACCAATAATTTTCAGGCTGGGAATTAATTTGGTAACTTCTTCGCTCTCTCCTGAAAAGGAAATCGCTATGACAATATCATCATCTCTTACCATACCTAAATCACCGTGTTGTGCTTCGGCAGGGTGCAGAAAAAATGACGGCGTTCCTAAACTTGACATGGTTGCTGAAATTTTCGTACCTATGTGTCCGGGTTTTCCCATACCTGTAATAATCACTTTACCCTTACAGTTGACTATCAGATTGACAATTTTAATAAAGTTCTCATCAAGGGCATTTTTCGTGATTTCCAATGCTCTTATTTCTGTATCAAATAATTGTCGCCCTTCGGCAATGATGTCTATTTCATTCATCTTCATGCACCGCCTTATAGATTTTGATAAGGCGGGTAAGCATTGCTTCCACTTTATCAAGATAAACCATATTGGCACCGTCTGAAAGTGCATTGTCAGGGTCGGGGTGCGTTTCCATGAATATGCCGTCAACACCTATAGCGATGGCTGATTTTGCTAATGGTTCGGCAAATTCTCTGTTACCGCCTGTTGCGTTGCCTTTGCCTCCCGGTTTCTGTACACTGTGTGTTGCGTCAAATATTACAGGAAATCCGAAACTTTTCATCTCCACAAGCCCTGTCATATCCACTACAAGATTATTATACCCGAAACAAGTTCCTCTTTCACACAACATCAGATTGCTGTTGATATCTTTAATCTTATTGATACAGTTAATCATATCCCATGGGGCAAGAAACTGTGCTTTTTTGATGTTGATGGCTTTGCCTGTCTTTGCTGCCGCTACCAACAAATCCGTCTGTCGGCAAAGGAATGCGGGTATCTGTACAATATCAGCTACTTGTCCCACTAAGTCTGCCTGATTAGGTTCATGGATATCGGTAGCAATTTTTACACCGACACTTTCTTTAATATCTGACAAAATCTGTAAACCTTTTTCAAGTCCAGGTCCTCTGTAGCTTTTGATAGATGTTCTGTTTGCTTTATCGTAAGAGGCTTTAAATGTAAATGGTATGCCTAATTTGTCGGTAATCTCTTTTAAGCGAACCGCAATCATTTCCGCATTTTCTTTTGATTCAATGACGCAAGGTCCTGCTATCAGTTTGAACATTTTAAATCTCCCCGTTCTTTCTGAGATATTCTTCTACTTTAGCAATATCCTTAGGCGTATCAACAGAAATTGTCTTGCAGTGGGCATTGATATAGTAGATATCTTTTCTGTTCTCGATAAATCTGAATGAATCATTTTCTTCAATTTTTTCAATAGGTCCTCTGGGGGTGTCGTGATAGTACTGTAATGCCTTTTTTGTGAATGTTCCCACACCGACAAATTTATGGTAGGTGTAGTTCATTGCCCCTTTCGGAAAAGGTATCGGACTTCTTGAAATAAACAGACAGATACCGTCTTTATTCGTTACAATTTTCAGATTGGTGCTGTCCACAACTTCAACAGGGTCGCTGAAATCTGTCATCAGGTTTGACACATAGAAATCATCTGTATTCAGATTTTCAGGAATACATTTGACAATGGACTCTTTAGTAATGCAAGGTTCATCACCGTTGACCATGACATATAAATCTGCGTCAATTTTCTGTGAAAATTCATACAGACGCTCCGTTGCGGTTTCGTTGTCTTTGGAGGTCATCACCACTTTTGCTCCGAAATTTTCTGCCATCTCTTTGATTTCGTCGCTGTCCGTCGCTACATAGACTTCTTCAAAACATTCCACTTCTTTGGAATGTTTCCACACCCACCACAACATCGGCTTATCAAAAATCATTTTGGTAGGCTTGTTGTAAAATCTTGTCGACCCACCTCTTGCAGGTATCATTCCTACTATCTTCATTTTTTATCACTCTCCAGTTAAAGGGCTGTCGCCCTTTAAAATCCTACTAAGGGGCTGCCGCCCCTTAACCCCGCCCACTTTTTTGAAAAAAAGTGGACAAAAAACTTTTATGGCTCACTTCGTTCGGATTGTTTATCAGACTTTCAGCTATGACAATTAAAAGTTTCGGTCAAGCCTTTTCAAAGGCTTGTGGGGTTCAGGGGCAACGCCCCTGATGGGATTTTTAAGGGCAAAGCCCTTAAACTCCCCAAAGACAAATCAAAATTTGCGTAAGCAAATTTTGTCTGAAAACAATCCGTTAAAGGGCTGTCGCCCTTTAAAATCCTACTAAGGGGCTGCCGCCCCTTAACCCCGCCCACTTTTTTGAAAAAAAGTGGACAAAAAACTTTTTTGGCTCACTTCGTTCGGATTTCTCTTTTTCTAGAAAATCAATGTATCTAAGTCAGCTCTGGGAAAAACTTCCAGTTTTCCGCCTCGTGTGGCATTGTAGACTTTCATTCCCACTTCATCACACGCTTTTTTGGCGTTTTCGTAAGACAAAGTTGAATAGTATAAGTTATGCACTACCTTATCTTCTACATCTTTATCGTAATCGTCACAAAAATAGTTCTTGACGGTGTTATCAATGACTTTGTTGCCGTCTTTATCCGTCATGTTACTGAAATTGTGGTCTACACCTATCAGATAAACTTCTGAAAATCCCATATAATAGGCAAGCTGTATACAAGTAATTGTGACTGTTCCCACACATTCCAGACATCTGGACGCATCATAAGAAAAACCATGATTGTTTTCTATAAAATGAATATTGAAATAATATGCGTCATGGATATCAATATTATAGTACCATTTGAACATTGACGGGATAAATTTATATTCACAATTTATAGCATTGACCTCATCTTCAATATTTTCCATGATAACATTGTCTTCACAAACATAAAAAGTAGGTCGCCACTCCGTTTTGGGAAATATCTTGAATATTCGGTTCATACCAAAAGTGTATTCCCCTCTTTGGTGGAGTATTGTCAAATCTTCTGCTTTCAGACTTGGACCATTACCACAGATGAAACATCTTTTTCCCTGATATTTATTTTTCAGTGTCGCCATTTTCTTGCCGTCTGCAAAAAGCTCAAAATGTTCCTGTACAAACGGTCTTGTTCTGGCATATAAAGAATTTTTTGCCTTGCCGACAATACTCATTTTTCTTTCACCTTGTTTTTCTTGAATATGTTATACAACAGTTGTTTACTGTTCATTTTTATTGCTTTCAGCCCTAAAATAACTGCTGACGCTTGCAATAGTTTTGCTGATTTGAACAGTCCTAAAGTATCTTTCAAATCATCATAGCAATAATAATAGTAATGATAGCGTTCTTTTCTGTCCATCTGCTTGAAATCCGCTATCTGTCTGACATACATCGTATATCCTATGGGATTTCTGATAAAAATATCTCTTCCCTGCATGGTCAATCCGCCCTCAAGATAGTCCCCCAGATAAATTTCTTCATTTGTCCAGCGGATTTTATAACCGTCATGTGCCATTCTTGACCATACAATATCTTCTGTAATGAAATTTTCATGCTCAATCTCGGGAAACGGATAACTCTTCAAAACATCAAGATAAAATACCTCCGATTTATCTCCCGTTATCCCATACCTATCCCTCTCCAGAGAATTGACATCAACATAATTTCCTTCAAAAGTCGTTCCAATCAGTTTTCCTTCAGGTGTCCTTCGTATACCCGAAAACCCTGCAAATCCTGATTTATCCTTTATACTACTGTCAATTTCAAAAATCTTTTCCACCGCATTTTCAGGCAACCAGTCGTCTGAATCTACAATGAAAAACATTCTTCCTTTTGCCATTTTCACCGCTTTATTAATCGCTCTGTGCTTTCCGCCGTTTTCCGTCTTGAAATACCTCATCTCAAATCCATTATCCCGTTTCTCCCATTCAGAAAACTTCATCTCAGCATTGTCCTTTGACCCGTCATCAATTACAAGCCACTCAAACTCTTTTACATTCTGCTTTCTCAATGATAAATACAGTCTTTCGACAATATCTGCTCTGTTATATAAAGGTGTGAAAATAGTAAGCTCCATACTTAATCCCCTCCAAAATTTGCCAATGCAAATTTTGCCTGAAAGTTTTTTGTCCACTTTTTTTCAAAAAAGTGGTGGGGTTCAGGGGCAAAGCCCCTGATAGGATTGTTAAGGGCAACGCCCTTAACACAGGATTTTAAAGGGCGGTAGCCCTTTAACTGTCGGTAAAGTGTCCGAAAAAAGTCTTTTTTCCGTCTGATGAGGTTTTTTTGAATTTCATTCGCCATGACAGTTTATAAAAGAAAGTGTCTTTTGCTCCGATAATTTCATTGTACTTGTCTTTTTTGTAGGTGTCGTTCATCACATTTTGAAAATCATCTACTTTGGAATTGTTGAACGGTAATTCGTCTATCAAATCTTTTGCCTGCGGTATATTATCATACACCATACACATGAAATAATCAACTAAAAGATAATCAATCAGATAATTTTTCTTCTCCCAGTATGCCAGAAATAACTCATTCATACATTTCTGTATGACACAACCTTTCTGACAACCATTAATAAACGATGTCCAACGATAACCTGAAACATAAGAAGTTTCTTTTACGGCACGCTTACAAGTATAGAACTTTTCTTCAAATATGTTTTCGGGTATACTGTTCGGCACAAAAACCGTTGCATCAATCCATAACCCTCCGTGTCGGGACAATAAATTCATGCGGAGTATGTCCGAAAACTGAGCATTAGTAATGAGTTTTCTTTCATATTTTTCCATAATATAAGAGGGAAAATCTGTGTACTTTTCAAGATTTTCCTTTTCTATCAGATAAACAGGGTGTTCCGTAGAACTCTTTATACTGTCAATACATTTCTGCACCAGTTCAGGTGCGTCATCATATCCCTGCATCCAACTTACCCATATCGGGGATTTTTCATCGTATTGACAATTATCCTCATAATCTCTATATTTGTCTGTAATATAACCAAACTCTTTGTTTAATTTCTTCAAAACTAATTTATGTTTCTTCTTGTAAATTCCTTTGAATAACTTGATACCGTTGAACATAGTCGCTAATGCGGTTAAAATACCAAGTGCTATCTCTCCGTGAGAAAAATTTTCTTTAAGTACTCTGAACGGAAGTATTATCCTGTTTTGGAATAAAGATACGATTTTTTTCATCAATAATACCCCTCAATATTATATACCGTAGTTAAGGATATTTCTTATATGTGCGGTGAAAGAAAGCCCTGTCGCACTGTTCGAAAACAGAAAACTGATTTTATTTATCAGGTTCATATGGGAAACATCTTGTTTTGTCAGATATACACTTGTTCGGTACTGTTGCAGTTTTTTTCTGCCTTGCTTGTCTTTGTCAATATTCTTGTTCTTCAATATCATCTGATAATGATACAAACAAACTTCACAAAACGATAACTTCGTTTCTTTATAAATATTCGGATATTTCCTTTCAGCAAGCAACATTCTTTCCCGTACACCGTCTACCATATCCAGACGCTGTAAAGTGTATTTTCCCATAATACTATTGCTTCTTTGAAAATAATAGTAACATTCTCTGTGCAGATAAACAATTTTTTCGGCTCTGTCCAGAATTTTAAAAGTGAAAAATTCATCTTCATTGAGCTTTCCCTTAATAAAACGGAAATCTCCGATTAAATCTGCTTTATACAGCTTATTCCATGCAGTCGTGCGTACCTTTGTATTACCGACTGTCGTGAGTATCGCTTGTTCTGAATCCATGATTTCATATTCTGCGGACAAATCAGGGGTAAATTCCTTTCCATCGTATACCCAAAGTACATTGAAAGCAACGATTTGTGCATTACATTCCTGCATTTTTCTGATTGAAATTTCATAGGTTTTTAGGTCAATCCAGTCGTCACTATCAATAAAACTGATGTACTCCCCTGTGGCTATATCAAGCCCTTTGTTTCTGGCATCAGATAATCCGCCGTTTTCTTTGTGAATAACCTTTATTCTCTTGTCCTTTTTCTGGAAATTATCACATATTTCTCCGCAACTATCTTTTGAACCGTCATCTACCAGAATAATTTCTAAATTGCGGTAGGTCTGGCTAAGTATACTCTGTAAACACCTTTCCAGATAATTTTCTACATTATATATCGGTACTATCACACTGATAAGAGGCGTATTCTCCATGTCTATTTTACCTCATACTTCCTGTCGCTTTTTGAAAATGCAAAATAACATTTGTACAATAATTTATAGGCAAATGGCAAATAGAAAATTAAAAAACAATCCATTTTCATTCTTGATGTGAGTATGCCTAATTGTTTTGCCTTTGTGTATTGCTTCTTGATATCAGCTTTTACCTTGCCCTTTTTGTGGACAAACGGCTTTGTCGCTTTGTTGGTCACAAACATACGGTAAAGGTTGATGTTGTTTGTCAAAAGTCCTGACAACGCTATCTTGTAAAATTCATCATCGCTGTTTTCAAACAGACCGACAATTCTTTTTCTTACCGTAATACCGTCAAACAGTTTCTTTTCGGTAATATTTGATGTTGCCGCTGAATTTTTACGCAATATGTAATGATATAACGGTTTATCTTCAAATATGGATTTTTTCGCTTTTCTGAAAACTTCTACATTGAAAAGATAATCTTCATTGATTTTGATATCTTTCGGCATTCGGATATTTCCTATTACTGCTTTGGTGTATAGCTTATTCCATATTCCAGGCTCAACAAGGTTATTGCCTGACATCAAATCCTTTAATCCCTCACGGCTATCCTGTTCTCTGAGTGTGCCTGTGTTGAAATAATAATCTACTCTCGATGGAAATACCATCTGATATCCACAATGTGAGATATCAGCTTCATACTTTAAAGCATTATTCAACAAATGTTCATACATATCAGGTTCTATATAATCATCGCCGTCTACAAACCCTATATAATCCCCTGTGGCTCTATCCAATGCCTTGTTTCTAGTATCAGATACTCCTGTGTTTTTTTTGAATATAGGAATAATTCTTTCGTCTTTTTTGGCATACTTCCTTATCACATATGCCGAATTGTCTGTTGACCCGTCATCAACTACAATAATCTCCAGATTTCTATAAGTCTGACTTAAAATACTGTCCAGACATCTCGGTAAATACTGTTCAATATTGTAAACGGGTACTATCACCGAAATTTTATAATCTTCTCTATCTGACATAACCTACACCATTATTTTCTTTTAATTTCTGTATCATTTCCTGCTTTTTGCTGTCGTCAAATTCACTGCTTCTCATCGTGTAAGTTTCATCAAATTTAACGGTATTTTCCATTTCCTGTGTTCTCTTTGTCATAAAATCTTCGTAAGTACTAATAATTTTTGCAGGATTTCCTGCCACAACACTGTTATCGGGTACACTCCTGCTCACAACACTTCCTGCTCCCACAACTACTCTGTTCCCTATGGAAACTCCGGGCAAAATGACACTCTCTGCACCTATGAAAACATCATTGCCAATACTTACCATACCTATTCTGGTATAACCTGTTTCGTTTTTCGTACTTGCGTCATGAGCTAATATGTGTCCTCGTGGTGCTATTGTCACATTGTCCCCTATGGTTATCAGCCAACAATGTGAGTCATCTATAATTACTCCGCTGAAACGGTTGAAATTTTTTCCTACTTTTAAACCATTCTGTATCAGAACTTCTGTCGGAATTTCTCCCCTCAATTTATACAGTAAGGATTTTAATCCCATTTTTTCAAATCCTTTCCAACATTTCTTCTACCGCTCTGACGGTGATTTCCTTTTCAAATTTTTTTCCACGCTCTGCTGACTGCTTACGGTAATAACTTAACAGTCCGTCTTTTGTCAGCATAGTTTTTATTCCCTTATATAAATCTTCTTCGTTATTTTCGGTGACTATTCCGTATTCGTTATGATAACCTAGTTGCTCCTGCATACCTGAACATAAAGTTGTTACAACTGGTGTTCCGACAATCAACGCTTCGGTAACAGATGTGCTGAACCCTTCTGAATGCGATGAACAAACATATAAGTCCGCATTTTTTACATATTTATACGGATTGACCCTGTAACCCATAAACATAAAAGTTTCTTCCAGATGATTTTTTCTGAGATATTCCTCAATTTTTTTCTGCTCGTCACCAACACCAAATATGTAAACCTTATTTTTTATCCCATCGTCACAAAGTCTTTTATGGATTTTTGCCAGTCTGTCAAATCCTTTTACTTCTGTGATTTTCCCTACAGAACAAATATTGAAATATTCTTCTGAAAAAACAACATCGTCTATTTCTTCAGCCGAAAGTCTGCGTATCTGTTCGCTTTCTATCGTGTTGTAGAGTACTTCTATCGGTTTTTGGAAAGACAGTGTTTGTGTAAAATAATCCTTTGTCATCTTGGAAACACATATGGTATTGTCAAAAGCTGTATAACATCTTTCCGCTTCCGTATAATTCCGAAATCCCAGTTCTGCTACGGCTTTACTGTCTATTCGACAATGTATCCAGCTTATCTTTTTGATGTTCGGATTTCTACACCCTGCCAGTATTCTAGCAGGTACTCCCTCAAGATACGAAACAATAATATCATAACTTCCTTTAATAAAGTGTTTATACAGTGTTTCAGGTCTGAACAGTTTGAAAATCTGCGTACTTCCTCTGAATTGCTTTCTGAAAATAAACTTATAGTGAATATTATCATTCAGAAAGTCTTTATTCACCCCTGTATCAAAAATACAGATAACCGTAATGTCAAATTTTGATTTGTCCATGTTATTGACAAGATTGACAAGTACTTTCTCTGCTCCGCCGTTTCCCAATGTGGGAATCAAAAACATTACCTTTTTCATATTGTCAATTTCATCTGCAAATCACCTTGATTTTAATGATTGTCAAAATCTGCTTACGCAGATTTTGGTTTGAATTTTTATCCGTTAAAAATCCCACAAGGGGCTGCCGCCCCTTGACCCTGCCCACTTTTTGAAAAAAGTGGACAAAAACTTTTAATTGTCATAGCTATAAGTTTTTTTATCATTAGGTATCTCAGAAATTTTTTAATAAAGATATTGTAAAAATTTGAAATATTTTTTTTTCGAAAGCCATATCAGTAAGAATGACGGAACAGTAACAATCACTGCTCCTATTAAAATATCAGGAATGAAAGAGTGAACACCTACAACAGCATATAAAGGAAACAGTAAAGGGTGTACACAATAGATAATTGTAGAAGTTTTACGAAGATATACACATAAAGTTTTATTAGCGTTGAGTTTTATATCCGACAACATACTGAATGTAAATAATGCCAGAAACGGTGTGGTAAGCAAATAGGAAAAAGTTGTCCATACTCCTGCATTAAAAAGCGTAAAAACTTCATAAACATTCAGTGCAAGACACAACATAAAAGCAAGAATTTTGATTACTGAATGAACTTTTGACACATATTTATAGGTTAAAACACCTATTGTTATCAATGGTAATGATACATAAATATACAACCACTGCCCTCTTGAAATGAACATCAGAACATAAATAACCGTATCATTAAAGGGCAATACCGCATAAAAACACGATAACTGATAAAGAATATACAACAATAAATTCAATATAATAACATATTGCGTTTTCAAAAAAGTAAGTTCTAAATAAAGAATGGGTACAGCAACCAGAATACCAATAATATACCAGAAATGATAATGACAACCTATGAAAATACACTGGTAAAGATAATCTTTTAAAAAATTATAACCCTCATAATCCCCAAACTGAAAATATTTGGCAACACCATAAATCACACACCATGAAATATATAACAGAAAAATTCTTTTTTCATAATGCAATACGATTTTGAAATTCACAAGCGATTTTTTGATTTTACCGTTTTCAAATTCAAATTTTCTCACCAGAAAAAATCCCGTACAGGCAAAAAAGAACGGAACACCCATTTTATTGAAAATCCATACCACAAATAAATTGATAATATAATTATTTATATATATTGATGTATGATACTGCATAATAATCAGAGCAAAAATATATTTGAAAATATCAATACAATTATAGTTGGGGTGGTCTTTTTTTTCTATCATATTCATTCTGATTCCTTTATTTTCATGTGTTCTGTACAAAATCGGATTTATTACTTATTATAACATATACTTTCTCAAAAACAAGATTTCATTGCAAATAATCACTTATTTTTGCTCTCTGTTTTCTTTTTCCCGAATAATTTCCTGATTAGTACCATCATCAATTTTCCGTTGAGTATAATAAACATGATAATTCCTAATGCTGCATTGACAATATCCGTAATCGGATTTCTCAGATAACACAAACCGCTCATAATCAGTAACAACATTCCTATAACGATTATCCTGAAAACATCATATCGTATTTTTACGAATTTGCGGACATCTATCATTCTATAAACAAAAAGTATCAGGTAGCTTATCAATGTAGACCCTGATGCTGCATACAGTCCTATAAAATGAATGGTGGTAAGGTCAATAACAAGGTTACAGATAGCAGCAAAGGTCGTGGTTACACCAATACTTTTGGTTTTTTTATAAGCGACATATATTCCGCCTAGATATCCTACCAGACTGCAAAAAAACATTCCCAGAAAAAGCAACGGCATCTGATAATATGCTTCTTCATAATCGCCTTTTATCAGCAGTTTGAACAACAGTGGTGTCATCGCAATCAATAACCCGAATGCTCCTGCCATAAAATCATAAATCGCTTTGAACATATCGCTGTAATATTTCGGTGCGTCCTCGTCTTTTGATACTATGGACGCATTTTCCTGCCATGCCATCGTAAAGGTGTTCTGGGCAACTGTCAGCAAGGACGGTATCTTATTCGCTACGGAATAAACCGCATTAGCTGTTATTCCCATGAAGTGCGTAACAACAAGTCTGTCTGATACACGCATTACCCATATAGAAAGACTGTTCGGTACCATAGGCCATGAATACTGTATCATCTCTTTCAACAGTTGCTTATCAAACAAGGACGGTTGTATCATCGCAAACAAATTTGTCTTAAACAGCAAATATAAAGCATGAACTCCTGTTGCGGCAATCAGACAAAGCGTTGCTCCTTCCAGTCCCCAGTGTAAATATTTTACAAATACTATGGCAAACAATAATCTGCCTATCGAACCTAATATAGCACTGATGGAATAATCTTTGTTTTTGGCTAATCCTCTTACAACCTGGCTTGATGTTTTTTCGAAAATATCTGTAAGAAAATAAATACAGATGAGTACTCTTTCCAGCACACTTAATTTGAACAGCACGAAAAATATGATTACCATAACTACCATACATATTGGAAAGGTGAACATATAAATATTGGTAACAATTTTCTTTTCCTGTTGTGTATTGCCACGATGTTCTATCAGAAAACGGAATGCAGCTGTTTGTATCTGTAAGGTAACTGCGGGTAAAAGTAACGAAACCAGCACGGTAATCAAATCATATGTACCGTATTCTGCTTTTGTCAGACAGCCTGTCAGTATTGGCAACACAACTGTTGAGGCTAATTTCGGTAAAAAGTTACCTAAAGACAAAATCGCCGTATTCTTTACCAGTTTTCCTTCTCTGCTCATAAAATTTCCATTCCGTTCTTTTTCAGTTTAAATTCTGTCGGGGACGCTGTCCCCGAACCCCTGTTTAAGGGCTGCCGCCCTTAAAAATCCCACCCACTTTTTTGAAAAAAAGTGGACAAAAAACTTTTAATTATCATGGCTGACACTTAGCTAATCATTCCGAACGAAGTGAGCCTTGAAAGTTTTTGTCGAACTTTTTTCAAAAAGTTCGTGGGGTCAAGGGGCAACGCCCCTTGTGGGATTTTAAAGGGCAACGCCCTTTAACTTCTGATAATATTATCAAGATATTGAAATGCTTTCTGTCGGTATTGTTCGATGAGTAATCTCACTTCTTCTCTCGGTGCTGAAATGTTATCGGAAGGTTTTCCGTCTTTCATGATGTGAGAACTAAGTCTGTATAAATTCAGAATTTCCGTTATTCTCGTTGACCGTGATACATGCGTTTCAGAGTAAAATTCTTTTTCAAAGACAATAGAAAACGCTGTCCCATGAAAAGAATTTGTCACAATCAGTTGTGCATTGTCTATCAACCACAAAAACTGGTTTGGGGAAGCGTCATTGACAATCACTGCGTCCTTATATTTCTTGAGAGAGTTCTGCACAATGACAAGGGGTAACTGATGACTTCCAGCATACTGATAAGCAAAATCTGTCAGTGGCTTATCGTTATCGGAAAATTTGTAGACCAAAACATATTTGTCGGGAATATTGGGATAACGCTCTTCTTTCTCTCTCCATTCGTCTGCCGTAAGCAAAAATACAGGGTCGGGAACAAGTGTAGGAGTGCGTCCGTCAATTTCTTGTATAAGTTTTACCGCTGTTTCTTCTCTTGCGGATAAAGTGGCAAAATTTTTGATTGCCTGTAATTTTTCTTTTTCTTCTGCGGAAAGTTCAGTCTTGCCTATACTGGGTGCATAAGCGTGTTTTTTGTTTCTGTCAGAAATGAATTTCAATAAATAAGTTTCGTCATTGTCGGATAAGTCAAAATTCCATATCTGGTCACTGCCGACAATGTATTTGTCTATTTCATCTTTTGTCGTGTAGGGAAACAACTGTACATTGTCGTTCAGAAATTTTGCAAAGCTCTTCTTTTTTTTTGAACGCATACCATACACCAGAAATGCGTGGATAAATGCTTTACCCTTTTTAGTCATACTTTTTGTCTTTTTGATATAAAACGGCTTGAATTTTTCTTCTATTTTCGGGTTGCGGTAATCCAGAATGCCGACTTCATTTTGTGGATATCTTTTTCGGAGAGCTTGCGGTAGGGCAACTGCCTGCAATACCGCTCCGTAATTGATGGCATTATGAAAGGTCAATGTGGCTATTTTCATAATATCTTCTCCCTGACAGTTTCATTCATATCATCACTATGATACAACTCTCGGATTGTACTACGACTTGCCGATAATTTGGATTGTCGGCTTTCATTCTTCATTCTGGTTTCAACAGAGTAGGTAATTCCCATTGCTAAAGCATAATAGAAAAATGTCATGTCGTAAAAACAGTTACCGCTGAAACTGTAAAGAATGTAAAATAACTGCAATGCTAATGATAACGATAAATATTGTCTTGCTTTCGGATTGTTTTCTGATGACCACAAAAGAACAATCGTTCTATACAGTAAAAATCCTATTGCCAGAATGTAAATCACAAATCCCACAATACCTGTTTCACACAATACCTGTATATAAACATTATGTGCGTCTATGCTGGTATGCTTACCGTTTACGGAATATTCGGCACTCAGATTTTCACTGTAAAATCCTCTGTATGTCCAGAAACCTGTACCGAATAGCGGACTCTGTTTGAAATAACTTAATGCCAGTTTCCACATCGCTACTCTTTGTGCCGAAGAGTTGTCCTCACTTGTTCCCACTACTCTGAAACGGTCAAATACCCTTGCTATTATCTGAGAATTTTCTGCCAGAATAGTCAATACACCTAATAACGCAAAGGCTATCAATAATATTTTGACAATGTTTCCGACTTTACCTTTATTCAGAAGAATATAAAATATGCCTATCGCTAATATACTCCAGACTAATACACCTCTTTTTGCTGTCATCAGCAAAGCAACAAAAGAAAGCATCATCAAAATAAAATCAAATGCACTTTCTTTGTGGACTTTTAAGGTAATACCGTTATCAGAAATGTATTTTACGGCGACAATAACTAATAATATGGAAATATTCAACGCATTGATGGAGTAATGTGAGGCAATTCCCGCTCTGTACGGATATGCTCCCCTTGATGTACCATCGGGAATAAATCCGTAAAAGCCTGTGACAATACTATATAATCTTGGAAAGACAAAAAAGAAAAAAGTGAAAAAGACAAAGACAAATAATAAAAATTTGGCTATCTGTAATGCTGTATCTACCCATTTGTCATTACTTCCTGATACAAAAGCAAACAGAATACAAATAACTATCTGTAATGACCCGAATTTTACCCTCGCAAATCCCGACAAAGCAAAAATTCCCATCAATAGCCAGCACAACATATAGGGCGGTACTTTGGACGGAATTTTTAATAACAGATTTTTGTCACTGTTGGCAATCATGGCAAACAACAAAATACCGCCAAGCAAAATATATCTTGACAAACTGTTGGTCGCTCTTGCTATGATGTTGGAATAGGACGCATATCCTAACATAAACAACATCATCAGTATGATAAATATTTTTTTTGTGGTAATTTTCATTTACATCACTTACCCGCTTATCGTTTTTATCGTTTGGTTATATATTTTACTTAATTGTTCGGCAACAGCTTTCGGTGAAAACTGTTTTGCAATATCTTCGCTGATTTTTATTTTGTCGTATGACCCACAACTATCATACATCTTTTCTAAAGATTTGACAAGTACTTCTTTATTGTCAGGGTCTATCAGAATACCGTTGGTGTCATTGACAAAATTTTCAGGTCCTCCGCTTTTTGTGGCAATAACAGGTAATCCCATTGCCATCGCTTCTATATATACCACTCCGAATGTTTCTACATCGGACGCTAATACAAAACAGTCCGCTTTCTTCATACTGTCGGCAATTTCTTTTCTTGGTCTTGCACCGTGTAAGGTAATTGTTGAACTCATGTTATTTTCGGCTATCAGACTTTCCAGATTTTCTCTTTCTTCTCCTTTGCCGAAAATCTCCAGCGACACATCATCATGCTTTTCAGCAAATTCTGTAAACGCCTTGATTAATAAATCCATATGTTTCCGCTTTATCAACGCTCCTACACTGATGACCTTGAAACCGTTATGTCTGACAGGTACGCTTTTCAGCGAAAAGCTGTCTGTATCTACTACATTTGGAATGATTTCTGCTTTCACACCAAAATTATTCTCTATGGTCTGGGCAATCTTCTTTCCTACTGCTATTACTTTATCACAATACCTATAAGTATTATTCCCCAGTGCTATCAGATTTTCGGGAATAACCTTATTGTTCATCGTTGAAAGATGTTCCGTCATCACCAGAGGTATGCCTTCACCTCTGAGTGCTTTGACCGTACAATAACTTATCTCCAGAAAATGAGAATGGATAATATCAGGTTTTCCGTATTTTCTGACACAACGATTGTACAATCTTTTAATAACTGTACTTCTGACTTTCATTAACATTCTCTTAGGAATTTTTCCGCAGGGAATATTGAGTGCTTCTACTTGCACACCGTCTTTGATAAAACTCTCACTGCCGAATTTTCGCTTTCTCCGTAAAGACCGTAAATCATTCGCCAGAAATATCACTTCGTGTCCTTGTTTTGCCAGTGCTTTGGCTTGGTCAAATTCAAATATTCCGTTGGTGACATATTTCTCGGACGGATATCCTCTCGATATGATAAACACTCTCATAAACTTGTTCCTTTTAATTTAATCTGTTCCTGTTAAGGGCGTTGCCCAATCGGGGACGCTGTCCCCGAACCCCTGTCAGGGGCGTTGCCCCTGAACCCCACGAACTTTTTGAAAAAAGTTCGACAAAAACTTTTATGGCTCACTTCGTTCGGATTGTTTATATAAGGTTCAGCTATGACAATTAAAAGTTTTGTCCACTTTGGGGGAAGTGGTGAGAGGGGGGCAAAGCCCCTTGTGGGATTTTTAAGGGCAAAGCCCTTAAACTCCTCAAAATCCAAACAAAATTTGCGTAAGCAAATTTTGACAGTAACTACCTGAATCTCAACCGTATTCTGCGGAGATATTCCTTGAAATAGCCTTTTATGTTCCACTCGCCGTACTTTCGGGCAGACTGCTCATAAGATTGCTCCATCATCTTCAGACAACTTCTCCGTCGTAATGGTTCCTGCTTTGGCTTTGTCAAAGAATTTTGCGATGTTTCGGATTTTGACAACTCTATTATCTTTGCGTTGCCTGACGCTTCTTTGAAAAATTTTTCTCCTTTTTCGCTGTTCGTAATAATCAGCGATACTCCTAACTTGTCCTTAAATTCTTTATGGTGCTTTTCAATGCCCCAGTAATCTCCTATGGTGATATCTCCTGCACGGTTGTAATTGCTGTACATACAGCGAAAACATGAACTGCGGTTGATTAATCCATGTGAAAACATTACCGAATATGCCTTTAACCAACCATTGTTACGATATGTTTTACCGTCAATTTCTGCTGATACACAATAACCTTGCCAACCTATGGCTTTATCACGCTGTTTCAGTTGTGTAAGTGTTCCTTTTGACCGTAGAAAATCTGTGTATATGGCAAACATCTTCGGCGATGGCACACCATGACATATAATATCACATAAAAGCAGATTATCATAGTCTTTGTGTAAATATTTTTTCAAACCGCCTACCTGACATGGTGTTCCGACAAAAAGAATTTTTTCTCCTTGCTCAAGATTTCGCTGGATTTCGGCAAATGTACGATAAGCATTTCCCTGTACATAATAGGTTCTGGCTTGCTGACGAACTTCTTCGTAATTTTCGGCAACAGTATGACCGACTTTCCAGTTTTCATCTATGGCAGATGCTACCACTTTTCCGCCGTTGTCAACCATTTTTCTGGCAAGTAAGGAAAATGCTCCGCCTGATGAACTCCTTTTGCGAACTTCATCTTTATTCTTGAATGCGTAATAATGCTGTATTTTCGGAATTTCTGCCGTATAGTTTATCTGACATACCCTACGACACAGATTACAATGTACACATTTACTTTCTTCTATGGACGGTCGCAAAAATCCTGCATTGTCTTCTGTCATGCTGATGGCGTTTTTCGGACATACTACAGCACACGCTCCGCAACCTGTACATTTTTCATAGGTACAGATTTCATACTTCGATTTCTCGCTTTTCGGATACGGCGGTTCGTCGATAAAATCAACCTCTTGCTGTCCTTCAAAGATAGCTGTCTGTAAAAATTTTCGGGAATATCTTCGGTAAGGTTCCAACCGTTTTTCGACTTCTTCGTAATCTATACTTCGGTTCACATCTTCGAGCGTCATGTTATCCGAAAAAATACGGCTCTCCAGTCCTGTTATCTCCAGTAAATTCAACAACCTTTCATCTCTTCCCTCATCTCCTGAGAGTATCGCTACAAAAGGTTTGTGCAACAACACGGAAAATGCAAGACAATGAAATGATGTTGTCACAACAAGTTCAGCCCCATATATCTGCTGAATAAATTCCTGCGGTGACATCGCAAAGGTAACTTTCTGCCCTCTTTTCAGAAAATCTTTCGGCTTTACTGATGACGATAAAATGTGCTTTTCTTCGTCCTGAAATCCCGTTACCAGCGAAAAATCATTAAGATTAAATCTTGCATTCATATAATAAAATGTATATTTTTCTGTTCTGTTTTCTTCTTTCACAAACTTTTTCCAGTCTTTTCCGTCCAGTAAAAAAACAGGGTCAAGCACTAAATGTGCCTTTCGACCAGTGAGCTTTTTTATCATCTTTACCCCGTGTTTCTCCCTTGTGGAAAGACAGGAAATGTTGTTCAGTAATTCTGCATAGCGTTTTCCCTGTTCTTTAGGAATTTCTGCCATACCAAAACTTGATGAATAAGCAATCTTTTTGGTACTGTCCCCTACAAAATCCAGAAAATAAGCACTGTCATTGCCGTTGTGTTCATCATTCCAGATTTGGTCACTTCCTGAAATGAATTTGTCATACTGATTTTCCAGTACATTTGCTTCTTGTACACTGTGATATACTGTGTCGGTCTTTTTTAAGTATCGCTGATAAAATTCGTCAAATTTCTTTCCTCTCTTATTGGCAAACGGTATTCCGCAGATGTTTTTGAAAAGTGTTTTGATATCTTTTTCCTTACAGGCTTTTTTTATTCTCGTCGGCATATCATAGACTTCTGCTCTGTGGGAATTGATATAATTGATGTATTCACAATCAACGCCCATTTCCTTTACTGCCTCCTGCAAAGCATAAGCCTGCAAGCACGCTCCGTAATTATATGCGTTGTGAAATGATATCAAAGCAACTTTCTTCTTTTCCATTCACTCAACCTCTTGTTAAAGAATTTTGGTAAAATTTTTCTATCTGATTCATAATGTTATCTTCAAAAAATAAAGTACTGTTTTCTATACAAAATCTGGATATTTCCTCGTAATTTGCCAGAATATCCTGCACTCTGTCGGCAATAAATTCGGGATTATCGGCATACACCGAATACCCTGCTTTACCGTCAGGAAAATTGTTGTCAAATCCCTGCTTTTTGGTGTAGAGAATGGGCAACCCTTGTGTCATTGCTTCGGCATATACCCTGCCGAATGTTTCGTTGACGGACGGCAATAAAAATATATCATGATTGCGGTAAATCGTTATCAGTTCTTCTTTTGTCTTGAATGGTAATACTTCAGTATGCTCATATTTCAAGATTTTTTCGTATTCTTCTCTGTCCTGTGCTTCGCCTACTATTGTCAGTGTCGCATGAATACCACGCCTGTTGAGTTCTTCCACTGCTTCACAAGCAACTGTCAGATTTTTAATCGGTCGGATTTTGGCTACGGACAATAATTTTATGTTGTTAAAATCATTGACGGACTTTCTCGGTTTTGACAGATGTTCTTCCCAGAAAGGTTCTAAACTGTTGCCTATGACAACACTTTTCTTTTCAAAATCAGATTTCATCTCTTCTGTCAGGTATTTTTCTTCAAACTCCTTTTTATGGGAATGTGATAAAAACAATACTCCTGAAGAATTTTTAATAATCTTTAATGCCATTTTTCTAAAATACGGTAGCTTAATAAATCCCGTCAAATCCGTAACCCTTACAGATACAACATAAGGCGTACCGTATTTTTTCTTCATGCGTAATGCGGAATAACCACTGCTGAGTAAAAGATGAGCATGAACTAAATCAAAATCTTTCAGATTATAGGCTTTCTGCAATTCCTTTTCAATTTTCCATTGTCGTGGAAAAAACAATGTGCGGTCATATTTATTCCAACATTCTTTATGAACAACCAGCTCGTCCATAATCGGCAAAAATTTATCGGCAACTCCTTCTCCGTATTTCGCTGAACTGAATGCCCTGACATAATGTCCTCTCTTGATAAGTGCGTCCATCTGCTGTCGGAAAAGCAATGCTCTGTGATAAAATGTACAAAAGTACAGAATTTTCATACTAACGGTACTCCTCTGTTAAAGGGCTACCGCCCTTTAAAATCCTGTTTCAAGGGTTGCACCCTTGAAAATCCTGCCCACTTTTTTGAAAAAAAGTGGACAAAAAACTTTTAATTGTCATAGCTGAACTTCTGATAAAGATTTCCGAACGCAGTGATCCGAAAAAGTTTTTGTCGAACTTTTGAGGGCAAGTTCGTGGGGTTGAGGGGCAACGCCCCTCATCGGATTGTTAAGGGCAACGCCCTTAACCTTTCTTGAAAAGTTTGCCTATGTAAATGCGTTTGATACTGGCATGATATGCCCAGCCTATCAGACAACAAAAAGATTTCGGAATGGATAAATGCTCTACACCACGATATAAATACCATGTTCGTTTCATTGCGGAAAATTTGTTGGAACTCAGTGACTGGGAAACCCGTCTGTATTGTGCAAGTACCTCATTTTGTCCTGTGAATTTTACCCCATTGCGTAACAGCTGTAACCATGTGGCGGAATCCTGCCCCCTGCGGACATCAGGCATGATTAACAGTTTTTTGTCGAATTTTTCCGTATCGGCAATTACACCAACGGTCTGGATAATTGTGTTGCTGAGAAGTTGATTATAGGTAATGGTCTTTGGCATATGAACAACTTTATTTAAATTTGTACCGTCCGCTTCGATTTTTTCATAATCACAACAACTGAACTGTACATCGTTTTCTTCCATGAAAGCAATCTGTCTGGTTAGTTTTTCAGGTAACCAGATATCGTCTGCATCAAGATAGGCAATGTATCTGCCTTTCGACATTTCAAGTGCTTTGTTTCGGGCTTTGGCTGCTCCACCATTTTCGGGGAGTTTAATATAGTTAATTCTTGGGTCTTTCTTGCTGTATTCTAATACAATTTCGGCACTTCTGTCAGGAGAACAATCATCTACTAAAAGCATTTCCCAATTCGTATAGGTCTGATTAAGGACGCTTTCTATCGTTTTTGCAATGTATTGTTCACAGTTGTATACGGGAGTAATCACGGATACTAAGGGCTTATTCATCAGACAAGACCTTCCTTTCCGCTGATTTTTGTGAATATTATTAAATTTTCTACTCTTGCAAAGTGTATTTCTATAAATCCTGAACCTCCGAAATTAATGCAATCCATAATCCGTATTTTCTCCTTAATATTATACATCAAACATAAAATCGTATGGAGTTGATTATATCAAATTACGCTTTTACTGTCAAGTACGCTTGATGGTTATTGTCAATCTCAATAACTTGTTTTTCGTCTTTTTTGTCGATTTTAGTGCTTTATTTTCGATTACCGCTTTTTGCAAAAATATTATGATTGTGATTTTATTTATGTTTCCTCCCTTTTTCAAATAATTTTTATTTTATTTCGAAAAAACAGTTGACTATTGTAAAAAGTTATGCTATAATACTCCCGTTGTCTGGAGAGATGTCCGAGCTGGCCGAAGGAGCATGATTGGAAATCATGTAAACGGTAGTAACCGTTTCCGGGGTTCGAATCCCCGTCTCTCCGCCATTTTTTTGCCTTTTTTCGACTATATTACACGGAGATGTACCCAAGTGGCTGAAGGGTCTGGCTTCGAACACCAGTAGGTCGGTAACTCCGACGCAAGAGTTCAAATCTCTTCATCTCCGCCATCACCTCAAAAACTCCCGTATTTACGGGGGTTTTTCTTTTTCAGCCCTGATTTAGCCTCGATTTTTTATAATTCCTTAAATTTTATTTTTGTCATTCCGAACGAAGTGAGGAATCTTACGAAAGATTTCTCGTCGCTGTTGCTCCTCGAAATGACATACAATGTATTTTATTTCCAAATTTATTTCGTTTCTATTGACATTGTGAATAAAATCGTATATGATAAGAACAACATCAATATAAGACTATAAATGAGCAAATTTAAGAAAGCATGGTGAAAATGCACAAAAAATCAAGAAACAAGCATACTGAATAAGCCGGAAATATCTTGTCCGGATTTACC
>CACWNY010000014.1 GCA_902762375.1 uncultured Ruminococcus sp. | reverse complement strand
AGTTTGACAAAAACTTTCAAGGCTCACTTCGTTCGGAAATCTTTAGCTAAGTGTTGGCGGTGAAACTTAAAAGTTTTTTGTCCACTTTTTTTCAAAAAAAGTGGGCGGGATTTTTAAGGGCGGCAGCCCTTAAAACAGGATTTTAAAGGGCGGTAGCCCTTTAACTAAAGAATATTAAGGAGAAAAAAATTATTATGTTCAAAAAAACAATCAGTGCTGTACTGACTTCATTATTGGTGTTGTCAGCGGTGTCTATGGGAGGTCTTTCCGCAGCGGCAGAAGATACGGCAGAATTACCGTCTGCGATTGACCTGAGAAACTACAACGGGAAAAACTATATCACTCCCGTCAAACTTCAGACCCCTTTTGGTACATGCTGGGCATTTGGAGCGGTTGCTGCTTCGGAAAGTTCCTATCTCTTTACCAATAATCTGGGGGTTACGGCTGGTGAGGAAAACAACAATGTGAATTTCTCTGAAAAGTATATCAGCTGGTATGTCTATCACACGATTACTGAAGAAGAAGTTATCAAAGGCAGAGTGCGTTCTTCACAAGTGGGCGAAGGACTTGATGTCGGCGAGATAGAAGAAGATAATCAGAATGTAGCGTATAATTTTGGCGGTTCTTCTCAGTTGGCATCTAATTTATTTGCTTCGGGGTTCAATCCTGTTGACGAAAGTGTAAGTGTAAACGGGGAATATCCCTATTATTACAGTGGTAAAGAGCGTACCCGTGCGAATATAGGCTATTCTGAAGGTGATGACTGGACTTTACCTCGTACCGCAGAATATATGAATGTACCTTCCAATGCTGTATTCAGAGAAACTCGTTTATTGCCCTCTCCTGCTCTTAAAACTAAAGAAGTGAAGTACTCACCGCCTATAGAGGCGGGAGCATATCTTAATGTTGTCAAGGAAAAAATCAGCCTTACGGCTGACGGCAATTCATCCCCGACCTATAGAGGTCGGAGTCTTCTTGCCGATTCAGGATAAAGTATGAATTTAATCAGGCTGGTGTCGATGCCATAAAATCTGAAATCGCACAGGGTCACAGTGTTTCTATCGGTATTGCTATGATGAGTGAGGCTATTCTTCTGAAAACAAACTGGTCGCACTATTGCTATTCGCCCACAGCTTCCAATCATGAAGTTACCATCGTCGGCTATGATGATAACTATCCGAAAGAGAATTTTTCCTATACCAATTCCAGTGGAAAAGTTGTTACCCAAAGTATGCCTCCTGCAGATGGTGCTTTTATTGTCAAGAACAGTCTGGGTTCATTGACCGAAGAAGATAAGGCAACCGCTACAACAGATAAGTATGGAAGAGTAAGTTACGCTAATCCTAATGCCAATTCAGGTGGCGTTGATGATACAGGATATTTCTATCTTTCCTACTATGACCAGAGTATAGATAGTCCTACCAGTTTTATCTTTGATAAAACCGATTCTGTAAAATATACAACGCAGAATTATGACCAGTACAATATGATGTTTTCATCATTGTATGCCAATGAGGATTACAGTTCCGAAACCAAAACAGCCAATGTCTTTGACGCTGAAGAAGATGAGTACCTCTATCAGATTTCCTATTATACCAATAAACCTGACACTACCGTAAACTATGAAATCTATAAAAATGTTGAAAACGGTAATCCGTCATCAGGTGTTCTGCTGGAAAAAGGTGTACAATCTCATCAGTACGGTGGTTGGCATAAAGTTGACCTCTCGGGTGAATATTTCCTCAAACAGGGAGAAAAATATTCCGTTGTTCTGACAATGAGCCGTAAATCAGGCAATGAAGAAAATTACACAAGTATTTTCCCGTTTATGTTCAATCTTTACACCACAAAAATGTGCGGTGTGATTAATGAGGGTGAAAGCTATTTCTATAACGATGGTAAATGGAATGATGTGGTCAACCGAAAAGAAAGTATGATTGACTATGCGTATGAATATTGTAATACTGTCAAAGAATATGAACCTCTTCTGGCAATGACCTTTGATGGTAAAGACGGTTTTACGGTAGATAACTATCCTATAAAAGCTATCTCTGTTCCTGCAAGTGAACACGGTGAAGTTCATGATGATAATAACCATGTCTGGAATGACGGAGTAATCACAACTCCACCTACCTGTATCACAGACGGTATCAAAACATTTACCTGTACGGTCTGCGGTGCGACAAAAACAGAATTTATTTCCGCTTTGGGTCATAAGTGGGGGGAATGGACTGTTACCAAAGAAGCCACTGCAACACAACAGGGCGAAAAAATAAGAATATGTGAAAATTGTGGTAAAAAAGAAACAGACACTATCCCTGTAAACGCAACAGAAACTCCAACTACCCCCACCCAGAATAATTCTACCCCTACTCAGAATAACTCCACAAACAACAATACCGCCGTTAATACACAAACCGCTAATGAAGTTTCTTCATCTAATGCACCTAAGACTGGTGATGAAAATTATCTGATAGTTTTGCTGACACTGGTATTGGCAGGTATGGGTATTGTGACTTTTCGCAAAAAATACCAGAAATAAACCGCTACGACTGAGCTATGAAAATTAAAAGTTTTTGTCCACTTTTTTTCAAAAAGTGGACAGGGTCAAGGGGCGGTAGCCCCTTGTGGGATTTTAAAGGGCAACGCCCTTTAACTCCCACAAAATTCAAACAAAATTTGCGTAAGCAAATTTTGGCATATCCAACAAAAATCTCCTTTCCGTTTTTATCGCTGAAAGGAGATTTTTTTGTCTGGAAATCTATTGACAAAATCAAAAATATGTGCTATACTTCATTTAACATTTAGGTTAAATGTTAAATGAAAACGAAAGGGTGATATTTTGAGTTTACAGAATACACTGAAAGCATTGGCAGACCCTATCAGACGAGAAATTCTGAGTATGCTCAAAAATGGGAAAATGTCGGCAGGAGATATTTCTGGTCATTTTGATGTTACTTTCGCTTCCATTTCCCGACATCTTTCCGTTCTGAAAGAGGCTGACTTAATCAGAGATACCAGAGAGGGTAAGTTCATTTTCTATGAACTGAATACTTCCGTTCTGGAGGAAATCATGTTATGGCTCACAGACTTGAAAGGAGATGTGAACAATGATAAAGAAGAATAAGAAAAAATTACTTATCAGTTCCATAATTATTTTGTTGCCAATAGTTGTCGGGTTGATTTTGTGGAATAAACTTCCCGATACAATGGCTATTCACTTTGGTTTTGATGGAAAAGCGGACAATTCGGCAGTGAAAGGTTATATTGTGTTTTTTCTTCCATTGATTTTACTGGCATTTCACTGGCTTGGCATGGTGATAACCAGCCTTGACCCCAAAAATAAACATCAGACACCTAAAGCTCAAAATCTTGTTTTCTGGATAGTACCTTGTATTTCTATACTTTTCATGACAATCATTTATCTTACCGCATTTGGTATCAGAGAAAATAATATATTCCCTTTTTTATTTCTTGCTATCGGTCTGGGGTTTGCCATAATAGGAAATTATCTGCCTAAATGCCGTCAGAACTATACTTTAGGTATCAAAATTAAATGGACACTCCAAAGTCAGGAAAACTGGAATGTTACTCACCGTCTGGGCGGTAAAGTGTGGCTTATCGGTGGACTGCTGATAATGGTAACGGCTTTGATACCGTACAATTTTTCGATGTTTATTGTACTGGGAATTTTGGTAGTCATTACCGTTATACCACTTGTCTACTCCTACATTTATTACCGCAAACAACTTAAACAAGAAACAAATGATATTGTTCCGTTGACTAACCATTACAAAAAAACAAAGATAATCGTTTTTTGTTCTGTGTTCGTCATGTTAGTGGGTATTGGTTACATCATGTTTTCGGGAGAAGTGAATGTGGAATACGGAGAAACATCTTTTACCGTTCATTCTACCTACTGGAGTGATGTCAGCGTGGATTACAGTCAGATAGACAATATTGAATACAAAAATAGCAGTCATTCAGGAAGTAAAACGATGGCATTTAATTCGGCAAAGTTGTTATTAGGCAAATTCCATAATGAAGAATACGGTACTTATCAACGCTATTCTTACCGAAAATCTCTGTCTGAAGTGGTGCTTACCCAAAAGAACGGTAGTATTCTTGTATTGAGTGGCGACAGTGAAACCAATACCGAAGAAATTTTCCGTCAACTGAAAGACAAATGCCAAAAATAAGAAGTTATTTACAAAAATTGTTCCAGTCAGATAAGCAAAATCCCTTTTCAGACCCATAGGGGTCTGAAAGGGGATTTTGTGGTCTGGGAAATGGGGTAGCAAAGTTATGGGTTTAAGGAATTTCAGGGCAAAATTTTCTTACGAAAATTTTGTTTTGAATTTTTATTCATTAAAGGGCTTTGCCCTTTAAAATCCCGCAAGGGGCTTTGCCCCTTGACCCCACCACTTTTTTGAAAAAAAGTGGACAAAAAACTTCTGGTTGTCACCGCTTGAGGTGAGATTATTTTAGACAGAAAGTGTTTTGGGAAATTTTCAAACGGAAACAAGGCAAAGGGACTATCCTGAAAAAACAGGACAGTCCCGAAAAGCCAGAAATCAACTGTGTTATGCTTCTGTAGAAACATTTACATTCCAAGATAGATAGATTAAAAGGTTAATTGTTATGCTTCTGTAGATGCAGTTGCAGTCACTCTGGTCACTTTACCTGAGCGGAGGCAACGGGTACACGCATAGACATGTTTAGGAGAACCATCAACAATCGCCTTTACACGCTGAACATTGGGTTTCCAAGCTCTGTTGGAACGCCTGTGTGAGTGGGAAACTTTGATACCGAAAGTAACACCCTTACCGCAAATTTCACATTTTGCCATAGAAAAGCACCTCCTTGAAATTTTGAAAACTCTGCTATTGAATACAACGCCTATAATATTAACAGATTTAGGGGGAAAAAGCAAGAGTTTTGGAAAAAATATTTATGTGGAAAAAGGAAAAAATTCTTCAAGTTGACGGATTGCATTGAAAAAATAAAAGAGATGTGATATGATAATAAAATGATGGAATAATATACCAAAGAGAGTACATTAAGGAGGAGTATTATGTTAAGAGCGTTATTATCAGGACAGTTGGGCTTTGGCAGTGCATTAATGCAGATACTGGCAGTAGTGATAATCGTCTTTCTGGTCATGCCGATACACGAACTGGCACATGGATTTATTGCCTACAAGTTAGGAGATAATACAGCAAAAAACAGTGGGCGTTTAAGTTTCAATCCGCTTGCCCATATTGACCCTGTGGGAGCAATCATGATATTGCTTGTAGGGTTTGGTTGGGCGAAACCTGTACCTGTCAACCCAAGATATTTCAAAAATCCCAAAGTCGGCATGGCAATAACGGCACTGGCAGGACCTGTAAGCAATCTGTTATGTGCATTTGTGGGCGGTTTACTGTACAATGTTGTATGGTTACTTGCCGTAAAGGGAATAATGGCAGTATGGCTTTACAGTTTAATTGTCGTTTTTTTAGGGTATTTTGTTTCTATTAATGTATCACTGGCAGTGTTCAATTTAATTCCTATTCCGCCACTTGACGGGTCAAAAATCCTGTTTGCCTTACTTCCTGACAGAATTGTCTATAAAATTTATATGTATGAACCTATCTTCAATATTGTTCTGATTGTATTAATCATGGCAGGTGTACTTACAGGGCCGTTGACTTATCTCAGTGAATGGGTAATGCAGGGGATTTTATTCCTATCAGAATTACCGTTCAGACCGTTTTTGTAATGGGTGAGGGAGCTTTATTTTGAACAGAAGTGAAAATCCTGTATTACAATACAAAGTATGCGATTTTGAAGGCCCTCTGGATATGTTGTTGCAACTGATTGCCAAACATAAGATGGATATCTGTGATATACAGATTTCCGCTTTGCTGGAACAGTATATGGAACAAATCCAGTATATGAAAGGGCAGGAAATGGAGATTTCCAGTGAATTTCTGGAAATGGCGTCCCGCCTTGTCTATATCAAATCCGTATCGTTGTTGCCTAAACACGAAGAGGCAGAAGAACTCAAAAAGGAACTTGAGGGACAACTTATCGAATATCAGGAGTGCAGAAAAATTGCCGAACAACTTGCCCAAATGGTCACTTACGATATCTTTACCAAAGAACCGTCAAAAATCAAGTTCGATATGACCTATACACGAACCCATCAGACAGAAGATATTGCCAAAGCCTATCTGATGGCGGTCGGCAGAGGAAAAAGTAAATTGCCTCCCCCTAAAGAAGCGTTCAGCGGAATTGTTGAAAAGAAAATTGTTTCGGTCAGTTCAAGAGTGGTGTATGTTCTGCGGAAACTCTGGGACGGTACGCCTGTAAAGTACCGTTCACTGTTTCAGGACGGTAGTCCGAAATCGGAACTTGTTGCCACATTTCTGGCGGTGCTGGAACTTATCAAGAATAACCGTCTGTATGTTGACGGTGACGGGGATAATGCCGATATCAGATTGATACGAAAGGAAAACTCTATTGAATAATACAGAATTGAAATGTGCAATAGAAGCTATTTTATTTGCAAGCGGTGTACCTGTACCGCTGGAAACTATCAGTAATGCGATTGAACAGAAACCTAAACAAACCGAATTGCTCATGAAAGACCTGATGAAAGAATATAATAACGGTACTCACGGAATAGGTATTGTACGACTTGAGGAAAGTTATCAGATGTGCAGTAAGAAAGAGTACGGTGAGTATATTAGAAGGGTTATGGATATCAAGCGAAATGCTCCGCTTTCTCAGGCAGGATTAGAAGTGCTGGCAGTAGTTGCTTATAATCAGCCTGTCACGAAAGCCTTTATCGAACAGGTAAGAGGTGTGGACTGTTCAGGAGTAATCGGCAGTCTGACAACCAAAGGTCTTATTGAAGAAAAAGGCAGACTGGAACTTCCCGGACGACCCTTACTTTATGGTACAACCGATAATTTTCTTCGTTGTTTTCAACTGGAAAGTCTGGACGATTTACCCTCACTACCGCAGGACGGTGAAAAAAATACTGAAAATGAAAATCCGTCCGACAAAAAAGAAGATAACTTTACCATAAGTCTGATTTAACTATCTTTTGTTCGGCGGTGACAATTAAAAGTTTTTGTCAACTTTTTTCAAAAAGTTGTGGGGTCAAGGGGCAAAGCCCCTTGTCAGGATTTTTAAGGGCGAAGCCCTTAAACTCCCCAAAATTCCAAACAAAATTTGCGAAAGCAAATTTTGACATGACCTAAGGGAAGTGACAGCATAGATGAAAGTCTTAATGATAATACTCATTATTGTAGCAGTACTTGTTTTGTCGCTGTTTCTTCCTGTTCATGTTATGTTGCAATATGACGGCAAATCAACAAAATTATGGTTGCGATATTTGTTTATTAAATTCTATATTATTCCCAAAAAGCCTAAAAAACCCCAAAAGCCTAAAAAATCCAGAAAGCCTAAAAAGCCCAAAAAGCCTAAAAAAACAAAAACACCTACGAAACCTGAAAAACCTGAAAATATTCCTGAAAATCAATCTACAAAAAATATTCCTGAAAATTCGCCGAAAACAGATACAACATCTCCTAACAGTACAGAAGAAAAATCAGAAAGCCGTGTTGTTAAAATTTTCAAGGCTCACGGACTAAGCGGTGTTATTGATATTCTGGAAGAACTGATAGATATTGTCAAAAAATTTCTTGGCAGTGTACTGAAGCATATCATCGTCCGAAAGATGATACTGAAAGTCAAAGTAGGCGGTGAGGACGCTTATCATACAGCAATGAATTTTGGTTATTTTTGTAGCGGTGTTTATCCTGTTTTGGGAGTACTATCCGCATTGATTACCTTCAGGAAAATTCCCGACATCGACATCAAGGCGGATTTCGACCGAAAAAAAAGCGATATCTTTATGGATTTGCAGATATCCTCCAGACCGTTTTTTTTACTTGCTTCACTGATAATATACGGTATCAAAGCCGTAAGATTATATCTTAACATTACCCGCACAGACGAAAATACAAATGAAAATTCAAAGGACGGTGCATGACAATGGCAGATGAAAAAAAACAACCTTTAGAAAGTCTGATGGGAACAACCATCGAAAAAATCAAACAAATGGTAGATGTCAATACAGTAGTGGGAAATCCCATTACTTCTCCTGACGGTACGATTATCGTACCTGTATCGAAAGTATCTTACGGATTTGCGTCAGGCGGTTCAAGTTTTGTGGCAAAGTCTGTTCCCAACAAAGACCTTTTCGGAGGTGGTACGGGGGCAGGCGTTTCGGTGAACCCTATTGCCTTTATCGTGATAGCAAATGGTAATGCCAAAGTACTCACCATAGACCCTCCTAATACAGGTGTTGCCGAAAAAGCATTGGCGATGGCTCCTGATGTGATTGATAAGATAAAGGAAATGTTCAACAAGGACGATAAGGAAAAATCTGACAACAAAAAAACAGAAACTCCCACAGAGAAAACAGAAGATTAATACTGTTTTCCGTATAAGCTGAACCGTTTTCGCATAAAATCTCCTTAGATGAAAAATGTTTAGTTTAAGGGCATTGCCCTTAAAAATCCCATGAGGGGCTTTGCCCCTCAACCCCACGAACTTTTGAAAAAGTTCGACAAAACTTTTCGGGAAAATTTGCTTTCGCAAATTTTGGGAATGTGCATGGTTTGAAACGGGAGTTGATTTATGTTGAAAACGGTTGCGGTAATATTTTCGGCAATATTTCTGACGGTAATGAGTTGTTTTTCGGTAAATGCGGAAAATGAGGAATATATTGATGTGTCAGCGAAGTCAGCGATATTGCTTTGTGATAATAATGACAGCGTGATTTTTGAGAAAAATTCCACTGAAAAGTTAAGCATGGCAAGTACCACAAAAATTATGACCACACTTCTTGCTCTGGAATATGCAAAAAAAGACAACAAGACGGTAACTTTTACGCAGGATATGATTGCAGAGGGTTCGTCCATGTATCTGAAAGTGGGGGATAAGGTAAAACTTTCGGATTTGGCTGTGGGAATGATGATGGTGTCAGGTAATGACAGTGCCAATGCGGTAGCACTCACTCTGGGAAAGACAAAGGAAAAGTTTGCGGATATGATGAATGCCAAAGCAGAAGTGATTGGTATGAACGATACGCATTTTGTCACCCCGTCAGGACTTGATGACGAACAGCATTATTCCACCGCTAAAGATATGGCAAAACTCATGCAGTATGCGATGCAAAATAAAGATTTTGCCAGTCTTACAGCACAGAAATCTATGAAAGTGAATTTTATCAGTCCGTCAGATACAGTGAATGTGTATTATAATCATAATAAGTTGTTGTCGATGTATGAATATTGCAACGGCGGAAAAACAGGCTTTACGAAAAAATCAGGAAGATGTCTGGTATCGTCAGCACAAAAAGACGGTGTGAAACTCATAGCGGTAACGCTCAACGCTCCTGACGACTGGAATGACCATATCAGAATGTATAATTATGGTTTTTCAAAATTGCAAAAAGTGAGTGG
The DNA here is from genome assembly GCA_902762375.1 of uncultured Ruminococcus sp. Classification (GTDB taxonomy): domain Bacteria; phylum Bacillota; class Clostridia; order Oscillospirales; family Acutalibacteraceae; genus CAG-964. Next base: position 9,886 of record CACWNY010000014.1, on the reverse strand, counting down.
TATTGATGAAGATTTCCGTTTTTCGGCAGATGTTGTGGGAGGAAATCAGAGTACTGTGGAATTGAAACCGTCTGAAAGCATGAGTTATGTCACGGAAAACGGCGAGGAGCTGAATATTACCAGAAAATTAATTCTTGACCGCTTTTTATATGCACCGCTTGACAAAGGCGAAACTGTCGGAAGTGTGCAATATTATTCGGGAAACAAAAAAATAGAAGAAATTCCACTTGTGACGACTTCAGAAGTGGTGTATAAGCAAGTCAGAAAAAGTGTGTGGGAAAGTATTGCGGATTTTTTCAGAAACTTGTTCAGATAATCTGTCAAAATTTGCATTCGCAAATTTTGTTTTGAATTTTGGGGAGTTTAAGGGCTTCGCCCTTAAAAATCCTGACAAGGGGCTTTGCCCCTTGACCCCACCACTTTTTGAAAAAAGTGGACAAAAACTTTTAATTGTCATCGCTTGACGGTGGCATTTGCATAAGGAGTTATTTATGAAAGATAATTTAGTCAGATTACAGAAATATATGGCGGATAATGGTATAGCGTCACGGCGGAAATCGGAAGAAATGATAGAGGCTGGCATGGTAAAAGTTAATGGCAGAGTGGCAAGTATCGGGGACAAAGTTGACCCGAAAAAGGACAAGGTAGTTGTCAGAGGGCGAAAGATTACCGCAGGGTCAAAGACGAAGAAATATTATATTATGTTACATAAGCCGAGAGGTTATGTGACGACCATGAGTGATGAAATGGGCAGAAAATGTGTAGCTGAACTGGTCAAAGATATTCCTGTGAGGGTATATCCTGTCGGACGGCTTGACAGAGAGTCAGAGGGGTTATTGCTGATGACGAATGACGGAGATTTTGCCAACAAAGTCACTCACCCGTCAAAACATGTCTACAAGGTGTACAGAGTTACTGTACGACCGTCGATTAATGATGAACAGCTCACGAAATTAAGTAGCGGAATGGTCATTGACGGCAAAAAAACCGCTCCTGCTGAAGTCCGCGTTGTGACAAGAGAAGAAGGAAGATGTGTGCTGGAAATTATCTTGCGTGAGGGCAGAAACCGACAAATCCGTAAGATGTGCGAACAGCTTAATCTGGAAGTCCCACGACTGAAAAGAATTGCGATAGGACAAGTCAAATTAGGAGGTCTGAAAGCAGGGGCATGGAGAGAACTTACCAAAGAAGAAGTTCACCGTCTGCAAGCCTCCACCAACATCACAGAAGTCGATTATTACTAAGAACCATTGTGAATAATGACCAAAAATACATAAATTTTCATTTCTGAAAATAGAAAAATCAGCAAAAATACCTTTGACGAAGTTTTTTACTTGTAGTTTTTTGGTAAATATCTTATAATAGAAACTGTATAATTATTCAAATTATCTGAAGTACGAACGGAGGAAAAAAGATTGCGTACAGAAAATCTGTCAAACATAACAGCGGAAATTGAACAGTCTTCCGCTTACCAAAATCTTGCAGCCCTTTTCGATGAGGGTACATTCACGCAGATAGACGCTTACACCATGTCAGGGGATAACCCGACAGAAGTCATTGCAGGGTATGGAATGGTGAATACTTGTCCTGCCTATGCTTTTGCACAGAACAGCGATATCTGTGGTGGGGCAATGTCGAAAGCTCATGCGGAAAAGTTGCAGAAACTCTATGACCTTGCCGAAAAAACAGGTGTACCTGTAGTGGGTATTTATGATTCTGTCGGAGCGAAACTGTCAGAGGGTATGGAAATGCTTGGTTCATACGGCAAGGTACTCAACAGTGTCAGTAAGTTGTCGGGTGTTGTTCCGCAGATATCCGTCATTGTGGGTAATTGTCTGGGAACAGGAGCTTTGAATGCGGTAAGTGCGGATATCGTGATTATGTCGAAAAAGGCGAAATTATCTCTCAGTGTAACAGGTGAAAACGCTACCGCAGAAGATAATGAAAAAGCAGGTATTACCCACATCACTACAGAAGATACCGAAAGTGCTATTGCCAAAGCGAAAGAACTGATTACCCTTTTGCCGTCCAATAACCTCAGTATTCCGCCGATTACAGACGCTGACGAACCCGAAGAAAATGTAAAATGTCTTGTCAGACAGACCGTTGACAACGGTACATTTATCAAGTTCAGACAAGGATACGGTAAACAGGCAGTTACAGGTCTTGGAAGAATTGCAGGAACAGTTGTCGGAATTGTTGCCAACAAGGGTGGTGTGCTTGACGGAGATTCTTGCAGTAAAGTATCATCGTTTGTGCGTTTTTGTGACGCATTTGCTATTCCTGTTGTTACTTTCGCCGATAGTGAAGGTTTCGAAAATGTTACAGAAGCAAGGAAAGTATCTTCTGCTTACGCTGATGCAACAACTGTTAAGATTACCGTCATCAAAGGTAAGGCTTACGGTGCGTATTATATTGCTGTAGCAGGGTCGGGGGCAAGTGCTGATGTCACATTTGCTTTGGATACAGCCGTTATTTCACCGTTACCGCCTGTCACAGGGGCAGCCGTTCTCTGGGCGGACAAGATGGCAGTTTCCAAAGAAGAAAGAGAAAAAGTCGTTCAGGAATACATCAACACCGAATGTACCGCTGAAAAATCCGCACAATATGGTTATGTCAATGATGTGATTGCCAGAGAAGATGTCAGATTTAAGGTCTGTACCGCACTCGAAATGCTTTCGGGCAAAAGAGTGGCTACCATGCCTAAAAAACACAGTACCATATATTAATCCCAAAATTTGCGAAAGCAAATTTTCATAAAAGTTTTTGTCAAACTTTTTTCAAAAAGTTTGGCAGGATTGTCAAGGGTGCAACCCTTGACACGGGATTTTTAAGGGCGGTAGCCCTTAAATAAAACGATAAATACATAACATAAGAGGTTGACATTTATGAAAAATTTAAGAATTACAGTAAACGGTACAAGTTACGATGTTCAGGTAGAAGAACTTACAGAGGGTACAGCTCCTGTAACGACAGCTCCCGCACCCAAAAAAGCACCTGCCAAAGCAACAGCTCCCGCACCTGCAAAAGCAGGTTCAGGCGAACCTGTAAAAGCACCTATGCCCGGTGTTATTCTCGATATCAAAGTTTCTCAGGGACAGAGTGTCAAGAAAGGCGACTGCGTATTCATTCTTGAGGCAATGAAAATGGAAAACGAAATCTTTGCTCCTGTTGACGGTACGGTTGAAAGTATTACCGTATCTAAAGGGCAGAATGTCAATTCAGGCGAAGTCCTTATGACAATCAACTGATAAAGTCCAACCCGAAAGGAATATACTGACATGGCAGACAATAAGAAGAAAAATCCGACCAGAAAACCTGTAGAAAATAAAACGGTCGCTAAAGAAGAAAATAAAAAAATTCTCATTACCGAAACCGTTCTGCGTGACGCTCACCAGTCGTTGTTCGCTACCCGAATGACTACCGAAGATATGTTGCCTATCCTTGAAAAACTGGATAAAGTAGGCTTTTATTCTTTGGAATGTTGGGGCGGTGCTACATTTGACTCTTGTCTGCGTTTCCTTAACGAAGACCCTTGGGACAGATTGCGTATTATTAAAGATAAATGCCCCAATACCAAATTGCAGATGTTGTTCAGAGGACAGAATATGTTAGGTTACCGTCACTATGCAGACGATGTACTGGAATATTTCGTACAGCGTTCAGTGGCAAATGGTATAGATATTATCCGTATTTTTGACGCACTCAACGACATCAAAAACTTGCAGACGGCTATCAAAGCCGCTAAAAAAGAAGGTGCTGAAGCACAGGTTGCCATCTCTTATACTGTAGGCGATGTATTCACTGATGAATATTATGTAGAATATGCAAAAAGAATTGCTGACGCTGGAGCAGATTCCATCTGTATTAAAGATATGGCGGCATTGATGACCCCTTCCAGAATTATCACTCTCACACAGGCACTCAAAAAGGCTACCACTTTACCTATACAGTTACACACCCATTCTACATCAGGACTTTCAGGAATGTGCTTGTTAAAGGGCATTGAAAATGGTATTGACCGTATTGATACCGCTATGTCACCGTTGGCAAACGGCACATCTCATACTCCCACAGAAGCTATGGTAGCTGCACTCAAAGGCACAAAGTACGATACAGGTATCGACCTGAAATCTCTTAACGAAATCCGTGAGTACTTTATGGGTGTCCGTAAAAAGTACATTGACAACGGCTTACTTGACCAGAAAATGCTGGCAACCGATACCAAAGCTCTTATTTACGAAGTACCGGGTGGTATGCTTTCCAACCTGCTGAACCAACTCAAACAGGCTGGCAAAGAGGATAAACTTGACGAAGTTTTACAGGAAGTTCCCAGAGTAAGAAAAGACTCAGGTTATCCGCCGTTGGTAACGCCTACTTCACAGATTGTCGGTACACAGGCAGTATTCAATGTCATTATGGGCGAAAGATACAAGATGTGCAACAACCAGTTCAAAGATATGGTAGCTGGAAAATACGGTACAACACCCGTACCTATCGACCCTGAATTTCGTAAGAAAATTATCGGTGACGAAGAACCCGTTACCTGCCGTCCTGCCGACTTAATTAAACCTGAACTCGAGAAACTGCGTGAAGAATGTAAACAGTGGACTGAACAGGAAGAAGATGTTTTATCTTATGCAATGTTCCCCGAAGTTTCGGTGAAATTCTTTGAGAAAAGACGACAGAAGCAACAGGGTATCAACGGCGAACTTGTCGATATGAAAAATAAAGTTCACCCTGTCTGAAATCTAAATTTGTCATTATAGAAAAACAACCCATAGCTGTGACAATTAAAAGTTTTTGTCCACTTTTTTCAAAAAGTGGGCGGGGTCAAGGGGTGGCAGCCCCTTGTGGGATTTTTAAGGGCGAAGCCCTTAAACTCCCCAAAATTCCAGACAAAATCTGCGTAAGCAGATTTTGTCAATAACGATTTGATTTTCAACTACAAAGGTGGAAAATTTTATTAAGGATTCCTCACTGCGTTCGGAATGACATGGTGTATAAAATTATCAAAAGATACTTTCATTTGCAAATGGAAGTATCTTTTTTATTGACGGTAATTGACAGAATATGCTATAATTTTATCAATCAGTTCATTATATAGGAGGAAATTTTCTATGTGGCATATGCTATGGCCGTTACTTGTGATAGTTGGGTCAAACTGTTTTTATCATATCTGTGCAAAGTCTACACCGCAAGATGTCAACACATTCGGTGCGTTGACAGTGACTTATCTTATCGGAGGGATAATTTCAGCGATACTATTTGTCATCAGTGTAAAACCCCAAAATGTCACCAGTGAAATTACCAAAGTAAACTGGACATCTTTTGTTTTAGGTATAGCAATAGTAGGTTTGGAAGCAGGATATGTATTTTTATACCGTGCAGGCTGGAAAGCCAGTAACGGGTCTTTAACAGCAAGTATTTGTCTTGCGGTTGCGTTGCTTGTGATAGGCGTTTTACTCTACAAAGAAACGATTTCTTTACAGCAAGTCATAGGTATTGTGGTTTGCGGAATAGGACTTTTTTTGATAAATAAGTAGTTAGAGAGGTGAAAAATGTGAGAAAGATTATTTTGCTGATATTTTGTACAATATGTATTTTTTCAATGACATCTTGTCAGAAAAAAGCGGAAGTCAGCAATACTGTCAAAGGCAATATAAAAACTTACTGTGAAATGTCAGATGGTACTTGGTTATGTGACGAACAGACTTATCAATATCGTCTGGAAATCAAAGGCAGATTAAACAATGCTGTTCACGATACAGAGTATGTCTATTTAAGTAATCAGCCCGAAATCACCTTTGAACAGGCTTGGAAAGCGTCAGGCCTGAGCAGTAATACCGCTGATTATTTCCCTACTGAAACAGCCGTTTTAGTAGAAATGCGATAGTATTTTATAAATGAAAGTGAGGGAATATTATGCCACCATATTTTTCGGTATCGTTTGTTTGTGATAAAAACTGTATAACCCAAAATACCGTGCAGAATTTTTACCAAAATCTTATAGAGTGCGGTTGTACATTCAAAAGCGGATACTGGGGATTTGAAAACAATACTTTGCCACAAATCATAGAATGGAATCAGAAAAAACTGGAACAAAATTTTCAGCTTGGGTATACCGAAGACCATACTTATGATTATAAACAAGTGCAATTTGATTTTCACGATTTTTCAGAAGTGAGAGTATTTATTTTCAATATGGAAGAAAAGAATACATTTTCTTTTGAGTTGATTATTCCCGAAGACGATTTTATACGGTATGAATATCAAGAAGAAAAAGGCAAACATAAAATTATTTATCTTGAAGAAAAATTATTACTGATAAAAGATTTAATGGAAAAAATGTGGAAAAAATCAGAAAATCCATTTTGGTCTGTTCAGACAGGCTGGGAATGTTCAGATACTGCAACATCTGTTGAGGATATGCAGAAAGGTATTGAACCGCTTATACAACCTTATGCCATCATACCGTCTGAATTATTCCATAATGAGTGGCATTTTCCTTTTTACAAAATCAGCAATAACGGAATAATGTTTACAGATGATGTTACCAAATGGAAGTATTGATAATGATGAAAAAAAGCACTTTATTATTAAATGCCCTGACAAAATACTTTGTCGGACTGATAGCCGTAGGGTTGTTGTTGTTTTTACCCGCAGGGTCGTTATATTTTGTCAACGGCTGGGTTTTTATAGGACTGTTGTTTTTGCCTATGCTGATAGCAGGCTTTATTCTTATGGCAAAAAATCCCGAACTCCTTGCCAAACGACTGAACGCCAAAGAAGAACAGTCCGAACAAAAAGGCGTTGTGGCAGTCAGCGGAGTTATGTTTCTCAGCGGATTTATCGTAGCTGGACTGAATTATCGTTTTTCGTGGCATACATTACCTAAATGGATTGTGATTGTATCATCAGTCATATTTTTACTTTCTTATGCAATGTACGGAGAGGTCTTGCGAGAAAACACCTATCTTTCCCGAATCGTCGAAGTACAGGAAAATCAAAAGGTTATCGACACTGGCTTATACGGTATTATCCGTCACCCGATGTATACTGCTACAATACTGTTATTTTTGTCTATACCGCTTATCTTAAATTCTTTATACGCCTTTCTGATTTTTCTGATTTATCCCTTTATTATCATTGTTCGGCTGAAAAACGAAGAAAAACTCCTTGAAAAAGAACTGAACGGTTATACAGAATATAAACAGAAAGTCAAATACAAACTTATTCCCTTTATTTGGTAAGCACCCGAACGAAGTGAGCCTTAAAAGTTTTTTGTCCACTTTTTTTCAAAAAAGTGGGCAGGATTGTTAAGGGCGGCAGCCCTTAACGCAGGATTTTCAAGGGCAAAGCCCTTGAAACAGGATTGTTAAGGGCGGTAGCCCTTAACGGAAACAAGAAAGGATTGAGAATACAGTGAGAATAGGACATGGTTATGATGTACACCGTCTGACAGAAAACAGAAAGCTGATATTAGGCGGAGTAGAAATTCCCTATGAAAAGGGTCTGCTGGGACATTCTGACGCTGATGTATTGCTTCACGCTATCGCAGACGCAATGCTTGGAGCGTTGGCTTTGGGAGATATCGGCAAATTTTTTCCCGACAATGACCCAAAGTATAAAGGTGCTGACAGCCTTTTACTGCTGAAAGCTGTCAATGATTTCATTAAGGCAGAAGGCTATCAGGTGGGCAATATTGACGCTACTGTTATCGCACAAGCACCGAAACTAAGACCTTACATTGATACCATGAGAGAAAACATTGCCAAAGCGTGTGATACTGAGGTAGAAAATATCAGCGTCAAGGCGACTACTGAAGAACGCTTAGGCTTTACGGGTAGCGGTGAGGGAATATCTGCACACGCTGTCTGTATTCTGGAGAAGATATGAACGAACCTTGCGGTCTTTATGTACATATTCCATTTTGTCAGGCAAAATGTCCCTATTGTGACTTTTACTCCAAAGCCTGTAACCGTGATGAAATAGAACATTATGTCAACCATCTTGTCCGACAAATGGAAATGTACGGCAATCTCTATTCAGATAAAAAATTTGATACGCTGTATATTGGTGGCGGTACACCTAGTGTTATTGGTACAGATAATCTGTTTAAAATCGTTGAAAGAGCAATCAAATCTTTTACATTCTTACCGTTTCCCGAAATTACTGTGGAAATGAACCCTTGTTCAGCAAAATACATTGATTTTGACAAATTAAAGTTTGTTGGTGTCAATAGAATTTCTCTTGGTGTACAGTCTGCCAACGAAAATGAGTTGCATTTACTTGGCAGGCTTCATAACAACAATGATGTTACCGAAACTGTATCAAAAATTCATAAAGCAGGTATCGAAAACATTTCTATGGATTTAATGCTTGGCATTTCAGAACAGACAATTTTCTCTTTGCAAAATTCCATTAAATTTTGTATGGATAACGGTGCAAAACATATTTCCGCCTACTTACTCAAAATTGAACCCGATACCCCCTATCAGAAATTAGCACCGACTTTATCTTTACCTGACGAAGATACACAAGCAGACTTCTATGAATATATGCAGAAATTTCTTACCGAAAAAGGTTATCGACAATATGAGATTTCGAACTTTTCGCTTGTCGGTTTTGAAAGCCGTCATAATCTCAAATACTGGAATTGCGATGAATATTTAGGGATAGGTGTATCAGCTCATTCTCTTATGAATGGTAAACGCTTTTATTTTCCCAGAGATATGCAGTCCTTTTACAACGACAAGACTATTGACGATGGTAACGGTTCTACCGAACAGGAATATATTATGTTGCGTTTGCGTTTGTCTGACGGTATCTGCTTTCAGGAATATCAGAATTTGTTTGGTAAGAAATTTCCTGAACGCTGTCTGAAAACAGCTCAAAAATACAGTCGTTACGGGCTTGTCAATTTACAAAAAGACCGTCTTAGTCTTACCCCGAAAGGTTTTTTGCTTTCCAATACGATTATTGCCGAAATGCTGGAATAGATTTCGCTCATTTCCCAAATAACAAACTCCCTTTCAGACCCTTGTGGTCTGAAAAGGGAGTTTGCCCGTTTGATTGGAACGCTTGTTTTGGATATGTCAAAATTTGCTTACGCAAATTTTGTTTGAATTTTTTGGGAGTTAAAGGGCGTTGCCCTTTAAAATCCCACAAGGGGCTGTCGCCCCTTGACCCTACCCACTTTTTGAAAAAAGTGGACAAAAACTTTTCATTGTCACCGCTGAAACTTTTCTGAATTATTCGACAACGGATATGGTAAATGAAGAATTTTTACTATCGCCCTGAATGTTTACGGTGTAATCGCCTGTGGGGAAATCTGTGGCAACATTCCATTGCCAGACAAGATTTCCGTTTTCGTCAGAGGTAATATTCTGCACATTTACAGCGTTATCATTTTTATCCAGAACAGTAGCAAGATATTCTGTAGAGGGAGAAGCGGTAATTTCAGCGAAAGCCTCACCGCCCTGAGAAACACTGTTGGTATATGAACTGAGTGTTATTTTTATTTTGGAGTTGGTCTTATGGATATCTACGCTAGGCAATTCTGTAGGCATTTCAGTAGAGGTGGTATCAATTACGAGAGTTTCGGTAGAGATTTCGGTAGGGGGAGCAGTAGGAACAATTTCCGATGACATTTCGCTTGACGGAGCGGTGCTTATCATACTTATTGTTTCTGTTTTTCCCTGACAACCGCACAAAAAAATCCCTGTCATACAACCAATCAGAACTATACCAGAAGTTAATTTTTTCATCATCATAACAACCTTTCCAGTGACATACTCCCGCCGCCTACGCTTCGCTTAGAGGCGGGGGCTTCTCGTTCAAGTACAGCAACCTGTACAGTATCAGCGAGCTAACCCCGTGTGTC
>CACWNY010000013.1:18806-20916 GCA_902762375.1 uncultured Ruminococcus sp. | reverse complement strand
AAAAACAAAACCGTGGGACACACGGGGTTAGCTCGCTGATACTGTACAGGTTGCTGTACTTGAACGAGAAGCCCCCGCCTCTAAGCGAAGCGTAGGCGGAGGGAGTATGTCACCAAAGAAAGGAAACGATAAAATTATGTCAGAATTAAATGTTGTTTTAGTTGAACCCGAAATTCCTCAAAATACAGGCAATATTGCCAGAACTTGTGCTGCAACAGGAGCAAAACTTCATCTTGTACGCCCACTTGGTTTCAGTATTTCTGAAAAAGCTGTTAAGAGAGCAGGACTTGATTACTGGGATTTGTTGGATATTACTGTCTACAATAATCTTGATGATTTTTTTGCCAGAACACAAGGGAATTATTTCTACTTTTCCACAAAAGCGAAACATATTCATTCCGATATTACCTATCCTGATGGTGCTTATCTTGTTTTCGGCAAGGAAACCGCAGGACTTCCCGAAAAACTTTTGCACGATAATCCCGATACAACCGTTCGTATTCCTATGATAAACGAAGCCAGAAGTTTAAATCTTTCTAACTCTGTTGCTATAGCGGTCTATGAAACTTTACGGCAGTGGAATTATCCTGAATTGCTTTGCGAAGGAAAATTACGCAATTATAATTGGGAATAACTGTCATTTTTACCCAATCCGAACACTGCAAAGCCTTAAAAGTTTTTTGTCCACTTTTGGGGGAAAAGTGGGCGGGATTTTTAAGGGCGACAGCCCTTAAACTAAAAGGAAATTGTAAGTTATTTTATGTCTAATCTTTCAGCGAGCATAGAATCTGTAAAGCCAAATTCCAGATATAAAAAAAGAAAAAGTGTCCATAACTTAAATCCGTTATGAACACTCAAACTGGTTGCGGGAGCTGGATTTGAACCAACGACCTTCGGGTTATGAGCCCGACGAGCTACCATCTGCTCCATCCCGCGATATAAACTTTACTGTATTTCTGACAGCTACTATATTATATTACGCTTTGATTAAAATGTCAATACTTTTTTTTAATATTTTGCTATCTCTATATATTGTCTGTTTTCTTTTATTGACACAGCAAACTTATTATGATATATTGAGATAAACTTTATCGTTTCAGGAGGGTAATATACATTGAGTGAGGTTCAGGAAAAAATTCCTAAAGTAATCCATTACTGTTGGTTCGGACGGGGAGAAAGACCGCAGATTATCAAAGACTGTATGAAGTCGTGGAAAGAAAAATGTCCTGATTATGAGATTATCGAATGGAATGAAGATAATTTTGATGTCAACTACTGTCAGTACACTAAAGACGCTTACGACGCCAAAAAATATGCGTTTGTATCTGATGTTGCCAGACTTTGGATAATTTACCATTACGGCGGAACTTATCTCGATACAGATGTAGAGCTGAAAACATCACTTGATGAACTTTCGGAAAATTACGCATGGTTTGCGTCAGATACAGCAATTCATGTCAATACAGGTATGGGTTTTGCGTCTGTCAAGGGCAACAAGCTGATAAAGGCTATTCTTGACGATTATAACAATCGTCAGTATGATATGACTTCCTGTGTTATTCTCAATACTAAGATTATCAAAGAATGTTTACCGCAGATTGAATATTTCGATAAAACACAAATGGTAGACGGTATTAAGTTTTTGGGATTTAAGGACTACGGTCTTTATGCCAGACATATTTATACTTCTACCTATCTTGATGAAAAGCAGAAAAAAGAAAAAGAAAAGAAACGCCGTCAGCCCAGATGGTATCGTGTATTTAAATGGAAAGTTTTCTGTAAAATGCAACACCCTAAGTTAATGAAGTATGCTGAAACACATAACAATTTTCTTTCCAAGTTCTATATGTTCTTTGTATTTGACGCATGGTACGGTGGTTTTAAAAGATGGTTTCAGCTTATCGGCGGAAAACTGAAAAGACGCAAGAATTAAAGAGCGTTGCATGAACCTATTCTCAAAAGTTCGATAAAAACTTTCCAACTGTGCGGTTGAAAATACAATAGTTATTGTCAAAATTTGCTTACGCAAATTTTGATTTGATTTTTGGGAGTTTAAGGGCTTCGCCCTTAAAAATCCCACAAGGGGCTTTGCCCCTTGACCCCACCACTT
>CACWNY010000013.1:0-18798 GCA_902762375.1 uncultured Ruminococcus sp. | reverse complement strand
TGATTTTTGGGAGTTTAAGGGCTTCGCCCTTAAAAATCCCACAAGGGGCTTTGCCCCTTGACCCCACCACTTTTGAAAAAGTGGACAAAACTTTTAATTATCATAGCTGACACTTAGCGGAACAATCTAACATCGTAAGCTGGAAAAGTTTTTTGTCCACTTTTTTTCAAAAAAGTGGGCGGGATTTTTAAGGGTGGCAACCCTTAAACAGGGGTTCGGGGACAGCGTCCCCGACAAAAGGGAGTGAGATTGATGGAGGAAAAATCAGGTATCATTATCAGATTACTGGGCGGTTTTTATTATGTGGAAACAGAAAACGGTATCATAGAATGTAAGGCAAGAGGAGTATTTCGTAAAAGAGGACTTGCTCCTGTTGTTGGAGATAGAGTGAAGATTGATATTCCTAAAGATGGCTATGCCAGTATCAAAGAAATTCTTCCACGCAAAAATAAACTTGTCCGTCCTGCGGTTGCCAATATTGATAAACTGGTGATTGTATCTTCTGTATGTGACCCTGTTCCTAACTTTTTTATCATTGATAAAATGACCGCTACGGCTATTCATAAAAATATTGAACCTGTAATTGTCTTTTCGAAAACGGATTTACGCTCGGGTGAAGAATATCAGAGAATTTATGATAATTCAGGAATAAAGACAGTATTGTTTTCTTCACAAAACGGTGACGGTGCGGAAGAAATACGGCAGTTAATTGACAATCACATTGTAGCCTTTACGGGAAATTCAGGGGTAGGAAAATCAACTTTGCTGAATTATCTTTTTCCGAATTTTGATATTGAAACAGGAGATATCAGCAAAAAACTCGGTCGTGGTAGACATACCACACGCAGTGTGGAATTGTATAAAACAGAAAACGGTTATGTTGCTGATACGCCTGGATTTTCGACGGTAGATTTGGAAAGATATGAACTGATTGATAAAGAGGATATACAGTATTGTTTTCCTGAATTTAAAGAGTATATCAATACTTGCCAGTTCAATTCATGCCGTCATATCTGTGAAAAGGGGTGCAGGATTATTGAAGCTGTCAAGGACGGTAAAATCAATCCCTCACGGCATAACAGCTATGTAGAGATGTATAATGAAGTGAAGGATATTAAAGAGTGGCAGAAAAAATGAACAGATGTGTGATTATAGGAGCTTCTCCACAGACAAATACTGAATTTATCCGTAGTATGATTTTGAAAGATGATTTTGTGATATGTGCCGACGGCGGTCTGGATAGTGTTTTAAAAGCGGATATTATTCCCGATATACTGATAGGGGATTTTGACAGTATGCCGAAAGAACGGTTAAAGCAATGTGAAAATATCAGAACAGTTGTACTTCCTGTTGAAAAAGACGATACGGATACTGTATCTTGTGTGCGGTACGGTATGGAGCAGGGATATAGAAATTTTGTGTTGTTGGGTGTGACAGGTGGACGGCTTGACCATACTTATGCCAATTTACATTTGCTGAAATATCTGGCAAAACGGAATTGTCAGGGAATGATTATGGACGAAAATACACAGATTTTTTATACGGAAAATCACTTTGTTCTGGAAAATAAAAAAGGAAAGACAGTTTCTGTATTGCCATTTGGTTGTGAGAGTGCGACAGTAAGTTTGTCGGGGGTTAAATATCAAGCGGAAAATCTGGTTATGTATTCTGACTTTCCGATAGGAATAAGTAATATTGTGATTTCTGATAACAGCAAAGTAATGGTACAGCAAGGAGGAGTTTTGATTATTATCAATCGTGAGGTTTAACAGGTTAAAATTTCCTTTGGCAAATTTTGTTTTGAATGTTTATTCATTAAAGGGCTTTGCCCTTTAAAATCCTACAAGGGGCTTTGCCCCTTGACCCCACGAACTTTTTAAAAAAGTTCGACAAAAACTTTTAATTGTCATAGCTATACCGATAAAAAAATTAGGAAAAGTGTATAAATTGTTATTTGATGTTTTGTGGAAATCACGAAAAAAATACTTTTAATTGACATTTATCTTTGAAAAATATATAATTATTCTGTTATGGCTGTCTTAGAAAATGCGGTAGTAATGATGAGAGAAAATTTAAGTGTTTCCGTGTTTTCCGACACAGTGAGAAAAAATTCCGTAATGGAGGTTGTAAGAGTTGAAAAGAGTTGCAAAACCCGTATTCTTCATTATTGCAATCCTTATCCTCACGCTGAGCTATTTTGCCGTATTTGGTATGCACACTCAGTATGGTGACCTTGACACAACTGTTATCAAGGGGATAAAGGATATCCGATGGGGAATAGACATTCGTGGTGGTGTGGAGGCTACCTTCAAGCCTGCCGAAGGAGTGAATGCCACAGACGAGGAAATTGAAACGGCAAAAGCGGTTATTGAAACAAGACTGGTTTCCAATAACATTACAGACTATGAATTGTATGCCGATTCTTCCAATGACAGAATTATCGTCAGATTTCCTTGGAAAGAAACTGAAACAGAATTTGACGCTAAAAAGGCTATTGAGGAAATTTCCGCAACAGCACAGTTGACATTCCGTCCAGGAAATTCCTATGCGTCACAGGACTTTGACGCAGACGGCAATCCTATCTACAAAACACCTACAGGAGAAACAGAAGAAATTCTCATGGACGGTACCAATATTGAACTGGCACAACCAGGTCTTGACGGTACGAATTATGTTGTCGGATTGAAACTGAAAGACGCTTCTGTATTTGAAGATATCACCACAAAATATTTACAGAAAACCGTTTCCATCTGGCTTGACGATATCATGATTTCCGCACCGAATGTATCTACCGTCATTACCAACGGTGAAGCGTCCATTACAGGTCTGAAAGATGCAGAAGAAGCTCAGGATTTGGCAACAAAGATTAATGCAGGTGCATTACCGTTCAAATTGGAAACGGTAAGTTTTGGTTCGGTAGACCCTACTTTGGGAGAGTCTGCATTAGTAGCGATGGCATATGCAGCGATTGTTGCTCTTATTTTCATGACCATTTTCCTGATTGTGATGTATAAACTTCCTGGTTTTATTGCTGTGCTGGCTTTGATGGGACAGCTTGCTCTTTCGATTGCGGCTGTTTCAGGACTGTTTACGGTTATCCCGAGTTTCACCATGACATTGCCCGGTATTGCAGGTATGATACTCTCTATAGGTATGGGTGCTGACGCTAATATCATCACCGCTGAAAGAGTAAGAGAAGAAATCAGAGCAGGTAAAACGATTGACGGTGCTGTTATGACAGGTACAAAGGGTTCATTCTGGGCAATTTTTGATGGTAATATTACCGTTATCATTGTTGCCATTATTTTGTTGCTGGTATTCGGACCTGTCAATCTGTTGTCAGCGATTTTCGGACCTTCCACTACAGGTACGATTTATTCGTTCGGTTATACCTTGCTTGTAGGTGTTATCGCTAACTTTATCATGGGCGTAGCAGCGTCAAGACTGATGTTGAAATCAGCGTCAGGAATGAAATTCCTGCGTAAAAAATGGTTGTTTGGAGGTAACGGTAAATAATGAAAAAGATACTCAATTTTACGGGAACTTCTAAAATTTTCTTTTCGATTTCCATTGTGATTTTTGTGATAGGTATTATTTGTAACTGTATTTTCGGTACGACACTGGATATTCAGTTTACAGGTGGTACAATTTTACAGTACAACTACATAGGCAATATAGATACAGCAAAAATGCAGTCGCTTATACAAAAAGAAACGGCTGACACAGTTACTTTCAATACAAGCGAAAATATTACCGTAACTGAGGATGGAACGCAACTGCAAAACGGTTATCTGCTTGCAGTACAGTTTTCGGGAAAAAACACCATCACTCCCGAAGTTATGGACAATGTTACACAGAAGTTACAGGAGAATTTTCCAAAAAATGAATTTAAAATGTTGGATTCACAGTCGGTAGAATCCAGTATGGGTTGGAAATTCTTTTTGAAATGTATTGTGGCAGTTGCGATTGCTTGTGTACTTATGGTAATTTTCGTGGCAATCCGTTTTCAGAAAATCGGTGGTTGGTCAGCAGGTGTTATGGCACTGGTTGCGTTATTCCACGATGTACTGATGATTTACTTTACCTTTGTTATTTTCAGAATGCCACTGGACAGTAACTTTATTGCGGTAACACTGATGATTCTGGGTTACTCTCTTAATGATACCATTGTCATTTACGACAGGGTAAGAGAAAATAGAAACCGTATGGGCGGTAAGAAAATTGACTTTGATGTCCTCTTTAACAAGAGTGCTACACAGGTATTCCGAAGAACGGTATGTACTTCCATTACTACATTGGTAGCCATTCTGGCAGTATTTGTCTTTGCATTGGTATTCAATATCAAGTCCGTTGTTACTTTTGCGTTGCCGATGATGATAGGTGTTATTTCTGGTTGTTATTCTTCTATTTGTATTGCAGGTCCTTTGTGGGTAATGTGGCAGAAACACAAACTCAATAAGAAATCTGTTTCCAAAAAGAAAAAATAATTTTTCTTTAGCTCAATAAAAACAGCATATCCTCTTGATATGCTGTTTTTTATTGCCCATATTCATAGAATATCAACCTATAGCTATGACACTTAAAAGTTTTTGTCCACTTTTTTCAAAAAGTGGACGGGGTCAAGGGGCGGTAGCCCCTTGTGGGATTTTTAAGGGCAAAGCCCTTAAACTCCCCAAAAACAAAACAAAATTTGCGTAAGCAAATTTTGACAGTAACTATCGGATTTTTAACCGCACAGATGAAAAAAGTCACCTCTCTCAAAAAGTGGGCGGTAGTTTCTTGCGGGATTTTAAGGAGCAAAACTCCTTGACGAATAAAAAATTTATTAACAATACATGAACTTCAGTTAAGAAAATTGACAATCGGTATAAAAAAATGGTATCATTAACAGCAGAAAATCAAGTAATTTATGGAGGTACAGGGAAGTGGAAGATTTATACATAAAAGAACTGGCAAAAAAATGCCGTGAAACCAGTACAATAGATTCTGAACTGTTTTCAAAATACGATGTTCAGAAAGGGTTGAGAGATAAACACGGTGTGGGTGTATTGGCAGGACTGACCAATATTTCCAGTGTAATTGCCTCAAAAGAAGTAGATGGTAAAAGAATACCCTGTGCAGGACAGTTACTTTTCAGGGGATATTCGATTAAAGACCTTGTTAAAAATTCCAACAAGGCGGAACATTTCGGTTTTGAAGAAGCAATGTATCTCATATTGTTCGGAGAATTGCCTACCAAAGAAGAATATGATACCTTTAAGAAACGACTTGGCGAAAATATGGTATTGCCTACCAGCTTTACCAGAGATGTTATCATGAAAGCTCCTACAAAAGATATCATGAGTTCAATTACCAAAAGTGTGCTGACTTTAGCGGCTTATGATGATAAAGCGGCAGATATTTCCATAGAAAATGTATTACGGCAATGTATTCAACTGATAGCCGTTTTTCCCATGTTGGCGGTATACGGTTATCAGGCCTATAATCATTACGAATGTAACAACAGTCTGTTCATTCACCGTCCTGACCCTAACCTTTCCACAGCAGAAAATATTCTCAGAATGTTGAGAGCAGATATGCAGTATACGGATTTGGAAGCAAGAGTGCTTGATGCAGCACTCATTCTCCATATGGAACACGGTGGCGGTAACAACTCTACTTTTACTACTCATGTAGTTTCGTCGGCAGGGTCTGATACCTATTCGGTTATTGCGGCAGCACTGTCGTCTTTGAAAGGACCTAAACACGGCGGAGCTAATCTTAAAGTGGTTGAGATGATGAATGACCTCAAAGCCAATGTTGATGATATTACTGACGCTGATAAAGTAAAGGCTTATCTGGAAAAGATTCTGGAAGGTAAAGCCTTTGACGGTAAAGGTTTAATTTACGGTATGGGTCATGCAATTTATTCCGTATCTGACCCGAGAGCACAGGTATTCAAGAAGTTTGTCAGAGGACTGGCAGAAGAAAAAAATATGGATAAAGATTTCAAACTTTTCTCGATGATAGAGGAGATGGCTCCCAAACTGATTGCCAACAAACGCAGAATGTATAAAGGGGTCAGTGCGAATGTGGATTTTTACAGTGGATTTGTTTACAGTATGCTTGGTATTCCGCTGGAGTTGTACACCCCTATTTTTGCCATTGCCCGTATTGTTGGCTGGTCTGCTCACCGTCTGGAAGAACTGATTAATGTAGATAAGATTATTCGTCCTGCTTATATGAGTCTTGTCAAAGAACGGGAATATATCGACATTGAAAAAAGAAAATAAAGTTCAAAATAATAAAGTCGTTACCAAAATTTTTGCTTTGGTAACGGCTTTTTACATTAAAGGGCTACTGCCCTTTAAAATCTTGCTAAGGGGCTGCCGCCCCTTAACCCCGCCCACTTTTTTGAAAAAAAGTGGACAAAAAACTTTTAATTGTCACCGCCGACACTTAGCGGAAAATCCGAACGAAGTGAGCCCTGAAAGTTTTTGTCAACTTTTTTCAAAAAGTTGTGGGGTCAAGGGGCAAAGCCCCTTGTAGGATTTTTAAGGACGAAGCCCTTAAACTCCCCAAAATTCCAAACAAAATTTGCGTAAGCAAATTTTGACAATAACTATCTGACTTTCAACCGCACAGGTAGAAAAACTTTTATGGCTCACTTCGTTCGGGTTTTGTTTTTGACAGGAATGAAATTCTCGGCAAATTTATATTTATCTCTGTTGATGATATACAGAAATCCTGTTATGCTGAATATTATTGCACCGATAAGATTGACGAACAAATCTTTCATGGTATCGTGTATGCCGATATCCAGATAACCGCTATGTATGGTATAGATTTTACCATCTGCGGTATAGATTTCTGTTTTTTCTATATTGTCAATCTGAATGGGAATATTTTCTTTTTTCTCGTTGAGTTCTACCGAAGAAATATTGCTGACAATTTTGTCTTTCTGCATATCTGTATGGAAATAAACATCAGCGGAAAATTCATAAAATTCCCATAGAACACCAACGGTCATGGAAAAACAGAATGCTACCAAAGCAACATATATAGGGGAAAGATGTAAGCGTTTACTGTTACGGTTAAGCAGGTCAATCAGCGAAAAACCAATACCTGCACACAAAAAGCCATTGATAGTATGAAGCATAGTGTCCCAGAAAGGAATTTTACCGTAAAAGTTATTAATTTCCCCCAGAACTGTTGCCGAAAAAATGAAACAATAAATGACCGTTTCTAACAGATTTGGTAAGCCTATATTAAATTTTTCAGAAATCAATGTCGGCAGAGTAAACAGTACCAGTGCTACTACACATAAAAAAGCATTCCACCAACTTCCTAATACCAACTGTATTGCCAGACTGATGATGACAAGTAATCGTAATACCAGATAAACAGAAAAAGATTTTTTGCTGGTATTTTTGTATTTGTGTTTCATATATTGCGAAAATTTACTCATATAGAATATCAGACCCTTCCGTTATAGTAAGTGTACTGTTTATTATTGGCTGATAATGGGTTATACTATCATTTCTTCAAGAAGTTTTTGTGATTTTTTAGAGCAATATATGACAAGTATTACAGTCACTGTCAGCAGTACAGCCAGTACGACGGGAATAGATAAATATTTTCCTAAAAGTACATAGAGAATACCTAAGACAATTCCTACGGCAATAGATACCGCCATGTGTAAAAATGTACTCATATTGCCACGCAGTGCAGACAGTTCATCTTCCCAGACAAGTTTAGGGTGCATAGCGTCAAACAGTATACCAAGATAGACCGTTGCTACCACAGTTACGGCAGAAGCAATTACACAAAACAACATCAATGGTATATTGTCAGGGATTATCGCACAGCATAACAAAATGACACCGATAATTGCTGTAGGTAAAGAAAATATCATTGATACGGCAACTTTTACTTTGATTTGTAGTTTATAGGGAATGGGCAGATATTTGAGTAAATCCGCATGATTACCCTCTCTGGTAAAGGCAGAAGCAGAAAGGCTATTCATAGCCGTAACCAGTGCTGTTGCAATGATGACGGAAATAAAAATCAATGTATCAGGAGCATTAAGTGTATAGATAAAATCATGAAATTCCTTGCCTTTCTGACTTATCAGTAACGCAATTCCCGAAACAGGTAATATCAGGGTAGGCAAAATACAGTTAGTGATATAAGTGGGAGTACGCAGTAAAGTTTTGATTTCACGGTTGAGATTTGCCGAAAAGATGGTACGGGTTCTGGATTTTTTGATTTTGCTGTCGGAGTGTTTTTTCCCTGCCGAAAGTACCGCAGTCAGTCCATCAGCATACAATACCGTTGACAAACCATACAGTACTAGAATCATGACAATATGTACGGCAATGAATAATAAGAAGTATAAAATACTTTTTTCGCCGATAGCCTTTGCCAGAAGAAAAACAGTGAAAAAGACATATTGCATAATAGTAAGAAAAATATTACTTCCGTCAGACAGGCTGACAATAAAACTTTCGGTAGTGATATCTTCCAGTTGCAAGAGTGAGGCAACGAAAATCAAAGTAAAGACAATTCCGCACATTGCCGATACCAGATTTACCCCTTTGATTGAATGGATTTTTTTGGCAACACTCATAAAAAGAATGGCAAAAAATGCACAGTAAAATAACGGTAATACGGGCAACAATACTACACCACAAATACCAAAAATAATTCTCAGTACAGAAAAGCCGTCAGCAAGCATATAACCGACAAGTATGCCAATAATGACCATAAATTCCATAATACTTTCCTGTAAATAAGCCACGATACATTTAGACATACCGATTTCGGCAGGTTTGAACGGATATGGTAACAGCCTTGATAAATCCATAGAGAAATACAACAGTCCACATACTACATTTACGCCGAATACCGCACCGAAAATATTAATAAAATACAAAATTAATTGCATGGCTTCCGTACCGCTTCCGTGAAGCAGAGTGATAGCGGTAGTCAGAATTTGTGTGAAATACCCTACAACCATTGCACAGCCTACCATAATGGTTGTACCAATAATGGAGATGACAATTTTCAGGCTTTTATACTTGAACGGGTCAGCTTCCGCCATAGAATTTTTCAGCAGGGTATTGGTAAGAAGTCTGATTTTCCCAAAACTTTTACGCATTGTCATCACCTACTATATTCAGATAGCTGTCTTCAAGTGACAGACCGCCGTATTTTTTCTTGAGATTTTCTACAGTGTTAAAACAGACCACCTTTCCTTTGCGGATAATAATAATCTTATCGCAGATTTCTTCAGCAGTGTCAAGTACATGGGTTGAAAACAGCACACAATTACCGTTCTGAGCATGTTCCCGTATCATCTTCTTTAAGCGGAATGCTGATTGTGGGTCAAGACCTGTCATTGGTTCGTCTAAAATCCATACGGGCGGATTGTGTATCAATGCACCTGTTACCATGACCTTTTGTCTTGTTCCGTGTGAACAGGAATCCAGACGGTTAGGCAGAATTTCTTCAATCTCAAATCGTTTTGTCAGTTTTTCAATGTTTTCTTCACGCAGATTTTCGTCCAGTTCATAGACATCAGACAAAAATTCCAGATATTCCCGACAGGTCAGCCGTAACATGAAATCAGGATTGTCCGCAGTATAGCCGACACATTGTTTGGATTTTATGCCTACAGGATTACCACAGATACTGATATTTCCTCCATCAGAGGGTAAAATCCCTGTCAGACATTTGATAACCGTTGTTTTGCCTGCTCCATTGTCCCCGACAAAACCGATAACTTCCCCTTTATCTGCATAAAAGCTGATGTTGTCGACTGCCTTGAAATCCTTACCGTAAATTTTTGTCAGATTTTTGACTTCTACAAGATGTTCACTCATGTATTTTAAACCTCCTTTAATTAATGCGTAATTCGTAATGCGTAATTCGTAATTATAGAAGAAACCATCGTTGAGCTGTGACAATGAAAAGTTTTTGTCCACTTTTTTCAAAAAGTGGTGGGGTCAAGGGGTGAAACCCCTTGTGGGATTTTAAAGGGCGAATCCCTTTAACTCATAAAAATTCAAAACAAAATTTGCGTAAGCAAATTTTGACATTAATATATATTATCAGATTTCTTGTAATAGTAGTTTTATTTGATTGGCAAGTGTAGGAAGTTCGTCAAATACAACTTCTGCGATGATATTCCAGTTTGTTCCGTCATAATTATGAACAAGTCTGTGTCGTAAGCCCGCAATCATAAGCCAAGGTACTTCAGTATGATTGTTTTTGTATTCATCAGAAAGATGGTAAATATGTTCTCCGATATTATAAAGTGGAGTGGTAACAAGCCATTGCAACGCATAATCATTCAAAAGGTTTTCTTTTTTGATATTGTGTTCTGAAATGTAATTTAACAATTTGTCGGCATTTTCAAATATTTTTTGTAATCGCTGTTTATCAGAGTATTTCATGCAACTTTAACTCTCTCTTTCATAATTGTCTGGTAAAATGAACTGTCTTGATTGACTTCATTAATCTCAAAAACATCTATTTCTTTATGAATTAACTTTCTGATTTCTTCTCCAAAGGCAAAAACAGAAGTCAGCTTAAAATTTTTACCTCCAAATACAAGAAAATCAATATCACTGTTTTCGCTAGCTTCATTTCTTGCGTATGAACCGAAAATATATACTTCATCAATATGGTATTTTTCGGCAAGCGGTTTTACGATTTTTTGAATGTCGTTTAAAGTTAATATAGTATTTATCATTTTTATATCCCAATTACTTTCAAAATTTCATCATAAGTATAAGTAATAAAATCACATAATGGGTTTTCGGTGATATTGCGTTGTGGATTGTAAAGACAAGTGGTTATTTCGGCATTTCTTCCACCTTGCATATCAGAACTCAAAGAATCTCCTATCATAATTACACTTTGCTTGTCAGTGATATTCAGTTCGTTAAATATGTAGTCAAAATAGGCTTTGGCAGGTTTGCGTATACCCATAATTTCAGAAATAAAAATACCGTCCGTAATGTTATCCAGACCGCTGTTTTTATAGCGTCCCTGTTGTGCTATGGTAAGACCGTTTGTGGCAATATATACTTTGCAATATTTTTTCAATGTTCGGACAAAATCAAATGCACCGTCAAACAGAAATCCACATTTTGACAGATTGTCCACATAAACACCATTGACAGTTTTGCTGTCTAAATCGATGGATAAATTTATCTTATTAAAAAATCTGCGGAAACGCTCTGTTTTGAGTTTTTCGGGAGATAGTAAATTCTGTTCAAATTCTTTCCAGATTTTTTTGTTTTCTTCCAGATAAATTTGGTTGCGTTCTTCTGTCCATTCTATACCGATTTGGGTAAAGGTCTGTTTCAGAGCTGTTTTTTCAGCTTTGTGAAAGTCATAAACTGTACCGTCAGCATCAAGCAAGACGGTCTTATAGCGTATCTCAGACAAATGCTTTCATCTCCTCATTATACAAGTCCATTCGGGTAATATCGTAATTGATTTCAATATTATTTTCCTTTTCCAGAATGGCAATAAGCAAAGTCGGGTTGACATTCTGAACACTTCCTGCCGAAAGTATAATTTCCAGTGTGACATCATTATTTGTTTTTTCTAAGGTGTATTCGCCGATATCAGGTTTCAGGTCAAGTGTTTTGACAACCCCTTTTTTATTTTTCTTTTCAATTTCGATAGTTTCCCGTGCAAAAAGATTTCTGAACAAGAAAAATAATTCCTCAAGAGTGATTGTATCGCAAGTCATCTTCATATGGAATTTAGCATAGGTGATTTTTCCTGCTTTCATGATAGGGTCTGTTACTTTGAATATCCGAATACCTACAGGCAAGCTGGCATTGAGTTTGTCAATAATTTCCTTTTCGCAAATATTATCTTCGGTAAGTTTGATATCCATACATTCCCTTACTCCACGAAATCCTAAAGAAAGCGGTAAAGCAAAAGTCAGAAAAGGGTGAGGGTTGAAGCCTTCTGTATGCCATATCGGTAAACGACTGTGCTGTAATGCTCTTGTCATCACTCTGTTCAAGTCCAGATGAGAAATATAACGGGTAGCACCGTCTTTTTTAAACCATATTCTTACGCTTTTCAAAACATACTCCCACCTTCCATTTGTTTGCTCCACAGTTACTGCATTTCTGACGACAATTTTCTGTTGTCTGACTGGCATAGGCTTTTTTACATTCTTTGATTAAAAATTCCTTGCTTACGCCATAATCAAGGTGTTCCCAAGCAAGAACTTCATCGAAACTTCTTTTCCTGTTGGCATAAAAATGAGGGTCTATACCACATTCCTTAAAGAGCTTCAGCCACTTCTCTAAGCTGAAACATTCTCCCCAACCGTCAAAATGAAATCCTTTTTCCAAAGCAAGTTCCATCACCTTACACAATCTTCTGTCACCTCTGGCAAATACCGCTTCCAGAAAACTGGTACTGGAATCATGATAGTTATAGGTAATTTTCCGTGAATGAATACTTTCTTTGATAAGTTTCTGCTTAGCTTTGAGAGATTCTTCGCTGTCCTGTGGTTCCCATTGAAAGGGGGTGAACGGTTTCGGTACAAAACTTGATGTACTCAAAGTTACACTGACAGCTTTTCCTTTAGGTCTGTTTTCGCAAGAATAAAATGTATTGATAACTTTTTGTCCCAATTCAGCAATACCTTGTACATCTTCATCAGTTTCGGTAGGCAAGCCTATCATAAAATAAAGTTTAACCTTTGTCCAACCATTATTGAACGCTTTTGAACAAGTCTGCATAAGCTCATCTTCACGGACATTTTTGTTGATGACATCTCTCATGCGTTGCGTACCTGCTTCGGGGGCAAAGGTCAGACCGCTTTTTCTTACGGTTTTGATTTTGGAAATGATTTCATCGTCAAAGCCGTCAACCCGTAAAGATGGCAACGAAATACTGACCTGTTCCTCTTTAGCCCATTCATTGAGTTGTGTTAATAAACCGCCTATTTGCGTATAGTCGCTCGAACTCAATGACGACAAAGATACTTCATCATATCCTGTATTATTACACAAAGTATGACACTGTTCATTGATAACCTCGACAGATTTTTCTCTTACAGGACGGTATAGGAAACCTGCCTGACAAAAACGGCAACCTCTTATACACCCTCTGAAAATTTCTTCCATTGCTCTGTCATGAACAATCTCAATCATAGGTACAACAAAATTTTCGGGATAGTAACTCTTGTCCATATTTGTCATTAATCGTTTTTCGACTTTGGGCGGTGCATTATGTAGTGGTGTGATAGCTTTTATGGTATAATCTTCATTATAGGTCACTTCGTACAGTGACGGTACATATACTCCCTTTATCTGTGACGCTTTTATCAGAAATTCCTGTTTAGTTTCATTGTTTTTTTTGCACTGTCGGTATAAGTCCATAACTTCTAAATCGACTTCTTCACCCTCACCGATAAAGAACAGGTCAATAAAATCGGCAATCGGTTCGGGATTGCACGCACAAGGACCTCCTGCACAGACAATATTTTTCAGTTCAGTTCTGTCTTTGGATTTCACAGGAATATTCCCTAATTGTAACATATTGAGAATGTTGGTAAAACTAAGTTCGTACTGTAAAGTAAAGCCGATAAAATCAAATTCACTTATTGGATCACCGCTTTCCAGTGCAAAAAGCGGAATATGATTTTGTCGCATAAGTGCTTCCATATCCACCCATGGGGCAAATACACGCTCACACCAGATATCTTCAAAGCTATTGAAAAGACTGTACAATATTTTCATACCCAGATGTGACATTCCTACTTCATAGGTATCAGGAAAACAGAACGCAAATCTTAAATTCACTTTGTTTTTATCTTTAACGATACTGTTCATTTCACCGCCGACATATCTTCCCGGTTTCTGAACTTTCAATAATAATTTTTCAACTTCCTTGTTTATCATAAAAAACAATACTCCTTCTGGAAACTAGCAATGTCAAGCTATGACAATTAAAAGTTTTTGTCCACTTTTTTCAAAAAGTGGGTAGGGTCAAGGGGCGGCAGCCCCTTGTGGGATTTTAAAGGGTGAAACCCTTTAACTCAAGGGACAATCATCTTGAAGATAACAGCTCCTGTAAGGTACAGCGTGGCAAACAGCATGGTAAAATTATACCGTGAGTGCATTAACGAAGTATAACTGAAATAGCCAAGCGGAATAATCAGCAACAGCGAAACAACAAGCGTGACAATATAAACTGTTCTATCCGTAAAATTTCTTTGCAAAATCAATTTTAAGGCATTACCGCCGTCAAGTGTTTCTATAGGCAAAAGATTGAAAAGTCCTAATGTCAGATTAGCCGTTGCGAAATATCCGAATAAGGATACTCTGCTTTTATTATACACGATAAGCGACAGAAAAGACAATAGAAAATTAACAAAAATTCCGCTGAGAGTAATGGTCATTTCAGCGATAATTCCTCTGCTTTTTTGGGAGATATCCACAATACCGACTTCAAAGATAGAAATATGAATTTCTGTGATTTTTGTACTCGTTAATTTCATAGCGGAGATATGTCCCATTTCGTGGCAGAAACAGGCAAGCAGACTGCACAAAGCTATCCCTGTGGTATCACATACCAGAATAAGAGTAATACCAGCTACAAGCGGATAGGAAAGCGTAAACTGAACATTGGCTATTTTAAAATTCATACTGATTTTCCTTTTTGATGATGTTGTCAAAATTTGCATACGCAAATTTTGTTTTGAATTTTTATCCGTTAAAGGGCTTTGCCCTTTAAAATCCCACAAGGGGTTTCACCCCTTGACCCCACGAACTTTTTGAAAAAAGTTCGACAAAAACTTTTAATTGTCACCGCTTGACAAGGAGAGATTATCAGGGAGTGTGATAACAATAGATTGATTAAGGTTATCAAAATAAAAGGATTTAGCTTTTGAATAAAATTCACCGCCAAAATTTTTGAGTAAAAAGGCAATGGCAATAAAAATAATGCTGAGGATAAATTGTAATTTAATTACGGGTTGAGGGTTATCAGGAATTTTTTTTAGAGGGAGGGTTTCAGTTTCGGGGGTGTCAAAGTCAGTGTCGTCAAAGTATTCTTCGGGATAGGGTTCATTTTCAACAGCATTGGCACGGATAACAGGAATACTTTGCCAGTTGTCATTATATTCAATATTATCATAGCGTTCGTTGTTCATGATATCATTCCTTATTGTTCATCTGGATTTCGACACAATCGGCAATATCTTCAATACATTGATAATTGCCTGTGAAAAGATAGCGATTGCTGTCATGTGAATATTGGACAGATTTGTCTTTGATATCGTAATTCCAACAGGAAAAGACTTCATAAAGAGTAAATTGTGTATCGGCAATTTGTTTGGCGGTATCAGAAGTAACAGTGATTTGGCGAATATTTTGGGAAAAATTTTCTTCAGTAATCAGTTCAAAAGGGAGAGTAGTATTATTCAGTGTGAATTTATCAAGCACATAATTTCTGAGAGAAACATTGTCGATAGCTTTATAATTCAAGGGAAATTTACAACGCAATAGTTTTATGACACGCCGATTGGGAAGTTCGGAAAAAGTGCTGACAGGTATTTTTTTATTGATTTCCACCGTACACTGTTCCGATACATCAGCAAAAACTTCACCGTCACTATGTAGAAGTTCGGTAGTCTGTGTGATTTCATTGAGGAAAATTCCGCTGACAAGTAATTGTCCTTTGGCAACACCGTCACCGACAGCAACCATGTTTTTACCCTGAGTGATATTCATTTTCAGAATTTGTCCTGATTTTTTTGCCTTGATATTGGCAGGAATATTACTGTGAGTAATTTCGGGTTTCTGATAGCTTTCACTGATTTCAATTTCTGCTCTACAGCCGATAAGATTGACGGAAATCCAGCCGATTTTTCCTGTAAGCAATTCGAAATTCCGTTCACAGTGGGGAATATTGATGTCTTTTTTCATGGCACCCGAATAAATTCCACACTGTTGCAAAGTGTTTTGAATTTCGCAGATACTCATAGAATGGTTGCCGTGAATATCCACTGTCCAGATAAACTGGGAAAATGTATAGATAACAGCCACAAAAAAAATGATACCGACAAGCAGACCTTTTCGTTTTCGGTTGCGGTGCAGGATAAAGGGCAGACCGATTTTCTTTTCAACTTTCATGGTGACATCAGCGTTTTTACGGATATCGCACAATTCTCTGTAGTTGTGTACAGAGGTCTGAGCAGTGATATTCCCGTTTTCGGATTTAGGTTTTATCAGAGTGATGTCGTGAAGTAATGCAAGATTAATCAGTCTTTCGGGAAATTTACCTTTAGCGGTAAAAATGACATATCCGAATAACCAACGCAGAATTTTGTTAATCAAACCCGAACACCTCCTATTTGAGAAATTCGACACCTAAAATATATCCGCATAAGGTAATGGAAGTAGCGGTCATACATTTGATATAGAGTCGTCTGCCCTTGACAAGCAGAATGAAAGTACCTGTATTAATTCTGACGATATCGTCCTGATATTCCAGAATACCTTCACAGCCGTCAATGAATATTTTCTTATTGGCAGTGATTTGGATAAAAGGAAGATGAGCCGTAAACTCATGGGGGATTTTAGAAAACTTTTCGAATTTAGAGGGAGGATTGTTCACGGAATAATCACCGTCCGAAAAATAGATTTAAAAAGTACGCATACAGCTTATCCGTATGGACATATAAATAAACTGTCATTAACCAATATGCAGAAGGGGAGATAGTTATGACAACAGGAGCAATGGAGGGGCTGTTATATTGTGGGAATATATTGATACCATCGTTGTTTCCGTTTGCAGTATTTTCGGCATTGGCGGTGAAGAGCGGGTTTGCCGAAAGTTTCGGCAGGTGGTTATCCCCGATAAGTAAGCGTTTATTCCATACCGATGGAACGGTAGCAACGGTGATATTACTTGGATTTGCGGGAGGATTTCCGATAGGAGCAAAAGGTGTGGCGACACTCTATGAAGAACGAAAAATCTCCAAAGTAACGGCACAGGCTTTAACAATGTTTCTGGTAGGAGGCGGTGTGGGATTTACTGTAACGGTGATAGGGGTATCTTTTTACAGAAATGTTGTTGTAGGGTTGATTTTATGGGGGTGTCAGATATTTTCGCAGATATTGTTGGGGGTGATTGCCTGTAGAAAGATAAAGTATCAACCGATAGACAATCGAAAAATACAGCGGAAAGGATTAAGTGAGTGTATTGTAAAATCCACGAAAAGCGGAGTGGAAAGTATGTTGTTGTTGTGTGGAATGGTGGTGTTGTTTTCTTGTATATTCGGCATAGTGGAAGATGTGGGGATAATTGAATATATAGAATTTCTGTTAGAGAAATTATCGTTACCTGTCGGCATGAGTAAAAGTCTGCCGTGTATTTTGTGGGAAGTAACAAAGGGGTGTCAGAGTTGCTTTAATGAAGGTTGTCCGTTGTGGTTGATATCGTTTGCGTTGGGTTGGGGAGGAATTTGTGTACATTTTCAGATTTATGCGTTAGTATCGGAACTGGAAATATCGAAAGGGAAATTTATGTTATACCGTTTGTGTCAGGGAGGAATTTCGGCTGTGCTGAGTTTGATAGTGATGAAATTTTATCAACCAACAGTGAATGTATATGGTACTGTGAGTAAATATACTGCCAATCTGAGTACAGCAAATTATACAGGGAGTGTGGCATTAATTGGAATGTCGCTGATATTTATAGGAATGTGTAATAGTAATGTGGCGAAAAAATGACAAGTCTTTAGGCGGTGACTGTCATTTTTTCGCCACACATACAAGGTCAAGCTAACTACAAAAGCGATGTTTACCGATAACGCAGATAACAGGTCGGGAAAAAATCCATTTGTTAGTGGATTTATCAGGATTGTAATAATATATAGCACCGCCACTGGGGTCCCAACCATTGATAGCGTCCTGTGCGGCTTTTTTGGAAGTTTCGGAAACTGCCTCATTTACCTGACCGTCATTGATACAACTGAAAGCTCCGGGTTGATAAATGACACCTGCCAGAGTGTTCGGGAAAGAAGGGTGGTCAATGCGGTTAAGAATGACCGCTCCCACAGCAACCTGACCTTCATAAGGTTCTCCACGAGATTCGGCAGAGATAATTCGGGCAAGCAGACTGATTTCTGACTGTGTAAATTGACTGGGTGTACTTTGAGAGTTGATTTTAAGTGCTTTGAGTGTATTTGTTCCGACAATGCCATCAGCCGTCAGACCGTAATCTTTTTGGAATTTGGTAACAGCGGTTTTGGTTTTTGTGCCGAAAATACCGTCAATCTGACCGTTGTAGTAGCCGAGTTCGTTGAGGCGGGTCTGTATGGATTTTACCTCACTGCCCGTTGAACCGTATTTGGAAAAAGACATTACCGCAAAACTTTGAAAAAGTATTGTCATGACTAAAACTAAAGCGACAATACACATAGTACGAAATTTAAACGATTTCATAACTTGTCAACCTCCTTGATTTTGCTTATGGAAAAGTAATGATAAAGTTATTGTCTATTTTTAGTGCGTAATTATACTTGAAAATAAAATAATTTCACCTGAACAGTTGGATTATTTTCCAAAATGCGTAATGATAAAAAGTAACTTGTAGCTATGACAATTAAAAGTTTTTGTCCACTTTTTTCAAAAAGTGGGCAGGGTTAAGGGGCGGCAGCCCCTTAGCAGGAGCAGGATTTTAAAGGGCGGCAGCCCTTTAACGGATAAAAATTCAAAACAAAATTTGCGTCAGCAAATTTTGAAAATTCGATATAGAAATAATTTCAAA
>CACWNY010000012.1 GCA_902762375.1 uncultured Ruminococcus sp. | reverse complement strand
TGCTGTCTGACTTACAGTAACAGCTTTCAGTTTGTAATCATCAGGTATGTTTCTATGTTGTTTCATTTTGACAAAACCTAATTTCGGAAGTCTTATCATGCCATTCTGAATAATGATATTTCCATTTACACCATTCGTTGTATAACTTCTTTTACTTCCTTTTTTTGACTTGAACTTAGGAAATCCTACTTTCTTATCTCGGAAAAAGTTATTATACGCATTCTGTAAATTCATCTGTGCATTGGCAAGTGCAAGACTGTCCACTTCTTTCAGCCACTCAAATTCAGCCTTATACTGTGCAGGAGTATTATTCAGCTTCTTTTGATATTTACTATAATATTCTATTTTATCAGAAAGCATTCGATTGTATATAAATCTTACACATCCGAATGTTTTTGCTATCAGTATTCTTTGTTCTTCGTTAGGATATATCCTGAATTTATAGGCTTTATTCATAACTTTTCACCTTGACTTTGAATATATTTCCTGATTACTTCTATCGCTACTCCGCCTGTTGTCAGTAAGCAAAAACTTTGACTCCAAAAATAATCTTTCCATAATTTTTTTCTTATTTCAGGAAATTCTTTTTTCAGAAGTCTGCTGCTTGCACTTTTGTAAGCATTTATAAATTTGCTTATTTCACTTTTGGGATGTGCTTTGAAAAGAATATGTACATGGTCAACATCGTGATTCCATTCTTGTAATGTTATATTGTAGTTCGGGGGAAATATACTCAAATATTTCTTTAGCTCTGTCAGAAATGTTATCATCGAATACTTTTCTTCGGTATTTTATAACCAGTACAAGATGATAATACAGCAAAAATACGGAATGTGCATTATTATCCAATTCCATTGTTATTATCAACTCTTTTCGATATCCGACTGATTTGATGATAGCATAGTTTCTTATTTATGTCAAGGAAAAAGTCAGCCTTACGGCTGACGGGCAATTCATCCCCCCGCCTTAGAGGCGGGGGACTTCTTGCCCATTTAGGTTAAAAGATAGTGTTTGTGGTATTATACCATTGTTGTTAATTTTGTCAATACAGCACAAGCAAAAGAAAAGTCCCGTAACACCAACATTACGGAACTTTTTTGTTTACTCATTAAGCGAAATGGTTAGTTTCTTTGGTACTGGGGTTTTTAACGAAATAATTGTCAGCGGTAGCCGTACATTCAGGAAGTTCGGCGACAAAGTTTTCTGTGTCAGTTTTATGAACGGTTGCCATCTGTTCAGAGGTAATAGCGAAATAGGAATAATCAATTTCTGCGTCAGTGCTGTCACCTGCACCGACATCAACACAATACCATTCTCCGTCCAGTTTGACCACATTCCAGAAACCGTTATCAGCCCCTTGTACATAACTGCACTCAATTCCTGCCTGTTGCATGAGATATTCAAATGCCTGAGCATAACCTCTGTCACTAGCTTTTTTATCCACGAATACGCCTGTCATATTCCACAGAGCAAGCATAGTCTTATCGGATTCAACATCTTGCAGGCTGTCCAGTGTAGCACCGCCGTCAGCGACATATTCTGTATTTTTGATGATGTACTCATAAGCGTTCAGAGCCTTTTCGTAATCCGACTTCAAATCCTTTGCACTGTCGGTGTAGGTCTGGACAGCTTTTTCCAGTTCAGGCTGGATTTTTCCCTTGTCGTCCTCTGTGTAGTTATTGTGGATAGTAATTCTCTTGATGAGTTTATCCGTCATCATATCCACACCGCCACTTTTATCGGAATACCAGAAATATTCAGGATAATCATAAGCGACATACTTTACCAGTTTTTCAGCGGTTTCTTTGGAGCAGTCACGGTTATTCCAGAAAAGACCCCAGTAATGGGATTCAACCGCTTTACGGATTTTTTCGTAGTACAGTTTTTCATTGTCGTTGAGTTTTTCAAAGCAATATCTGCCTTTGGAAGTGGTGTTGCTGATATCTACATCTTCATCTTTAAATTCCTTACGGGACGAAGATGATGTAGGGGTAGATGTAGGTTGTTCTGTTGCGGAAGTGGGAGAGTTTTCAGAAGACGGAGAAGAAGTAGTATTGTCCGTACCGTCCGAACAACCGCATACACCCAAAGACATCGACAGAATAAGTGCAACAGTTATAGCATATTTTTTTACCATTTGATTTACCACCTTTGAAATAAAATAACCATATTTATTATAGCAATTCAGATAAAAAATGTCAATTATTATGATAATTTTTTATCTGGATATAATTTTTTTCATGGCTATGATAAAATACTTTATTTTTTCTTTAAAGGAATATCAAAAACAAGTTATTGTCAGATTATTTTTCGGAGGAAAGGTGAAAATTTCTATATATCGGATAAAACACCTTGTCAAAAAGTGATACATCTTATATAATAACAATCAGCAGTTAATGTCAAAATCTGCTTACGCAGATTTTGATTTGAATTTTGGGAGTTTAAGGGCTTTGCCCTTAAAAATCCCACAAGGGGTTAAGGGCTTTGCCCTTAAAAATCCCACAAGGGGCGTTGCCCCTTGACCCCACGAACTTTTTGAAAAAAGTTCGACAAAAACTTTTAATTGTCATAGCTGAACCTTAGATAAACATTCTGAACGAAGTGAACCATAAAAGTTTTTTGTCCACTTTTTTTCAAAAAAGTGGGCGGGGTTAAGGGGTGGCAACCCCTTAGCGGGATTTTTAAGGGTGGCAACCCTTAAACAAGAAAGGGTGTAGAGAGCGTGTTACATTTACTGATAGGCAGGAGTGGTAGTGGAAAAAGCCATCGTTTGCGGGAAATCGCAGAAGTGTGCGGAAAGGAAAACCACGATATATTGGTAATTATTCCTGAACAGTTTTCCTTTGAAACAGGACTTTATTTTCTGGACGAAAATAAAGCTTTGCAGAACAATATTAAAATTCTCAGCTTTTCCAGAATGACAGAATATGTCTTTGCGTTGAAAGGTGGGTTCAATAAAGACTTTCTTGACGAGGGTACAGCTAAAATACTGATGAGTATGGCAATCGAACAGTGTGCTGACAGGCTGACACTCTATGAAAGACAGATGAAAAATAAAAATTTTGTCAACATCATGTTAAATACGGTCAGCGAATATAAAAGTAACCGTATTACCCCCAAAGCGTTGCTGTCGATGAAAACAGTGGTGGAAAATCCAACCCTGAAACAAAAACTGGAAGAAACTGCTTTACTTCTGGAAACCTATGATGCACTGGTCAGCGAACATTATATCAACAATCAGGAAGTGCTTTCCTATGTGGCGGAGAAAATTACCGAACATAGAATTTTTGAAGGTTATACCGTCTTTATTGACGCATTTACAGGGTTTACAGGTCAGCAATATCATGTTCTGAAAGCCATCATGTCACAGACACAGGATATCTATATGACCCTCAATGCTGAAAGCAGAAACGGTAAAATTGACAATGAAAGTATTCGTTTTAAAGTGACCGTAGATACCTATCACAAAATAAGAGCGTTGGCAAAACAATGTTTTCATGATGTTTGTGAAATCTATGAGCCATTCTATGAAAACCGAAGAACAAATAAAGAGGATATCCGTGCTATAGAAGAAAACATCTATCATTTCCCGATAAAAGCCTATAGAGGAAATGTTGAGAATGTACATTTGTATTCGGCAGTCAATATTTACGAGGAATGTGAATATATTGCTACCCAAATCAAACGGCTGACCTTGACAGAAAATTATCGTTATAAAGATATAGCGGTTGTGTGTCGTGATGAAACTTTGTATCGAGGTATTCTGGATTTGACTTTTGAAAAATTCGGTATTGGGTATTTTATGGATAAGCCTGAAAATATCAACGCAAAACCGCTTGTCAATTTTATCCGTTATGCGTTTGATACAGTGAGCGGTAATTATAATACGGAAAGTATCTTGCGTATGCTGAAAACAGGAATTACAAAATATAGTTATGAAGATATTGCTTTTATCGAAAATTATATTTTTGTGTGGTCGCCGAAGTGGACAGAGCCGTTTACTAAAAATATCAACGGCTTTGACGACAGGGAAATGACACCTGAAGAAGTTGAAAATTTAAAGAAAAGCGAAACTATCCGACAGGAAGTTTTATCCTGTTTGCAGGAATTTAAAGAGAATACCAAATTCAATAATGGTCTGGAAATTTCTAAACAGATTGCCTTACTGATGGAACATTTCGGGGTAAAAGAAACTGTCGAGCAGAAAATTCAGACTTTGCGTTCGGGTGAACATCTGGAACTGGTAGACGAATATACGAGGGTATGGAATTTTATCACAGACATTATTTCTAAGATGGCAGAAATTCTGGAACACATTAATCTTACAGGAAAACGCTATCACGAACTATTTACGCTGGCACTAAGCACAAGACAGATTGCCAACCAACCACTTAGTATCGACAGTGTTACCATAGGAACAGCAGGGCGAACAAGACTGGGTACACCAAAAGTCATTTTTGTCATCGGAGCGGTACAAGGGATTTTTCCTGCAGTGCCGAGTGCAAGCGGTATCTTTACCGACAACGAACGCAAACTTTTACTGAACTTAGGTTTACCAATGAACAGCACACTGGAAGATTTGTCCGCACAGGAACAGTACAGTGCTTATTCGTCTGTATCCAGTGCGTCCGAAAAGGTGTACATTTCCTACTATACCAACACGGTAGACGGTTCAGGCGTATTGCCGTCCAGTATAGTTACGCAGGTGGAGAGAATTTTACCTAATATCCAGACAGAACATCAGAACGATATCTATTCTTTAAAGCCCGAACATCTCTGGAGTAAAGCACAGGCTTTTGAACATACCGTAGCTAATCTGAAAACACATTGTGCCGATACAAAAGTTATGGAGCAGTATTTTTTGCATGACGAAAAATATGCTTCTTTGCTTGCAGGTATCAAATCCTACACCGAAAAAACAGAACCCAAACTCAACAGCGATACCGCCAAATCCTTATATTCCCGAAATCTTCACCTTTCCGCTTCAAAGATAGAGGATTTCTACCATTGCGGATATCTGTATTTCTGTAAAAACGGACTGAAACTCAAAGAACGCCGTAAAGCGAAAATTGACAGCCGTCAGTATGGTACACTGGTACACTATGTCATGGAAAAATTCCTCAAGCATGAAAATATAGAGGATATCATACACCATACCGAAAAATACAATATTCCCCAAATCATTAAAGACATTATTGACAGCTTTATCCATGCAGAATACGACAACGGCAAAATTCCTGATAATAAAACCGATTATATGGTCAGACGGGCATTGAACAGTTGTATCACATTGGCAAAGAGAATGATTGAAGAACTTAAAGTCAGTCTTTTCCGACCTGTTGATTTTGAACTTTCCATAGGCATTACCCCGAAGGAAGAGGATAAATTCCAACTTCACAATCAGATTGACGAATACACCGTAAAGACAGAAGAAGGCAAAGCGTCTGTTGTGGGATTTGTTGACCGTGTAGATTTGTTCAGAAATCCGACAGACGGCAAAACCTATATTAAAATTGTCGATTACAAAACAGGCAACAAAGAATTAAGACGATGTGATATGGAGATGGGTCTTAGTTTACAGATGTTCATTTACCTGTCAGCGATTATCCGCAACGGTACAAAACTGTACGGCGACAACATCGAACCCGCAGGAGTAAGTTATTTGCCAGCCAAAGAATTTTCGTCTGTCAATGAGGGTTACGGCAATACCACCGAAAGTCAGAGTGCCGTTGATACTGCCAGAAATCAGCATTACAGGGCGAACGGTCTGTATTTACGGGATATAGATGTTGTCATGGCGATGGAAGAAACAGGAGAGGGTAAGTTCATTCCCGTAAAATTTGGGATTAATAAGCGTTCAAAGAAACAAGAAATTACTTTCAGTGGTTACAGTGAACCGTATCTGATAGACGGCAGTAAAAACAGTGGTACATTCAAACTGATATTCGATTTGGTAGACGATAAAATCCGTCAGATGTCGCATATGTTGTTGAACGGCTATATCAATTCCGTACCGACAGGCAAGAAAAATGAAATCTGTGAATTACCTTGTCGTTACTGTCTTTACAGAAATTCTTGTCGGTTTGAAGAAGGTATGCCGATTAACACAATCCCGTCTGCAAAATCAAAAGGTGGTGACGATAATGAGTAAAGTCAAATGGAATGATGAACAAAATGAGGCTATCAGTGAACAGGATAAATCCGTTCTGGTATCGGCAGCGGCAGGAAGTGGAAAAACGGCTGTACTTGTTGAGAGGGTCATTCAGTTATTAACAGATAAAAGTTCAGGGGTTATGGCAGATGAGTTGTTGATAGTCACTTTTACCAATCTGGCTGCTGATGAGATGAAAAACCGTATCCATAAACGCATTACGCAGTTGCTTGATGAGAGTACCGATAATCCCGAAATTGACCAGAACCATTTACGCAATCAGCAACTGTTGATTGACAAAGCTCATATCAGTACGATAGATAGCTTTTGTCGTGAAGTAGTAAAAACCTCTTATACAAAGTTCGATATTTCTCCCGATTACCGTATAGGCGACAGTTCCGAACTGAAAACTCTCAAATGCAAAGCTATCGAAGAAATTGCCGAAAGCTATTATCCCAGAGAAGATTTTAAAAATCTTGCTTCACTCCTTACTACATCAGACAGCGATACAGGATTAAAAGATACTGTTATTCGTTTTCACGAATTTTTAAGTGCATTACCGTTTCCGAAAAAGTGGATAGTCAATATGCTTGAAAACCTTCATAATGCCCGAAAAGACATCTGGCATTGTTTATGGATAGAAGATATCGTGCAGAAAGCAAAGAAAGACATTGCCTATATGAAGGGGCTGATGACCAACAGCAGTCAGATTTTTGAAGAACTGGAATATACTGATGGATTAAGCGAAACAAAACGCTATCAGGAAAGACTGGATATGCACCTTTCGGACAAAGCCTTTGTCGAGGAACTTTCCAGATGTGAAACTTTTGAAGATATCCAAAAAGCCTTAGTTCACGATACTTTCAACGAAAAATTATTACAGCTCAGGGGTCTTAGTGACGAGGGAAAAGCGATTTACGAAAATTACAAGAACAACCGCAAAACCATTCAGAAACTCCTTATTCAACTGAAAAACCGTTTTCTGGTGACAGAGAACGAATTACAGGAACAGTTACGCAAAGCGACAGAAGATATCACATTACTTTGTGCATTTGTCGAAGATTTTGACAAACTCTATACGCAACGCAAACGGGAAAAAAATGTGCTGGACTTTTCCGACATAGAACGCTACACATTACTGACCCTTGCCGAAGAAGATGACAACGGCGAATATATGACAGACGGTATTCGGTATCATGTTACCGAAGAAGGCAGAATATTTGCCGAAAGTTTCAAACAAGTCATTGTAGACGAATATCAAGATGTCAACCAGTTACAAGATGTTATTTTCAGGATTATGAGTCAGAATGATAAAAATTTATTTGTTGTCGGAGATGTCAAGCAGAGTATATATGGTTTCCGACAGGCTATGCCCGATATTTTTATCCGCAGACGGCAGAAATATGATACTCTCCCCGACACTCACGCTAAAAATATTATTCTCAAAAAAAATTACCGCAGTCGTTATGGTGTGACAGATTATGTCAATTTTGTCTTTTCTCAGCTTATGCAGAAAGATTTGGGCAATCTGGAATATTTACCCGAAGATTATCTGGTATGCGGTGCAGACTATCAGGGAGAAAATCCCTATGATGTGTATTTCCACATCAACAATCTTGACTACAAGACCAAGAAAATCACCAATCTTTACGAAGCAAAGAAAATTACCGAAATCATACAGAACACCGTAGGAAGATACGATGTTAAAGACGGTGATACCACCCGAAAGGCACAATACAGAGATGTTGCTATTTTAATGCGTACCGTCAAAGACACGACCATTCTGACAGATTATTTACGCAATCATGAAATACCCGTTGTCACCGAAACCACTACATCGCTTTTAGACTGTAAAGAAGTGCAGATAGTGATTGATTTATTGCGTGTGATTGACAATCCGTTACAAGATATTCCCTTGTATGCAACTTTAGTCAGTCCGCTGTACGGATTTACCCCGCAGGAAGTGGCACAAATCCGTTGCAAGACCGACAGGACAGCTTTACTCTACCGCAATCTCATCAGTGAAAGAGAACAGAATGAAAAGGTACACCAATTTATTGCCGACATTGAATATTACCGTGAATTATCCGCCAACAATCCTGTTGATGTACTGATTAATCTGATTTACCGCCGAAGTGCAATTACCGAATTTGCGGTAGCACAGGTCAACGGAGAGATAATCCTGAATAATCTTCATTTACTTTATGAATGTGCAAAAACTTTCGAGAACGACCAGAACAGAGGAATTACAGGATTTATCCGTTATATTGACTATGCAGTGGAAACAGGAGAAGTTCCGCAGGCACAGACAGGTTCAGCGACAGATGGTAACTGTGTCAGAATTATGACCATTCACCATTCCAAAGGTCTGGAATTTCCGATATGTATTTTAGCCAATACAGGTCGTCAGCCGAAAAACTATACCGACAAGGTTTATTTTAACCGTTCGTATGGTGTCGGTTTACAGATTAAAGACGCTGAAACTTCTGTTATCCAACAGACTTTTTTATATGATGCACTGGTCAATAAGTTGAAAAGTGATGAGGTTGCCGAAGAATTAAGAGTGTTATATGTTGCCCTGACAAGAGCAAGAGAACAGTTACATATTGTCGGTTCACTGAAAAATATTGCCAATACCGTGAACAAAATCTCACTGGAAATTTCTCTTTATCACGGTATTGACAGTGCCGTTCTCTTGAAGAATAATTATATGTTACACTGGCTGATTGCTGTAGGGCTGATGATGAAACCAAAAAACGAAAAAGAAACCAATCCACTCTGGCAATATGCCAATGAGAGCTTTATCAAGAATATTGCCCGAAATCCCGACTATCCGTTTATGTCTTATCGTGCCATCAATACGGAAATCGAAAATATTCTTTCTGAGCAGGAAGAAACTCAAAAAACAGAAGAAACAGAAGAAATCATAGACCTTTCCCAAAGCAATATTGATACGAAGGTATTAGATGAGCGTTTCGGAGCGGTATACCGTTACGAAAGTTCTGTGAATGTCCCCAGCGTAGTTACACCGTCCTCCATGACGGAGCATTATTTCAGCAGTCTGAACCGATTTTCGTTTGAAGATAAAGGAAGTCGTATTGCCACTGAACGGGGAAAAGCCATGCACCGCTTTATGGAATGTGCCGATGTCGAAAAGGCAGTGCAAGACCCTCAGACAGAGCTTGAACGCTTAGTAGAATATGAATACCTGTCGGAAGAACAGGCAAAATTAATTACTTTGAAATATATTCAGCGTTGTCTGAACACACCGCTTATGCAAAGGTATATTCACGCAAAGAAAAAATATCGTGAAACACAATTTGAAGTCATGATAAGTGCCAGACAAACAGGTTATCCAGACTGTGATGAAGAACATTTGTTAAGAGGTGCGGTAGACTGTGCCTTTGAAGAAAATGACGAACTGGTGATTATTGACTATAAGACAGATTATGTCAAGGAAATGAGCGAGCTGAAAGAGAAATATGCCGTTCAGTTAGAGCTTTACAAAACAGGTCTTTCCGCTACTTTAAAGAAAAAAGTAAAATCGTGTTATATTTACTCATTTTATCTGAACAGCTTTATTGAAATTTAGGTTATGAAGTGTTATAATCGTGCTGGGAGTTTAAGGGCTACCGCCCTTAAAAATCCCGTTTTAAGGGCTGCCGCCCTTAAAAATCCCGCCCACTTTTTTGAAAAAAAGTGGACAAAAAACTTTTAATTATCACCGCCAAATGTTTGATAATCATTCCGAACGAAGTGAGCCAGAAAAGTTTTTGTCGAACTTTTTTCAAAAAGTTCGTGGGGTTCAGGGGCGAAGCCCCTGATGGGATTTTTAAGGGCGAAGCCCTTAAACTCCCGAAAATTCAAACCAAAATTTGCGAAGCAAATTTTGACAACACAGAGTTTTCAAAGATAACAGCCCTTAAATTTTACGGAGGTATGTATGGAAAATGTCGTGACGGAAAATGCTGATGAATATCGTTGTATTTTTCGGTTAGTGAGGTCAGCGGTCAACGGTGAACAGGCAGATATCAGCGACCTTTCTTTTGACTGGAAAAAAGTCATACGCTTTGCAGAGGAAATGAGTTTTACAGCTTTGTTGAAAAAGGGCGTTGATTTACTTGAGGAAAGTCAGCAACCGTCAGCGGAAATCAGAAATTTCCTGAAAAGTCAGTTTCGGAAGTTAGTGATGAGTGATACCAATCAGCTTTATGAACTGAAGTTATTGCAGAATGCCTTTGAAGAAAATAAAATTGCCATGTTGTTACTCAAAGGGGTATATTTCAAAAAAACTTATCCATCAAGTGTATATCGGTATATGGGCGATATAGATACATATGTTGAACTAAAAGCATTTGAAAAGGCAGATAAAGTGCTTGGAAAACTGGGGTATGTTGCTACAGGAGAACTTGGTGGTCATGACAGGATTTATCATAAAGAACCCTTTATTTGTCTGGAACAGCATTTCAGTCTTTATGAGGGGAGCAATTCTGCTATCAGAGAATACTATCAGAATTTATCCAGACGCCTCAAACAAAAAAAAGGATTTTCGTATATTTACGAAATGTCACTGGAAGATATTTATATTTTCCTGAATGTTCATGCGATACAGCATTTCAATTATGCAGGTATTCCGCCGAGAGTATTTCTGGACTACTATCTTTTCCGAAAGGCTTTTGCCGACAAAACAGACTGGAAGTATGTTGATGATATCCTGAAACAATTTGGGTACAGTGATTTTGATGCAAAAGCTCAGGAAATTGCCCAGCGGTGGTTTTCGCCACAGGGAACAGGTATCGACCTGAATAATTTATTAGATGTTTTTCTCATCAACGGCGAAACTTATGGCAAAAAAGAACATAACATAGGCATACGGACATCTAAAATGACCGCAGACGGTCATAAGCCCA
Source organism: uncultured Ruminococcus sp. (assembly GCA_902762375.1). Classification (GTDB taxonomy): domain Bacteria; phylum Bacillota; class Clostridia; order Oscillospirales; family Acutalibacteraceae; genus CAG-964. The sequence goes on along the minus strand of CACWNY010000012.1, from coordinate 21,348 downwards.
GCAAACTGAAATTTATTTTCAGACAGGTATTTCCATCTTATGGATTTTTGAAGTCGCAGAATGCCATATTGAGAAAATATCCGTTTTTATTACCGTTTGTATGGGTGGTATATGTGGGAAAGCGAATTTTCCGAAAAGGAAATATGCACAATTACAGCAGTATCAATAAACATACTGCCGATTATTATAAATCTGTCATTAAAGCCATAGGGCTGGAACATCAGACAGACTAAAAGGGGTAATGGAATGAAAATGAAATCCAATAGAAAAGTCATGTTATTACTCAGTTTTTTTGTGGTTCTGATTGTGATGATAGCGGTAAGCAATGTCAAGACCTCAGCACCAGACATAGGGGAAACATTGTCATCACGATTTCCAAAGATTGACCTGAAATCAGAAAATGAACCGTCAACAACAAAACCTACCCGTCCGCCTGAACCCGAAACGAAAAAAACAACATCGTCCTTTGATAAAAATACGCTGAAAAAAACTAAAGAACTGATTGAGAAAAGATTAGGACAGATGAATTTCAACGGTACATTTTTAGTTGCCGTAGGTGACGAAATTCTTTACCATAAAGCGTGGGGTTACAGCGATATCGACAAGAAAATTCCAAACACACTCGATACCAAATACGAAATAGGGTCATGTACCAAACAGTTTACCGCTGCCGCTATTGCCAAACTTTCACAACAGAAAAAATTATCGCTCGAAGACAGCGTTACCAAATATATCAAAGGTCTGAAAATTTCCAAAGATATTAAAATCCGTCATTTACTCAATATGTGTTCAGGATTATATGATTATCTCAATGATTACATCAATCTTTTAGAAGCCGATGAACTTGACGCTGATTCCAAACTCTCTCAAAAAGAACTGATAGAATGGGTAAATAATCTCGGTACTTATGCAAAACCTGGAGAAACCTTTTCCTACTGTAACACCAATTATTATCTGATGGGAATGATTATTGAAAAAGTCAGCGGAAAAAGTTATGAACAATATATTCAAGATGAAATTTTTTATCCTTTGTATATGGATAACTCTTCCTTGCGTATGTCAGATACCGACAGCGAAGGCTATCTTGATAATGACTGGACGAAAGGTCTTAAAATAGACAGCAGTTATTTCTATTCCGCAGGAGAGATTGTTTCCACTACAACGGATATGTTAAAATGGCTTAATGCTTACAGTAGCGGAAAAGTTCTGGATAAAGATACTTTACAGAAAGCTACCCATGTAGGAAAAGACGGTTTCAATTACGGCTACGGCTGGTTTGTGACTGATGACTACTACTATCATACAGGAAATACCGAATTGTATTATGCTGTCGATATCGTCACCAGAAAACGGGACATTAAAATTATAGGACTTACCAATATCAACGAACGGGAATTACAACAGACAGCTCTTACCCTGATGACAGAATTACGGAAAATACTTTTTCCACAAGATAATGTTCCTACCGAACCGCCTACCGAAAAACCCACCGAAGCTCCTACTGAACCGCCTACCGAAATTCCTACCGAAATTCCTACCGAAATTCCTACCGAAATTCCTACTGAACCACCTACCGAACCTGAAATCATTGAAGAACAGGTTAGCAATACTTCTGACGAAAACACAGCTACAGATGGCGAAGAAAATAATGATAATGATGAAGAAGGGGAATACTGATGAAAAAAACAACGGCAATTATTGTCGGTGCAGGACAGTCTACAAGAATGGGAATGACTGTCAGTAAACAGTTGATTAAACTTTGCGGAAAAGAAACTATTCTACATACCCTTACCGCTTTTCAACAGGCGGAAACTATTTCTGAAATTATCGTAGTCTGCCGAAAACAGGATAATGCTGTTATACAGTCACTGGCTGAAACCAACAACATTACCAAACTCAAAGCCCTTACCGAAGGTGGAAATACCCGTCAGCAATCCGTTATCAACGGTTTGCAACTGGTCAGCAGTGATACCGATTATATCGCTATCCATGACGGTGCAAGACCGCTTGTCAGCGTGGAAAAAATCAATGAAGTTATCCATGACGCTTATCAGTACGGTAGTTCCGCTCTGGGCGTAAGCGTAAAAGATACCATAAAAATTGTAGACAACAATCGTTTCATTCAAAGTACACCCGACAGAAGTACTCTTATCGCCATTCATACTCCACAGGTGTTCGAAAAAACAATCTACACCCTTGCCGTACAAAAAGCCTTATCCGAACATAAGGATTATACGGACGATTGTCAGCTTATCGAAACTATGGGGAAAAAAGTCTTTATCACACCTGATTTCCCTACCAATATTAAATTGACTACTCCCGAAGATATTCTGATAGCCGAAACCTTTATCCAATCAGCAATTAAAGATTCCTCATTGCGTTCGGAATGACATGAAAAAGCGTTCGGAATGCAAGCGTTTACCATTAATCATAACCCAAACAAATTAAATCTGAAAGTTTTCGTGCAGTTGAAAATCAAATCGTTACAGTCAAAATTTGCTTACGCAAATTTTGTTTGGATTTTGAAGAGTTTAAGGGCTTCGCCCTTAAAAATCCCATCAGGGGCGTTGCCCCTGAACCCCACGAACTTTTTGAAAAAAGTTCGACAAAAACTTTCAGTTGTCATAGCTATACTTTGAGATAATAATCCGAACGAAGTGAGCCGAAAAAGTTTTTTGTCCACTTTTTTTCAAAAAAGTGGGCGGGGTTAAGGGGCGGCAGCCCCTTAGCAGGATTTTTAAGGGCGGTAGCCCTTAAACTAAAAGAGGTGTGAGTAATGTTTTTGTGTAAGTGGGAAGATTTGCCCGATTATATGCAGAATGAACAGGTCAGAATTTATTACGATATTCTCAGTAAAAAGAAATTGTCACTCTTTTTAAAAAGAGTGACCGACATCATTCTGGCATTGTTATTGATTGTTGCTCTGGCAATCCCTATGCTGATAATGGCTGTGCTGATAAAGTGCGATTCCAAAGGGGATATCATCTTTAAACAGGTAAGAGTGACTACCTATGGCAGACAATTCAAAATCCTTAAATTCAGAACTATGGTTCAGGACGCAGAAAGCAAAGGTAATCTTCTCACCGAAGCGAATGACAGCCGTATTACCAGAATAGGTGGATTTTTAAGAAAATATCGTCTTGATGAGTTTCCGCAGGTATTCAATGTACTTGTGGGGGATATGAGTTTTGTTGGTACAAGACCTGAAGTCCCTAAATATGTCAATATGTATACACCCGATATGTATGCCACTTTACTTACACCTGCTGGTATTACCTCTATGGCAAGTATCTCTTTCAAAGACAACGACGAACTGTTTACTGACCCTGCTTTGGTCGATAAAAATTATATGGAAATTATTCTTCCACAAAAAATGGAACTTAATCTGGATTATTATAATCAATTCAATGTCTTATACGATTTTAAAGTGATGTTCAAAACTGTTGGCGGTGTGCTGAAATGATAAGGAATTTCAAAAAAATTTTGACAGATATTTCTCTGTTCAGGATAGTTTATGCGGTTGCCTTGTTTTTTACCAGCTTTTGTCATACCGAAATTGTCGGACATGGTATCAAGTATCTGCTGACGCTGTGGGGGATAGGGTTAATCGTTTTTTACTATATCCGTCCTAAACGGTTGCATAAAGTTCTGTACGGAACATGGCTGACAGCTTTTGTTATTGCTTATCTGATAACCTGTGTGATACATCTATGGGATAATTTCTTTTTGAATATGGTGTTGCTTGGTCATGTGGTGGTATGTTTCTTTGTGCTGTACGGTATTCATACCGAAGAAAAAACAGATATCTATAAAGAAATCTATATCATAGCTCATTTTATTTTGTTTGCCACTACTCTGGCAATGATAGTCAGTTTCATTACTCTGCCTTTCGGTGAACAACATTTTAAATTTTTGGGAAATGATTACCGTATGGTTATCTATGAAAACCGCTTTACGGGAATATTCACCAATCCGAATTTACTGGCTTTTTACGGTGTGATAGCGATTGTCTTTGCTCATATTCTCTCCAAAGAAGATTTGTATAAGGGAAATCTTAAAAGGATTCTGGGCAACAGAATATTGATACTTTTTTCTTTGATGAATGCTTTGGGGGTATTTTTGAGTGATTCCAACGGTTCACTGCTGTTATTGTGCGGTTACATCATCGTCAATGTGATATACCGCATTTTCTGTGAACTGAAAACAGTCAGCCTGAAAAAAATGTTGCTGGTAACAGGCAGTATAATGATAGTTTCGATAATGTTGCTGGGAGGACTTGTCGGGTTACGGATTTTCTCCAACAAGGCAGTATCTGTTGCCTTGAGTGCGGGAAATGCGGTCAGTCAGGGAAAAGCGATTGACCCGATGAAAGGAAAACCTGATAAATCTTCTGAAGATAAAATCAGTGTGGTAACCTTTGCTCATGAAAACGATAACCTTGACAGTGGTAGAATTAAACTTCTGCAAAAAGCGGTGGTTGTTTTTGCCAACTATCCTATTTTCGGTGTTGGTAAGGAAAATATTGTGCTGTATGGGTCAAGACTGATGGAAAAAGGGTTCAAGTATTCCGATTTGCATAATGGCTATCTCACTATTTTAGTCGGTAACGGACTTGTCGGGTTTGTGATTTTTCTGGGGTTTGCGTTGGCTTTTGGAAAACATCTTTTCAAATCTGTCTTTCTGGAAAAAAGCGATTTGAAAAACAGTCTGTTTATCTGTATATTTTCTTTTTTGTGTGCTTACTGTGTCTATGCCCTCATTGAAAAAACAATTTTACTGGAACATTCTTATATGATTGCGATGTTCTGGTATTTTATAGGGTATGCAAGCTGTTATATGAAACGGTATGACCATACGGAAGAAATTTTTCACATCAAATCACTTTTTGGTCAATAAATAAAAATCGTTCCAATCGAAAAAACAAAATCCCTTTTCAGACCTTTATGGTCTGAAAGGGGATTTTGTGCTTTGGGAAATGGGGGAAAGCTAAAAAAACAATCTGTAACTGTCAAAATTTGCTTACGCAAATTTTGTTTGGATTTTGATGAGTTTAAGGGCTTCGCCCTTAAAAATCCCACGAGGGGCTTTGCCCCTCGACCCCACCACTTTTTGAAAAAAGTGGACAAAAACTTTTCATTGTCATAGCTATAGGTTGATTTTCTATAATTGTTGATTACTGATGAGCAAAGGGTTATCGAATTTTTCTTCGGTAAGCATAGTGATATCAGAGGGTAATTCTTTGATATGCACGATACAATCGGCAATTTTGCCGTTGTAAGTCTGTACAGTGACTTTGACGATACCTGCTGTATTACCGAAAATATTGCCGTTTTCATCAATAGTGGCAATGTTTTCGTTAGCGGAAGTGTAAGTCACTTTAGCATTGCCATCATAATCGGGAGTATAGCTTAACAGACGGGTTTCCTTACCTAAAGGAAGAATGATATATTTTTTATCCGTAATCACGCTTTGGGGTGCTTTTTCGACAGTGATATGACAGGTAGCGGATTTACCGTTATAGGTATTTACAGTAGCGGTTGCCTCACCTACTGATGTGGCAGTAATCATACCGTTTTTATCAACCGTGATATTCGGGGTAATGGCATAACCAATCCATGAAGAGGTTTGTTCGTCAGGGAGGGTGTAATCTAACTGAAAAGTTTCGCCGACACCGAGTGTAAGCGTCTGGGCATTGAGAAAGATTTCGGTTGGTGCGGACTTTACGGAAACATAACAGGTAGCCGTTTTGTTGTTGTAGGTACTTGCCGTAATGTATGCTTCACCTTCACCGACAGCGGTTATTTTGCCGTTTTCGTCAACTTTTGCAACGGTTTCATCATCGCTTGTATAGGTGATTTTTTTCTCTATGACATCTTCTTCCAGAATACTTTTTAACTGATAGCGTTCATCAACACCCAATACAAGAATTGTTTTATTCAGTTCAATTTTTTCGGGTGGTTTCCTGACGCTGATTTTACAGGTAGCCGTTTTGTTGTTGGAAGTTGTCAGTGTTACCACAGCCGTACCTGTCCCTACAGCGTGAACTGTTCCGTTCTGGTCAACGGTGATGATATCTTTGTTATTGGTATTCCATGTCATTTTATTTTTTGCGGTTGTGGGAAAGACGGATTTTTCCAGTGTGGTATCTTTACCGATTTCCAGTTGGGTATCTGAGGGAGTGATTTTGACAGACTGGGCAACATAAGGATTATAGTTATTTTTCAGTTTGATTTTTGCCTTTTCGGAAACATTGACCATTTTCTTTTTGTAACTTGAAATCGCATTATTACTGATTTCGGGTACTTTTGAACTTTCCGAAACATTGATACCGCTTCGTTTGACATTGCTGATGGTATTTTCCATGATTTTATTTTTGACTATGGAATGATAGGCAATTTCTATGCCGTTGGCTCCTGTTTTATCAATGGTATTTTTCCAGATTTCACCGCAGGAGGCATTATACAAGTCAATACCGAAATTTGTGGAATTAGTAATATGGTTTCCCTGAATAGTGGTGACGAAACTGTCTTCTTCCAGATGGATACCGTCTGTTTCGGCATTTTTTATGGTGTTGTTGCTGACGGAATAAAGGTAGGCGTGATTAGTCAGATAAATTCCGTGATGTTCCAAAGAACTTACCGTACTTTTCCGACAAGTGATGGTATTATTTTCGACAAAAGTATTGTCGGTGTTAGTTCCTGTTACCTGAATACCGTAACCGCCGATATCAATAGTATTATTGACAACGGCTACATTATCAAGGTAATGTTCTCCGTGAGGAATATTACCGCTACCGTCAGAACGGTTATAGGTATAACCCACATTTTCCCCGCCGACATAGATACCGCAGTTTTCATAATACGCAAAAGTATCCCATATATTACCGCATGGAGAAATGACATTATCTCTTATAGTGATATTGCCGTAACCATTGGAAAAATACTCATCATGAACAGAAGTTTTTCCCTGACTGGCAATATAATTCCGACTGTATGTACCTCTGCCACTGTCAATGACAGAGTACATGGCAATACCTCTTGGTGTATTGGCTATGGTATTACCGTAGATTTCACAGTTAATCCAGTTCAGGCTCTGAATAGCTGCACTGCCCATTCGGTTGAAATCATTATTACGGATAACAATACCGTTGAGAGGATTGTTATGAATAGAGGTGTGACTGCCTATTCCTCTGGGACAGTCGTAAAAACCGCAGTCCTCAATCAGAACATTGCGTATCGGCAAATCTTCTGCTCTGTAGCTGGGAAAATGATATTCGGTAAGTATATCAAGCTGCAATGCTTCATAACCAACACTACTGGATTTTGTCTGATTGGAAAAACGACAGTTTCTAACCGTAATACCGTCTGTACCTGCCACTTCCATAATGTGACCGTTCGATACATTCTTCATAGCAATGCTGTCAATAAGAATATTCTGTGCGTGTGCAATTTTGATAATGGTGTTCCCTGTATAACTGCCGTCAAGTGTACCGCCTGTAACGGTAATGTTTCTGTAAGCATAGCCTGTTGTACCTGTGTTCGCACTATCTACATCACCTGTACGGATAATGTTGACACCTGCATTACTGTCCCTGACAAGTGTAACGCCATCAAGACAAAGTTCCGTATTGCTGTAAAGTCGGATACTTTTATTGACCGTATATTTTCCTGAAGGTACAATTACTTTGTAATGATAGCTGTCAGTTGCTTTTTTTCTTGCCTCATTAAGGACTGTCTGTAAAGCAGTATTCAATCCTTTTGAGGAAATCTCTTTCTGACTGATATTTACCGTGTAAATATCATAAGCGTCAGCGGTATTTCTGATATATACCGTTTGAAAAGAAAAAATAAATACAACAGAGAAAATTACAGCAAGAAATTTCTTTATTGTATTATCTAAACGATAATTCATAATTATTTTCCTTCCTAAAAAAATCATATCCAACAAATTTATTATATCGTCAAATTTCTTTTTTGTCAATCATTCCAAATCGGGAATATTATTAAGATTTCATTAACATATGGATTGCAGGGGTTTCACACTTTGATTTTATTGAAATTTTTTCGATTAAAGGGCTTTGCCCTTTAAAATCCTATCAGGGGCGTTGCCCCTGAACCCCACAAACTTTTTGAAAAAAGTTTGACAAAAACTTTCAAGGCTCACTTCGTTCGGAAATCTTTAGTTAAGTGTTGGCGGTGAAACTTAAAAGTTTTTTGTCCACTTTTTTTCAAAAAAGTGGGCGGGGTCAAGGGGACAAAGTCCCCTTGTGGGATTTTAAAGGGCAACGCCCTTTAACGACAAACTGAAAAAAATTGTCGCAGATAATCCGATAAACCTGAAAAAGGGTCTTGTAATAAAAAAGATTTTCGGATATAATGTAGTAGTAACCATGTGGAAATTTGTGAAATGTAACAATTTGCCACTTGTAAAACAAGATGTTTTAAGAAAGGGAGTATTCTAATTATGGACAGTGCAGAAAAACTGCAGTTTCAGATTTTAGCCTGTAAAGCCCGTATGGGTGCTATTATCGGCACTTTCAATGCAAAATCAGGTCACCCGGGTGGGTCATTATCGGCGGCAGATATTTATACCTACCTTTACTTCAAAGAAATGAATGTGGACGCAAATAACCCTCACTGGAGTGAGCGTGACCGCTTTGTGTTATCCAAAGGTCATTGCTGTCCGAGTTTGTATGCTATATTGTCACTCAAGGGCTTTTTTGCGTGGGACGAACTGACAAAACTCCGTCATGTCGGAGCAATGTTGCAGGGTCACCCCGATATGAAAAATACACCCGGAATTGATATGAGTTCAGGTTCGCTTGGACAGGGTGTTTCGGCAGCATGCGGAATGGCATTGGCAGGTAAACTGGATAAAAAAAATTACCGTGTCTATACCTTGCTTGGTGACGGTGAATGTGAAGAAGGTCAGGTATGGGAAGCGGCGATGTTTGCTGTTCATAAAAAATTAGACAACCTTTGCTTTATTGTAGACTGTAACGGGTTGCAGATTGACGGTACGGTTGAAGAAGTCGGCGGTGTTGAACCACTTGACGAAAAATTCAAAGGTTTCGGTTTCAATGTGGTTAAGATTAATGGTCATGATTTTGACGAAATAGAAAACGCTTTCGAGAGTGTCAGAAAAGTCAAAGGAGTTCCGAGTGTGATTATTGCTAAGACAGTCAAAGGTAAAGATGTTTCGTTTATGGAAAATCAGGTCGGCTGGCACGGTATGGCACCTAACAAGGAACAGTATGAAGTGGCGATGAATGAACTGACACAAAAATTGAATGAATTGGAGGCTCTTGTCTAATGGCACAGATTATCAATAAGGCAACCAGAGAAAGTTTCGGACTGGCTCTTTGTGAACTGGCAAAAACACATGACGATATCGTTGTACTTGATGCGGATTTAGCAGCGGCTACCAAAACGAGCATTTTTCAGAAAGCCTATCCTGAACGCTTTATCAACTGTGGTATTGCTGAGGGAAATATGATAGGTGTGGCAGCAGGTCTGGCAGCGTCAGGAAAAGTTCCGTTTGCCGCTTCATTTGCTATGTTCGCTACAGGAAGAGCTTTCGAACAAATCCGAAATTCTGTGGCTTATCCTGAACTGAATGTCAAAATTGCAGGGTCACACGCAGGCATTTCCACTGGTGAGGACGGGGCTACCCATCAGTGCATTGAAGATATTGCTATTATGAGAGCTATTCCAAATATGGTTGTCCTCAATCCCGCTGACCACTATGAAATGACCGAAGCCGTAAAAGCGGCTTATGCTTACAAAGGTCCTGTCTATATTCGTCTTGGCAGACTGGCTATCGACAGTTTCAATGACCCCGAAACCTATTCTTTTACTTTGGGTAAGGGAATTACTCTCCATGAAGGCAATGACATCACTGTTATTGCTACAGGTCTGGTTGTCAATGAGGCACTCAAAGCTGTCAAATCTCTTGAAAACAAGGGTATTCATGCAAGACTTATCAATATACACACCATTAAACCTATTGACCGTGAACTCATTATCAAAGCTGCTAAGGAAACAGGTCGAATTGTTACAGTGGAAGAACACAATATCATCGGTGGTCTTGGTGACGCTGTGTGTGATGTTGTTACCGCTGAATGTCCTGTAAAAGTTACCAAAATCGGTGTCAATGATGAGTTCGGTTATTCAGGTCCTGCAAAACAGTTACTTGAACTTTTCGGTCTTTGTCAGAGCAACATCGAAAAAGTCGTTGAAGATATTGTCCTGAATGAAAAATAATTCTACCTGAGCGGTTGAAAGTCAGGTAATTAATGTCAAAATCTGCTTACGCAGATTTTGTTTTGAATTTTTATCCATTAAAGGGCTTCGCCCTTTAAAATCCTATCAGGGGCGTTGCCCCTGAACCCCACGAACTTTTTGAAAAAAGTTCGACAAAAACTTTTATGGCTCACTTCGTTCGGAATGATTATCAAACGATTAGTCTACATAATTAAAAGTTTTTTGTCCACTTTTTTTCAAAAAAGTGGGCGTTAAAAGTTTTTTGTCCACTTTTTTTCAAAAAAGTGGGCGGGATTGTTAAGGGCGGCAGCCCTTAACACAGGATTTTAAAGGGCGGTAGCCCTTTAACAAAAAATCTTGAAAAAATTGCAAAAAACATTTGCAATTTTAATTTATATGTGTTATAATAAAAAAGCTGGAGTGATAACCGTGCTGATATAGCTCAGGAGGTAGAGCGCAGTCTTGGTAAGGCTGAGGTCACGGGTTCGAATCCCGTTATCAGCTCCAGAAAAAACCGCCTTTGAGAGGCGGTTTTTTTGCGTTATCCATCTATCTGTACATTGTACTCTTTAAGCCAGAAATTAATCTGCAACAGATAAGCCAGAATTTGAGGAGCTTTCATCAGTTGTCCATACCACGGGGAATTGATTTTTTCAGGATTTTCCATAATATTTCTTACGGCATTTTCATCAAGAAATTGCGTGACAGGGTCTTTAGCAGAAAAGACTTTATCCATAGCGTCTGCTACCAGACGGAAATACAAGGGGTTATGTGTTTTGGGGTAAGGACTTTTTTTCCGCCAGACAATTTCATCAGGCAGAATACCTTCCATAGCTTTTCGGACAATCCCCTTTTCACGGTTGTCAAAAGCCTTGATTTCCCACGGCATATTGTACGCATATTCCACAATACGATAATCACAGAACGGAACACGCACTTCCAGTCCATTATACATACTGCAACGGTCTTTTCTGTCGAGTAAGCCCTGCATAAACCAGTTGAAATTCAGTACAAACATTTCTTTCATACGCTTTTCTTTTCGGCTTTCTTCGGGGAGAGTGTCTACACTTTTTATAGTGGAAAGATATTTTTCCTGAACATATTCCTCACCATGTGTGAGCAGTCCTTTTTTCAGAACACTTCTTCGGATATCCAGACTTCTTGACCACGGGAAACATTCTTCAAATAAAATGGCTTCATTATGATACCACGGATATCCCCCGAAAATCTCATCGGCACATTCTCCTGACAATGCTACCGTGAAATCCTGTTTTACTGCACGACAAAATAACAGTAAGGAAGAATCAACATCTGTCATGGCAGGCAAATCCCTTGCCTTTACACTGTCATAGAGAGCATGATAGACACTGGTATTGTCAAGAACGATATTATGATGGTTGGTATCGGCATATTGGGACATCATACCGATATATTCGCTGTCGGCATTGGGCTGGAAAAGACTTTTCTGAAAATATTTATCGTTATCGGTATAATCTACCGAGTAAGTAGTCAGTTTGCCTTTGCCGTTACGCTGAAAATACTTTGAGGCGGTATGAGTAATGATACTGGAATCCAGTCCTCCCGACAAGAATGTGCACAACGGTACATCAGAAATCAACTGTCGTTCAATAGCGTCCTGAATGAGCCATCGTAAATATTCCACTGTCTGTGACGGCGTATGAATATGGGGTTGTGCTTTGAGGGTAAAGTAGCGTTTTTTACGGAAGATACCGTCCTGCCATATGCCATATTCTCCTGGTAGAAGTTCACGGACATTTTTGAAAATCCCCTGTCCGCCACTGCGTCCAGGACCTATAAAGAAAATATCATTCAGTCCATCTTCATCGACCACTGCCCGAACTTTCGGACACTGGAGCAGTGCCTTTATTTCTGAAGCAAACAGAAATCCGTCAGGATATTCATAATAAAAAAACGGTTTTACCCCTATTCTATCTCTTGCCGTAAATAATTTTCGACTGTTGTGTTCATAGACCGCAAACGCAAAAATACCATTGAGTTTTTCCACACAATTTTCTTTCCAGCAAATGTAGGCTTTCAGCAAAACTTCTGTATCGGAATGTGAAACAAACTGATAATTTTGCTTTAGCAATTCATTACGGATTTCAGCGGTGTTATACAGTTCACCGTTGTAGACAATCGTATAAGTTTCATTTGCAATGGTTACGCTCATGGGTTGCTGACCGCCTTCAGGGTCGATGACCGTAAGACGGCGGTGCATAAGACATATGTGATTATGTTCACCGAAAAAAATACCTTCTTCATCAGGACCTCTTTTTTTCAGTGAGGAAACCATATGTCTGATGACCGTTTTCTGTTCACTGAGGTCTGTATATTTGTCAAGCCAGCCTGCTATACCGCACATACATTAACCACCTTTCTTAATTCAGAGTGCTATATTAATGATATGCGTTTTGTTCGGAAATGTGTCAGTGAGTTTAAGGGCTTCGCCCTTAAAAATCCCATGAGGGGCGTTGCCCCTCAACCCCACAAACTTTTTGAAAAAAGTTTGACAAAAACTTTCAAGGCTCACTTCGTTCGGATTTTCTTTTTGCATGGTAGGAAACTCTGAAAAAAAGAGGTCGCAACGGACGGAAAAAACACCATGTACGGGAATATAGTCTGAATTTGAAGGAATTACAGAAAATCATCTTATGGTTGCGTGTGAAACTTTGTGTAACAGCGATGATTTGTGAAGATGAAATGATTTCCGTCCATGTCTGACTGTCGCCGTTGATAAGGAATTGATTGTCAGGGAGTTTTTTTATGATACGGTGCAGAACAGGTTTACCGTCATTTCTGACGAACAGAACAATATCGTATTTTTGAGGTGTTTTTGTTTTGGGTGATACAAGATTTACAGTATCACGGTTACTGTAGAGAGTAGGGGTCATGCTTGTACCCGTTACAGTGAGCGGAAATATACCGCTGTTTTCAGTGATTTCTTTGAGCAGTGGTAAAAATTCTTCGGGAGATAGTTTTTTTTTCATGTTTCATCATTCCTTGATGACTATTTTATCATAATTCTTAAAATAATTTCAAGATTTGTCTTGACCTTACGGCAGATATTTTATACAATACTGTTTGAAACCAAAAAGAAAGGTCGTTTTGACATGGCAGTTGTAAAAGCGTATAAAGGATTAAGGTTTAATTGCGAGAAGGCAGGGGATATCAGTGAGCTAGTATGTCCGCCGTATGATATCATCAGTGATAAACAGAGAGAAGAATATATAAAGAACAATCCGTATAACATTATCCGTCTGGAGTTGCCCAAAGGGGAGGACAGATACAACAAAGCTTCTGAAATTCTGAATGACTGGCTGGAAAAAGGTATTCTGTTTGAAGAAGATAAACCGTCAATTTATATTTACGAGGAAGAATTTACGGCATACGGTGAAAGAAAGTGTATCAAAGGTATTATCGGAAGAGTAAAGCTGGAAGAGTTCAGTAAGGGAATTATCTTACCGCATGAATTTACGCTTTCCAAAGCCAAAGAAGACAGACTGAATTTAATGAAAGCGACAAACTGTAATTTCAGTCAGATATACGCACTCTACATGGACGGTGAGAAGAATACTGTCGGCAAAATTGACGAACTTTCCAAAGGAACACCTGACATTCAGCTTACTGACGGTGAGGGTGTTGTGCATAGAATGTGGATTGTCAAAGACGAAATCGCTATCAATAAAATCTGTGGAGATTTTGATGACAGAAAATTATATATTGCAGACGGTCACCACAGATATGAAACCGCTTTGAATTACCGTAATTATTTAAGGGAACAGGGTCTTGCCAAAGAGGGTGACGCTTGTGACTATCAGATGATAATGCTGGTAAATATGGAACATGAGGGACTTGTTGTATTTCCGACACACCGTCTGGTGCGTGACCTTGACAGTTTTGACGCTGAAAAAGTCCTGAAAGAATGTGAAAAATATTTTGATGTTACGGAATATAATGATATTACCACTGCAGAAAGTCATCTGATGGAACTTTACAAAGACGGTAAGAAAGCCTATGCATTCTATACAGGCGACAAGAAATATCATATGTTGGTACTCAAAGATATGGATATTATTAAACAGCTTTTGCCGAATGTCAGTGAGGCTACCCAAAATTTAGATGTTACAGTGTTGCATACACTTATCTTAGAGAAAATTTTCGGTATTGACGCAGAAAATATGGCTAAACAAATCAATCTCACCTATACTAAAATCTTTGATGAGGCTATATCTTCAGTTGACAGCGGAAAATCACAGTGTGCCTTTATTCTTAATCCGACAAGAGTTTCTGAAATTCGAGATGTTGCCTCTAACGGAGAGAAAATGCCCCAGAAATCTACTTATTTCTATCCCAAAATGATTACAGGTATGGTAATGAACCGTCTGACAGACTAAAGGGGTGTTTTTAACCTGAATTGCCGTCAGCTGTAAAGCTGATTTTTTCCTTGACAATATGAATATATGTTGCTAAAATACATATATAGGTTTCCAAAAGTTGTTCGTAAGACAGCAGTACCGTAGGGAGTACGGGAAGGGTTTGCCTCATAAAAAACCCATAGCCTCGAAAACTGATGTCCGTAAAATGAAATCCTTTGCAAGGTTGGGCGGATTAAAGGAAACTCCTGCCTCTATAGGCGGTGAGTACTTCACGATAGCGTGCTATAATAAATCTGGAAAAAATAAAAAAGAACAGTAAGTTTCGAGGCAGGGTGAAATTCCCTATCGGCGGTAAAGTCCGCAAGCGTAAGCAGATTTGGTGCAATTCCAGAACCGACGGTATAGTCCGGAAGAGAGAAACTTTAAACTCAGGAAGTTTAAACCGCAGTGCCTCATTTTGAAAGCATTGCGGTTTGTTATTTGTCGGGGAGTTTCTCCCCGAACCCTTGATTTAAGGGCTGCCACCCTCAAAAATCCCGCCCACTTTTTTTCAAAAAAGTGGACAAAAAACTTTTAATTGTCACAGTCTGACCTTTGATAAACAATCCGAACGAAGTGAGCCTTAAAAGTTTTGTCCACTTTTTCAAAAGTGGTGGGGTGCAGGGGCAAAGCCCCTGCTGGGATTGTTAAGGGCAACGCCCTTAACAGGAAAGGAGCGTTCGCAATGAATTTTACAGAAAAAGACTGTTTTTACATGGAATACGCTTTAACACTTGCCGAAAAGGGAAAGGGATTTACTTCACCTAATCCTATGGTGGGAGCGGTCATTGTTAAGAACGGCAGAATTATCGGAGAGGGCTATCACAAAAAATACGGTGACTGGCACGCCGAAGTCAATGCGTTTAATAACGCTACCGAAGATGTAGAGGGAGCAACAATGTATGTTACACTTGAACCCTGCAGTCATACGGGAAAAACACCGCCTTGTGCCGACAAAATCATTGAAAAGAAAATCGGGCGTGTGGTTATCGCAGCAACTGACCCTAATCCCTTAGTCAGTGGAAGAGGTATACAGAAATTACAGAATGCAGGTATAGAAGTTAGCGTTGGTTTACTGGCTGACAAGAGTATACAACTCAATGAAGTCTTTATGAAATATATCGTGCAGAAGAAACCGTTTGTCCTGTATAAATCCGCCACTACCCTTGACGGTAAAATTGCTACCGTGACTGGAAAATCTCAATGGATTTCCTGTGAAAAATCCAGAAACGAAACGCATTTATTACGGCATTATATGAGTGGTATTATGGTGGGTATCAATACCGTTATAGCAGATAATCCTATGCTGAATTGTCGTATTGAGGAACTTACTTCTCCTGTACGGATTGTTGTAGATTCGTTGTTGCGGATTTCTCCTGAATGTAAGATTGTGCAGACGGCTAAAGATTATCGTACTGTTGTTGCTACTTTGCAAGATGATGACAGTATCAAAGCAAATATGTTAAAGCAGATGGGGGTTGAAATTGTAACCGTAAGAGAATTTAACGGACGGGTTGATTTGAATGCTTTGATGGATATTCTGGGAAAAATGGGAATTGACAGTATCCTGATTGAAGGTGGCGGTACATTGGCTTTCAGCTGTTTTCAACAGGGAATAGTGGATAAAGTAATCTATTACATTGCCCCGAAAATTTTTGGTGGAGTAAGTGCTAAAACTTCTGTTGAGGGTGACGGTTTCAGAGAAATTTCAGGTTGTGTCACACTGAAAGATATTTCTACACGAATGATTGATAACGATATTTGTGTTACCGCTTATGTGGATAAGTAATATTCATTTTGTAGTAAAAATGGAGGATAATCATGGCATTAATTGATAAAGAAAATTTTCATGAAATTTCGAAAATGAAGAACAATGTACACAACGATGTAGAAGCTACTTATACATCGTTTATTAGTAATGAAAAGAGATATTTTCAGATTGATACTTATGGAGCATATAATAGACAAAATAAAGGGATAGCAAGCCAGTCGATACAATTTGATAGAGAAACAGCTAAATTTTTATGTGAACTGCTAAAAAAACATTTGATATTTAAACACCATTTTGAATTTTTATATAACGAAGGTGATTGAATGTTTACAGGAATTATAGAAGAAACAGGTATTATCCGACAGATAGCCAAAGGGGAAAAATCTTCTGTTCTGACAATAGAAGCGAAAAAGGTACTTGAGGGGACACAAATAGGCGACAGTATTGCGGTAAACGGAATTTGTCTGACGGTGATATCACTTGATAGTGATACTTTTTGTGCTGATGTGATGGCGGAAACTATGCGAAGGACGAATTTAGAAAGTCAGGTCATAGGGAGTAAGGTCAATCTGGAAAGAGCGTTGACACCGCTGACCAGAATGGGCGGTCATATAGTGAGCGGTCATATTGACGGTACGGGAAAGATCAGGTCTTTTGTCCGTGAGGATAATGCGGTCTGGGTGACTGTTGAAGCAGAAAAATCCATCTTAAAATATATTGTCGAAAAAGGTTCGATAGCGATTGACGGAATAAGTCTGACAGTTGCTTATGTTGATGAGCGATGTTTTAAAGTATCGGTTATTCCGCATACGGGCAGTCAGACCACATTATTGAATAAAAATGTTGGTGAAAGTGTCAATCTGGAATGTGATGTCATTGCCAAATATGTAGAAAAATTACTGGGTTTTCACGGTAAGAGCAGTTGTGAAGAAGAAATTACCGAAGAAATGCTGATAAAATATGGATTTATGTAAGACCAAAACAGAAAGGTTGTGATTGATTTATGACAGAATATCAGTTCAATACGATAACTGAGATTGTGCAGGATATTAAAGACGGAAAAAATATTATTCTGGTTGACGCAGAAAGCAGAGAAAATGAGGGGGATATTATCTGTTCAGCACAGTCAGCAACACTGGAAAACATTAATTTTATGGCAAGTTATGCCAGAGGGTTAATCTGTATGCCGATGAGCAGGGAGTACACTGAAAAATTACAGCTTTCCCAGATGGTTGCCAACAATACCGATAACCACTGTACCGCCTTTACCGTTTCGATAGACCATGTGAATACGACAACAGGTATTTCGGCTTATGAACGGTCGATAACAGCGATGAAAGTTGTTGAGGACGGTGCAAAACCCGAAGATTTTCGCCGACCCGGACATATGTTTCCACTACTTGCCAAAGATGGTGGAGTTCTGGAAAGAGAGGGTCACACAGAGGCAACCGTTGACCTGATGAAAATAGCAGGCTGTAAACCTGTAGGGCTTTGTTGTGAAATCATGAAAGATGACGGTACAATGGCAAGAATGGACGATTTGATGATTTTTGCCAAAAAGCATGGTCTGAAGATAGGTAGAGTGTCAGATTTAATCCGTTACCGAAAGGTCAATGAAGTTTTTGTGGAATGTGTTGCCAAAGCGAAAATGCCCACAAGATACGGTGAATTTACTATCAGCGGTTACATTAACAAAATCAATGGCGAACATCATGTTGTACTGACAAAAGGTGATATCACAGACGGTCAGCCTGTATTATGCCGTGTACATTCTGAATGCCTGACAGGTGACGCTTTAGGTTCGGCAAGATGTGATTGCGGTCAACAGTATGATTTGGCA
The DNA here is from genome assembly GCA_902762375.1 of uncultured Ruminococcus sp. Lineage (GTDB taxonomy): Bacteria > Bacillota > Clostridia > Oscillospirales > Acutalibacteraceae > CAG-964. Next base: position 3,039 of record CACWNY010000012.1, on the reverse strand, counting down.
ATGAAAAAAATTGCCGAAGAGGGCAGAGGTGTGCTTGTTTATTTGCGTCAGGAGGGTAGAGGAATAGGGCTTATCAACAAAATCAGAGCTTATGAGTTGCAAGATAAAGGATTAGATACCATAGAAGCCAATATTGCTTTAGGATTTCCTGCGGATATGAGGGATTATTCTGTCGGTTCACAGATTTTGAGAGATATCGGTGTGAAAAAGTTGCGTCTGATGACCAACAACCCACTTAAGATTGACGGTCTGGAAGATTACGGTCTGGAAATTGTCGAAAGAGTGCCTATCAAAATTCAGGCTAATCCTTACGATGAATTTTATCTCCTCACAAAACAAAATAAAATGGGTCATATTCTCGACATGAGCTGATTTTTAATGCGTAATGCGTAATTTGTAATGCGTAATTATTTGTAAAATCCCACTGCCAGCGGTGACAATTAAAAGTTTTTAAAAGTTTTTTGTCCACTTTTTTCAAAAAAGTGGGCGGGATTTTTAAGGGCGGCAGCCCTTAAAACAGGATTTTAAAGGGCGGTAGCCCTTTAACTCTCCGAAAAAATCCAAAATTTGCGTGAGCAAATTTTGAAATCATATTAATTACATAAAGGAGTTTTTATCATGAATGTACTGGAAGGAAAATTAGTTGCTGATGGGTTAAAAATTGGTATTGTGGTTGGTCGTTTCAATGAGTTTATCGGTTCTAAGTTGCTGGGCGGTTGTGTGGACGGTTTAGTGCGTCACGGTGTCAATAACGATGATATTGATGTGGCATGGGTGCCTGGTGCATTTGAAATTCCTGTAATCGCAAAAAAAATGGCAGAAAGCAAGAAGTATGACGCAATCATCTGTCTTGGAGCAGTCATTAAAGGAGCAACTTCCCATTATGATTATGTTTGTGCCGAAGTTTCCAAAGGTATTGCCACCGTATCGTTAAATACAGGTATTCCCGTTATGTTCGGTGTTGTCACTACCGATACTATTCAGCAGGCTATCGAAAGGGCAGGTACTAAATCAGGCAACAAAGGTTATGATTGTGCCGTAAGTGCTATCGAAATGGCTAATCTCATCAGAAATATGTAAAATTTCAGCGGATATATACCTGTAATGGTAATATGTCCGCTTTTATGCATTAATAAGGAAAAATGTTATGATAAATGATTTACAAAATATTGTCAATCCGTTACTGGAATGGTTTGCCGAAAACAAAAGCGATTTTTCTTGGCGAAAAGACAGATTGCCGTATCATGTCTGGATATCGGAAATTATGTTACAGCAGACAAGAATAGAAGCTGTCAAAAGATACTACACAAGATTTATCAGCGAATTACCTGATATCAGAAGTCTTAGCGAAGTTTCAGACGAAAAACTCCTCAAACTCTGGGAGGGACTGGGATATTATAGCAGAGCAAGAAATCTGAAAAAATCCGCACAGACTATCATGCAAAGTTACAACGGTGTTTTTCCGAATACCTATAGTGAAATCATAAAATTATCAGGAATAGGAGAGTATACTGCAGGTGCTATAGCGTCTATTTGTTTCAATGAAAAGGTGACAGCCGTAGACGGAAATGTGTTGCGTGTGGTTGCCAGACTGTGCGGAAGTAAAGAAAATGTGCTGTTGCCCGAAGTCAAAAAAGATACGCAGGAAAAATTGCAAAAAATATTGCCTGAACAATCAGGCAATTTCAATGAGGCATTGATGGAGTTAGGCGAAAAAATCTGTGTAGCTAAAGGAACACCACTTTGTCAGAAATGTCCGTTGAGAGATTACTGTACAGCTTTCAAAGACAATTTGACGGCGGAAATCCCTGTCAGAATAAAACCACTCAAGCGGAAAAAGGAAGAGAAAACGATTTTTCTTTTAACAGACTTGCAGGGAAATATTGCTGTTGAAAAAAGACCGCAGAACGGTTTACTGTCAGGAATGTATCAGTTTCCGAATACGGAGAATTTTCATACTACCGAACAGTTACAGCAAATTCTTACAGAACGGCAAATTTCATTTACCAAAATCACCTTTCAGAAAAACGCAAAGCATATTTTCACCCACATAGAATGGCATATGAAAAGTTATGTCGTCACGGTAAAAGAGCAATCCAAAAATTTTTTATGGGTATCGAAAGCTGAACTTTCAGAAAAATACCCGTTGCCGACAGCTTTCAGACAATTTTTAGTTTAAGGGCTTTGCCCTTAAAAATCCTATCAGGGGCGTTGCCCCTGAACCCCACCCACTTTTTGAAAAAAGTGGACAAAAAACTTTTAAGAGCCTGTTTAGTATTAATTAAATTGTAATAATCAAATTAAATCTTTATTTAAATAATTATTAATAATTTATTAAATATAATATTATTAATAAAACAGTGCATTACTTTCTGTTCAATAACAACCGAATAAAGGCAATGTTAATCATTTGAAAAGAATTGTGAAGTTTGCGTTCGCAGTTTTTCCAAAGTCTGCGACATTTATCTAACCAGCCAAAAGTACGCTCTACAATCCATCATTTGGGAAGTACTACGAATTTATGAACTTCGTTACGCTTAATAATTTCTACTTCAGCATCACAGATTTCCTTTAGAGCCTGTTCAGTATCTTGAGAACTGAAATTGGTATATGATATAATGAAGAAAAGAAGTGAAGAGGAAGGAAAATAGAAAATGAGAAAAAATTATCCAAGTGATATAACAAGAAAACAATTCGAAAATATACGTGAAGATTTGGAGGGAGTAAAGAAAAAAAACGCATCCCCGGAAAATAGGTAGTGTTCAGGGTTTTTGAATGAGTAAACAAATTGTTAATAAAATAAAGAGAGAAATATGATACACTCAAAAAAGAGGTGAATGTATCATGAAAAAATTAAGTTTAATGGAAGTATTATCGGGTATAGAAGATACAAGAAGAAACAGAAGTGTAATGTATCCATTGCATGAAATCTTGATAATCATGTTGCTTGCTGTAATATGTGGAGCAACATCATATGCAAAAGTAGAGATGTTTGGAAAAAGCAAACAGGAATGGCTGAAAACATTTTTAAAATTAGAA
>CACWNY010000011.1 GCA_902762375.1 uncultured Ruminococcus sp. | reverse complement strand
CCATAGCCTTAGAAACTGATGCCCGTAAAATGAAATCCTTTGCAAGGTTGGGCGGATTAAAGGAAGCTCCCGCCTCTATAGGCGGTGAGTACTTCACTATGTGACTAATAGTTGTAATGAGCGAAAAGTGATTAACGGATTATTCGTCAGGTTGTACTCCGAAGTATTTACACATAGCGGATTTCGTAATTATCCATTGTTTGCCAAATTTTTTGACATCGATACCGTCTACAAGTTTTCCATTTGCTACTGCTTTACGAAGTGTACTATCGTGTAATTTCCAAAGTTTTGCAGCGTCTGAGAATGAAAGTAATTCATCAAAAGGATTATCCATAAAAAAAGCACCTCCTATAATTTAAAATACATAATAGATTATACCATAATATAACTAAAATCAGATAGAAAATCCCTCAAAGAAAACCAAAATTCTTTGAGGGATTTTTAGCAATCAATAGCAAATCACAGTACAGTCGTTTCGACATCTATATTGTCGGGAAGTTCGTCTTTATTAGCAGAGATAAGGAAAGTCACATTAGTTTCAGCATTTTCGGAAAGTGTTTTTACTTTGCCGACAAAATCTTTGAGAGCGTCCATATCTTTACCGCAGATTTTGAAAGTGGAATCTACAAAAATATCCGTTACATCGTAGTTACCAGCACAGATACCGCTGATAAATCCGAAAAGCATATCGTAACCTGAAATTTTATACTGGTCAGTGTCAATAAGTCTGGCTTTGTGGGTAACATCGTAGGTCAGTTTAGCACCTTTTTCAATAACAACAACATTACCGTTTGAAGTAGTAACTGCTGCATTTGCCAGTGAAATCAACTTTTTTGTTTTTCCCGAACCTTTGTGTCCGATAAGTAAAGTAACCATAATGAAAATCCTCCTATAGCCACAGCGTGGCATAAATAATGTATAAAAAATAATTATTTCAATCTTTTTTCCAATTCTGCTTTCTGAGCCTCATAACCGGGCTTTCCAAGTAAAGCAAACATATTCTTCTTATAGCTTTCTACACCGGGCTGATTGAACGGATTTACTCCCAGCATATAACCGCTGATAGCACAGGCTTTTTCGAAGAAATAAATCAGATAGCCAAGTTCTGTTTCGGTCATTTCTTCAATTTCCAGAAGAATATTGGGAACACCGCCGTCATTGTGAGCCAGTACTGTACCCTCAAAGGCTTTTTGGTTGACAAAATCCATTGTCTTTCCTGAAAGGAAATTCAGACCATCAATATTGCCCTCAAGTTCATCAAGCACAATTTCTCTTTTCGGTTTTTGGATATTGACAACCGTTTCGAACATACATCTTGTGCCTTCCTGAATGAACTGTCCCATAGAGTGAAGGTCAGTGGAGAATACAACACCTGCGGGGAAGATACCTTTGTTGTCTTTTCCCTCACTTTCGCCGAACAACTGCTTGTACCATTCTGTCATCATAGTGAAAGCAGGTTCATAGCTGACAAGAATTTCTACATTTTTACCTTTTCGGTTAAGGATATTTCTTGTTGCAGCATATTTATAGCAATCGTTGGTAGAAAGGTCATCATTGTCAAAGTCATTTTGGGCTTTTCTTGCACCACTCATCAGTGCGTCAATATCTGCTCCGGCAACAGCGATAGGTAAAAGACCTACTGCTGTCAGTACAGAAAAGCGTCCGCCAACATTATCGGGAACAACAAAAGTTTCATATCCTTCTTTATCCGCAAGAGCTTTCAATGTACCTCTGGATTTGTCTGTGGTACAGAAAATTCTTTCTTTAGCACCATCTTTACCGTACTTATCTTCCAGCATTTTTCTGAATACACGGAAAGCAATAGCAGGTTCGGTAGTTGTGCCTGATTTAGAAATCATGTTGATGGAAACATCTTTACCTTCACAGATATCCATAATTTCAGCCAGATGAGATGAACTGATACTGTTGCCGACATAGTAGATATCGGGAGTATCTTTTTTAAGTGCATTGTAGTTGGGAGATTTCAAAAATTCAATCGCAGCTCTTGCTCCAAGATAGGAACCGCCGATACCGATAACGATGAAAACATCGGTATTATTTTTAATTTTCTGTGCGGCTGTTTTAATTCTTGCAAATTCTTCTTTGTCGTAATCGGTGGGGAGTGTCAGCCAGCCTGTAAAATCATTGCCAAGACCTGTACCGTTGTGCAGTAAATCATGAGCAGATTTTACCTGCATACGCACTGCCTCATACTCTTCGCTACTGACAAATCCTGACAAATATTTTTCTGAAAAAGTCGTTGCCATTTTATGTCCTCCTAAAATTCTGTAATTATTACAGATAGTACCTCTATATAATACAATACTTCTGTTATATTTTCAAGTTGACAATGTAAATTTTCCATAACTTTTTTGTGTTTAAGGGCGACCACACTTAAAAATCCTGTGTTAAGGGCTGCCGCCCTTAACAATCCTGCCCACTTTTTTGAAAAAAAGTGGACAAAAAACTTTTAATTGTCAAAACTCAAACTTAGATAAGAATTTCCGAACGCAGTGAGCCTTAAAAGTTTTTGTCAAACTTTTTTCAAAAAGTTTGTGGGGTTGAGGGGCAACGCCCCTCATGGGATTTTTAAGGGCAAAGCCCTTAAACTCCCAAAAATCAATTCAAAATTTGCGTCAGCAAATTTTGACAATTTACTACAAATCGTTATGCTTTCAGCTTGTCTTTGTTGACCTGTTCCTGATAGTTCATAATTTCCTGATAAATTCTTTCGCAGTTATTATGGTCATCATTAAATTGGTAGAAATCTTCTACACGCTCAATATATTTGGGTTTCATCTGGCAGTTATTTTCCATGTAGTCGCACAGTGTATCAACCAGTTCATCGCTTTCAGTACAGATTTCGCCAAAACCCATTGTATCATAGAAAAATCCACCGTCTTCATAGTGAGCAGGCAGTTGTGAGGGGTGAAAATACACAAGCGGTTTTTTCATGAAAGCAAAGTCAAACTGTACACCTGAATAGTCTGTCACCATAAGACTGGATTCGGTAAGAATTTTCTCATAACTCAAATCACCCACAGAAGAAATAACTTCCACATATGGGTCGGGAGTGAAATCGTTTACTTGAGAACTCAGAATAGGGTGCAGAAGATATTTGATTTTATAGCCTGTTTGTTTAGCGGTATCAATAAGTTTCTGATTGTTGATAAGGTCGTTATAGATTTTGTAGTAGGTAGTATGTTTAAATTCAGGATTGTAGGCACGCTGTTCGCCCTCACTGGTTGTTACGGGCATAGCATTGTACATTCTCCATGTGGGGGAAAGTAAAATCTGTTTCTGGTCATTGTTGATAAGACCATCGTATCTTCCGATACCTGTCATTTTCAGAATATCAAAATCCTGATAGTTATAAACATGATTACTAAGATTTTTATATTCATATTTGGAGGCAAGAAAATACATCTGTGTATTGTCAACAATCCTTTGTTGAGCCATAGCACATTTCTGTACGGACAAGCCGTGTTGCAGGCACATAGATGGAAAATTGCATAATCCCCTGATAAATCTTGACCTGTCCATACTGTAGCCGTTGAACGGAAAGACATTAGAGTTGGTAATTAAGGCAATGTCGGTATTCAGAAAAAGCATCTTATGTTTGAACGAATGATTTTTAACGGGTTTCAGACCGTCCTCTTTGAGTTTTTGATAATCTGAGGTGTTTTTATCAATGATGTAGTAGCGTGAAATACCGTCTTTTTTATCGGCACAATAGCGGTAAAGATATTCGCAACTGTCACCGCCTTTGTAGAGTTTATCGTACATCAGCCAGATTTTCTTATTTTTGAAGAATGGTCTGGTCAACCAGTATTCAATTCTCGTAATAAATGAACGCTTGCTTTCTTTGAAAACACGGGGTAAAAAATGAAGTTCACTTTTGAAAGTTTTCATTGCTGATGAATGTTCAATGGTAATGATTTTACTTTGTTCGATGTGGGCAATATAGCGGTTGAACCGCCAGTAAGAATAAGACGGTGATTGTGTAAACTTTGCCCAGTGATGTAAAAAGGAGAGTTTCAGTGGAATGACTGTATAGCGGTATCTGGCAAAAAATTCGACTGTCTGTCGGGGTTTACTGTAGTCGAGGGGTAATTCCAGATGAAATGTGAATTTCTTGTAAGCACTGATTCCGAAATATTTTGTCAGGGAATAGCGGTCATTGTTGACAAGTTTCATTTTCTTATCATTGAATTTGACAAAAAATTCAATTTCACGCAAATCAAATACCCGTCTGAAAGAACCGTCAATAATCAGATTGCCGTTTCGGTAATCAATAATGTGCATACCTACTCGCTGGTCGGTCAATCTGGCAATAAACACATTATTACAGTTAAGATACACTTCATTTTTGCCCTCAACATTTACTACAGGCATATTATCAAAGGTAATGTCATATTTCAACATATAGAACATTTCCGCAGCTTCTTCACTGTAGTCAAAAGATTTCAGTTTGTTTTTATTCAGTACATAGTTATTATCCACATACTGTAGAACCTTTCTTGCTGACGCAAGAAAATCTGTCAGTTCCTGTTCGTTCATATTTCGTTTGTTGCGGTTGTTCATGTTGGCAAGAAAACGGGTGGATACAGCAAACATCAGATAAAACTGTAAAAATTCTGCTACAAAGCCCAGTTTCTGTTGAGAGTATTCTGCTATAGGAATTAAAAATTCTTCCATAGACCGCTGATACCAGTCTTTATCATTTGACGGAATAAAGTATAGAAAGTCATCTTCCACAGGCATAAAATAGTCATATTCTTCGTCAGATATTTCGATAGATTCAGAGTAGTCAAGCTGAAATCTCAGCATAAAATCCTGAAAATACTCATATTTTAACGCTATATTGAAACGGTACAGCCTGAAAAGTTCTGTTTTAAACATCACTCCACAGACTTCGGTATTGACAAAATTCGGTTTATCCTCCAAAGCAATCGGTGTATTATTGAAATTTTTATCACGGTTCAGTCTGTTGGCTTTCTTTTCTTTGAAAACGGGGTTGATACAAAACCGTTTTACACTGACACACGGTACATTTTCATACTCTTCAAACGCTTTCAGACAACGGTAAAAATATTTCTCGCTAAAAATATCCCCACAGTGACATACTGTTGTGTATTCTCCTTCTATGTACTGCATAGCAAAATTACACAGTTCTGCTTCATTGTTGACAGATTTCGTGCTGACAATTTTACAGATGGATAAATCCCCTGTGGATTGCTGACTGCTTGTGTTTTCGGTAGTGTCAATAATCAGCACCTGTATTTTTGTAGAATCAAAATTTTTCTGTCGGCATAAAGAAGAAAGTGTGTCTACTATTTTATTATTCTCTTCCATATAAGGAATGATGACGGAAACTTTTATATTACTCATAGCTCATTCATTACTCCTGAAAAATAAAAATTCACTCTTCGCTATTATACCATAAATATCGCCAAAATGAAATAACGATTATGGAGATATAATCAACAAGAAACATACAATGTTTATGGAATAAATAGACAAAAATCTTTGCCCTTTAAAATCCCACAAGGGGCTGCCGCCCCTTGACCCTGCCCACTTTTTGAAAAAAGTGGACAAAAACTTTTAATTGTCATAGCTATAAGTTTTTTATCATTACGCATTTTAGAAAATAATGACAACTTTAAGCGAAAATCTGTGAAACGGCAACAATACAGGACATCGTAATGATGGATAATACAGTAGACAATGATACCAGATTGACGGATAATGCAGTATTTTTATCAAATTTTGTAGCAAACATGGTTGTTGTGGCAGCAACAGGAGCAGAAACTGAAATAGCTACGGTAATCAGCGTAATATCTTTGATATTCAACAAAATCATTGTCCCAATACTTATTACAGGAATAACAATCAGTCTGATAACAGCAGCTAACCACGCATATTTATCTTTCAGACCGTCTGTCAGTTTTGTCTGAGAAAGATAATATCCGATAATCAGCATGGGTAAAGGTGTATTGAGATTGGCAAGATATCCCACAGGAGAACCGATAATCGCTGGCAGTTTTGCCGAAAATAAAAATAATAACAAGGCAATAAATACCCCTAATATTCCAGGATTGAACATAATCTTTTTCATAGAAAAATTTTTACGGTCACCACTCATACAGACGACACCATAACTCCATACAAAAAGATTGAATACCCCTACAAATGCTGCACCATATAAAATTCCTTCATTTCCCAGAATTGCCTGTTGTAGCGGAAACGACATAAATCCACAATTTGAAAATACACTACCAAATTTCAATACCTCTCTTTTGTTATCAGGCATTTTACGGAAAACAATCCCGACAATCACCACTGATAATAAATGTACACCTATCGCACATAATGCAGTGATTCCTAAATTAACCAGTATAGATGGCTTATATTCCATCTGATAGGCGTGAATGATGACACACGGTGTGACGACATATAAAACAATATCTGTTATTTTTTTTGTCGTATGTTTGTCAAGAAATCCCACTTTTCCGCAAAGATATCCTATTCCTATCAAAACAAACAGCACTAATACCTGTTCTCCTACTTTCAGAAAATAATCAATAACCATTTTTTTCACCTTTCCTGATAAAATCTTGTGATTTTATATTGTCAAAATTTGCTTACGCAAATTTTGTTTGAATTTTGATGCGTTTAAGGGTTTCGCCCTTAAAAATCCCACAAGGGGCGAAGCCCCTTGACCCCACGAACTTGCCCTCAAAAGTTCGACAAAAACTTTTAATTGTCACAGCTAAATCTTAGATAGAGATTTTCGAACGAAGTGAGCCATAAAAGTTTTTTGTCCACTTTTTTTCAAAAAAGTGGGCGGGATTTTCAAGGGCGGCAGCCCTTGAACAGAGGTTCGGGGACACTGTCCCCCGACTGATGAGATAAACCCGCTTAGATTGTAACATACTTTACATTCTTTTAGCAAGCAATATGACATAATATTTTTTATCAATGTAATTGGAGGATGATATTATGGGTATGACAATGTCACAGAAAATTCTGGCGGCTCATGCCAATCTGCCTGAAGTAAAAGCAGGTCAGCTTATTGAGGCAAATCTGGATATGGTATTGGGAAATGATGTAACTTCTCCTGTAGCCATCAATGTGTTTGAGGATTGCAAAGCTAATGCTGTTTTTGACAATACAAAGATTGCTATGATTATGGACCATTTTACCCCGAACAAGGATATTAAGTCTGCTCAGCACTGTTTACAAGTGAGAAAATTTGCAGGAAAATACGATATCAAAAATTTTATGGATGTTGGTGAAATGGGTATCGAACACGCACTTCTGCCCGAAAAAGGTCTTGTAGGTCCTGGAAGCCTTTGTATCGGTGCAGATTCCCATACCTGTACCTATGGAGCATTAGGGGCATTTTCTACAGGTGTCGGTTCAACGGATATGGCGGCAGGTATGATTAGCGGTAAAGCATGGTTTAAAGTACCGTCAGCCATTAAATTCAATCTGACAGGTAAGCCGAACAAATATGTCAGCGGTAAAGATGTCATTTTGCATATTATCGGTATGATTGGTGTAGACGGTGCATTATACAAGTCTATGGAATTTTTTGGAGAGGGACTTAAGTATCTGAATATTGACGACAGACTTTGCATTGCCAATATGGCTATCGAAGCAGGAGCGAAAAACGGTATATTCCCTGTTGACGATGTGACAAGAGAATATGTCAACGGAAGATTTCAGGGAACACCTGTGGAATACACGGCTGATGAGGACGCAGAATATGATGAAGAATATACAGTGGATTTGTCACAACTGAAACCGACTGTTGCTTTTCCGCACTTGCCCGAAAATACAAAGACCATTGACGAAATTGAAAAAATAGCTATTCAGCAGGTTGTTATCGGTTCATGTACCAACGGCAGAATTTCTGATTTGCGTGCCGCTGCGGAAATTATGAAAGGTAGAAAACTTGCCAAAGGAGTGCGTTGTATCGTTATTCCCGCAACGCAGAAAATCTGGCTGGACGCTATGCACGAAGGATTGTTCGATATTTTTGTTGGTGCAGGTGCGATTGTTTCCACACCGACTTGTGGTCCTTGTCTTGGCGGTCATATGGGTGTACTGGCACAGGGTGAAAGAGCAGTTTCTACCACTAACCGTAATTTTGTTGGCAGAATGGGTCATGTGGATTCTGAAATTTATCTTGCTTCCCCAGCAGTAGCTGCCGCAAGTGCTATAGCGGGTTACATTGCTAATCCTGAAGATATATGCGGTGAATAAGAAAGGAGTTATTTGGATTATGATTGCAAAAGGTACAGTACATAAATACGGTGATAATGTAGATACAGATGTTATTATCCCCGCAAGATATCTCAACACAGCTTCTCATTCAGAACTTGCTAAACACTGTATGGAAGATATTGATATTGACTTTACAAAAAATGTCCGTGACGGTGATATTATGGTTGCCGAAAAGAATTTCGGTTGCGGTTCGTCAAGAGAACACGCTCCTATTGCTATCAAAGCGTCAGGAATTTCCTGTGTTATTGCTTCAACCTTTGCCAGAATTTTTTATCGCAATGCCATTAATATAGGCTTGCCTATTCTGGAATGTGACGAGGCAAGCCGTGACATTAAAAACGGTGATACCGTCAGCGTGAACTTTGATACGGGTGTTATCACTAATGAAACTACAGGTAAAACTTATCAGGCACAGCCTTTCCCTGAATTTATTCAGAACATTATCCAAAAAGGTGGTCTGATTAATTCTATCACGAAATAATGGGGTTTATCCATGAAAAAATCCACAGCTTCACCCAATAAAACAACAAAACAAAACCTACTGTTTTTTCTGTTTTCTGCAGTAAGTTCATTTTTGTTGCTGATGATTTGTACACGCTCGTCATTTCTATATCCTATGAATGACTGGACAGATGCACAGTGTTTCTTCACCGTAGGAAAAGCAATGGGAAACGGACAGGTTGTCTATAAAGATATTTTTGAACAAAAAGGTGTACTGTTGTATTTTTTACATATGCTGTCATATTTTGTTTCGCATACCACTTTTATGGGTGTGTTCATTCTTGAGGTAATTGCAGGAACTCTCTTTATGTTCTTCAATATGAAAACGATTGCCTTATATGTTCATCAGATTTATGCGTTTCTGTTTGCTCCCATGTGTTCAGTAATGATATATTCCTCTTTGGCATTCGACAGCGGTGACAGTGCCGAAGAACTCTGTATGCCTGTATTTGCCTTTATGTTTTATCTTTCGGCAAAAGCCTTTAAAACGGATAAGTATTTCTCAAAAAAAGCACTGATTATCGTAGGGATTGTGTCAGGATATGTTTTGTGGATAAAGTATACCATGCTCGGCTTTTTCATTGGCTGGATAATCGTTCCCGTGATATGGCTTATCATAAAAAAACAGTACAGCATGATTTGGCAGACATTCGTTTTTATTTCACTGGGTGTAGGGATAATTTCCTTACCAATAATTTTGTATTTCCTGTTTAACAATGCTATAGGTGATTTGTGGAAAGTCTATTTTTACAACAATATCTTTGTTTATTCGACCAAAACCAATTTCAATGAAGAATTATCCTTTATCCAGTGTATTTACCGAAATATGTATATTTCTATGCTGGATAATAAATCTTTCTCAGTGATGATATTTATAGGTCTTGTCGGATTTTTACCGCTAAAGGGCTGGCAACAGAAAGGACATATTTATACTTGTTTTGCTTTTCTGGTGTTTACTATTTTCGGCACATCACGATATTTCGGCTATTATTGTATTGCACTTTCGGTGTTTTCTGTTTTTGGCTATATTGTTGTTGCTGTACTGACAGACAGAATTTTACGCAAAATTATTTCGGCTGACAAGTTCGCCAATAAGACCAAATTCAAAATTGCTTTGCAAAGTCTTGTAGCGGTAGCTACAGTTATCGGAACAGTATTTTTTGCTAAATCATTTGGTCGAAATGTCTATTTTATGGATTACCGTCAGGAAGATTTACCCCAATACAAATTAAAAGAAATTATTTGTCAAGAAAAAAATCCCACACTGTTACAGTTTGGCGGACTGGACGGAGGATTTTATTCGGTATGTGATATTGTACCGAACTGTAAATATTTCTGTGGACTGAATATCGACTTACCCGAAATTAGTGAGGGACAACAACGATATGTCGATAATGGTGAGGGAATGTTTATTGTTGTTCGTGGAGGAGAGTTGCACCACGATAATTATGAACTTGTTGCAACAGAAAAATTTGATGACGGTCATATGGAAAGACTATATAACCTTTATCGCCTGAAGTCCATTGCCAAAAAGGAGTAATTCTGTAATGAAAATCAATCAAAAAAGTAAACTTTTTTTACTTCTGTTTTCAGCAGTGAGTTCATTTTTAATACTGATGATTTGTACACGCTCATCATTTCTATATCCTATGAACAACTGGGTAGATGCACAATGTTTCTTCACTGTGGGAAAAGCTATGGCTAACGGACAGATTGTCTATCGGGATATTTTTGAACAAAAGGGTGTATTGTTGTATTTTTTACATATGTTGACATATTTTGTGTCACATACCACTTTTATTGGTGTATTTTTTCTGGAAGTCATGGCAGGAACAGCTTTTCTGTTTATCAATATAAAAATTCTTACACTGTATACGGATATCCGTTTTGCTGTATTTTCGGCGGTATTATGTTCGATGTCGGTTTATTCATCAATGGCATTTTGTGAAGGTGACAGTGCTGAAGAACTGTGTTTGCCATTGCTTGCTTATGCGTTATACCTTTCAACAAAAGCCTTTAAAAATGGTAAATGGCTTACTGGGAAACAACTGTTTTGTGTAGGTATAGTATCGGCATGTGTGCTATGGATAAAATATACGATGCTGGGATTTTTTATCGGCTGGATAATTGTGCCGTTGTTATGGCTGATAAAAGAAAAACAGTGGAAGGCTATTGGCAAAACTTTTCTCTATATAATACTCGGTGTTTTTGTTGTTACTTTACCGATAATACTTTATTTTGCTGTAAACCATGCTTTGAGTGATTTATGGGAAGTTTATTTTTATAAAAATATATTTGGATATTCACACATAGATAAGGATTTATCTTTACCTCAGAAAATCGTAGTGATAATTCAGAAAACAGCTATGCTTACCAAATATGCTTTTCTAAATAATTTGCAAAGATTTACAGGACTACTGCTCATAGGCTTGATAGGATTTTTGTTTATGAAAGGTAAAAAGCAAAAATTAAGCATTTATATAATGTTTTTGACCTCCACATTATTTATCTATGGTGGAGGAAATGTATTTGACTATTATCCTCTTCCTCTTTCTGTATTTTCCGTATTTGGTTGTATTCCACCGTATTTACTGATACGATGGATTATCCGCAAAAAATATCGTCAAAATACATGGTGGAAAGATTTTCAAAATCCTATCTATACAGTAATAACAGGGATATTTACTATTGTTATTGCTTTATGTTTGTCAGTGAAGTTTTCCTATAATATTGATTTTATGAAATATCAGAAAGAGGATACACCGCAGTATCGTTTTAAAGAAATCATACAACAAGAAACAAATCCCACACTGTTACAGTTTGGCGGACTGGACGGAGGATTTTATTCTGTGTGTGATATTGTACCGAACTGTAAATATTTCTGTGGACTGAATATCAACTTACCCGAAATTAAAGAAGGACAGCAACAATATTTAGACAATGGTGAGGGAATGTTTGTTGTTGTTTATGCAGGAGAGTTGCACCACGATAATTATGAACTTGTCGCTACCGAAAAATTTGATGACAGCCGTATGAAAGGAATATATAACCTTTACCGTCTGAGATCCATTGCCAAAAAGGAGTAAGTTTATGATGAAAACCAATCAACACAACAATGTCTTCTTACTTCTGTTTTCGGCAGTGAGTTCATTCTTAATACTGATGATTTGTACACGCTCATCTTTTCTTTATCCTATGAACGACTGGGTAGACGCACAGTGTTTTTTCACTGTGGGAAAAGCTATGGCTAACGGTCAGATTGTCTATCGGGATATTTTTGAACAGAAAGGTATTTTGTTATATCTTTTGCATATGTTTGCCTATCACATTTCGCATACTACTTTTATCGGTGTATTTTTCCTTGAGGTGATTGCAGGGACATTCTTTCTGTTTATCAATATCAAAATCCTTACATTATATACAGATATCCGTTTTGCTGTATTCACTGCTTCGTTGTGTTCTGTCTTGATTTATTCATCAAGGGCATTCTGTAAAGGGGATAGTGCTGAAGAACTGTGTTTGCCGTTGCTTGCCTATGCGTTATATCTTTCGACAAAAGCCTTTAAAACAGGTAAATGGCTGGATAATCAACAACTGTTTTATGTAGGTGTTGTGTCGGCGTGTATTTTGTGGATAAAATATACTATGTTGGGATTTTTTATCGGCTGGATAATTGTGCCTTTGTTATGGCTGATAAAAGAAAGACAATGGAAAACGATTGGCAGAACTTTCCTATATATCATACTTGGTGTAGCCACTGTTACTGTACCCATTATTATCTACTTTGCGTATCATCGCTCTTTGGCTTATCTCTGGGAAGTGTATTTCTACAAAAACATAGTTTCCTACTCCAATACAGGTAAAAATCTTTCTTTCACCGAAAAATTCCGTGTTATTTTTGACCATATCTATACTTTCACCAGAGTGTCTTTGACCGACAACTATAAACGCTTTACAGGTATACTCTGTATAGGATTTTTCGGAATGTTGTTTGTCAAAGGCAAAAAACAGAAAATCAGTATGTATATCATCTTTTTAAGTATGATAATTTTTATTTTCGGTGGTGGAAACGGATTTGTCTATTATTCTGTACCGCTTTCCATATTTACCGTGTTTGGTTTTATCGCTCTTTATCTCTTTGGACGGTTTGTATATCTGAAATTTTCTTTACCGAAACTTTCTCTGAAAAAAAATCTTTATACTGTTCTGGTTTCCTGTTTAGCGGTAATTGTCAGTCTTAGCGGTGCGTATCTGCTTTCTTACAATACCGATTTTATGCACACGAAACAGGACGAACTGGTACAATATCAATTCAAAGAAATTATCGAAAAAGAAAAAAATCCCACATTACTTAATGTAGGATTTCTGGACAGTGGTTTTTATACCGTATGTGATATTGTTCCGAACTGTCGTTATTTTTGTAAGCTGAACTCTGCCTATCAAGAAGTGTATAACGGACAGATGCAGTATATTCAGCAAGGCAGAGGAAAATTTATCGTTGCTATAGATATGGAAATTGATGACGCTAAATACGAAAAAGTCGCTGAAAAGACAGTTTTCTATGATGAAGATGGAAAAGATAAAATTTATCGTCTTTACCAGAAGAAACATAAATAATGACTACCTTAGCAGTTGAAAGTCGTTTAAGGGCTTTGCCCTTAAAAATCCCACAAGGGGCTTTGCCCCTTGACCCCACAACTTTTTGAAAAAAGTTGACAAAAACTTTTAATTGTCATAGCTGGAACTTAGATAAACATTATAAGTAAAATACGCTACAGAAAGACAAACTTAGCTGTTTTTCTGTAGCGTGTTTTACTATTTCTTCAAAGCCCGCCTTAACCAGACTTCGGCAAAATCCATAGCACTGTATAGACCGTTTCTTTCGCTGGACTTTATAATTTGTTTTTTGATACCGATATCCTGAGCTGTACTCATTAACTGAATGGAAACTTTATCCGCAACTTCCATATCATTAACCTTTTTCTTTGTTTTAATGCGTATTCTCACCACATAAGGGTCAGTCATATTTCCGTAATAAAGCATATCACCACATCTTACCAGTGGTCTGTTTTTGTACATAAAAAATTCGTTTTTAGCCATAAAATATCCTCCGTTCACCAGTTTCTGAGATAACCTATCCCTTTTTGTAAAAATGATTTCATTCGCTTTTACTCAATATACCATTCATTATATCATAAATCTAATCTTTAGTAAAGTCAATTAAAATGTATCTAATTGTAATATTTTTGTAAACACATCAATACACTGATATAGTAACTGTATTGAGGAGAAATTTTTTGATGAAACAATATAAAGCGTGCCTTTTTCTTATGGGAATAATGATTGTTGTCTGTGCATTGTGCGGTTGCACACAAAGACAGATTGTCAGGGAAAGTGATGAATTAAAATCCTTTTCATGGCAGGGAAAAGATGATTACGGTAAACAAATCACACTTTGCTTTGATGAGAATTATGCGACCCTCTCTTTGAAATCTGACCGTACTGAAAAAACTATTCAGGGCTTTACGATTACAGATAATCAGTCTTTCGAAATTTATGACAATTCCTTGTATCAACATTTTCGTTTTTCCTATCGCCTTTATGGTGATAAAATTGAACTCTCCTATCGGGATAATACATTGACATTGGCTAAAATGAAGCAATAAACGAAAAAAATAACGGTGTTTATTGTCTAAAGCTATAATCTTTTGTCATCAATTTGCAATAATTATTAAAATCTTGTATAATATTTCTATAGAAGATTCAACTCTTGTACAACAAAAAGGAATGGTATTTATTGAAAAGAATGTCTGAATATGGAAAAGTCATTATGATGATTGTCGGTGCATTTGTTATGATTACTGCGGTAGAAAGCACTTACATCAAACAGAGAATGGACAGTAATATGTTTCCTGTCAATAACCGCTATGAAACAATATCCGACAAAACAAACCAAAGAACATCTGCACCGACAGAAAAAAATGCAGTCAGACCTGTACAGAAATCTACCGAAAAAACAACGGTAAAGGCTACACAAAAATCTACCGAAAAAACAACGGTAAAAGCTACTCAGAAATCTACTGAAAAAACAACCGTCAAGGCTACTGACAAATCACAAAATAAGTCCGCAAAAACAACAAAACAAGTTCCCACAGAACCACCTACCACATCAGATAATACCTCTGCGGATAAAACAACCGTTTCTGAAAACAACAGTAAGAATGAATTTGTCATTATGACAGACCCGCCAACAGAATGGTCACAGGAATTGCAGGATAAGTATAATGAACAGTATGACAGGGGATATCTGATAGCGATAGACAATCCTGACTACAGTTATGCTACAGGACAAGTATTGTTGTGTGAAGAAGATAAAAAACTTGCCTGTCAGATTGTGATGGGAGAAGCAGGTGGGGAAAGTTTTGAAGATTGTTGTGTAGTAGCACAATGTCTGAAAGACTCTATGGTATTTCTGCGGTATAATTCCATCAAAGAAGTACAGAAGGAATGTCGTTATGACGGTTTCAGAGAAGAATACAGTGAAAAAGCTCAGGCTGCTGTAGAATATATTTTTGACCAGAATAAAAGTGCTATTGCTCACAGAGTGCTTTTCTTTTACGCTGCGGACTTATGTCAAAGTGAATGGCATGAAACACAATATCATGTGCTTACCCGAAGATATGCAAGATATTTTGATATGTGGTAAAACACATGATAAAAAACAACCTGTAGCTATGACACTTAAAAGTTTCGGTCAAGCCTTTTCAAAGGCTTGTGGGGTCAAGGGCAATAATAATATATTGTTGTCATTCTGAGGAGCGAAAGCGACGAAGAATCTTCAAAAGATTCCTCACTTCGTTCGGAATGACACTCTTAAGTTGACGACATTGGGGTCAAGGGGCAAAGCCCCATATGCACTAACTTATAAAGAAGCTTAAATAGGTATAAAACAATCATTTTATTGATTAAATTAACTATTTTTTTATTTTGCAAGAATAACTTCAATATTTTTATGATTTTAATATGATGTTAAAGAATCGCTAATTTTAAAAATATATAAAATACAAAGAAATAATTCTTAAAAATAAGATATTATTTACAATAAAATGAGATTTTTGACTAAGTTAGTGCAAATGGGGCAAAGCCCCTTGTGGGATTTTTAAGGGCGAAGCCCTTAAACTCCCCGAAAAAAATCCAAAATCTGCGTAAGTAGATTTTGTTAATGCGTCGTAATTCGTAATGCGTAATTCGTAATTAAAGATTCCTCACTTCGTTCGGAATGACAAGCTAATTCGTAATTCGTAATGCGTAATTAAAGATTCCTCACTTCGTTCAGAATGACAAGTGTTTGTACAATTTTTCAAATTTGTTCATTAATACAGTGCAACAAAAGAAGTATATACCCTTAAAGTTGCTTTATCCCCCGAAGATGCACAGACAACACTGACTTTCAAGAGTGATAACCCGTCTGTAGCAAGCGTCAACTCCAAAGGCAGAATTGTGGCAAGAGGAGAGGGTACAGCAACCATAAAAGTTATTTCCACTAACGGAAAAGTTGCTACCTGTACAGTTCAGGTAAGCTGAATTACTATTTTGAACAAATGATAAAAAAAGCGACAGTCTGATGAAAATCAGATTGTCGCTTTTTAAATGCACAACTCACTTTTACGAACATTTTTTCGTGTCATTCCGAACGCAGTGAGGAATCTTATTTTACATTATTTTAAGTGTACAATGTTGGTAACAATACCTTTGTCAGTAATATCCAGAATACCGTATGTACCGAAATATCCATGTGCAGAACCTGGATTCATGATATACAAGTCGTCTATGTAGTCTGTATAGGCGGTATGGGTATGCCCGAAAAGGAGAATGTCACAGCCGTTTTCACGGGCGGTGTCAATAGCATTTCGATAGGTAAATTTGACCTGATAAAGATGACCATGTGTAAGCATGATTTTTTTATTATTCATCGTAAAAAATTCAGTGGTTTTTATTTGTTTTCCCCAATCACAATTTCCTTTGACACAGACAAACATCTTTTCAGGAAAACTGTTTTTTAAATCTTCTATTTCTGCTATACCGTCACCGCAGAAAAAAACAATCTCCGCTTTGCTTTGAGATAATAATATTCTTTGCACATTACTGTAATCACCGTGTGAATCTGATATAACAACTGCTCTCATCATAAAACTCCCTTACATCTTTAATTACGCATTACGAATTACGCATTATTATTATACACGCTTTGTCATGATAATGCTATAGTCAGATGTGTTATAATTTTGCGGTTTATTTCATATATATGTACTCATAGAAAAGGGGGTGTGGTGATGAACCGTAAAGAACAAGAAATACAGAGTTTATTAAATTCTCTTTCCCAAAAACTGGGGAAAAGTCCTGAAACGCTCAGACAGAATGCTCAAAACGGTAATATCGACAGTCTGATTGATAACATGGATAAAAAACAGGCTGAAAAAATCCGCAGTATTCTCAACGATGAGGAAAAAACAAAACAGTTACTCAACAATCCAGAGGTGAAAGCCTTGATGAAAAAACTGACAGGAGAATAATCAATGGACGATATATCAGCGTCAATCAGTAAATTGCTGGGCGATGAGGAAACTTTACAGCAAATATCCAGACTGAAAGATTTGTTGTTGTCTGATGACACAGCGGACAATTCTCAGACGCCTCCCAACAAGGAAACAGTTTCTAAAAATAATGATACAGTAAATCAGTTGATGAAATTTCTCCCGTTGATTGCCAACAGTGAAAAAGAGGACGATACCACAAGATTACTCAATGCTTTAAGACCCTTTCTCAGTGAAGAAAGATGTGCCAGACTGGATAAGGCAATCAAGATTTTGCATATGATGAAATTATTGCCATTGCTCAAAGAAATTCGTTTTTAAAGGGGGAAATATTCTGTGCCATATAATAGCAACGATATGGAAAAAATGCAACAGGACGCAGTAAAAAGAATACAGGAAATGCAAAGCCGTAACAGACACCCTTCTCAGATTCCTGTACCTGTTGAGCATATAGCTGAAAATCCTTCAAAAAACAATACCGTTGTTTCTAATGAGGAACATACAACGAATAATTTCTTTGAAATGTTGTTCGGCGATAAGGAGAAAAGTTTGTTACTGGTATTGATTTTGTTAATCAGTTCCGAAAAAAAGGGGGATATCAGTTTACTGTTTGCCCTGATATACCTGCTTATTTAAAGGGTGTTGCCCTTTAAAACACAAACAGGGGCTTCGCCCCTGAAACCCCATTGAAATTTTTTCGATTAAAGGGCGTTGCCCTTTAAAATCCTATCAGGGGCTTTGCCCCTGAACCCCACGAACTTTTTGAAAAAAGTTCGACAAAAACTTTTAATTGTCACCGCTGAACCTTAGATAAACAATTCGAACGAAGTGAGCTTAAAAGTTTTTTGTCCACTTTTTTTCAAAAAAGTGGGTGGGATTGTTAAGGGCGACAGCCCTTAACACGGGATTTTAAAGGGCGGTAGCCCTTTAACTGTTCTGAAGGTGGACAAGATGGGCAATGGCAGGAATACTTTCCCCCTGCTGAGTGGCTGTGGGTGACATCAATGCTCCTGTTGCTATAACAAGAATGTTGTTTAATTCCTGTCTGAACATCTTCTGTAGGATTTTACCGCACAGTACACTGGCACAACAACCACAACCACTCCCTCCTGCATGAACATCTTGTTTTTCTATATCATATATCATTTTTCCACAGTCATTATGCTGATTGGAAATATCAATATTTTCTTTCAGTAAAAGTTCCAGCAGTAAATCAGACCCGACTTTGCCTAAATCTCCTGTAAGAATAAGGTCATAATCGGAGGGTTGCGTGTTGGTATCGGTAAGATAGGACTTGATGGTTTCACAAGCAGACGGTGCCATCGCTGACCCCATATTGTTCATATCCGTAATGCCCATATCAATGATTTTACCAATAGTACAATGTCTGATACCAATGCCGTTGATACCTTTTCCGACGATGACTGCTCCACTACCTGTCACTGTCCATTGTGCTGTGGGAGTACGTTGTCCGCCGTACTCCAGAGGATAGCGGTATTGCCGTTCTGCTGAACAGAAATGAGATGAAGTTACAGCAAGTGCTTTTTCGGCACAACCGCTTTCTACCGCTATACCTGACAGCAACAGACTTTGTACCATTGTTGAACAAGCTCCATATTGACCAAGAAATGGTATGGAAAAATTGCGGATATTATAACTGGTACTGATACATTGGTTCAACAAGTCACCACCAAAAGCAATGTGAATATCTTTGCTGTTAATGCTGGAATTACTTAAAGCAATGTCAACCGCTTCCTGTTGCATTTTACTTTCGGCTTGTTCCCAAGTCTGACAGCCCAGTTTGGTATCATTTTCGATTTTATGAAAATATTCTTTTAAAGGACCTTCACCCTCTTTTTTGCCGACTACACTGGCAAAACCGATAATAAAGGGGGTATTGTTATATTCAATAGTATATTGACCTATTCTTTGCATGATTTATCACCCTTTTTGAATATGACAAAATTTGCATACGCAAATTTTGATTGGATTTTTGGAAGTTAAAGGGCTGTCGCCCTTTAAAATCCCGCTAAGGGCAATGTCATCAACTTAAGAAAAAAGCCTGTTTGAAATAATATATTGCTGTCATTCTGAGGAGCGAAAGCGACGAAGAATCTTCAAAAGGATTCCTCACTTCGTTCGGAATGACAACCTTAAGTTGATGACATTGCCGCTAAGGGGCTTTGCCCCTTAACCCCACAACTTTTTGAAAAAAGTTGACAAAAACTTTTCTGGTTTTATGTGTTCAGAAAAAGTTTTTCCGTGCAGTTAATATTTTAACCGTTATTACGAATATTATATATCAAAATATCCGTAAATTTGATGTTAATATTGCTAAAATTAACAATATTTTCAAGAATTATTGCCCGAATGACAAATATGTGGTATTATTCTATATGAGTAGTATTCTTATGGAAACTGCATCAGAAAAAATGTTGTCACATTCAGTTATCTATAACGGAGGTGATAGCGTGAACATTGGCATTATCGGAGCAGGACGAGTGGGAACATCTATCGGAAAATATCTCAGTCAATATTCCTGTCATACCATAGTGGGATTTTACAGCGAACATTATCAGGACGCAGTAGAATCTGCCGTTTTTTGTCACACAAAATCATTTTATACCCTTTCACAACTGGTTTTGTCAAGCGATACCCTGTTTATTGCCGTCACAGACGGTCAGATAAAAAATGTATGGGATTGTATTGATAAACCGTCAGCAAGAAATAAAATCATCAGTCATTTCAGTGGCTCATTATCCTCTGATGTTTTTACCTTTGCGAATGACTACTCCATATATACGGGCAGTATACACCCTATATATGCGTTCAGCGACAAATTCTGTTCGTATAAGGAATTACCAAAAGCCTTGTTTACCGTTGAAGGAAGTGACTGTTTTATCAGTCGTATGCAAGAATTGTTTACACCTTTGGGCAACAGGATTTTTACCATCGACAAAACACAGAAGCCTCTGTACCATGCAGCAATGTCTATGGCAAGCAACCATCTCATAGGACTGTTGCAGACAGTTACCGATATGCTTTCAGCATGTAATTTTGATGAGGAAAGTGCCTATACTTTACTTAAACCGCTCATGACGGACAATCTCAACACAGCACTACAAAAAGGGACAGCCTATGCCCTTACCGGTCCTATTGAACGGGGCGATATTGCTACTGTAGAAGCACATCTGAATATTCTTGATGATACACAGAAGCGTGTCTATCAGGCATTGGGCAGACAGGTTATCCGAACAGCAAAACGAAAACACGCAGACAATCCGTCACTACAGGAAAAGTACAGACTTATGGAAAGGATTTTGACACCATGAAAGACACAAAAACTACTGTTCTGACATTCCAGCAATGTAAACAGACAGGAAAAAAAATCAGTATGCTGACCGCTTATGACTATTCTACGGCTAAGTTAATGGACAGTGCAGGCATTGACGCTATTCTGGTGGGAGATTCGTTGGGCAATGTCATGCTGGGCTATGAAGACACCATCTCTGTTACTATGGAGGATATGATACATCATGGCAGAGCGGTTTCCAGAGGAGCAAAAAATGCTATGGTCGTGGTAGATATGCCATTTATGTCCTATCAAACTTCTGTATATGATGCAGTGGTCAATGCAGGTCGTCTGATGAAAGAAGCAAGAGCTAATGCCGTCAAACTAGAGGGCGGTGCGGAAATCTGTCCGCAGATAAAAGCTATCACAGATGCAGGTATTCCCGTTATGGCACATCTGGGACTGACACCGCAATCTATCAATGCTTTCGGTGGGTTCAAGGTACAGGGTAAAACATTGGAAAAAGCACAGAAGTTATTGGACAATGCAAGAGCAGTAGAAAAAGCAGGAGCCTTTTCTTTGACATTGGAATGTGTTCCCTCAGCACTGGCAAAGAAAATTACCGAAACTCTCTCTATTCCTACTATCGGCATAGGAGCAGGTAAAGATTGTAACGGACAAGTATTGGTCTATCAGGATTTGTTAGGAATGTTTTCCGATTTTACACCTAAATTTGTCAAACGATATGCCGAAGTCGGAACAATGATGAAAGAGGCTTTTGAAAATTATATCAGCGATTTAGATAACGGTAATTTCCCCGAAAAACAACACACTTATACAATAGATGAAGAAATAATCAAAAATCTTGTTTGATGAAAAGGAGTTTAGTTATGAAAATCGTCAATACTATAGAAGAAGTAAGAGCAATCGTCAAAGAATGGAAAGATAACGGTCTTAGTGTGGGACTTGTTCCGACAATGGGCTATTTACACGAGGGTCATGCAAGTCTTATTAAGAAAGCAAGTCAGGATAACGACAGGGTAGTTGTCAGTGATTTTGTCAACCCGACACAGTTTGCCCCCAATGAAGATTTTGAAAGCTATCCGAGAGATATCGACCATGATTTTGCCATTGCCGAAGAAAACGGAGCAGATATTATTTTCAATCCGTCCGCCGAAGAAATGTACGACAGCAATGCAACAACCTTTGTCAATATGACAGGTATTACCGAAGAATTGTGCGGAAAAACCAGACCTACTCATTTTAAAGGTGTATGTACAGTAGTCACTAAATTATTCAATATTGTTACCCCCGACAGAGCTTATTTCGGTCAGAAAGACGCACAGCAACTTGCCATCATTATGAAAATGGTCAGAGAACTGAATTTCAATATCGAAATTGTTCCCTGTCCTATTATCCGTGAGTTCGACGGTCTGGCAAAAAGTTCACGCAATACCTATCTCAGTACCGAAGAACGCAAAGCAGCTTTAATTCTGAATAAATCTCTCAATGAAGTCAAAAAGATGATTTTTGACGGCGAAAAAGACACTTCAATCCTGAAAGCAAAACTGACACAGGTTATCCGTACTGAACCTCTTGCTAAAATTGACTATGCAGAAATTGTCAGCTTTCCTGATATTGTACCGCTCACCTATGCCAAAGGTGATTTTCTTGTTGCTGTTGCCGTGTACATCGGCAGAACAAGATTGATTGACAACTTCATTATTGAAAACGGTGCTGAAAAATAATTTTATACACTGGAGGGAGATACCCTTATGTTGGTGACTATGCTGAAAGGGAAAATTCACCGTGCGGTTGTTACGCAGTCTGAATTGAATTATGTGGGGAGTATTACCATTGACCCTGTATTGATGAAAGCCGTCGGTATTTATGAATACGAAAAAGTGCAGATAGCGGATATTGAAAATGGCAACCGTTTTGAAACTTATACTATCGCAGGTAAAGAAAATTCAGGCATGATATGTTTAAACGGTGCGGCAGCAAGGTGTGTGTCGAACGGTGACCATGTGATTATTATGTCCTACTGTCAGTTATCAGAAGACGAAATTCCTCATCATACGCCTAAAGTTGTCTTTGTTGACGAAAATAACCGCATTGTCAGAATTTCTGATTACGAAAAACACGGTACACTGGACAATCAGAATTAAAGGGCGTTGCCTTTTAAAATCCCACAAGGGGCTTTGCCCCTTGACCCCACGAACTTTCCCCTAAAAGTTCGACAAAAACTTTTAAGTGTTACAGCCAGACCTTAAAATGACAATCCGAACGAAGTGAGCCTTAAAAGTTTTTTGTCCACTTTTTTTCAAAAAAGTGGGCGGGATTTTCAAGGGCGACAGCCCTTGAACAGGAGCTCGGGGACAGCGTCCCCGACAAAACAGCGTCCCCGAAAAAAGAGGAAATTATGAAACATTTTCAAAATATTAAACCATTGTATAAAGGTATTGTTCTCATTATTTTTTCGGCTTTCTTTTTTGCCTTGATGAATATGTTTGTTCAGCTTTCGGGAGATGTTCCCTTTATACAGAAAAGTTTTTTCAGAAATATTGTCGCCTTTTTCTTTTCAGGAATATTGCTCGTCAAAGAAAAGCAGAAAATCCGTATTCCTAAAAAAGCAATATTGCCGTTGTTTTTAAGGGCAATATTCGGAACATTAGGGGTATTGTGTAACTTTTATGCTCTGGGAAAACTGGATTTGGCTGACGCTTCCATATTGAATAAGATGTCACCCTTTTTTGCGATACTGTTCAGTATTTTTCTGTTGAAAGAAAAAATCAGACCTGTACAGTTCCTGATTGTTATGGGAGCTTTTATAGGAGCAATGTGTGTTGTCAAGCCGAGTTTTGCCAATACTGCACTTTTTTCTGCTTTGATAGGACTTTGTAGCGGTATGTGTGCAGGACTGGCTTATACTTTTGTCAGATTGTTGGGAAAACATGGCGTAAAAGGAGCGATAATTGTCTGTTTCTTTTCGGGATTTTCCTGTCTTGTTGTGTTGCCCGTAATATTGTTTGACTTTCACCCTATGTCGGCTTTTCAGTTAGCTATGCTGATTTGTGCAGGACTTTCGGCTTCAGGTGGACAGTTCACCATTACCTATGCTTACTGCTATGCTCCTGCCAAAGATGTGTCCATTTACGATTACTCTCAGATTATTTTTTCGGCAATGCTGGGATTTCTGGTGTTCGGACAAATTCCTGATTGGCTGAGTTGGACGGGATATATTATCATTTTTTCGATGGCTTTTATCATGTTTATCTATAACAAACATCAATCTCAAAATGTTATTGGGAAATCTGCTAAATGAGAATTTTTGTAAAATACAATCACCTATACAGCTAGAATGATTTTCTCTCTGTATAGCTGTGACAATTATACAGCTAGAATGATTTTCTCTCTGTATAGCTGTGACAATTAACAGCTAGAATGATTTTCTCTCTGTATAGCTGTGACAATTATACAGCTAGAATGATTTTCTCTCTGTATAGCTGTGACAATTAAAAGTTTCGGTCAAGCCTTTTCAAAGGCTTGTGGGGTCAAGGGGCAAAGCCCCTTGTGGGATTTTTAAGGTCGAAGCCCGTAAACTCCCGAAAATCAAATTTTGACAATAACTAAAGTTCAAGGAGTAAAAATATGTGTATTGAAAAAAATTATAGAAACAATGAGGTGCTTAGAAAGTCATTTAATAGATTGGCAGAACAAACTTTTGGTCTTAACTTTGAAAACTGGTATCAGAACGGCTTTTGGCAAGAGAACTACATTCCTTATTCTATTGTGATAGATGGAGAAGTTGTATCAAATGTTTCTGTCAATGTTTGTAACATGAATTATAAGGGAAAAATTGTAAAATTAATCCAACTTGGAACAATTATGACAGCTTCTGATTACAGAGGAAAAGGTTATGCCAGAACTTTGATGGAAGAGATTTTGAAGGACTATGAAGGGAAAGTAGATGGAATTTACTTATTTGCCAATGACTCCGTACTTGAATTTTATCCTAAATTTGGATTTAGGGAGGCAAAGGAATATCAGTATACTAAAGAAGTAACGATAACCAACGAAGACAAAACTATTATGGTTCCGATGAAGGATAAGAATGATTTTGATAAGATGGTCAAAATTCTTGATACGATAAATCAGAATGCTGAGATGTACATGGTTGGAAATAGTGGATTATATATGTTCTATTTGTCACAGTTTATGACGGAAAATGTATTCTATATTGCTGATTGTGACAGCTATGTGGTTGCTGAATTAGAGGACACAACATTGTTCCTTTATGCAATCATTGGAGAAGGCTCGGTAGATGATGTTATTTCTGCTTTTGGTTCTCGTGTGAAAAAAGTAGTTCTCTGTTTTACACCGAAGGATACTCGTGGCTTTGAAAAAAGTGAGCTTCACGAAGAAGATACAACATTTTTTGTTAAGGGACGATTTTTTGAGGAAAATCATGATGATGAGTATATGATGCAGGCGATAACACACGCATAATATCGAAATATAATCGGGATACCTCGTTTATTATAAAAAAACTTGGAAAGTGGCACAATACCAGTTTCCAAGTTTTTTATTTACAAAGAAATTATTCATTTGAAAATAAACACTAAAAAATTATTTCTTACAGTTACTATTTAAACCGTAAATGTTGATAGTGTACAGTAGTATATTATTTAAAGCAGGTAGAAATAAATATTTTTCTTCATAATTCTTTGAAAAAGACGGTCGGCACTGTTCATATATAAGTTATAGATAGTCTGCCCAAGATATTCAGGGAAGATTTCATGGTGGTCTTTGGTGACAGTGAGTAAAAGATAATCCACATCAAAAGCATACCAACCGCAATTACTGATAACAGCATCGTTTTTGACATAAAAGTCAATTCTTTTCTGACGGATAATTTTTTCGGAATTATCCGTCGTTTTTTCGGGATTTTCACATTCTATGACAATAGTATTCGTTGAGGGAAAGTCTGTAAAATATTTTTTTACGATATCCTTAAAGAAAATACTGCCATTTCCTTGATGGCGGAATTGAGGTTCAATAGCAAAATAATCCATCAGTGTTGTACTGTTTTGAGGAATTGTCAAAAAACAAGCATATCCTATAAGCGTATGATTTTGATAACCAAGATACACAATATACTGATTTTTTTCAGTGAGTGTTTTCATCATGTGAAACGGTCGCAATTCATTTTTGGGAAAATCTCTGGAAAGACTGTTTTTATGCAGTTGTCTGATTTGCGTAATATCGGCTTTTCGAATATTCATATGATTTTTCCTTTATACAAGTACAGAATTTACTCTCAGATTGTTTGAGAGTAAATTCTGTATGTTTTTGTTTATCTCACAGTAGAGCCTACTGCCATATCGTCCGCAAAAATGACTTTTACAGTATCACCGTCGTCAGAAGCCATAATCATACCGCAACTTTCTACCCCACATAATTTAGCAGGTTTCAGATTTGCGACAAGTATGACATTATGTCCGATAAGGTCTTGCGGTTTATAGAACTGTGCAATACCGCTTGCGACAGTTCTTTCACTTTCACCGTCATTAAGCGTAAGTTTCAAAAGTTTCTTTGCCTTTTTGACAGGTTCACAGTTTACCACTTTGGCTACACGCAACTCAATTTTGGCAAAATCGTCAATAGAAATTTCGTCTTTGTGTTCAATTTTGATTTTACTTTCTGATTGTTCGGTCTGATTTTGTTTTTTGGCAATCTCATCAAGGAGAGCTTTCGTATCCAGTCTGGAGAAAAGCGGTACAGCATTGCCTACTTTTTTACCGATTTCAAGTTTTCCGAACTCTTGCAAAGAATTGTAACTTCTGATATCTGTATTGAGTTGAGCAAAAATTTTCTCTGCGGTTTCGGGCATGAACGGAGAAATCATTACCGCAATAAAGCGTATACTCTCCAGCAGATTATACAATACAGTAGCCAGACGGTCTTTAGTATCGTCATTTTTAGCCAGTACCCAAGGAGCAGTTTCATCAATATATTTGTTGCTTCTTCTTGCCAGAGCCATTACCGTGTCTACAGCATCACTCATTCTGTATTCAGAAAGCAGTTTATCCAGTGACTTAACCGTTTCCAATGCAGTATAGACCAGTTCATCATCAACATTTTCTTTTACAGTGGGAGCCTTGATTTCGCCATCAAAATATTTGTTACTCATTGCCACTGTTCGGTTGACAAGGTTTCCTAAAGTGTTGGCAAGGTCTGAATTATATCTTTCAAATACTGTTTCGTACAGAATAGACCCGTCAGAAATATACGGCATTTCGCTAAGCAGATAATACCTCACAGCGTCCACACCGACCATATTCACAAGGTCATCAGCGTAGATAACATTGTTTCTGGATTTACTCATCTTATCGTTGCCGAACAACAGCCAAGGGTGAGCGAATACCTGTCTGGGTAAAGGTTCGCCGAGAGCCATCAGCATAATGGGCCAGTAAATTGTATGGAAACGCAGAATATCTTTACCGATAATATGCACATCAGCAGGCCAGTATTTTTTATAGGTTTCACTACTGCCATCAGGACTGTAACCAAGTGCCGTGATATAGTTGGAGAGAGCGTCAATCCATACATAGACAACATGGTTGTCATCAAAATCAACAGGAATACCCCATTTGAACGATGTTCGGGAAACACATAAATCCTGTAATCCAGGTTTAATAAAGTTATTGACCATCTCTTTTTTACGCTGTTCGGGATAGATAAAGTCAGGATTATCTTCAATATACTGTTCAAGTTGTTTCTGGTATTTGGACAGTTTAAAGAAATAGGCTTCTTCTTTGGCAGGTCTGACTTCTCTGCCACAATCAGGACATTTTCCGTCTTTCAGTTGAGATTGTGTCCAGAAACTTTCGCAAGGGGTACAGTAAAGTCCCTCATAAGAACCTTTATAAATATCGCCTTGTTCATAGAGTTTCTTAAAGATTTTCTGTACGGCTTTTTCGTGATAGTCGTCAGTTGTTCGGATAAAGTGGTTATAGCTGATATTCAGCAGATTGCAGATTTCTTTGATTTCCGAAGAAACCTTATCTACATAGATTTTTGGGGAAACGCCTGCGTTTTTGGCATACTCTTCTATTTTCTGACCGTGTTCGTCAGTTCCCGTGAGAAAAAACACATCATATCCTTGCAATCTTTTGTATCTTGCCAGAGCGTCCGTCATAACGATTTCATAGCTGTTGCCGATATGTGGCTTTCTTGAAGTGTAAGCAATCGCCGTAGTAATATAATATTTGGGTTTGCACATAAATTCATAACCTCCTATAACAAAAATATCTTGTAATGGGTATTATAGCATGATTAATGGGATTTAACAAGGAATTTTTGTAACTGCCTTGTGATTTTGTCGTCATAAAAATTTACCTAGCGGTTGAGATTATTTTCTAAAGTGCGTAATAATAAAAAATAACTTATAGCTATGACAATTAAAAGTTTTTGTCCACTTTTTTCAAAAAGTGGGCAGGGTCAAGGGGTGGCAGCCCCTTGTGGGATTTTTAAGGGCAAAGCCCTTAAACTCCCAAAAATCAAATCAAAATTTGCGTATGCAAATTTTGTCAATTCAGGTAGCAACACTTTATTTTTTCCGTCTGGAAGTGAGCAGGGAAAAGGGAAAACAAAGAATAATCACTCCGTAATAGGTAATAGTTCGCCAGAGTAACAATCCCGATTTCAGGAACCTCTTTCCGAAGAACAGTTCAAAAAAGACCGAAAAAGCCAGTTCAGAGGCACCTGTAGCACCAGGAAGCGGAATCATAGACGAAGCAATACTGACAAAGGACTGTGAACAAATCATATCAACGACAGTAGTATTCTCCAAAGAAAAACTGCGGTAAATACAGTAAGGAACCAGAAATATTCCCAGTATCTGTATAAAAATCAGTACGCATGAAATTCCCAGCAAACGAGGATTTTTTAGCAGACTGCGGTTGGCATTATGGAACATTTCTACCTGTTGCGACAAATCCTCAATTTTCTGTTCAGGATTTTTGATAAAAGAGAGTTTTTTAAGCAATTTCCGAAAAATGCGGATAAGAAAATCTGATAATTTCCGACTGAACGAAATCACGATAACACCGCTTGTCACCACTACCTGAGCTGTAAATCCGACAACAACACACAACCATAAAAGCGGTATTTTGACTGTGGAAAAGAAAAATTCATGACGGATAATCAAAGCAACTACACTTATCATTGTAGAGATAAGCTGAAAAATCACAAATTTCTGTGTCATACAAGAAGTAGAAAATCCTACTTCCACATTTTTTTTAGCAAGAAATACCAGTTGCATAGGTTGTCCGCCAGAGGAAGCAGGCGTAACCGCACTGTAAAAGCTACCGATAAATGAACTTTTTATACCGTCTGAAAGAGTAAACTGCGGATAGTGTTGTCTGATAAACAGAAAAGTCAGAAAAGAGTCAATCAGCATAGTGCCAATCTGACAGCCGATTGCCAACAGCAACCAGATAACATTTAAAGAAATATCTGAAGAAAGCAGTTCAAAAAGACCGTTTTTCGAAACACAAAAATAGACAATCAGTGAAACTGAAGTGATAATCACAAAAAAGTTGAATACCATTACAGCAATATTTTTTTTATTCAAAAATCAATATCTCCTTAATGTCAATTTGTCGGCTGATTGACCGTACCTAGTATAACAGGAACATAACTTTCGTTGTCGATGACGGCATACAAAAACGGACGGTTAAAGGTAACCAATTCTTTTGTTTCAGGTGTTTCCGTATCAGCTACATCATTTTCTTTTTGTGTTTTGGAGATACCATTTTCAGATATCGCCATTTTTACCGATTGCGTCATGTCATCAAGAAATATATTTTCACTGAACCCTTTAGAAAAATCAGCATTTTCCGAAAATATATTGCTGATTCCTATATCACTCAAGGTATTTTTCAGACTTGATGATTTTTCTACAGAAAATTGAGGTATGCTGACAGTAGCAAACTCCATTGGTTTGATTTTATTGGGAATATCCAGTAATTTATCATAAGAAAGACTGTCGACATATTCTTGTAAAGTAATATTCTCATTCGGCAGAATACACAACAGTTTACAGGGAATAGTTTTAAATTCTTTGATAAAAGCGGTGGCTTTATCGGACTTGTATATTCTTTCCGTACTTGTCAGATAAGATACATTGACACTTTTATTTTCAGTAGTGGTAAATTTGCCGTTGTGACTGTCTGTATAAGGACTTAACCAGTAATCACTCACCGCAACAGAACAGTCATTATATAAGCGGAATTTTTCTGTTGTGTGAATATCTCCTACAGGCAAGAAATTTTCTGATTGGGAGGCAATGTATTCTCTCATAAGACCATTTGTCGTATTGTCAGCGAAATTCATTTTGTAAAATGACATATTATAGAAGTTGTCATACTTTTGCAGGAAACTTCTTTTGACAGTCATACTATCACTGACCCATACAGTAGTGGTATCAAAAACACCATTACTATCCTTATTAAAGAAACGGATACGCTGAGAAATATAGGCACTGCACTGATTAATCGTGTCCATATTCAGGTTAGCCGTACCCACAAAATTTTTCATTTGACGGAGAGTGTCTTTAGCCGTACCGTTTGCCATTGCCGAAAGTGACAGTGAAACAGAAAGCGGAGCAACAGCAGTATTTTCTTTATCATAATTTTCTGATTTCAGCATTTTCAGACCCAGTTCCGTACTTTTATTGATATAAGTACTATATTCTTCAGGTTGTTTTGCTGAGGCAACGAAGTCATATTGAGGAGAATTACTGCTTTTCTGTACGCTGGCAAGCAGGTTGTCCGCATTTGGCAGAACAGTATTCTGTTCATTATTATGACAAGCATTCAAAGATACAGTAACAGCCAACATACAAATACTGATTATAGTAGTAAAAATCTTATTCTTCATTATCGGTCACCGAATAGTATTGAGAAAATATTTCTTTTACGAGATCAGGGTCATAGGTCTTGTTTTTGATGTGGTAGCTTTTTACCAGATTTTCTGCCAGTTCAATGATTTGCTTTGCAGAATTTCCCATATTGTGTTGACGGCAGGCATTTCTCATTGTTTCCAGTTTTTCAGTGTTCAGCAGGAGTTCATGAATCGTTTTGGCAGATTCTTTTTTGGGTAATCTTATTGCCAGATTATGTTTTTCCAGATAATCCGCATTATCTGCTTCCTGTCCGGGAAATGCACTGAAAATTGCCATCGGCAATACGGAGACAATCGATTCACTTACTGTAAGACCACCTGGTTTAGTAACGATAAGGTCAGAAATATACATATATTCCTGTATGTTATCTACAAAATACAGTAATTTTGTTGGTTTTACTCCATAATTGCCAATATAGTATTTTATATGACTTTCAGTGGTATCATCTGTAGATGTTTCCATATTTTCGTAGTTGTCATCAAGAATATCATTAAATTCATCATACAATTTTTTGTTTTTCCCCGTAACAACAATAGCCTGAAAATCAGCACTGGTTTCTACCAGATGAAGATAAATTTTCAGAATTGCCTTTACACCAAAACTGCCTGCCATAAACAAAACAATCGGTAAATCAGAACTTAAACCAAATTTACGGATTAATGTCTGCTTGTCAAAATCGTGGTAGAAATCAGGGTCAATGGGAATACCACTGACCTGTATGGCAGATTCATCGACACCAAGTTCTTTTAAAGAATTTACCATTTCGCTGTTGGAAACCACATAAGCGTCCACACCGTCCTGTACATACATCTTATGGGTAGCAAAATCGGTTATCAGCGAAATAATAGGAATATCCATTTTATATTTCGATTTAATCCGTGCTGCCATATCCACGCAAAATGCCTGTACAGTAATAATGACATCAGGACGAAATTCTACCATAAGCGGTAATAATTTTTTGGCAAGACGGTGTTGTATCTTTACGGCAAGGTCATTCATAGTACTGTCTTTGTTGGTCTGATTATAAACTGTACCGAAAAATTTCGGAGCAGCTTTGACCATGAGTTCATACCCTTCAGAAACCGTCTTGTTATAAATATGACTGATTTGTTCCAAAGCGTCTACCATTCTGACAACATCGTTCGGTCGGCTTTCTTCGATATATTTTTTCATTGCGGCAGAGGTTCTTTTATGTCCGCCACCTGTGGACGCATACAGTATCAGTATACGCATATTATCTCACTCCCCTTTTATGAATATCTTACCAAAATTATATCACAGTACATATATTGTTTCAACAATTATTTAAGAAAAAAATCTGATGTGGTTGGAATGATTTGCTCCGTATAGCTATGACAATGAAAAGTTTTTGACCCACTTTTTTCAAAAAGTGGGTGGGGTTCAGGGGCAACGCCCCTGATAGGATTTTTAAGGGCAAAGCCCTTAAACTCCCGAAAATACAAAAAATGCCGTATTAACGGCATTTTTCACGCAAATAGTTTTCCACAGAAAATACACAGTTAGCACCGTCTGAAGCTGCGGTAATCACTTGTCTTAGCACTTTAGTACGAACATCTCCTGCCACAAATAAACCGTCTGCGGTAGTAATACCTGTTTCGTCAGCTTTGACATATCCGTTGTCATCAAGTTCAGCAATACTTTCCAGTATCTTAGTGTTAGGTATACTGCCTATCGCTACAAATACGCCGTTTACGGCAATTTCTGTTTCCTCTCCCATATCGTTTTTTAGAGTTATGGATTTAACCCGTCTTTCTCCTGAAATTTTGGTTACATTGCTGTTCATAATACATTCTATATTGTTAACAGACTGAATGTTTTCCTGTACAGTTCTGTTTGCTCTGAAATCATTACGGCGGTGTATGAGATATACCTTTTCGGCAAACTTTGACAGTAATAATGCGTCACTTAAAGCGGTATCTCCGCCACCAACAACGGCAACGACTTTCTTGCGGTAAAATGCACCATCGCATACCGCACAATATGAAACACCTTTACCTGTATATTCTTTTTCTCCTGTAATACCGAGTTTCCGTCTTTGTGTTCCTAAAGCATAGATGACTGTTTTACTTTCCCATGTTTTACCATCATCAGTCAGTATGTTCCAGTGATTGTCTGCTTTTTCAATATGAGTAACAGTTGCCTCAATAAATTGTGTACCGAGTTTTTCAGCGTGTTCTCTGAACTTCATACCAAGCGAAAAGCCGTTTTCTCCATACAGTCCCATGTAATTGTCTACCCGTTCGCTTTCGGTAATCTGACCTGCACCTTTATAAATCTTTTCAATAACAATGTTATTGAATTTTGCTCGTTGTGCATAGATTGCTGCACTTAAACCCGCACAGCCACTTCCTAAAATAATACAATCATACATTGAATTTTTACTGTTCCTTTTTATTTATTTCTACCTGAGCGGTTGAAAATAAAATAGTTATTGTCAAAATTTGCTTTGGCAAATTTTGTTTTGAATTTTTATCCGTTAAAGGGCTGCCGCCCTTTAAAATCCTGCTAAGGGGCTGTCGCCCCTTAACCCTGCCCACTTTTTGAAAAAAGTGGACAAAAACTTTTAATTGTCATAGCTATAGGTTGTTTTTCTATAATTACTAATTTCAGAAAATAATCCCAACCGCTCAGGTAGTTTACTTTTATTTTTCAGATGTCGAGTGTGGCAATTTCGTATGGATTTTCTGATATCGTTTTCTGTAGGTTCAGGTTTTGACGGATTGCCGTTTGGATAATTTGAACAATTTCTTCATTAATCACTTCACCTATGGTAATCACAGGAATACCGGGAGGATAAATCCAGATATATTCTGCACTGACTTTTCCTATACTTTTTTCAAGAGTAATCATTTTATACGGTTCGGACAAAGCTACTGACGGAATAAAATGACTTTCAGGAACAGTTCTGACAATGGTCTGATACAATGGACGATTTCCCTGAATGTCTTGTTTATCTATGTTCAAAAGACATTCTGCCAGATAAAACAGATTTTCTTTTGTGTCCGCCATAGAGGTCATAGCAAGGAGAGTTTCAGTATTACTCATTTCAAAATCCATGTGGTATTGTTTATGCAGAATATCCGCCAGTCGATTGCCTGTGAAAACAGTGTCAGTACAGGAAATTAAAATTTTACCGTAATCAAATCCGAACACAGAATTTTTCGGTATAGTATCAGTATACCCGAAAATTCTGAAATTCTGAAGTGCCTTTGTTTTTTCTTTGAACATCATGAGATTTTCATGCCATGCCTGAAACAGTGAGGTATCTTTAACAAGTTCGATACAACTGTCGATTGACGCCATCAGAAGATAAGACGGACTGCTTGTCTGAAATACAGCAAGTTGTCTTTGTAAAGATTTGGCACAGACAATTTCTGAATTAAAATGAATGATAGCACTTTGGGTCAGGGAAGGTAAAGTTTTGTGTAAGCTCTGAACCACGATATCTGCACCGCCCCTTATTGCACCTCCTGTAAAGTAAGGAGAAAGGTCTAAATGACTGCCGTGTGCCTCATCAACCATCAGCGGAATATGAAAACGGTGGGCAATTTCGGAAAGATGTTGAATATCACTGATAATCCCCTCATAGGTCGGACTGGTAATGACAATTAATTTGATGTCAGGATTTTCCTGCAAAATTCTTTCTGTTTTTTCGGGAGAAACACTGCCGTAAATGTGATAGCTTTCAATATATTCAGGCAAAATATAAACAGGTTGCAATCCGAAAAGTTCGATAGCATTATATACAGATTTATGACAGTTTCGGGCAACAAGAATTTTATCTCCGTAATGGGTACAAGCTCGTATTCCTGAAAGAATACCTCCTGTACTGCCGTTAACCATGAAAAAACTATGTTGAGTGTTCCATAGAGTTTCAGCCTTTTGCATACATTCTTTCAAGATACCGTCAGCATGGTGTAAGTCGTCTGTTGCCTGAATTTCGGTAAAGTCTATATCTGCTCCGAATTTCTGAAGATATTCGATAAAAGCCGTATTGCGTTTGTGAGCAGGCATATGAAAGGGAATAACTCCCGTTTGGTGATAATTGTTAAGATAGTTCCATAAATTCATCGTATTAAAATTTACAAAATGGTTAATGAGTAGTTTTTTTTCTATTGTTTAACAAGTGTATTATTTTTACTAAAATAATAAAAAAGAATATATCAATAATAATTCTTATAACAACACTTAATAAAATATTGTTTTCTATCTTCCAGACATTTTTTAATAAGTTATCCATGATATGAACCCAAAATAAATATATGGAATTTTTGCCGATAAAAATCAATGGTTGGAGAAATTTTTTAATTTTTAACAGCCATATACTGGAAGAGATAACAAAGACACTGCCTGCTATTGCTGTAAGAAAACATAATGGGTATAGAGGATATCCTCTTGTGGTAAATTCCATAGAATAACCTTTTATCATATATTCAGGAAAAAAAGTTATTCCCCATATCAGTAAAGATAATGGTAAAATAATTGTCTTTTTAATGAGTGTATGTTGTCCTATGTATTTACCAAATAAAAAGAGAGGAAGAACAGTTAAAGCAATATCAAATGAAAAAGGAAGTGGTTGTAAATGTCCAATAATAACACCGCTTATTGATAACAGCAAAATTGTAATGACAAATATATTTTTTTTCAATTTTAAGTGTAAATAATCATACATAGTTCTGCTGATAAACAAAACAACAAAGAACCATACAGCACCTATACCAACGATAGTTTTTCCGCCAAATTTTATATCGTAGCCACTTGTAAATAGTGCTACATATGTTTTTGTAAGAAAATAATCTATCCAGATAATTTCATGAAATTTTAAAATAATTTCTGACACAATTTGCAAAAGATAAATAATTATTGTTGGCAATATTAGATGTCTGAAAGATTTTTTCAATTTTTTCTTAAACATTTCACGATTTTCGGATGTGCGATAGGTTATACCACTTACAATAAAAAAGAGTGACATATGAAAAGAGTAAATGATATATCTTCCCAGACTTAAAGGAATGGTATGTCCTATGATAACCAAAATCATAGTTATTCCTTTAGCCAAATCTATCCATTCTAATCTTGTTAGTGATTTATTATTTTCATTCATATTGATACTCCGCTATGTGGTTTTGGCAAAATTCGACAGCCTCATTAAGAGCCTGTTTCAAATCGTTATCCAGTTTATCCATAACCGCACTTCGGAAAAAGTAGGGGATAGGGTAGATTGTTTCAGCGATACTGCCTGCAATAGCGGCGATGGTATCGCTGTCACCACCGATGGAAATCGCTTTGGTGACAACATCAATAAAATCATTGCCTTCCAGAAAGGCAACAATCGCCTGCGGTACAGACCCCTGACAACTGACATCAAAACGGTAACTTGGTCGGATTTCGTCAAGTGTGAAATTGATGTTGTAATACTGGCTGACATATTTTCGGATATCGTCTTTGGAAGAGCCTGTCCTTGAAAGGTAGATACAGCCTGCCACTACTTTAGCACCTTTGATACCTTCGGGGTGATTGTGGGTAACTTCTGCGGAAAGTCTGGCAAACATTTCAGCTTCTTCAAGAGAGGTAGCAATCCAACCTGCATAAGATACACGCATGGCTGAACCATTTCCCCAACTGTTATAAGGTTTATGATTTTTGTAGAAAATCCATCTGGCAAAATTCCCACCGTAGCCTGCTGTGGGGTGTTTTTTGCCAAACTCCACCATAGAATTTATCACACATTGATGTACAGTATCGTAGAACAAGTTTTTGTCATCGTTATTGCTATCTATTTGTTTAAGTGCAGTAGATATTCCTTTGGCGATAGCACAGGTCATTACACTGTCGTCGGTGAAGCGTGAACGCTGTCGGATGATATTTTCTTTTTCAAGACAGTATTTGATATTGCGAAATTCATACGGTGAACCGGCTGTATCTCCGCAGACAGCTCCTAACATCATGGTCATGGAGTTGTCGTCTTGCGTTTCGTTTTGAAATACATTAATTCTGTTTTGCACGAAAATCCCTCCTCAGTAGTTTTTAGGTGAAGTACTCACCGCCTATAGAGGCGGGAGCTTCCTTTAATCCGCCCAACCTTGCAAAGGATTTCATTTTACGGGCATCAGTTTCTAAGGCTATGGG
>CACWNY010000010.1 GCA_902762375.1 uncultured Ruminococcus sp. | reverse complement strand
CCAAGAGTAAGGAACTTCATGAAACTGTAATCGGTATATTCATTAATACTTTCTTTTTTGAACGCCAATTTTCTTTTTCAAACTTTTAGGGACACCGCCCAAAAAACTTTTAAGTGTCATAGCTGAAACTTAGATAAAGACTTTTGAATGTTCTTTTGTGTCATCGTAACTGCTTTCAGAAGAAAAAACGGAAAGCGAAAAATACTTTCCACTTTCCATTTTTCATTAGCGATTAGTCGTATTCAACAACATCAATCCATTTTAAGAGAAATTCTCTTTCTTCACCGACATCTTTGGTAAGCTGAGAGGCTGCAACAATCGGTAACCATTGCTGTACATACTGTTTTGCTGTATTGCTCTTTGTACAGAAAAGTTTCAGATATTTATCTGCCAGTTCAGGTTGCTTGAGAGAGAAAATCAAGAATGTTCTTGCTGCGTCAGCCGAAGCGTTACCCTGTGTAGCGTGTGACCAGTCCAGAATATGCGGTTTGCCCTCTGCATCTATGATGACATTGCTCGGATTGAAATCTCCATGACATACTTTGGTATGTTTCGGCATTGCCTCCAGACGGGTATGCAAATCGTAACGGGTTGTTGCGTCAATATCTTTCAAAGACGAAATCTTACGGTTCATCTTGTCCTTAAGTTTGTTCAGTAAAGGAGCCTTCTTACTCATAATCTCCAACTGTATATCCACAAACATATCCAGATATTCATCAATCTTATCAGGGTTTTCGTTCATCAGTTCCTGAATGGTTTTTCCCTCAACATAGTCTATGGTGATTGCCCACTGACCGTCTATCAACGAAACCGCACACAATTCGGGAATAGGAAGTCCTGTTTCTTCTACTCTTGCCTGATTTAATGCCTCGTTGAGTATATCTGATTTCGGGAAATATTTTCCGTCAAACAGCTTGATTACCTTGTCGCCGTCTTTATAGACGATTTTCCCTGTACGCTGAGCTAAAATTTTTTCTTTTACCATATAAATCCACCTTTCTTGTATAATCAACTGTGAAAGCCAACTATCAGTCTACATACATTATAGCACCTGACAGTCAAAATGTATAGTATATTAACAATAAAAAATTAAGATTTCTTTTTGGTTATTTATACAAATTTTATGATTTATTTTAGCTATACCGTTACTGCCAAAAGGTAAAATTGCGGGCAAAATTCAGAAATCCTGCCTGAATTTCTATCATCTTCACATTTCTGATATGATATTCATACATCTGCGTAAAACTGATAATCGTACTTACCACAACGGAAACTGTCAACAATTTCTGCATAATATTTTTCAGTCTTTCATTCTTTGTACTGCGGTAAATGATAAAGGCAATCACCAATGCTCCTAAAATTATCTGCCATGCAAAATCGGTCGCATAACGCACACCGTAACCGCTTTCTGCTATGGAAAAAATAATGATGAACGGAGCAATGATACAGGTCGCTATCAATAAAATAGTATTTTGTTTTCTGTACTGTACGGGAGCAAGACGGTATGCCTTGACACCGTATAAATAGGAAAGTGTAGGCAATGCTTTAAACAGTAAACCACACGCAATCGTGTTGGCAACAAAATAATAACCGTGTACATCAAGCAAATCAAACTGAGAGTGAATAAACGGAAAAGTTGTATTGATTTCGGGAAAGACGAACAAGAAATTGAAAAAGCCTATCAGCACTTGTGACAAATGGGATTCCGCACGGGTAAAATCATTGATGGTAATAGAATAGTCAATACCGAAATCAAATATACTACCGAAACGCTGATAATTATAGACCATCTGCACCGTTCCTAAAATGATATACGGCAACAATGCACAACTGAAATACTGTACATATTTTTTGGTTGTGATTTTCGGGTCTTTCATGCGGAAAAATCCGAATGCAATACACATGACACCCACAATACA
Organism: uncultured Ruminococcus sp.; assembly: GCA_902762375.1. Classification (GTDB taxonomy): domain Bacteria; phylum Bacillota; class Clostridia; order Oscillospirales; family Acutalibacteraceae; genus CAG-964. The sequence goes on along the minus strand of CACWNY010000010.1, from coordinate 20,045 downwards.
ATAGACAGCTAATGTTGGTCGGCATAATACCGACAAGGCAAGAAATACAGAGGATACACATAGCCGAACATGGTTAATATTTTTACCGTCAAGCATATTGGAAGTCAGTAAAAAATATGCTCCCACTGTAATACAGGCAAATCCAGAAGTCTGGGCAATCTCATAGAAATTCGGTGTAACAAAATTAAACCATACTGAACAACAACATACCACTATCAGACAACTGCTCACACTCATACCAAAGGGAATATCCGAAAAATATTTTTCCATGAACGCATTAAAAAATTTGATAAGAAAAATAATCCCGATAGCACCAAATAAAAATACTGCCCACACTGTAGGAAAATAATAACCTGTCCAGAGATGATACGGGATAAACAGCAAAATTACAGGAGCTATGCCATAGTAAGAATAATAGCGACCGTTATAATACACATGGTCCCATTCACTGACAACATTGTTGTTTCTTCGCTGACTCCAGTCATAGGGATTTTCCAGATTGACAAGGCTGTCATCAGCTTCTGTTTCCAGATAAACCTGTCCTTTTTCGAAAGCATTGACAAGTTCATAAGTCATCTGGTTGCCTGTTGTCAAAGACAATTCGTCATCTGTATTGGCATTTTCATTCCCTCTGTAAATATTTATCGAAAACAATGCCATACCTACAAACACAATACTTAAAGCAATCGTACTGACTGCCATAGCATAACCACAGGATTTCACAGGTTTTCGGGCAATTTCAGATTTTTTCAGAAAATAACATAACCATGCAAACCCTAATACCACTGCCATTCTTACAGGGTTAATATCCGCTGTTATGGGTTGATTAAGGGTGATAGATTTAATCATTACATTTTCTGCATTGACTGTAAAAAGTAGTTTATCTACTTTTCCCGAAAACGCACAGTACACATTGGCGGATTTGGGATTGTTCCGAATGACGGTAAATTTGATGGGGTTACGGTATTCCGAATTAGTTTCATCGGCATAACTCAAGCTAAATTCCGTCATTGCTGAAAGATTGTTGACCGTTTCCACACAAACAGACCCTACAGGAATATGGATATTCTGAAACTCCATTGACCCTGAAGAATACAGCGTAAGGGAATTGGCTTTATTTCCATTACTGACGATTGCCTGTGACAAATCCAAAGATTTTTCTTCATAATTATGTGTTAAAAAATCATAGGCGTTAAAATTAAAGAGAGTACTTTCTAGTATAAGCATGATGATAACTATTCTGGAAGTAAAATAAAACAAATTAAGGTAGTTTTCTGGGATAATATCCTGTAAAGTGTACAAGGCAACACAAAGAATATTACTGACTGTCAACACTGTCAGTAATGAAGAACTGTTATGAAAAGATTGTACTCCCGAAATTCCCATAACTGCCAGCAACAAAGACAGAACACTGACACCTATACCAAAGAAAAAGATTTTTTTCCAGAATTTAGTCAGCCATTCCGCCTGATTTTTTGTCATTGCTATAAAAGTAAGAACTGCATTTGTCAATGTCAGCAACAACACAAAAGTGGTGATAATACATTGCATAGTCATTTTCCTATCATTATGAATTAAAGGGCTACTGCCCTTAAAAATCCCACTCACTTTTTGAAAAAATAGACGAAAAACTTTTATGGCTCACTTCATTCGGAAATCTTTATCCGACTTCGGACTGTGACAATTAAAAGTTTCGGTCAAGCCTTTTCAAAGGCTTGTGGGGTCAAGGGGCAAAGCCCCTTGTGGGATTTTAAAGGGCAAAGCCCTTTAACGGATAAAAATTCAAAATAAAATCTGCGTAAGCAGATTTTGTCAATCATTACCTGATGTTCAGCCACTCAGGTAATTAAATTTTATAGTTGAGGTATTCAGCGGTAGCATTTTCACGGTGAATAATCTTACAGGGATTGCCAATAACGATACTGTGGTCAGGAACATCACAATTTACCATTGTATTCGGTGCAATCATGACATCGTTACCAATCGTAATTTTACCGATGACAACCGCATTAATACCGATATACACACAGTCACCGATAGTAGGAGCCCCTTTGTGTTTTCCCTCAGAAAGACCAATGGTAGAACCTTTCATCATATTGACATTTTTGCCAATAGTAGCAAATGGTGTAACGGTGATATTATAAGGGTGACACATCACAAAACCGTCACCAATTTTTGTACTTGTCTTGATTTCGATACCGTATTTACGGCAAAGTCGGAAAAGTTTATATTCACAAAAAATTTTGACAAGTCTGCTTCTGGTATGCTGTGCCGTTCGGAAATACACCATATATCTCAAACGATGCTGAAAGAAAAAATCCCGCAGAAAATGAGAAAGGATAAATCTGTCATCATCTGTTGTTCGGATATAGTCGTTATACCATACGCTTTGTTTTTTTGTTTTCATGGACAAAATCCCCTGTCGTATTATTTCATAGTTTTATAGATATCCACATTGTCTTTCAGATAGATAATTCCCGAAACGACCGTAAATATAACAGATATCCAGACAGCAACGGTATTGATAATCGTAAAGACTTGTTGTGACATCACATTACCGAATAGTTGAAAAATGATGAGATTTAAAATGATAATAATAATGGCAACAATCTGACTGACCGTTTTTATTTTTCCGAAAATGTTGGCGGCAACAACCTTGCCTTGCGTAGCGGAAACCAGTCTGACGGAAGTAACAGCAAATTCCCGAAATAAAATAATAATTAACGGTATGCAACTCATAATATCCATTTCTACAAAACAGCAAAAAGCGGATATCACCAGAATTTTATCTGCCAAAGGGTCAGCAAATTTGCCGAAATCGGTTATCATATGATATTTTCTGGCATAGCGTCCGTCAAAAAAGTCGGTGAGAGAGGCAATAATGAAAACCAGCATTGCCCATATATTATTCAAAGGAATTTTGTCTGTCAGCAAAAATGCCACAAAAAACGGAACTAAAATCATTCGCAGTAAAGTCAGTTTATTTGGCAAATTCATATTTTGTCACCTTTACTTTCAGATTACTACTCCAACAGGGTCGCAGTCAATATAGTCGTCAATTTTTACCTTGACAAATTCGCCAATCGTCGGTGGATTATCCGCATCGGCACTGAAAAACACTTTGCCATCTACATCAGGGGAATCTGCTTGAGAACGCCCAAAATAACACTGTGCGTAACGGTCAAATCCTTCACATACCACTTCTACTGTTTTACCAATAAGTGACTGACAATATTTTTCCATAATCGCCATTTGTTGCTCCATAAGAATTTCTGCTCTTTTTTCTTTGATTTCCTCATCAATCTGGTCGGGAAAATCATAGGCAGGTGTATCTTCTTCTCTGGAATACGCAAAACAACCCATTCGTTCAAACTGGATTTCCTGTACAAACTCGGATAACTCTTCAAATTCTTCTTCCGTTTCACTGGGAAAACCACAGATAAATGTTGTTCTTATGGTGATATCGGGTATTTTGTCACGCAATTTATGAATGACTTCCGTAATCTGTTGTTTGTTACCACGACGGTTCATTTTCTTTAAAATACGGTCGTTACAGTGCTGTAGAGGTAAATCAATGTAGGGCAATATTTTTTCCTGTGTTGCCATACAATCAATGAGTTCGTCTGTAATAGCGTCAGGATAGCAGTATAACAAGCGTATCCAATGCAGATTTTCAATTTTGCACAATTCGTTGAGTAAAGACGGCAGACGGTATTCATGGTATAAATCTATTCCGTAGCGTGTAACATCTTGAGCAATGAGAATTAATTCTTTAACACCATTCTGAACAAGCGTTTTCGCTTCACTGACAATTGCTTCCATCGTTCGGCTACGGAATTTTCCTCTTATCATAGGAATAGCACAATAGGTACAGCGATTATCACACCCATCACCTAATTTCAAATAAGCATAATGTCGTGGTGTACTTTGTATTCTGTTTCCCTCCAGCGGACAACAAAGTTTGTCGGGATATAATTCCTGTGATACTCCCTTCAGACATTCTGCCACAACATCACCAATGATTTCATTTGCTCCTATCCCCAGAACAGAATCCACTTCATATAATTCTTCTTTTATCATATGTCTGTATCGCTCCGCAAGACAACCTGTAACAATAATCCCTTTGATTCTTCCCTCACTCTTTAGTTTTCCCAGTTCGATAATCTCATTGATACTCTCCTGTTTGGCTGATTCGATAAACCCACAGGTATTCACAATCACCACATCAGCCAAAGCAGGGTCATCGACAATCTGATAACCGCTTTGCCTTAGAGTGAACAACATCATTTCAGCATCAACCTGATTTTTGGCACAACCCAGACTTATCATTCCTACTTTTTCATTCATAATCCCATTCTCCATTATTTCTACAATATCATTTTGACTGTTTTTGTTTTCTCACGCACAATGGCAACATATATACATGGTAATTTTATCATAAAATCTATATTTTGTCACTAGCATTATTGTAAAAATACTCTGAATTTCGGTTCACAAAAAATCTGGAATATTTTGACAATTTTGACGGTATTTTTCAGAAAAAGTTGTTTATTCGTTATTTATGTGTTATGATATAAATATAATCGAAAATCTTGCGGTAAAAGGAGGATAGCATGGCAAATTTGTTTATCAAAGGGGCGGTAAGTTCTTATATTGGTGTTTCCAGAAAAAACAACGAGGATAACTATTTTCTCAACGGAAAGTATGCACAGTATGATGACGACAATCAAAATTCTTCTGCGTTTCAACCGTTGGTGCAAAGCGGTATTTTCGGTATTTTTGACGGTATGGGTGGACAAAGCAAAGGCGAATTTGCCTCATTCTGTGCAGCAAAAACTTTACAGAAATATCAGGAAGATATGCTAAATGACCCTCACCATACGATTGACCGCTATGTTAACGATGTCAACCGCCAGATATGTCATGAAATGAACCGTATTCAGAAACAAATCGGGTCTACCATGGCGATATTGCGTATTCAGAACGGCACTGCTGACGCTTATAATCTTGGAGACAGTTGTATCTATCATCTTTCAGGAAATACCCTCACTAAACTTAGCTATGACCACACTGTCGCTGAACAGCTTTACCGAAACGGTCTTCTGACCAGAACAGAAGCCAGAAAAGATATCCGCCGTCATCAACTGACAAAACACCTTGGTATACTGTCGGGTGAAGAACATCTCAAAGTTCACAGAAACACTGCTATTAGAATTACCAACGGAGATATGTTTCTGTTGTGTACGGACGGTATATCCGACACGCTCAGTGAAAACGATATAAAAATCATTATGCAACAGTCGGACGGGAAATGCCGTAAAGCGGTGGAAATGATGATACAAAAGGCTGTCGAAAAAGGCAGCAGTGATAATATTACCGCAATCGTACTGAAAGCTGTAAAACGAATGAATAAAAATTATTTCTTTTCTACGCTGAACATTGATAAACACCCTCACACCTATTCTTTTATTTTAGGAACGATAGTGACAGCAATCTTTTTTATTATTGTGATAATCATTATCCTTACTTTGTTTTAAGATTTACCTTTTATGAATACGGGATAACACAGGAGAAACATTATGAAAAACCAGGATTTACGCTATATTCATACAGAAAAATCAGATAACCCGAAACGCTTACCTGAACTTTATGACAAAAAAGAACATTGTTGCGGTTGCAGTGCCTGTTACAGTATCTGTCCGACCAAAGCCATCGTTATGCAACTGGATACAGACGGCTTTCTCTATCCCATAGTGAATGCAGAAAAATGTGTTCGCTGTTACCGTTGCGAAAAAGTATGCGTGTTCAAAGCTGACCAGAAAAAAAGGAATTATTTTTGAAAGGCGGTACTAAAGATGGAATTTTTTGAACAACCTGAAGTCTATGCTGTGAAACATAAAGATTTGTCTACCCGAATGGAATCCCGTTCAGGAGGAATATTCAGTGCTGTTTCTGACTATGTACTGAAAAAAGGAGGTATTGTTTATGGGTGTGTGCTGGAGAAAGATTTTACAGCACATCATTTCCGTGCTACAACCACTGATGAAAGAAACCGAATGCGTGGGTCAAAATATATTCCCAGTGATATGGGAGATATGTTCAGACTGGCAAAACAGGATTTGGAAAACGGTAGGCTTGTTCTTTTTTCGGGGACTTCCTGTCAGATAGCAGGATTACGGTCTTTTCTGGGAAAAGAATATGACAATCTGTTTTGTATAGATATCGTATGTCATGGTGTGCCCAGTCTGAAATTATGGCAGTCGTATCTCAGGTGGCAGGAAAACAGCCATAAAGGTAAATGTATCTATGTTGATTTTCGCAACAAAAAAGATTTCGGTTGGGATAAACACATCGAAACCTTGCATATCCAGACCCCTAGCGGAAAAGTAAAAGTTGTCAACAGTACCGTTTTTAAGACCATTTATTATACACATTGTGCCTTGCGACCGTCCTGTTATTATTGCCCTTACAAATCGACCATTCACCCTGCTGATATGAGTATTGCGGATTACTGGAAAATTGATGTTGCTGCTCCTGACTTTAACGATAACAAAGGGGTTTCCCTTGTGTTACTGAATAATGAAAATGCGGTCAAAATGTTTAACTGTGTCAAAGAAGTTACCCAATATCAAAAATGCCGTCTTGAGGACAGCATGACATTACCTCTGAAAGAACCTTGTAAAAAACCTTCTCGAACAGAACAGTTCTGGAAAGATTATCATTCTCTGGATTTCTCTCGGATTGCCAGCAAATATGGGGGCAACAGTGTAAAATCCAGACTAAAACGATTTCTGACCAATCATTAGTTAAGGGCTTTGCCCTTAACAATCCCATCAGGGGCTTTGCCCCTGAACCCCACAAACTTTTTGAAAAAAGTTTGACAAAAACTTTCAAGGCTCACTTCGTTCGGAATATTTATCTAAGTGTCAGCTATGACACTTAAAAGTTTTTTGTCCACTTTTTTCAAAAAAGTGGGCGGGGTTAAGGGGCGGCAGCCCCTTAGCAGGATTTTTAAGGGCGGCAGCCCTTAAACTCTCCCTGAAAATTCAAAATTTGCGTAAGCAAATTTTGTCTAAAAACAATTTATCTTGAAAAGCCCATTTGTCCACTTTTTTGTTATTATATATATAAAAGTGGGTAGAAAAAGTGGTCAGTAGAAATTGATTAAGCTGTAATACTTCACAGATATTTTCTAATGCCGTTGAGTATCACATCTTCGGCAAGTTGTGCCATCTGTACAGGAGTTTCTTTTGTATCGGTATTGAGCCAGTTCGAAATCAGTCCGACACAACCGTAAATCACAAAGAAATAGTAGTGTTCTAGTTTACTGCTGTCTTTACCGTATACGGTGACAATTCTTTCGTAAAGATAATTGAGCAGTTGTTTGGTAAAACTCATATCGCCGTGAACGGATAGCATGACGATACAAAAATCTTTATTTTCCAGTAAAAAGGAAAACAAAGGTTCTAAGTGAGTGTCTTCCAGACGGATATTTTGTTTGTGGTAACTGTCAAGAACGGCTTTGAGTTGGTTGAAAAACTCCGTTTCAATCTGTTCAAACATATCGTACACATCTTTATAGTGCAGATAAAATGTACCACGATTGATGTCCGCTTTTTCACAGATTTCTTTCACGGTGATATGCTTGATACTTTTTTCTTTCATGATGGAAATGAGGGATTGTTTTAAAATTTGTCTGGTTTTGCGTATGCGTCTGTCCTGTGCCATAAAATTTTCGCCTTTCTGAACATAAATAGATTTTGTGTTGATTATTATACTTTAAGTTACAAATTGATTATTGCGTTTTGGTATTACCTATATTATAATACATTCAGGTTGAAAATCAACACTAAGTTCATTAATTGAGGTGATTTTTTTATGAATGAGAAAAAGCGGTCAGTATTTCTCAAAGGTTTTACGGTGGTGGCATTGCTGATTGTCATGTTGATACCGTCCATTTATGCCTGTATTTTTCTTGGGTCGATGTGGGACCCTTACGGTAATCTTGACCAGTTGCCTGTGGCAGTAGTCAATTTTGACAAATCTGTAAAATACGATGGTAAAGATATTTCGGCAGGCAGTCAGCTTGTGGAAAAACTGAAAGAAAATCATTCGCTGAAATTTGCTTTCGTGGACGAAAAGACAGCACAAAACGGAATTAAAGACGGTACTTATTATATGGTCATTACTATTCCTGAAGATTTTTCCGCAAATGCAATTACACTGATGTCGGATAATCCGAAAAAAATGGAACTGGATTACGAAACTAATCCTGGAAAGAATTATATTGCGTCAAAGATGAGTTCAACGGCAATCGCAAAGATTGAAAAAGAGATTGATACCGCCGTAACGGAGGCCTATACGCAGGTGGTATTTGATGGTATCGGAGATACCGCAAAAGGTCTGAATAATGCTGTTGACGGTACAATGAAGATGAGTGACGGTGTTGGTAAACTGGAGGACGGTAATAAAACCATTACGGATAATCTGAAAACCCTTTCGGAGAGTTCACAGACTTTTGAAAACGGTATGGCAACACTGGATTCAGGACTGAAAGATTATACAGGCGGTGTTTTCAAAGTCAATACAGGAGCATGGCAGTTGTTTGAAGGACTGAATACCCTTTCAGAAAGTGTTCCCACTTTGTCAAGCGGTGTCAATGCCCTGTCAGACGGCAGTAACACCTTGAAAAGTGGCATATCCGCCTATACAAACGGTGTTGGTGATGTCAGAAAAGGTGTGATTACACTCAATGATAATTCCGCAAAACTGAATGACGGTGTAGCGACACTCCATGACGGTACAGCAAAACTGTATGCAGGAATTACCGCCTATACAGATGGTGTACAAAAAGTGAATGATGGTGCAAAGACTCTTGATACAAATTCTTTTGCTCTGAAAGACGGTACATCACAGTTGGCAGACGGTACGGTTACTCTTTCTGACGGTCTGAAAGCCTATACGGACGGTGTAAAACAAGTCAGTAATGGTGCAACACAGCTCAATGAAAAGTCCAAAGACCTTAATGACGGAATAACAGCTTTGTCAGACGGAGCAACCACACTGGAAAACGGTCTGACGGCATATACGGGCGGTGTAAAACAGGTCAGTGACGGTGCAACGCAACTGAATGAAAATACAAAGGCTCTTCATGATGGAGTAACGGCTTTGTCAGACGGGGCAACTACACTTGAGCAAGGTATCAGCGAATATACACAAGGAGTAAGCACGGTAAAACAAGGTGCAGATACCTTGAATAAAAATACAGATACCCTCAAGAACGGTATGCAAAATCTTTCGTCAGGGTCTGCGACACTGGAAAGTGGTGCAGATACTTTAACATCAGGTTTGCAACAGATGTCCGACCAACTGGGCAAAACTGTCAACAATGACAATGCACAGAAAATCAGTCAGCTTTCACAAGGTCTGGAAACCCTTTCAAGCGGAGTCAACCAACTGAATACCGCTTTACAAAATACACAGCCATCTACCTTGTCGGCTGATTTGACTAACACAGGTGCTAATTTGCAGACGGCTGGTCTTGGTCTGACCAATGCAGGAGAGGGGTTACAGAATTTACAAGGCGAAATCCAGACAATCACTTCTTCGGAATGGTTCAGACAACTTCCCGCCGAAACACAACAGTCGCTGATAACCTCTCTGACAGCCTCTGTAAAACAAATTGCAGGTGGACTTTCTACCGCACAACAGGGACTTACCAACGCAGGTGTGACACTGACATCGGCAGGGGAGAGTGCTAAACAGACAGCTCAATCTTTTGATATGCTCAAAGGCAGTATAAAGACTATCAATGATAATACACAGCTTGTCTTACCGCAGGCAAGCACAACTGTAAAACAATTATACGGCGGTCTTGACAGTGTTAAAAATACTCTGGACAGTCAGATTATTGTGGGAGCGGAGAGTTTGTCAGGTGGTGCATATCGTTTAAATCAGGGGGCATTACAGTTACAGAACGGTCTGAACAGTTATACAGATGGTGTAAGTCAGCTTAATGGAGGATTGACACTTCTGGATAATAAAAGTCTGTTATTGAACAGCGGTATAGGTACTTTGAAAGGCGGTGTACAGCAGTTCACAACAGGACTGACCGCTTATACAAACGGTGTCGGAACACTTACCACAGGGATTAATCAGATTAATTATAATTCGGTTACCCTCAATAACGGAGCGACCGCTCTCAAAAACGGTACGGACGCATTAAGCAATGGTATTACCGCTTATACTGACGGTGTAGGAACATTGGCAGACGGTATCGGTCAGTTAGACAGCAATGCCAATACACTCAACAGTGGAGCAAATGCCCTTAAAGACGGTGCTGATAGTCTGAATAACGGTATTGTCACCTATACAAACGGTGTCAAAACCCTTGCGGACGGTACAAATCAGCTTCAGGAAAACAGTGTCACACTCAACAGCGGAGCAAAACAACTTCAGGACGGTTCGTCTGTTTTACAAAGCGGTATTCGTGATTATACTGATGGTGTTTCCGCTTTGGAAAGCGGTGTTTCCACTTTAGACAGCAACAGCAAATCCCTCAATGACGGAGCAACAAAACTGAATGATGGTGTAAGTCAGTTAAATGCGAACATTCCCACATTGACAAGCGGTGTCATACAGCTTGTTGACGGTGCAAAAACACTGGCTGACGGTACAAAAGTACTCGACAGCAATTCAGCACAACTGATTAATGGCAGTTCACAGTTATTGGACGGTTCACAGAAGATTGCCGACGGTTCACAAAAACTTTATGACGGTTCACAGACTTTAGGCAACGGACTTACCACACTGGAAGCTGGTCTGACGACCTTGAATGACGGACTGTCAGATGGGGCAAAAAAAGCAGAAGAAACAACTCTTACGACAACATCAAAGAATATGTTTGCATCCCCTGTAGAAACAGTGGAAACACAGGTTTCTACGATAAGCAATAACGGTTCAGCGATGGCAGCCTATATGATGTGTGCAGGAATGTGGGTAGCAGGACTGGCATTTTGTGTACTTATCGCTGTGGAAAAAGACCCTGAAAGAATTAAAAAACGCAATTCCCTCAAATGGCAGAGAATATTCCATATGGTTATTTTCTCAGTAGGTTCGGGAGCAATACTGGTAGCTTTGCTGATGTTACTTAACGGTATGCAACCACTTTATGTCGGCAGAACATTCGCACTGGCAATCATGACAGCATTGACTTTTACTTGTATTATTTACTTTTTCAATGTTTTACTGGGAAAGGTCGGTTCATTCTTACTGATTGTACTACTTGTCTTACAGCTTGGCAGTGCAGGGGGAACTTATCCGCTTGACTTGTCACCGAGTATTTTCCGTACACTCAAACCTTTCTTCCCGTTTTCTTATGCGGTAGACGGTTTTCGTATGACTATTGCTACAGGAGAAAGCATTACTTCTATTATGTTGATTTTGGGTGCATTTGCTTTGGTATTTGCTACACTCAGTATCATTACTGTGAAAGTTAAAGTCCACAGTAAAAAAGAACATCATTTCTCTTTTTCGGTACTCATGGAAGAAGCGTTTTCATGATGTGTAATTTGTAATTATATATTACCCCACCGTGCATAGTGATACTATGTATGGTGGGGATTTTTACGGATTTTTTTGGATTACGGGTAGTTTAAGGGCTTTGCCCTTAAAAATCCCACAAGGGGTTTCACCCCTTGACCCCACGAACTTTTTGAAAAAAGTTCGACAAAAACTTTCCGTTGTCATAGCTGAATGTCTGATAATCATTCCGAACGAAGTGAGCATAAAAGTTTTTTGTCCACTTTTTTTCAAAAAAGTGGGCAGGGTTAAGGGGCGGTATCCCCTTAGCAGGATTTTTAAGGGCGGCGGTAGCCATTAAACTGAACAAAAATCAAGGAGTTGTCCTGTAAAGGACAACTCCTCTTTTTAACAACAAATCTTCAGATTATTTCAGATAAGATGTTGTACCGCCGATTTTACCGCTGATACCTGTGTAACCGTTTGAACTGAGTACATAAACTCTGCAGTTACCTTTACCGGGTGCAGAAACGGAAAGTGTACCGCCTGTAACCTGTTTGGTATCGCCTGTTACAGCGTCGATGTAAGTACCGTTGGGAATACCTGAGAAAGTAGCACCATTAGTAACCGCTACACAAGCAAAACTCTTTTCGCCTGTTTCGGGGTCAGTGTAACCACGCTTGAAGCACATATCACCAACAGAGGTATACTGTCCTTTCTGTAATGCAGGAACAGCTCTTCTGATTTGGTTGAGTTTGATAAGTTGCTGAGAAAGTGTGCTGTTGAGTGTTTCCTGAACTTTACCGCTTGCGGTATATGTTCCGAAGTCACTTGCTGTTACTGTACCTTCAAGATAATCACCGAAGTAAGCACGACCTGTTTTACTTAACGGAGAGTTAGGTCCTACATCAATAACCATACCAGCCTGAAATTCTACTTCACTGCCGTAGTACAGACAAGGAATACCTCTGAAAGTAAACATCAGGCACATATTTTCTGCCCATGCCTGTGTGCCGGCATTGTAGCGGACTGTCTGACAATCGTCAGGGCTGTAGTCATGAGAGTCAACATAAACAACATTCCATGTTGCATCATTGAAGTAGCTGTCTTCACTAAGTGCAGCACCGTAAGCACCGCTTGCAGTGTAGAAATTCCAGTGCATAGTAAAGTCGATAGTACCTGTACCATTCCAATTACTGTAATCAGGAGTATGATAATCATTGCCTTTAAGAGCGTGGTTATCACTGGTAATCATTCCGCTTGCTGTCTGATATTTGCCGTAATGCTTGATAGCATTGTCATAGTTGGATTTCCAGTCTGTGGAACTCCAGTTATTCTGCCATGCACTGTCAGTTTCTTTCCATGTATAGAAGAAACAGGAGTCAGACTGACCACCTTCATTGACAGCTTCTCTTCTTCTTGCACAGACTTCACCGAAAATGTAGAAGTTCTTTACTGCGGCAAAAGTCGGGAAATAAGCACTGTTAAGTGTCCAACGGTTGATGTGCTTTTCCGTATCGAAACGGAAACTGTCAACTCCCATATTGACATAATCCATATAAGTATCAACGATGTATTTAGCAACTTCAGGATTTTCTGTGTTGATATCTACACAGTCGCCAGCCATCTGACCTGTCTGTTCGGTATAAGAACCGTAACTCAAGGATTTGTCATGATGGTAATAATTCTTTGTGTCGTTAGCGTCTTCTTTCATGACTGCCAGTCTTGCTTGGAATTGTGCGTCAGGGGTCAGACTTGCATAGTTGGGATAAAGTTTGTCAAGAGTTGAACCGGAAATAATCTGTAAACTGTCACCGCTTTCTAAATCTTTGAGAGAACTGTATTTCTTCTCAAACATCGGAGCAAGTGTAGCTTCACCGAAGTTACTGGTATGGTTCCATACGACATCCTGTACGATTTTCATGCCTTTAGCATGTGCTGCGGCAATCAAATCTTCATAAGTGGTATCACTGCTTTCATAACGGGGGTCAACTTTGGTGAAATCAAACGCATGATAACCGTGATAGTCGTATCCACTGGCATTGTCAACAACAGGGGTAATCCATATTGCACTGAAACCAAGTGCTTTGATATAATCCAGTTTATCAATCAAGCCCTTGAAATCTCCACGCCATGCAGGGTCACTGTCGGGGTTGTTGGCTTTAGCGTCGTCCCAGCAGTGAACATTGTTACCAGTGTCACCGTCATAAAATCTTGTAGTGATGACAAAGTAAATGGAATCTTCTCTTAAATCTGTGCGGTCTGTGATAGGGTCAAGTTTATAGGGGTCAGAGGTATACCATCTGTTGTCCTTATACCACCAGTGACCGTTGGATTTTTCTGAATATTCTCTTGAAAATTCTGCGGATTGTTTACCGTTTTCAACAAAGATGAAATTGATTTTTGTAACATTGCTGAAACTGTAGGTATAACAGTTACTGCCCTGTGCCGAAGTATCTTTTGTCATTTTCGGACCAGGATAAGTGGGAGAGTTGATATTGGTCGGCAAACTGTTCCAGTAGTAGATATTGGGGACTGTGGAAGTGCCGTAATAGTGGATAGTAATCCCACTGCCTGCTTCTGCCACTTGCGTATCCGTTACTGTTGCATTAACTGTGAGTATTCCGCAAGTGACGACAAGCATAACTGTCAATACAATCGAAATAACTCTTTTAAAGCTATTCATGTGCATTTTTCCTCCTTTTTTCAATTTTTGTTTTTCCTTTTTTACAGTAAACGATTTTCCGTTTCGGACTGTCATTCCGAACGAAGTGAGGAATCTTTGAAAGATTCTTCGTCACTATCGTTCTTCAGAATGACATCATTACCGTAACAGGGTGGAAAATCCCTGACGAAAAGTGTTTATCTTATTTCAGATATGTGGTTGTATCGCCGATTTTACCATCAATACCTGTATAACCACCCGAACTGAGTACATAAACTCTACAGTTACCTTTACCGCAAGCCGAAACGGTCAGTGTACCGTTAGAAACAGTCTTTGTATCTCCTGTTACAGCGTCGATGTATGTGCCGTTGGGGATATTTTTGAAAGTTCCTGCGTTAGTAACCGCTACACAGGCAAAACTCTTTTCGCCTGTTTCGGGGTCTGTGTAACCACGCTTGAAACACATATCGCCTGTAACACCTGTTACAGAATACTGTCCCTTTTGCAGTGCAGGAACAGCTCTTCTGATTTTGTTGAGTTTGATAAGTTGCTGAGCCAAAGGCTTTTTGAGTGTTGTGGCAACTGTACCGCTTGCGGTATATTCGCCGTAATCACTTGCAGATACTTCGCCCTCGATATTGTCGCCGAAGTAAGCACGACCTGTTGTACTGAGTGGTGCATTAGGACCTACATCAATTACCTGACCAGCCTGAAATTCTACTTCACTGCCGTAATACAGACAAGGAATACCTCTGAAAGTAAACATCAGGCACATATTTTCTGCCCAAGTCTGTGTACCGCCTGTAAATCTTGCAGACTGGTTTCTATCAGGGGCATAGTCATGAGAGTCAACATAAACAACATTCCATGTGGAATCGTTGAAATATTTATCCTCTGCCAAAGCACTGCCGAAAGCACCGCTTGCACTGTCAAATTGCCAGTGCATAAGGAAGTCAATCGCACCCATACCTGAATTTTGGCTGTAATCGGGTGTATGATATTCGTTACCGTTGAGGAATGCATTGGTACTTGTAGGCTGATTGGAAGTGCTGTCGTATTGAGCCCAGTGTTCAAGAGTGAGGTTCATGTTGGTATTTACACTGTCAGCGTCACCTGTCCATTTCCACTTGCTGGTGTAAGTGGTATCAGGTTCTGCCCATGTATAGAAAGGTACTGATTCGCTTGCGTGGTCACGATACCATACCTGAGAGTAACGACAGCAGATTTCACCGAACATATAGAAACTCTCTCCGCCGATAGCCTTGAGTTGTTTGTTGAACATAGTGTTGAGGGAAAGTCTGGAGATATGTCTTACGGTATCTACACGGAAAGCGTCAACGCCCATTCCGATATAACTACCGTAAAGTTCTACCAGTTTTTCTGCCACAACGGGATTTTCTGTATTGAGGTCTACGCAGTCGCCGGCAATCTGTGCATATTTACAGGTCCAGTCGTCCCAGTTGAGGCTCTGCCAGTAACCGTTGTGGTAATAGTTGTTGGCATTGTACAGAGGGTCTTTGGAAACTTTTTCATCTGTTTTGACATCGTTGAGGGGGGATTGTGTATCATTGTTTGCTGTGACATTGGTCTGTTTCATAAAGTTCAGACGCTGGTCATACTGTACCTGTGGTTTCTGTGCATAGTATTCTTCAGCGGATTTAAGACCGTATGTGTCCAGTAAAAGTTTTGTGGGAACCATAGAACTTTCTAAATCTTCAAGGTCTTTTACGGTTGAATATTTTTTCTCAAAGATAGGAGCGAAAGTTTTTTCACCAAAGTTACCCGTATGCTGGAATACGACATCCTGTACGATTTTCATGCCCTTAGCGTGTGCTGCGGCAATCAAATCCTTGTAGGTAGCTCCACTGCTTTCGTATCTGACATCTACTGTGGAGAAATCGAAAGCATGATAGCCGTGATAATCGTATCCGCTGGCATTACTGACAACAGGTGTTATCCATATTGCACTGAAACCTAATGCCTTGATATAGTCCAGTTTGTCAATCAATCCTTTGAAATCGCCACGCCAAGCAGGGTCACTGTCAGGATTGTTGGCTTTGCTGTCGTCCCAGCAATGGACATTGTTGCCTGTGTCACCGTCATAAAATCTTGTGGTAATGACAAAGTAAATGGAATCTTCACGCAAATCCGTTGTGAGTGGGTCAAGCTCTTCGGGATTCTGGTTGTACCATATACCGTTCATATACCAATATTCCCCTGCATTCATTCGGGAAAGTTCTTTTGACTGTTTACCGCCTTCGATAAATAACATATTTATCTTAGTAATATTGGGAAAGCTGTAAATATACCAGCCTTCACCTGTTTTACTGTCAGCTTCCATTACCTCACCAGGATATTTAGGAGAAGTAATATTCTGTGGTAAACTGTTCCAGTAGTAGATATTCGGGATATTTTTCGTGGTCGGTTTGAAGTGAACAGTAATTCCAGTAGTGGCGGTTGTTTGAGATGTTTCGGTATTATCCACTGTTGCACTTACACCGACAATGCCAAGTGTGACTATCATAAGAACAGTCAGCACAATAGCAGTTGCTTTATTGAGTAGTTTCATGGTAATCGTCCTCCTTGTTTACCATCACGGTTACGGACGGTTATCAATACATTCCCGAAATAGCGATTGCGTCATCTATTGTGATTTGTCCGTCACCATTGACATCGGCTGCTTTGAATTTGTTGGAATTTGCGGGAATAGGGTAGTTGGTTGCATCTCCACCAAGATAACCCATGACATACTGTGTATCCGCAGAATTAACTTTACCGTCTTCTGTAACATCACCAGAAACGAAACTTGCTTTAGTTACCTTGTAGGAACTGCTGATGACTTTACTTGCTCTGCTACCCTGACCGTCATTGACAACGACTTCAATTTTATAAGTGCCTGCTGTAGTCGGTGTCCAGTTGTAGGTGTAGGTTCTTGCACTGATATCTTTTGCGGTTACTGCGGTTTCACCATTGATTTTGATGGTGTATTTGAAGTTGAATGAACCTGTACCGTCTTTGACAACAGTTTTGATAGCAATCTTGTCGCCTGTGTTGGCACTGGATTTACTCATGGTTGCCGAAGAGATAACAGGAGCTGTATAAGTACCATTGACTTTATACTGATTGCTTGCTACTTTTCTGACCAAAGTATTGTTGCTGTCATAGACAAACATTTCAATCTTGTAAGTACCTGCCTGAGTAGGTGTCCAGTTGTAGGTATAAGTCTTTGATGAAGTTGTAGAAGTTTTGACAGAAGTACCGTTAATTCTGACATTGTACTTGAATTTCGGTGTACCTGTACCAGCCATTATCTTTGTAGTGATAGCTACAGTGTCATTGACATTGGCACTTGGTTTATCCAGTGTTACAGATTCGATGACAGGATTAGGATTGGTAACAACTTTTACATTTTTGATATTTGCCTGAACATTCTTACCACTTGCGTCAAAGACAACTACTGTGAGTTTATAAGTACCTTTTATAGTCGGTGTCCAGTTGTAGGTATAAGTTCTCTCTGATGTTGTGTAGCTGTAAATTCTTTCATCGTTGACTTTGATGACATAACGGAAATCAGGTGTACCCGTACCTGCTTTAACTTTTGTGGTAATACCTACAGTTTCAGCAACACCAATTCTGGTCTTTTCAGCGGTGAATGATTCAATAACTGTATCATTTGAACTTGCTGTTACTTTGAAACTGCTGGTGATAACTTTGCTCACACTCTGTGAATTAGCGTCTGTAATCACAACTTCAATCTTATAAGTACCTGCTGTGGTAGGTGTCCAGTTGTAGGTGTAACTTCTGGAAGAAACATTGCTTGCTGTCTTGACAGTTGTACCATTGACCTTGAATACATACTTGAAGTTCGGTGTACCTGTACCTGATTTGACAACAGCTTTGATAGCAACGGTTTCATTTGTGGTTGCACTTGTCGGACTTACGGTTGCGGAAGAAATAACAGGTGCATTTGCATCAGGTTCAGTTACGGTGTAACTGCTGATAGTTTTGGTTGCACTGTTACCCTTAGCGTCTTTTACAGTAACGGCAAGTTTATAAGTACCTGCTGTGGTAGGTGTCCATGAGTAGGTATTGGTTTTTGATGATGAGGTATTGGTCTTGACAGTAGTATCGTTGACCTTATAAGTATAGGTATAATCTGCCTGACCGTTTGCTACAGTTGTGGACAGTTTGACCGCATTACCTTTTTCTACTGTTGAAGGACTTGTTGTGAAAGCGGAAATTGTCGGTTTTGTGTAGGTTTCACTGCCTGACTGCAAAACTTTTACCGTATACTTATTGTTGACAGTTGTATTATAACTGTTCTGTACAGTGACATCAACTGTATAATTACCTGTTTTGTTAGGAGTAAAGTTGAGTACATTGTCTTGTTTGTAGTAAACAGTGTTGATAGCGTTACCGCTGGGGTCTGTAACAGCGACTTTGTAGAACAGTAAGTTTGTTCCGATTTTACCGCCTGCTGCCTCTACGGTTACAGGAACATTAGTATTGATAACACCTGTGTTTTCGTCATTGCCTGTGGAAATACCTTTTAAGATAGGGTCTGTTGCATTGGCATCGTCTTTGATTTCATAAGTTGCCGTTTTGGAGTTGGTATTGCCTGCGGTATCTTTGACAGATACAGAAAGGGTATAACTGCCTGCAGTTGTAGGTTTCCATGTAACGGAACTGTTACTGCCTGTGTAGAGAGTAGTAGAATTTGCCTTGAAAGTGTAGGTTAATGTTCCACTTCCACCTGAAGCGTTAGCTGTAAGGGTAATTGCTGTACCCTTGTACTGTGGTGACGCAATATCCGTTGAGAAAGATAATTTCAGCTGATTGCTGTCATAATCCGTCCAGGATTTGGTCTTGTTGTTGTAGACTTTGCAGTCACCTTCAGCAATGGTCAAATCGGCACTCTGTTCAGAACCATTGTTAAAGATTACACCATTGTTTCCTGAAAGATACTTCGAGTCGATTTGTACTTCGTAAAAGCCTTCAGCGTTTTTATCAGAATCGCTGAGTTTCGTACCCGGCCAGCCGGCGTTACTAACGCCACCGCCATTGCCCCAATAGTAGACATTACAGGTACTCCAGCCTGCCTCATTGTTGAGAACTGCCGTAGCACCGCCACTGCTACTGGGTTCGGTGTCAGAATTTGCTGCCGAAGCCGCAAATGTTCCCATACAGAATGTTCCTGTTACAGCAAATGCCACCGTCATGAACAAAGAACCTATACGGGTGATTTTCTTCTTCACCATAAATTTAACCTCCTAAGAATTTTTTTGTAACCATGTATGTTCTGCCGACCCTTAACAGAAACACAGATAATTACACACATTAATTATACCATTTTTTACTGTAGATAGCCTATGTTTTTATTGTACAAAGTTTAGTCATATTTTTTATGGAAATGCTATAGTATTTTTTGCGGAAGAAAAGTTTATCTGACTGAATGATTGGATTGTTTTCTAAAATGCGTAATGATAACAAACAACCTGTAGCTATGACAATTAAAAGTTTTTGTCCACTTTTTTCAAAAAAGTGGTAGGGGTCAAGGGGACAAAGTCCCCTTGTGGGATTTTTAAGGGCAAAGCCCTTAAACTCCCGAAAAATCCAACCAAAATTTGCATATGCAAATTTTGATAATAATGTTTTGATTTTCAACCGCACAGGTAGAAAAATTTTTTTCAAAAAAGTATTGACTTTTTGAAAGAAGACTGTTATAATACAGTCACTGTTTTAGGACAGCATATAAGTATGTAGTTGGTGTTGATGACGCTGAGGGTACACCTGTTCCCATCCCGAACACAGAAGTTAAGCTCAGTGGTGTCGAAGATACTTGACTGGTGACGGTCTGGGA
>CACWNY010000009.1 GCA_902762375.1 uncultured Ruminococcus sp. | reverse complement strand
CGTTTCCTTTTTGTAAGCCTTGAAACACTGCCACGAAAGTGTTGTCGCCATTCCCACGACACACCCTGCAAACATTCCAAAAATCAATGTTACCGTATTCTCCATTTTTCATATACCTCCGAATTTCATATTGTTCTGTATCTGTTCATCATCAAGGGGAACAGGTGCCGCCGATAACTCCGGAACACCATAAAAATAACTGTTGTTTACCGGACTGTCCGTTGACAGTTCAATCACTGTCCTGCTCATTACCGTCACCGCTGTTTTCTGTGAGCGGTTTGGTGTTTTCGAACGGCTTTTCTTCCTTTGGTGCTGTGTCTTTTTCATCAGCGACAGGGGAATTTTCTTCGGTTTCAGGCTTTTTGTTTTCGTCTGCCATTGTTTTTGTCCTCTCTTTCTGAAAATCGGGTATAAAAACAGCACTCTGCATCTGACGGCAAAGTGCTTATTTTTCTGACTGATTTTTTGTATCTGTTACTTCTCTGACTACTCTCATCATAATGAGATATTTACCTCTTTCTTCCGATACCTCAAACTGTTCGCCTTTGGTTCGGAGTTTTCGGTTATTTTCAATATCGTAAAAATTTATCCGTGCCTGTACTGTCATTTTCATCACCGCCTTTCACTGCCATTTTACTCTGTATAACTGTCTTTATAAGAAAACGGCTTACCATCAATTTTACTTTTGACTTTGACATATTCTTCTTCACCCATATCATCAATAATTGATGTAATCAGTTCGTCACGCCGTCTTTCAATAAAATCAGAAATCCACTCTTTGACAGCTTCAACTACTTTCATAATATCAGACGGTCTGACATCGACTTCATCACGAAGTGTCCACTCGTCTATATTGTTAAATCCGTTTTCTACTGCGTGTTCAACACAAAAGTCAAAACCCTCAATAAAGGTTTTTTCCAAACCCTCAAGGTATTTTTTATTGTAATATTCATCTGTTCGGCAATCAGGTATGTAACTCATTGTCTTACCTCTTTCTTTGCATAAAAATACCGCCTTGTTACAGGCGGTTAATCTTCCAAAATATTCCAATTCAGCAAGTTCTTCTTCTGTATATGGAACGCACTCTTCCAAATCTTTTTTTAGTTCTTTAATTTTGTTATCTGTCAACCAATCAGGTCTCGGAGGATATGTATTCAATGCCATATTTTTTACCACCTTTTAAACATTCTTCTATCTTTCTTATCATAGCATTTTCCAATTCACTCAACTGCTTATCAGAAAGATTTTTAATAATATCTTTTTTTCCTTTTTGGATATCATCAAGCATTTTAAGTGTAAAATCCGTTTTATTTGCAGAATAAATAATTTCTTTTGATTTATCTAAAACAAAATTTTCATATCCTTGATTATCACTGTTACTGTTTCTGTAAAGCACAAATTTACTCCCTGTGTTTCCTACTGCTGTCAAACTAATCATATTTTCAGTTCGTGCAAATCCAAAAATATCAGGAAAACTGAAAGTTTTACCACTTCCATGATTATGAAACGCATGATATGGAACACCCGGATTTTCTATTTTTGTTCTTCCCACTATTCCTTTGTGGTAGGTATATGTACCTATTTTATTACCTTTTTCATCAGATTTATCAATAAGTTTCATATTTTCACCATAAACTATCGAAAATTCAGTGCCAACAGGTTCATTTGATTGAAAAACTTTTACTAATAAATTTCTGTTGGCTTGTAAATGTAGAGTATTTAATTTGTTATCTTCAAATATATTCATTTTTGGAATTTTGGAAAGACTTGATAAAGTTACCGGTTTGTACAGTGGCTCCTTCTTGGGTAGTGTCCCTAAAAGCTTGAATAGAAGAGTAGAAAGTGATATAGTAAAAAAAGAGGTGAGGAATATGGTATACGAAATCATAAAATGTCCATACTGTCGGAGTAAGCATATAGTCAGATATGGAAAGAGTAAATCAGGAAAACAAAAATATAAGTGTTGTAATGAAAACTTTCATAAGATATTTCAGCTTGAGTATCAGTATAAAGCATGTGAACCCGGAATAGAAGAAAAAGTCATAGCGATGGTAACAAACGGTTCCGGAACAAGAGATACCGGACGGGTCTTGGGGATTGACAAAGATACAGTGACAAACATATTAAAAAAACAAAAGTTTTCCGGAACAGGTGAACAAGGCATATCTCGAAAAACATTCGGGACAAATTGAGGTTGATATTTTTTGTTGTACAGAACAGGAAGCCTCAGGAAACGAAAAAAGTAATAAAACAGAGGTAGAAATGGACGAGATGTGGAGTTATTACCACGATAAGAAACATCAGGCATGGCTTTGGTGGGCAGTAGAACATAAGACGAATACACCTCTTGCTTATGTATTCGGAACAAGGGAGCATAAATATCTTGACGAACTTTTAAAACTTCTTTCTCCATTCAATATAGTGAAAGTCTATGCTGACAATAATTTTGCTTACAGCAACAAAATTTCATCTGATACATTGGTTACGGGGAAAAGAAATACACAACAAATTGAAAGAAATCATCTGACACTAAGGACACGAATTAAAAGGTTGGCACGAAAGACCATCTGTTTTTCCAAAAGCAAGGAACTTCATGAAACTGTAATCGGTATATTCATTAATACTTTCTTTTTTGGACGCCAATTTTCTCCTTCAATCTTTTAGGGACACTACCGAAAATATAACAGTTTTCCTATGCGACCTCTGAATTGGAAAAATATAACAGTTTTCCTATGCGACCTCTGAATTGGAAATCTCCTCGTGAGGTTATCAATCACTTTTTAAAAACCGGCGAAATTGATGCTATTTAAAAATGTGTAACACATCATTGACAAACCAACAGAAATTAAAAATTTTGATAAAAATTTTTAGTTTCCCTTTACTTATTCTTAGTTTTAATATCAGTTCATCTGAAAAATACCCCCGTTTTTCAGATGATTTTTTAGTCAAAACACGGTTTAACTAAATTTATGGATTTTTCGTGAAATTTACCACACATTTTCATAGGCTTAGTACTAAAAATCCGTCAGAAAAGGTCAAGTATCTATTCTCAACGGGAAAAGTAAAGTTAAATATATTTTAACTAAGTTTTAAACAAATATAATTGAATAGTGCTGTTTTATATCCTTAAAAAAGCCTTTTAATCTTATAGTACAACATTTTTTCAATAACCGCCCGACACAGCCGTAAAACTATATCGGGCGGTTATTGAATTATGGATTATCCTCCGTCAAAGTCGGAGAATTGTTTTCCTGACAGTACAGCATTGCTAACGGTTCATCAACATTCATAAACGGCGTTTTTCCATTGAGTACCGTCCCTGTAGAAAGAGGGTAATTCGCCTTATATCGAAGATACCCTTTTCCGTATTCGTCATTTCTGTTTACGGTATTTTTCTCTTCACGCAATGCGGCATACGGTTCATTGATAAGATACGCATACTGTATCTCTACCCATTTTGCCATACCCTCATAAATCTGAAGATTGAGATTTTTGCCATACTTTTTCAGCAAAGCACTCTGTTTCCAGTGCAGATACTGCCATATATGTGTCAGTTCGTGTGCCATTGTCAGAATAGTCATCATTCTTGGAGAACCGTTTTCTATCATAATCGAAAAACAACCGTGTCGGTGTATTGCTGCACCAATCACTCTTCCGTCAAAATCAGCAGTCGGCACAAAAGTATGATTTGCTGCTTTGTTTAATCTCCGTGCGTTGACCATTTCAATTTTTATGCCCGTATTGATTTTGATGTTGAAGAACATTTCCATATTCCGCTTGACATCTTCAAAAATTCTGACAAACTCTTCTTCTGTTTTCACCGCCGTTCGGCTGCACCGCATACATCTGTCACGACCGTCTGCCAGTGTTTCATATTCCGTACCGTATATTTCATTTCCGCAAAAATCACATTTTCTGACATTCGGATTATCGGTATCGGTTATCTGTTTCACGATTTCTGCAACAGATACCCCTTTTCGTGTCTTTTCTAAAGCATTTTCACCTTTCAAAACCGTATTCAGATAAGCAAGTGTGTCTTTGACAGCCAAAACATCAGGCTCTTTTTCCATACCGTATAAAAGATAATATCTTTCCTCATACGGCAACGGTCGGAATACGGCATTATCGCTGTTTTGCGAATTTTCGACTTGTTTACTGTCACAACTGCTCTGTAATTTTTCCGTATTCCACAAAAGATAGTCCTGCATAATCCTGAAAATACGCTTAAGATTTCTTTCCACCGCCACAAGTAATCCCATATCCGGATGAGAATCCTCTGCAATAAAGATACTGCTTTTTGCCTCACTCTCCGGCGGTAAAGTAACATCATAGGTCAGCGGACTGACTTCACTGTTACTGTCAATATGGCTGATGTCTGTCAAAGCGACAATATACGGACTGTTTTCCGCAAAAAGCGTTCTGAAAATTTCATTCATCAGCAACACAATGGTATAACGGACTTTATCATTAAGCCCCTCTGACGGCAAAGTAAGTTTCAGCATTGCCTTATTCTGATAACTGCGGTCGGGTATACGGCTTTTTTCTCCCTGAAAAACAACCTTTTCCGCATTGGCAAAATCATTGAAAACATTCATCACAAAATAGCCGTCTGTCTGTACGGAAAAATCCGCATACATACGGGTAACTGTCATTGTTTCGGTCTGCTGTACAGCTCCTATGGTTTCTGCTGTTTTCCACGCCGAAATGTGATAGTGCCGTATCTGTCGGTAAGACGGTCTGCCGTTGATATGGTCTGCCGCTCTCCTCACCAGTACCTGCTGTGCGGAAGTAACATACAGCATCTCATAATATTTTCCGCTGTAAGTAAAAAATTGTTTTGGCAAAAGTTTCTGATAAATATGTCCGCATAATTCCGATCCAAGATAATAGCGTTCTCCTTTTTCGTCCTCCGAAACATAGCTCGCCGATTTTGTTCCGCTGACAAAATAGCGTATCAGTTTTTTGTCGGTAAGAAAATACACTGTCTGCATTCTGCCAAGTTCCACAGAATACCGCTGTCGTGTCCTGATGACATTTTCTTCTTTGATTATGGAGTTGTCAGGCAATGTCAATGTTCGGGTAAAGACTGTTTCCACTGCCTGACGGTATTCTTTCGGAATTTCAGCAAGACTTTTCACTGTTGAAAAAGTACAGAAGATTTCATACCACAACTGTTTACGGACAGGATATACGGGTAAACCTGCCAGTGTAAATTCTTTTCTGATTTTTTCCTCGTCCACTCCGTATTCACTCATCAGCAACAGCAGTACCAGTATAATATTACGGGGCGTTCGGACAAAATCCGCCACAATATACGGAATGGCTTTGGCATCATTTTCAAAGATACTGTCGTTATCCGCCATATATTCTTTGAGCAGATAAGAAGATGAAATCACATTGACAAATCCCTGATTTATCGAACGGGTAGAAAATTCCCGCAGAATTTCATACATATTGAATGATTCATCTTCTACCGTAAAATAGTTGTTTTCACTGATTTCGGCACTCCAGAAATTCGGCGTAGTCACAAAACAGCTTTCCATTACCTCCTGACTTGTCGGCAAATCGGCATATTTCATCAGTTCGTAATAATACTGTCGGGCTATCCACTGCATATCGGTAACGGGGAAAGCACTGCCCCCATACCAGAATGTACGGGAAACCTGATTTTTCAGTGCCGCAAAGGATAACTCCGTTCCCATACCTAAATATCCGGCAATATCAGGCACTTGTCTGTGATGAAGATATTCTCTGTCTGCCTCCCAGCACATATACGAAAGCGTTCCTTTATGCTTATTGGTAGCGGAAACTTCTGTAAGATCGGTCATCAGAATATGGGACATCGCATCTACTAAACCGTCACAGTTTTTATCACATAAACAGTATACCGTCTTTTTTTCTTCTTCCCCACAAAGTTCCGCTATCGTATGTACGCCTATCTGTGCTGTCGTTATCAATAATGACGGTTCCAGAATAAAAACAAATTCTGTTTTACGGAAAAATTTCTCATAGCGTTTCTTAATACCTGCATCAATAATGCGTGAACGGGTTAGAATACCAATGTCGGGATTTTCTTCTCCCTCCCCCAGTATCCCGATTTTCCACAAAAACGGAATATGCGTTACGGTTTCTATACCGTCCTCTACCCATCGAATAATATCGTTTTCTATGGAATGTCTGCCAAGTACAATCAATACTTTTTTCCCTCTGAGCAGAGTACGGTTGACAGGATAAAACGCATAGGGTATCAAATCCCGATAAAACGGATTATTGAACAGTATACTCTTACCGTTGAGTAGTTCCACTGTCGAATAGATATAGCTGTGTTCAAGAAAAACACCCTCTCGATTTAATCTTGTCAGATACAAAGCAAAATCATTGATTTTCGGGTCGGGATTTTTCAGTAAATCTTCAATCACTTCATCGTTAGTCGTTTCTTTACTGATGTCAATATTTACCTTTGTGTTTTCAGAAAACACTTTATCGCCAAAAAGCATTCGCAGATATTTCCGCAGCAACGCATAGTTGACAATATACTGTCTGTTTTCATTCTCTCCCAGAATTTCTCTGAGATACTCCGTTTTACTTGCACCGCCAAGAAAAGCATACACTTCTCCAATTAAAATCACCGAAAATACAGGATAAAACATATTGACAAGCCTGCCGCTTTCATACATCTTTTCACTGATAACCATAATTGCCGATAACAACACTACAGAACTGTACCACACAATTCCGGCTAATTTTCTTGCCTGCACATATTCTTCTTTCAGACACCACACACTTTTTTCGGGAAAATACTCATAAAA
This sequence comes from uncultured Ruminococcus sp., assembly GCA_902762375.1. Taxonomy (GTDB): domain Bacteria; phylum Bacillota; class Clostridia; order Oscillospirales; family Acutalibacteraceae; genus CAG-964. The sequence goes on along the minus strand of CACWNY010000009.1, from coordinate 18,234 downwards.
GCGGTCAACTGCTCTGTTGTGAAAAAAATTGTTTTTGCGGAAAATAATTTCAAGTATAACCACAATGATTTTTTTATACGGTATATAAACTACTGCTGCTGCAGCATTGAAAAAGATATTTATTATCACTTCGTCAAAAATATCCGTAAAATAACCGCTGATGCGGTGAATGTAAAACGCCGTTATCAACACATATATTACCGCAAACAACGGCATTAAAAACTGTCTGCTGCGTATCTGCCGTTCCAGATTGGCTCTCTGCATAAGAAAACTTATCAGCACAAAGAAAAGAATACCTGCAGATTTTATCAAAAATTCAGACATATAACTCCTCCCTCCTCATCATCACACAACGGATATAATCCACTGATGTTCTCACTGTATTCCCCCTGTGGAGGAAAGGAATTGTGCGTGATGAAATTTCGTTGGAAAAGTCATAATGATAAGAACACGCAACAGAAAAGTCATATTCATACGGCTGTACAGAAGTATCCGTTATACTTTGCGTATACTCCGAAAATAAATCCATCACATTTTCCAGACAACCGTTGATTTCCGTTTCGTGCATACGATAAGTATTGCGTAAAATATCTTCTTTCTGTTCAAAAACAGCCAGTATGGAAAATGCCCTCATTACATTACATACATGACTTAAATATTTTGAAAAGGTTTCCATAGACTGTACAACTTCTTTGAATATGTCTTCCATAACCTTGCCCACAGCCTTGAATTTCCGTACAAGAGAATTTCTGAAAACTAACAAACTTACCAAAATAACAGCACTGATAATCACTGCTGTGGCAACAATCAGTCCTGCAGAATTGCTCACTGTCGCAAAAGCTCCTGCTTCCCCTGCAAAAAGAGGGATAAATCCCGGCACCGACAGTATCAGCAACAAAACAGACAGTATCAGCGTTTTCTTTCGGGTCATTCGCTGTGCGATTTCTTTCTGCAGTTCCTTATCTGCCCTATCCAGCATTTCATTATAGCGTCTGATATTGAAAATTTCAGCGGTTTCGGTTTCTGTCATACGCTGTTCTTCTTCCTGCAAACGGTAAAGAATATCTTCTTTCTGAAATTCGTTAAGTTGTCTTACCCGCATATCGTCAATACGGTTATATTTTGCAAACTGTGTGTTTACCGCATTCCGGACACTTCTCTGAGGCTGCCGCAGAAAACGAACAAATTTTTTTCGTATTTCACCGCTTCCTGCTTTCCGACAGCCCTCCTCATCTGACGGACAATCTTTAGAAAGTCCGATATTTCCGTATGGATACAGAAAATCGTCTTTAACATATTTGTCGGGCATTTCCATACGAATGCGTACATCTTCTTCAAACTCTTTTCTGACCAGTTCATTATCCAACGGCTGACGGATAACATAATCGTGACGACTTTTCAATAACGAAATTCTCTGTAATGTTGCCTTTAGTTTTCCGATATATTCACCGCAGTTCTTACGGATAACATCATCGTCAAATTCTGCATACAGTTCATATACTTTGCCTTGTTTCATTGTATCATTCGGCACATCATTTTCACAGAAAATCATTACTGCCGACAAAAAACGGAAATAATCACTTTCCCGTCTTTTGCCGTGAATCCTTGGCAGCTTATACACTGCAAATCTTGCTTTATGAGAATAAAGGTTGTCCTGTGCAAAGGCAGAATACTCTTTTTCGCTGTGACACTTCCACATTGCCTGTGCTTCAATAGCAGAAATATCCGCTGTACTTTCTGCAATAAAAATCAGTGATTTCGGCGGATTGAATAACTCCCCCTCTAACCGGAACTGCTGCTGTACGCAGTCGAAACGACAAGCACCTGACAACGCTGTTTCCATATCATTGGCAGAAAGTTCTTCTTCTTTGAGTACCCGACAATAGGCTTCGGATAACGGTTCAACAGATTTTATGGTATTTTCCTGTACAACTTCGGGTCGCATAGTCGTTCCGTAACCGCTTAACCATATGGAAAGTTTCATCAGGGGATTACACAACGCTTTCTGTGAAGTATCCCGAACATATTTCCTGTATTGTTCAATACTGTTCCGGTCAGCAAAAGTTTCGGGAATATTCTTTGTTCCGACATAATCAAACGGATTAACCGCATACAATAATTCTTCTCCGATGACACCACTGTCACAGATGACTACTGCCCGCCACTCTTTTTGCGATTTGATAAGTCTTTCCAGCTCAGGTACACTTTCTTCAAGAGTATCCGCTTCAATATTCCATTCACAAAAAGCTATTTCCTCGTTTTCTATCAGCGGTCTCATATAAATGCTGTACTTTTCCCGACAATCGTGTACTACTGCTTTATCACATATAATTACTGTAAACAAAGTTTCACCACCTTGTTTCAGCCATACAGCCTTGCAATTTCTTTTACCTTGTCTGTATATTTCATCATATCGTTATTTCTGAAAAAGTAAATCAGTGAGTTACGAACTGTTTCCAATACATCATCAGAAAAAATACCCTTACGCAAAACATCTTTGTGATTATGATAATGTTCAGCAAACATCTGATACTGTGCGATAAGACTTTCTGCTGTTTTGAAAAGGGCTGTATCAGGATTGCCTGTCACACTGTTAATTTCAGACTGTATGATTTCAATGACAGATTTAACCATAATCCGTATTTCGCTTTCGTCTCTCATCTGTGACGGTACAGAGTTACCATACAACAGAACAATTTCAAACAAAGAAATTACTTCTTCATCAAAAGACGCTGTGCCAATGACTTTACCCATATTCAGCATAGCAAGAGCTTTGAAAAAATCGGAATCTGCGATGGATTTGCAGCCCCGTTCACTGAGTTTTATCCTCACTCCGTTGACATAATCTCTGATAGTTTCTACTGCCTGACGGTCAAAATATAAACAGTCCAGTACTTCATACAATTCGTCACAACGGGTATTATTGGAAACTTTCATATCATGTCGGATTTCATCATTATCGTAATAGACATATACTAATTGTCTGTCTTCCTCGTCAGAAGTCGGACGCATTTTGATACGGTCATAGACAAATCCGTACAAAAACGATTTGTGAATTTTAGACATAAGCTTCCGCTGATAATTCATATCCAGTTCGGGTAATACCGAAATCGCATTCCAGCGTTTATCAATATGCGGTGTGATAACCGCAGAAGTTTTGCTGTCGGGGCCTATGGTATTCATATAGGTCTGATAAATACGGAAATAATCTCCTGCTGACGGCAATTCCAGCTCACCTTGTGAAGATAAAGCGAACTGGTCGCTGATTTCTTCTTCGGACGGTGCAGAAAGTTTGGCAAGCTGTGTAGGCGTAATATTGTATGTAGAACGGAAAAAATGCAGTTCGTATAATGAAACCGTGTCACTGCTTACCTGGTCTTTCAGGAAATCACTTACACGGATTCCTCCGCCGTCTTTCATTGCACTGCTGTAAGCAACAGAAGATACTTCCCGTGCTTCGTCATGCGTGTTTTTTAATATTCCCGGACTGGCTAAATTCTGACATCTGACAATCATATCACTGATATATTTATGATAGGCTTCTTCGGTATTCAATACCCTGTATTTTTCTTCACGCTGACTGGGTGTGGTATTTTCAACAGCAATATTGTTCTTAATGACGGCTTCCAGCTTAATTGCCGACAAAATATTATCGGTGTTAATATCTTCAACACCGTCTTCTACCATACGGACAAAGTAAGGGACAATTACTTCAAAGAAAATATCTTTGGTAAGCGAAAAACCATAAGGGTTATATTTGTTACGGGCAATGGCATAGGAATTATCTCGGATATTGTCGTAAATTTTGGCATAGAGTTCATAGGAACTGTCACTTGATTCTGTGGGTGTGGCATTGAGGTCGGACAGTCTGTCAAGCACTTTTTTATCCCTGAACAGATAGAGAATATAATCTCCCTCTTTGAACGATAACTCGGTAACAATATCTTCTTTCTTTTTCTCCAGCATAGGGACTTTGGATTCAAATGTACCGTAAAATTGTTCAAAGGCTTTCAGCAAATCGCCAAGTGCAGGAGAAGCTATTCTGCATACAAACAGACCGATTTTATGGATAAGATAGTTTCTGACTACTCTGGCATAGCTGTCCAGTTTTTCTTCACAACTGCCTCCGTTACCTTCCCCGAAAGAGGCTGTTTTGTCACAGGCTTCACACATTGCCTTCAATGAGGTTTCTTTTCCCCTTGCCTTAAATCCGGGAACATTAAAATCAGCAGTATCTCTCTTACCGTCATCAGATACTGCCCCGAAGCAAATATCTCCTACCATACTGTCAAAGGCAACTTCATTCGCCCCTGATTTAAAATTGCCGATGGCTTCATCAACGAATTTTTTCAGTTCATAAAGCATAAATCTGACAGCGTTCGGGTGCATAACTTTGCCGTTGGCACTGATATATTTTTCCAGCATATAATCTCCAAGACGGTCATTTAAAGACGATGCCGTACTGGAAAAAACAGCGTTTGCCAAATCCTGAGATGCTTTTTCAACACCTGAACTCTTTGCCAAATCTTCTACACTTTCTATGGAAATATAACGGCTTAAATGTGTAAGTCCGTCTTTGGAACACGCCATTCCCATTGTATCAAAATCATCAGTAAATTCAGAATCAAACAGGGGCAGACGATTATCCAGTATTTCCTGAATAATCGTGGCAATATACGCTCTGGCTACTTTTTCGGTAGCGGAATTGGCGGGAATCCTTTCGGTAAGTATATTCGGTAAATCAGGACTGCTGTCGGTAGGTTTTCCGGCCTCTGCGGATTTTGTTTCAAGAATTTTCTTGTGAATGTATTTGTTCCACATTCTTGCTGAAAAAGGATTGCCTGCACCGGTATCTTTTCCCTGCATCAATGCTCTGACATAGACTTCTTCTATCTGCGGTCTTTCATCACCGGCAGGATTGTCTTCATATTTTCGCAACTCTTCTCTATACTGAATGTCATATTGCAGCCATGACCCTTTGACAATCTGTAATTTTTCGGCTTCGCTGAGATGTTTATTGGCGGAAGAACCAATAATTGATGTTCTTGCCCAGTTGAGTGCAAGATAATCCCTGACTTTTTCATAAGGATAGATGAGTTTTGACGCTCCTGCTCCTCCGAAACGGCAACGCCCCAAAGTTTCGGGACGAATGCAGAGTTTCAGCACATTATCTTCCTTACTGCTGGATTTTGTACTCATAGCCCCTATGTTCTGTTCATAGATTGCCTGTGAAGCGTAATTGATATACTGACTGATACTGGGCATAATACCCGAATTGGAATCTGCACGGTCAAGCAAGAAACAGAAATCAAACGGTAAACAACTTATTGTTTCTTCTTCTGATGATGTTCCCGGTATAGAAAGGCAAAGGTCACGGTAGCGGTTAAGTTCCGGGACAGTATCAAAAAATCCTGACCCTTTCATCATAAAAGCATTGATTTCTTTAATGGTGGCATATCCGTTACAGCGGATGCTTTCTCTTTCACTTCTTGTGTCAATCACGGTATCCATAACACCCGGCATAACCAGAAAACCTCTTATCAGTACAGCCGCTTCGGGATAGTTTTTATTGATGTAATTCCTGACAAGCATACCGATTTCCATAGCAATACCCGAACCTGTACCGCCTGCCGCCGTAGAAGCGATAACCACTTTTACAGCTTGTCTGAATTTTCCGCCGTCTTTCAAAAAGAGGTCATCTATGGCATTATAAAGTGTCATGATTTTTCCCTGCTTGACAGTAGAATTTAAAGCCAGTCGGGAAATAGCTCTTACCTGACCTGCACCTTCCGAAACAGGTTTGGAATCCAGCATTTTGTTGACGGGAAACCATTTGCTTTTAGCTTCTTTGTCGTTTTTGAGATAATTTTCTATGGTAGCGGTAGACGAGGTCTGTACAGCGACAATATTTGCTTCTTTATCTACTCCCGATATGTCATTGACATCTGTATCCATAATGACAAACCGCAGATTAGCATTATCGTCATGAACAGCACGGTCAGCAACCCCTTTAACGATTTTTGAACCGATACCGCCACACCCGATAAAAATAACAGGTGCATTCACTTTGTTCTTCTGTATTTTTTCCTGTATTCTTCCCATATTTTCTTCCCTTCTTCCTGATTTTTTGGAAACGCTGTCCCGAACCCCTGTTAAGGGCTGCCGCCCTTAACAATCCTGCTTGGGGCTTTGCCCCAAACCCCACAAACTTTTTGAAAAAAGTTTGACAAAAACTTTAGTAGCTCACTTCGTTCGGTTTTGGAAACTGACGTGATTTCTAAGAGAATTTGCTATCGCAAATTCTCACAAAAGTTTTTTGTCCACTTTTTTTCAAAAAAGTGGGCGGGGTCAAGGGGCGGCAGCCCCTTGTGGGATTTTTAAGGGCAAAGCCCTTAAACAAAAGTGGGCGGGGTCAAGGGGCGACAGCCCCTTGTGGGATTTTTAAGGGCAAAGCCCTTAAACAATAGAATTATTTTTTATTGATTTTAATTCTTGCCGTAAGTGGTTGAGATGCGGCAAATGTCATAGAAATCTGTGTACCGTTTCGGATAACAATTCCTTTGAAAGGTTCTCCTGTAGGTTCACGGAATTTATTGTTTCGGGTATAAGTATTTGCTCCGATAGTAACAGACTGTACTTTTCTGTGAGGCATAATTCCGGTGATTTTTACACTTGCCCTGCTGCTGAATTTATCTTTGAGTTTGGAATTTCTCTTGACATTAACAGCAAGTTCGTAACGGAAAGGAACTAAACGCATCGTTCCGCCTGACGGTGAAACAGCAACTGTTCCGCCTGCACTTGTCGGTTTTTCGATAACGCATACCATTTTGTAAGGCCATGCAGGTAAATTCAGCAAGAAAATTATCAGCAATATCAGAACAGCTGACAAGACTATCCAGAATAACCACACCCAAATCTGACTGTACCACTGTATGTGGAATGTGATACTGTCCTCTGCGGTGACACTACGATGAAATTCATCTGTATATACGGCTTTCGCTTGCAAGGAATATTTGCCGTATTCCGGTTGGACATATTCTCCGTTGTTATTTTTGCCGAGTGTGATTTCATAAGCCGATTGTCCCAAGACAGGTTTGCAGGTATACATCAGATTTTCGGAAACAGCAGGATATAACGATAAGCTGACAGCTTTAAGCTGTTCATCAGTCAGTTTTTCATTGCCATAGGTTAAATCAATTCTTAAAGGTTTCCAGTTTTCGTAATCGGAAGTCTTGAACCAGTTACCGATTTGTTCTGTACCGAGTGATAAGGTCAAGGTTTTTAGTGTCGGAGGTACAACATCAAGTTTTCCGTCATTGCCGTTGCTGTCGTATTCATTGCTGATTTCGTAATCTTTCAGAAAAGTGCCTTGGATAAGAAGTAAGGTATTTTTATCGGATTCAAGCTGAATTTTCTGTCCTGAGGAAATCTGCTGTGACTTACCGTTATTGGTCATTGTTGCCTGTAAGCTGACGGGAGCAAGTAGTTGGGAATTACTCACATCTTTGTTGGTGAGACTGTCGGCAAGATGATAATTGAGCGTATATTCTCCCGGAGAAATTTCAGATTGTTTATCAATGGGATTGCCGTTTTTGTCTGTAAGAGAATACTCAATTCTGACATCGGGTTCATAGAAAACCTGAATATCCGTTCCTGTGTAATCCAAATGATAAGTACCGGCCTTACATTCTCCGAAAGTCACCACTTGTCCGCATACATCAGCGATTAAAGTAAGATAATTTGAACCCGTTCCTTGTGTACCTGCGTTGAGTTTCATATTCAGCGAACTTTCTGTTTTCTGATTGTCTGAAGAATATAAGGATTTGATTTCTGCTCCTTTTCCCTGTGCAAAGGCAATAATGCTTTTCATAGAAACATCTGTGGTGAAAGTACCTTGTGAAATATCCTGTATAATATGTCTTTGAAAAATTTTATTGCAGATATTTACCAGTTCTCCTGTCAGAGCGTCAGCCGAACTGACATTTGACGAGTAAAAGCCGTTGGAAATATTGCTGTTCAATACAGACGCTTCGGCAAATCCGAGATACTGTACCTTTACTCCGTCACCTGTAAATCCGAGCATTTTCTTTTCGAGCCATACCGCATCTTTTTGTACACCTGTTTCCGCTGTGCTTTTGTCGTAATAAAATTCACCGTCAGTAAGGACTATCAGCCATTTTTCATCGGCTTGTGACTGTTTCAGATACTCTTTTGCTTTATAAGCCGGACTTAAAATGGTTTCTGATGTACGACGGCAATAAATTTTAGAAATATCGCTGATGTTGTTCTGTGTTACTTCCAGTCGGTCAGAAATGTCCGCACCGTCTTTTCCGACAGAAATTGCCCCCATAGGATATATGCCGAGTTTATCCCCTGCACCGTAATCCAGCATAGAGGCAAACACACCTATGGCATATAACGACTGGCTCCATCTGTCGGTATTGTCATACATAGACCCCGAATTGTCAAACACAATGGCAATATCGTGTGTAATCGTATTTTTCTTGATATTGTCCTTTGCCGAAACGCCCTGCGGAAAAGACAACACAACTACCATAAAAATCAATACCAACAAGACAATGTTTCTTACCCTGTATACACTGCTTTTGGCTGTCATTTTCTACACCCCTGTTTCTTAATACAAAACATCGTACTGTCATCTGTTTCTTCTCACTTATACTACCATATTCTGACATTATAGTCAATATTTATCCTTTATATTCTCTTATATCTGTATAATTTAAAGCAAACAGATAAACCGCCAATCTGACAAAATTATTGTCAGATTGGCGGTTATATTTGCCCAATGGGAAAGGTAAAGGGGAAGTAAATGTCCGATGCCAACCTACTGATACTGTATCAATTCCCAATGGGAAAGGTAAAGACCGGTATATGTGTTCGACGATGGTGCGGATCATGTACGTATCAATTCCCAATGGGAAAGGTAAAGGAATACGTTTCACCAAATGTATGAAGAATTCGACATTATGTATCAATTCCCAATGGGAAAGGTAAAGAAAAGCTGATGGAACTCAGATTCACGGTATGGGTAAAGGTATCAATTCCCAATGGGAAAGGTAAAGACCTTTTTTGTTGCATTAGGGGCAGAACAATGGGGCAAAGTATCAATTCCCAATGGGAAAGGTAAAGCAGCCTGTCAGAAAAAAGCAATGGGATAGGATGGTGAAGTATCAATTCCCAATGGGAAAGGTAAAGTTAACGAGTGTAACGATACCCGAAAGTGTGACAAGCATTGGAGTATCAATTCCCAATGGGAAAGGTAAAGTTTATTATGATCACTGTATTAGTACTTGCAATTCAGGAGTATCAATTCCCAATGGGAAAGGTAAAGCTTCGTATGGCGTTGACTTCCCCAAGTGGAAAAAAAGCGTCGTATCAATTCCCAATGGGAAAGGTAAAGCTAGGAATATCTGAAAAAGAATTTTTGAGGCTTCTTGAATCTGTATCAATTCCCAATGGGAAAGGTAAAGACAGAAGAAGAATGGAGCAGTATGAAAAAGAAATTATTCGTATCAATTCCCAATGGGAAAGGTAAAGAAATTAAAATCCAGAAAACTAAAAGTTTATACAGACGGTAGTATCAATTCCCAATGGGAAAGGTAAAGAACAACAATTCCAAGTACATTTCTATTATACATACCAAATATGGCTTTGTCAAGTGGGAAATTAAAAATTTTGATAATTTCTTTTAGCTTCCCTTTGCTTATTCTTAGTTTTAATATCGGTTCATCTGAAAAATACCCCCGTTTTTCAAATGATTTTCTAACCAAAGCACGGTTTAACTAAATTTATGGATTTTTTGTGAAATTTACCACACGTTTTCATAGTTTTAGTGCTAAAAATCCGCTGGAAAAGTTCAAGTATCCATTTTCAATGGAAAAGATAAAGTCAGAATACAGTTTAACCAAATTTTCTGTAAAAAACCTTTCCCTGAATAATCAAAGAAAGGTTTTTTGTATAAAAATGTTCAATTTCTCTATTATCTGTCAGGATTTGTACAGATTTTTAACGGTCTTTCGCAACTCTTCTTCGGAAAGCAGGTCGACATTTTCAATCAGCTTGATTTTCATCTCTTTCGCACGCTCTCTGATATATTCACTGCTTCTGCCCAGGCGGGTAATATCAGAAGTAATCAGTACTTTCTTCGCATACTTTCCGCCAAATCGTTCTGCTACCAGACTGAGTTTATACAATTCATCTATGCCAAGCTGTCCGTTTTTGCACGATACAAATACGGGAATGAGATTTTTCATCATCATCACATCAATTTCGTTGATAACATCATAACCGTCAGAAATCACACCGTCCCAGTCAATAAAAACACCCGTTCGGACATCACTGTATACAGGTGTTCCGTCACTTTCACAGATATTCTTTGCCACAGAGGTTATCTTATATTCCAAAATCTGACCTGATGTGGTAAGTACATTTCTTATTTTTTCGTTCTTAAAGGTAACGGATATTCTTTTTTCATCATTAATATACTCTGTCAGAAGTCCTGCTCTGCTTAACTGTCGGAAAAGACTATGCAGCAGTTCAAGTTTATCACTGTTGAACTTGACAGCAAGAATCGTTTTCTCTATCTCCAGCGTAAGACAATCTTTTTCTCCATAAGCACTGTAAAAGAACTGTATAACATTGACACTGCTGTTCCATAGTCTGGAATTTTGCGAACTGATATTCCACATACTGTCAATATCTTTCCTGAAATCATCATCAAACACTGTTGCATTATCGAAATTTTCGGAAAAACTGTCCCTGATAATCTTTCCTCCGTAAATACGGATATTATCTTCTGCTGAAACAGAAAGATGGTTATAAAATTGCACATCTCCTTGTGAATCACAGTCTGTCAATCTGCCGTTGCTGATATTGTAACGATGCATCTGAATTTTTTCTCCATAGCGTTCAAAAAGAATACCCACCGCTGCAAGATACAAATCCTCTCCCCCACTAAGGTCAAAAACACATTCTTCTTCCCTTTCGACAATCTGTGAAAGTTCCTGTACAATTTTCAATAAATCGTTCTGATTAACAGTACAGAAAGCAAATTCTGTTTCAATACCGTGTCTTTTGACAACTTCGGAATAATTTTCTGTACACCGTTCCATCATTTTGCGATTATTACCGACAAAAATCACTTTCTTTGGTTTTAACAACAATGTGCTGACTATGTTTTCAATATGGGTCTTGTCAAAAAATTCAATAATGGTCATAATAAATTACCTTTTTCAACAATTTTCAATCTGCTATTGCCTTTATTCTTCAAGCAACGATTTATGACATCTTTGGCAAGTTGTATTTCTGTTTCCACGAAAATCATATGCCGCATTACGCATTCCACAATTTCTGCAAAATACGACTGCTGTTCTGTTATCCTGATTATTTCCGCTGTTGGAACGATTTCTGCTATTCTGACTATTTCCGCCTCCATCAGGATTTCTGTCATTCTGACTATTATTTATTCCTCTAATAGAACGGTTACCATCATTTTCATTGCGATTTTGTTGCACAAGTAGGTTTCTATTATTTTCTACTTCCTGCATTTCCCTATCAAACATACCATAACCGACATTTGTCTTTGCTCCCGAACCGAAAAGACACAGTAATTCTTCAAAAAGTTTCAGAATATTTTCCGCTGAAATTGATATGCCGTCTATTGTTTTATTTGTAATAATAAACCGAAACTCAAAAACAACATCGGGTAATACTTTGATAATTTTAATCGGTACAGGATTTTCTGTCGGGGATTTATGAGGCGTAATATAATCAAATCCCATAATTTCATTCCTTTGGTTGCCTCTTCTGATGACTGCGTCCAAAAAAACATCACTGTTATTGAAAATTGCCGTTTCAAGATTTTTTACATCATCTTCGGTAATATCCTGATTATTCAGAATATCTTTCAGAATTTCTGTTACCGCTTCGGTATGATATTTAAAATGACTTCTCAAGACACCTTTTACTGAACTGCCTGCAATGACAGGTTGTCCTGTAACATAATCAAAAGAAAATCCCATATTAATATCATTGTCACTTCCACCTATGTCCCCTGCACCATGCATATTTCCTGACCCTACAATTAGTCCGGGATATTGCGTTTTCAGACAAAATACCTGATTGGTAATTTCTGATGGTCTATAATCATTTTGTCCATCAAAAAGAATACCTTTTATTGTTGTATTTTTGCTTTGCACATCACTGTCAAATGATGGTGTACCTAACTTTTCGTAATACAGTTTATTAAAGAGTAAGTTCAGATTTTTCAATAATACCTCCCCCTTAGCTGTTATTCACTGACCAAATCGAAAAAGCTCATTGCCAGCTTTACCGAAAGTGATGCGTCTGTAAATTTTTCTTTGGTCTGATTGTTGTCATTCCGACAGATATATTCAAAAATATTTGTCGGCTCAAAATTAGATTCATTAAACTGATATTCATTATTTTCACCTTTTTGGATAACATAGTACATTGCTTTTAACAATTCTGTTCTTTCGACAGTGGAGGCTCCTTTGTCTGCGAAAAAGGCTACCGCTGATTTCAGACTTCCCATAGTTACCGCTGCTCCGAAAGTAGATACCTGTCCACGAAATGTTTTGGTAATTTTTCCGTCTTTTGCAATATGAAACAGTGTCATCGCCTCTTTTGCAGGTTCTATTCCGTCATTCACTCTCTTTTTATTCATCTGTTCATACCCTCCTCAGCCGATTTTTGTCCATTTGGTAAATCCGCAACCGATGGACGCATGACCGCCAACCTGAATAATATCATTCATATTCAAGTTCATGTTTTCGTCAGGTGTAAGAATAAGTGTGTAGAAAATACTGTCGTGCGGTACAACTTCTTCATACCACAGATTTTTACTTTCACCGTTTTCCAGATAGTTTCTTGCCACAACAGGTAAATCATATTCATTGAAATCTTTAACAATGGCATACTGATTGCCAATAACAGAACTTAATTTTCCCATAACTTCCTTTGCCTGTTGCGGTACTCTTCTAACATTTTCACCTTCAATAGATGTACAGCAATCTGAAACAAAATTTAATCTGCCAAAATCAATTCTTTCCATCAGTTCTTCTCCGAATGCGGTAATACCAAAATCATTCATCATCTTGATAAATGCATTAACAGAATCTACCGAAACAACTGTAACAGAAGCCATAGAACTATCATTGACACGCATAGGTCTGCCAAGAATTTTTGCGTCAAAAAATTTATAAGACCCTGCCTTTATTTCAGTTTCTCCTGATTTTTGTCCAAAAATATTTTTTATACTTTCTTCTGACATCTGCTTTTTTTCAAAATGTTCACGCAATGCCCCTTTTAACCCTGACGCATGAACAACAGGATACCCTGTAACCGCATCTTTCTCCACTTCGTTATCCACAATGTTGTAATTGACTTCTCCTGAACCAACATGAAGATTTGTCAGACACTTTATTTTATATACATTAACATTCATGATTTACCCTCCTGTTTTTTATTTTCAACTAAAATATTCCAACCTATTTTTTGACAGTTGGCTTTTTCTATCTGCTCATTAAAATTTTCTTTGTTTGAAACAATAAATACACTGCCTGCTTTTATCAGCTTATACAGTACAGAACCTTTTTGTATTTTTCCGTTTTCTCCTGTGATGTATCTTCTGTAATCTCTCGTCCGTGTAATGCTGAAAGCACAACAGTTATAAATTTCAGACATTGTATAAACATCACCAATACAGTAACAGATATTTTCAGGCAAAATTTCAGCAACTTCTTTTTTCAAAGTGTCTTCCTGTCCGATAAATTCTAATGTAAATAATGACTTTCCTTGTCCAAGAAATACCTGTGTTTTCCTTCGGGTCAGATAACTTTCATCACTCAATGTAACATAAAACGCAAAGATAAAACCGTCTTTCAAATAACAGTATTCCTTTTTGAAAAATCCCTTTTCTTCTGTCTTTTCGTCTTTTTTTCTTCGGGTGACTTTCTTGTTTCCTGTCCTGACTTCTGTTCCGAAAATATCTCCTGCTTTTACAATTTTCTTGTCCGAAAGCCTGACATAACTGCACTCTATATCTTCTTTGACCTCAAATTCTGTTGCATACCATTTCTTTCCGCTATCGGTTTCTATTTCCTGATACTTTTTAAATGGTGTGTAGAAATAATTTTTTTTATTTTCTTCATCATCTTTTTCAGATTGTTTCTTCTTGTCATTAACACAATCAAATGGTGTTACCACATATTTATCTTCACCTTTCATCAAAAACAACGGAGATATATTCTCAATCACACCAAAATCCTGTGCCAAACATTCAATATCAAAACTTTCTTTTCCTATCGCTTTTTCATTTTTTCCAACATAAACATAATCTTTGTCTGGCATGAGAATGTATCTCATCATACCAAGTAATGTGGTTTGTAACGGCGTTCTTTCACTTCGGATAAAGTAACTGTTTCCCATCTGCCCTTGATTATTCTCCCCTGCAATCGTAAACCTTTTTTCATTACCGAAAAAATACGGCTCCTGTGGGGTAAGTTTTACCAGATAAGTTTTCATTCACGCTCACCTGCACTTTCCGAAAAGAATTTGATAACTCTAAGAATATAAACCATTGTGGTAGCATAATCTCTACTCTTTTCGATTTCTAAACCATCATTTTTTATTGGAAAAACAGATAAATTGTCTTTCAGTTTCAGGAAAAAATCAGGTAATGTTTCTTTAAGAAAAACATTGTTCTTATGAATATCAGCATCAAATATATTTTTAAACACATTCCGAACTTCTTCCATCGTACTTTCTGTATTGAATATATCCGCAAACAACATAAATTTTTGCATAGCCGAAACAAATATTCTGTCTTGCTCTTTAATATCAATGACTTTCTGTTTGCCAATTCCATCGTAAAAATGAATCAATTCTTCCAAACTGACATTATCAATTAATAATCCTGCCGACTGTCCTGAATGTTTTTGAAAATGAATAGCTAAGGCATTTCTTCTGCTTTTTGCTACATCAAACAGTAAATAGGCTGACTGTTCCAAAGCCTCATACAAAGGAAACTTATAGTATGACACAAATATACCAAACGAAAGCGATACATCAATCTTATATTCCGCAAACGAATCGATAAAAACTTGATTGGTTTCTTTAACAAAATGAAATATGGTTTTGCCGTTTCTTTCTTCAACAGGAATCAGTGCCAGTAAATCGTCACCGCCCGAATAAATCGTTATCCCATCGTATTGATTACGAACCATGTCAGCAACTTTTGAACAGTATTTCAGACAAATATGAGAAAATTTTCTTACATCTTCATCACTACCAAGTGATGAAATAATTTTTCCTATTCTGTCGCCGTCTGAACGCACAACCGCATAGTAATTGTATTTTTTGAACTTCTTTTTCAGTTCTTCCCTGATTTTTCCTGAAGCAACATCTTCCAATGTACGAATACCCTGTTTATTGTTTTTATACAGTTGCCATTGTGTCAGTTTAAGAATTTTTACTTGCTGTAAAATCTGCTGGTTATGATGTTCCTGATTATCTGCTGTATAAAAGGTCAGTAACGGATTTTTTCCGTTCTGTTTCTGAAAAGGTTTGGCTAATTCCAGACAATCCAATGCTACTGAACTGTCTAAAATAGGATTATGTGCTTCTATTCCCTTGTCTTTATCTTCTTTTACATATTCCGATTCAAATTTCACTGCCGATACAAGAAAATATTTTTTAAAATAGTCAAACCTTTTTTCTCCAAATCCGAACATTGTTACGGTTCTTTCAATGGCTTCTTGCTTGACCTTTGAAAAATCTTCTATTGTAAATTTTGTTTCATCAATCTTGAAAATTACCCTGTCATGAAAAAGTCCTACGCCATCGTTACGGTTAAGTAACTTATCATCAGGATTAAAAGACGGAGAAATAATATCTTCCGCTTTAATTCCTTTTTCTGTCAGCACAATACAGATGTTCTTTGACAACATCGACAGCATATAACTTCCTGCCCACAAGGCACACGGTGATGAGGCAAGATTGATGGTATCAAAAACAGGTCCTATTGTTATCGCTATATATTTACTTTTTTCAGTCACTTGCTCTCTCCACCTTCCTCAACTGCATACCTCTAAGCCACTCTAACGCATTTTCTCCTGTTCTGTTTCTAATACAGTCATTTAAACGACCATAGGCATATTCTAAAAACTCATCCTGAAAGTTATTGGACAATTCATCTTTTTCAGGAACTTTGATATTAACACTCCCTCTTCCCCTTGCCGAAAAGCGGAATGTCCTGCCATAAATACTTTCATCAATCGGCACAGCAACATAATAAACCGTATTATCAATAATTTTAAAAAATATAGACGATGGAAATCTCTCAATTTTTTCTTTTTTATCCAATCCATCACATTCATAATTATGAACTATTGATACATTAACGCTCGGAACATCATTATTAGGCTTGTTGACATCGTTAAATCGGATATTCTCACCTATACCAAATAATGCACGAACATATCTAAATCTTACATTATGACTACCAATGGTTTCATTGTCCCGAACAAATTTGCCAACTCTTCTGTTCTTGCTGTTTATAACAGTACCTTGTTTTTTGACAGCAGGAGCAATTCCAGACGACTTTAATTTTGCTTTTTCGTGTAAAATAGAATTTTCTAACATATATTTAAACAAAAATGATGGAATATAATTGCTACCATTTCCTATTCCTTTTCCTGCACTTTGATTGATACCTGATTTCATTAGTGAGTACACTGTATTAATTCTTAAAAATACATTTTGAACATTGACACCAAAATAATAACAATGTTCTGCATTATAATAATTCATCAATGTTTCAACTATATCGACATTCTTGTTCGCAACAGTAAATGAACCAAATCCTTTATTCTGCATTGTTCCGAAATTTGTGACAACAAAAAAATCCCCTATTATGTTATCAATATAATCCCGTAATTCTTCAATAAAACAAGTAATGGTAAGTTTACAATCAGCTTTTATTCCTTTTTTCTTTTTACTTTCATCATTAACACCTGTATTACCATAAAAAATCCCATAAATTTTTACATTCCTGTTATTTATCCATTCCGTCATTCCCATATCAAAAGGCTGAGCGTTACCTTTTTTGACAATCTGCATTTTGTAGTTCAGTGCTTCTTTTGGAGAATTTTTAATTATCCAGTCATCAGATAACTGACGATTTTCTCTTTTCAGTCTGCTTTTGATATACCTGTCCAGTTTTGGTTTGACTTCGGTAGCCCGTAGTGTTGCTCCCTGCATATCAGACTGAAAATGAATTAACGGCGACTGTGCCTTCAATATGTACTCTCTCTGAAAACTATAACTCAAAATATACAACCTCCCTTTGTTTTTAATTCAGTTCAAAAAAAGTGCCGAAACCCATAGAATTTTTCCCACCAATACCTGTATGATAAATAAATTTCAATATTTCAGGTGGTGCGGTAATATGATATTCCCCATACCAACAGGTAATCCATGTACCTTTGTAACGGGTAACACATTTATCCTTTTCCATTAGCTTTCTGCACTTGATGACAATATTTTCTTCACACTTTCTTCCATAAAATACCTCGTATTTGTTACGAATATTTTTAATCAGACTGTTATAAAATTCTTCTTCCAGTGGGTTTCCATATAACACAAGCCCTGTTTCGTCCGTGTGATAGACAACAACAGGAGTATTCATTCTCATATCAATTTTGTCGTTAAAAAATACTTTTCGGCAAATCTGGGCAGACAAAATTTCACACTCCTGATGATTGATTTCAATAGTGTGCTGACTGTCGATAGATTTGAATATCGCATTAATAATCCTGTCATCTGCCGAACGGATTTCCCATTCAAAAAACTCCCGCAAATAAGCTCTTTATTTTCGATACGGTATCTGCCGATAATATCGCTGAAACAAAAAAATTTAAACGGTTTACTTCCTGTGAATTGTTTGTTGTGAATTTCCGCAGAAAGTCCTTCATCATACGACATCATTCTATAAACTATTCCCTGCAACACTTCCATATGTGCAAACGGTAACCGTAACCCTTTTCTTGCTTTGCATAACGCTCTTACAATTTTCATAGTTTTTCTATAATCCTTAGAGCCTGTTTAAAATCTCCTGATAAGTAAAGATACAAAAGCAAGAACAGTCATTTGTAAAGAAACAGAGAGTTTCCTTTCACAGTTTTTCCATAAACG
>CACWNY010000008.1 GCA_902762375.1 uncultured Ruminococcus sp. | reverse complement strand
CTTGTTTATATACCTTATCTGCTCTATGGAGTTCATTATACTCTATCATACACTTTTTACTTTGCGGATGAGTAGACGGGGAATATTATACGCTTACTTTCATAATAAATTTGTATCCATATTGTTACTGTATAACGATTTGGGTATTACTCAAATTTCTAAATTCTACTTTTGTAAAAGTGCTTCTGTTTTATATAGAAATTTTAACTACCAAATTTTTGCACAATCAACTAAAGAAATACTATAAATTGATAACAATAGTATTCATTTAAGGTATTCTCGCTTTTTACACAATCATTTTTCAAGGCAATTAACCTCTAACGAGATTATTAGAGTAATTATTACTTTAATAAAATCTATTTCCGGTAGATTTAATGAAGGCGAATACAACAACGAAATTAGTGAATTGTTCTACAAGGCAATTAACCTAAAGGCGCTACTAAAACATCTAAATAAGGCAGAAATCAAAATACTATATACTTCACTGGAAAAATATTGTGAACAATACAGTTACTATTGGGTGCAACGAGGGATTTGTGCTCAATGCCAGGATAAACCGGAGTTTGAAAATGCTGACCGTTTTCTAAGATTGGCTAGAGAAATACGTCCTTATTCGTATCAGGTGCACCATGCACTTGCCAAGAATATGATTGAAAGAGGTTTATTTGATATCAAAAAGAGTGCTGAAGATCCTAACAATTACTTTGATTCAGGAATTGGAGAAATGCAAGAACTCTTATATAATCCAAATTATAATCGTGCATTCGATTATTCCTTACATGCATATATATCATCTTGGCTGAAGTATTGTGAATATACCCACACTACACTTAATAAGGATGTTTGCTTATTAATTAACGAAACAATTGGAAATCTGCATTCTACAATTGTTGATAAGAGTTTATTAAGATTATTTTTAGAATTGAAGCGATACGCACAAAGAAACCATCTTATCAAGTCTTTAAATGAAGTTTGTTCAAAGCACTGGAAATCAAATGATGATTCCATTGATTATGAAAAAGGATATACTGATATTTATTAAATTGAGATTAAATATCGTTTATCAAATCCGTAGATTGCGTTTTATAAATGATAATATAGAATAATCTTTATAAAGAATGGTTGGATTGTTTTATCTCAAAACTACCACCTTATGCGCCACCTTTTTTCAGGGGTGTGCTAACACCTTGCTAACAGGAATACAAACAACTCGTTAATGTTAGCACATTTTAGATGGTAACAGACTACCTCTATACTTGCTGGAAACCGCATTAGAATGAGAAAATTTGAGATTCGTTAAGCACAGAAAGGAGCTTTCTGGAGGAACTCCTAAGCAAAAGGTCATGGGTTCGAATCCCGTCGAGGACGCCATTCAAAATGCTTTTGCTGATTTTTCATCGAAAGCATTTTACGGGTAGAAATTCAATCAAAAAGCCGTTGCACATCTTATTTAGACAGTGCAACGGTTTTTTGATTATGTATTCCAATTTCAGAAATAATGTATTATTTTTCGGGTACGGAAAGGATAGCACCAGTATTTCCAGATGTTACCAAAGCGGAATATCTTGCCAGATAACCTGTTTTGATTTTAGGTTCTTTAGGAGTCCATGCTTGTTTTCTTTGGGCGAGTTCTTCATCAGAAACTTTGACATTGATGGTATTTGCCATGATATCAATAGCGATGATATCGCCCTCTTTGATTAAAGCGATAGGTCCGCCGACTGCCGCTTCGGGGGAAACATGACCAATAGCCGCACCTCTTGTCGCACCGGAGAAACGACCGTCTGTAATCAAAGCTACCGTACTGCCCAGACCACGACCGATAATAGCAGATGTGGGGTTAAGCATTTCTCTCATACCAGGACCGCCCTTAGGACCTTCATAACGGATAACAACCACATCACCCGGATTGATTTTATCTGTCATGATAGCGTTCATAGCGTCTTCTTCACAGTCGAAAACTCTTGCAGGACCTTCATGAACAAGCATTTCAGGAGCAACCGCACTTCTCTTGACAACACAGGAATCAGGAGCAATATTACCTCTCAATACAGCAATACCACCTGTTTTACTGTACGGATTTTCTACAGGACGGATAACTTCAGTATTTTTATTGACGGCATTAGCAATATTTTCGCCGACAGTTTTACCTGTAACGGTCATACATTCTGTATGGATAATACCAAGTTTATTGATTTCGTTCATAACGGCATAGACACCGCCTGCTTCATTGAGGTCTTCCATGTGGTGATGTCCTGCGGGGGCAAGATGACAGACATTCGGTACTTTGTCGCTTATCTGATTGGCAATATCCAGATTGATTTCCACACCAGCCTCATGTGCAATAGCGGGCAAATGTAACATACTGTTGGTACTGCAACCCAAAGCCATATCAATGGTGAGAGCATTTTCAAAAGCCTCTTTGGTCATGATATCACGGGGTCTGATATCTTTTCTGACAAGTTCCATAATCTGCATACCTGCCTTTTTGGCAAGACGGATTCTTTCGGAATAGACAGCAGGAATTGTACCGTTACCACGCAATCCCATACCCAGAACTTCGGTAAGACAGTTCATAGAATTTGCGGTATACATTCCCGAACAGGAACCGCAAGTCGGACAAGTTTTTTCTTCATATTCAGCAAGCTGTTCGTCATTGATTTTACCTGCAGCATATGCCCCGACAGCCTCATATGCTGCCGAAAGACTTACCTTACAGCCATTGACTGTACCTGCCAGCATAGGTCCTCCGCTGACAACGATAGTAGGAATATTTATTCTTGCCGCAGCCATGAGCAATCCAGGAACATTCTTGTCACAGTTAGGTATCATAACAAGGCCATCAAACCCATGTGCCATTGCCATACATTCTGTGGAATCGGCAATCAAATCACGGGTAACAAGTGAATATTTCATGCCTTGATGACCCATAGCAATACCGTCACAGACGGCTATTGCAGGGAAAACTATCGGTGTACCGCCAGCCATGGCTACCCCTATTCTGACAGCCTCTGTAATTTTATCAATGTTCATATGACCAGGAACAATTTCATTATACGAACTGACAATACCAATCAATGGTCTGCTTTGTTCTTCTGCGGTGTAGCCCAGTGCATTATACAGCACTCTGTGTGGTGCATTTTGTACACCGTATTTTATTTCATCACTCTTCATTTTATCAATCCTTTCCTTTTAGTGAGGTTGTGTATACTCTCTTCTCAACCTTACTATTATTATAGAATTATTTAGGATTGATGTCAACAGTTTAAGAACTACCACCCTTAAAAATCCTGTTTTGTCGGGGACGCTGTCCCCGAACCCCTGTTCAAGGGCTGCCACCCTTGAAAATCCTGCCCACTTTTTTGAAAAAAAGTGGACAAAAAACTTTTAAGGCTCACTTCGTTCAGATTGTTATCTCAAGGTATGGCGGTGACAATTAAAAGTTTTTGTCGAACTTTTTTCAAAAAGTTCGTGGGGTCATCGAACTTTTTTCAAAAAGTTCGTGGGGTCAAGGGGCAAAGCCCCTTGTGGGATTTTAAAGGGCGAAGCCCTTTAATGGATAAAAATTCAAAACAAAATCTGCGTAAGCAGATTTTGTCAGAAAGTGCGTTATGGTTCAGCAAAAGGTACTTTAAGAATTTGAGTTACCGAAAGGGCAAGATTTCGGGCAATCACACCTATGTTATCTCTAATCCATTGAGCTTCTTCGGGGTTATCGTGGTAGCCGACTTCTATGAGGACAGCAGGTGCAATCGTTCGGCGGAGTTCAGCAAGTGAAGTTGTGGGAACTGTCTTGACCTTGTTGGGGTTGGGATAGATTGCCATATAGTTATCGGCAATTTTTTCGGCGGCAGCTTTTCCTTTGACGCTGGTGGTAAAGTAGTACACATCTGCCCCTTTGATTTGCCCTGCAAGTTCAGGCGGTGCGGCATTGGAATGTAAGGCAAGGTGCAAATCTTGTTGTCGGCTGTTGGACTGTTCTATGACCTGTGCCAAAGTCTGTTCAGGACTGTTTCTGTCCACATGAATACCGCTGGCAAGCAGATAGGGTATCAGTTCATCGGCAATTAAATTCATGTAATATTCTTCGTTACCACCATCAACATACGGATTATATTCTTGTGTGGACGGACTGATAAATACGGACGGCATATACAATCACTCCTCATCAAATTTCGCAAAAAGTTCATCGCTTGTCATTTTATCCGTTCGGATAAACCTCCCCAGTTGATAAAGACATTCCTTATCCTTTGTAATGACATTCATCTTCTCTGCACAAATCATACTACACTTAAACGATAATTCTTTAATCACCTTTTCGGAAACAGCGTTAAATTCTCCGAAAGGATAGACAAAAGCCGTTGGTGTAATCTGAAGATTTTCCTGAAACATTTCCTGTGCGGTAGTAATATCCTTTTTGATGATTGTACGGTAATCGTTTTCACTTTCATTTTTCTTAAACTGTAACCCTAGTCTGCCTTTTTCAGCATGCATATTGTAGCTGTGATTTTGTACCTCTACACAACCGCTTTCCATCATTTCTTTAAGCTGTTGCCAGTTACAGTGAAAATAAGTTGCGGAAACTTTTTCTTCAGTATTGGAAAAATATTCACTGTAGTAAGCTATCGGGGAAATGACTGCCTTATAACCGTACTTTTTCAGCAACGGATAGGCATAGAGATAGTTGTTATAATACCCATCATCAAAAGTCAGCATAATCGGTTTTTCAGGCAAAGGACGGTTATTATAAACATATTCCACCAAATCCTGTACGGTGACAGTAGTATAAGATTTTTCCCGAATGGTTTTGAGGTCGCTCTCAAACTGACTGGGCGATATCACATAAGTACCCTGATATTTGGCATCGTTGAGAATACCGTGATACATCACAACAGGCAATCTGATTTGTTTTTCTTTTGTCGCAACGGCAAGTGTATCCGCATTATTTCGGGCAAAAAATACACTGAAACATATCACACTCACTGCTATGATTCCCACTACCAAAAAGGAAGTTCTGATTTTTACACTTCTGTACATAACATCACTCCCTTAATGATTTATATGTATGTTTATCAGTAGTTAGTTATGCAAAAATACCAAATCCCTCAAAAATATTTTTCCGCTTTTCATAAAGCAAAATATTTGACTTGTCATAGTATTTATGGTAATATACTAATCAGGATATATTTTTTTACAGAAAATGTACAAAATGTCTTTTGACTGTACTGAATAATTATATTCGGTAACAGTGATAGAATATATTTAGTTATTAATTCAGATTAACGGAGGAATTATGTTATGAAAAAATGGATTTGTCCCGTATGCGGTTATGTTCACGAAGGAGATACACCGCCCGAAAGATGTCCGCAGTGTAAAATTCCTGGTAGCAGATTTACCGAAGCAAGTACAAGCGAAATGACATTTGCTACAGTACATGAAGTAGGTGTTGCCAAAGGTGTTCCGCAAGATATTTATGATGACCTTGTATCGAATTTCAACGGTGAATGCAGTGAAGTAGGAATGTATCTGGCTATGGCAAGAGTAGCTGACAGAGAAGGTTACCCTGAAATTTCCGCAGCATTTACCAAATACGCTTTCGAAGAAGCTGAACACGCTGCTAAATTTGCAGAACTGTTAGGCGAAGTACTCACCAACAGCACAAAGAAAAATCTTGAACTCAGAGTTGCCGCAGAACAAGGTGCTTGTGAGGGCAAATTCGACCTGGCAAAGAGAGCTAAGAAACTTGACCTTGACGCTATTCATGATACCGTTCATGAAATGGCTAAAGACGAAGCAAGACATGGTGCTGGTTTCAACGGCTTGTTAAAGAGATACTTCCAATAAGTGTTTTTACCCCTTTCTAAAAAAGTACAAGGATAGTTGCCATAAAAAGCGACTATCCTTGTGTTTTTTTCTGCCGACCAAGTTAAGGGCGTTGCCCTTAACAATCCTATCAGGGGCTTTGCCCCTGAACCCCACCACTTTTTTGAAAAAAAGTGGACAAAAAACTTTTAATTGTCACAGCTCAAACTTAGATAAAGATTTCCGAACGAAGTGAGCCGAAAAAGTTTTTGTCAAACTTTTTTCAAAAAGTTTGTGGGGTCAAGGGGTGAAACCCCTTGTGGAATTTTTAAGAGCAAAGCCCTTAAACTGCACGAAATTCTATAAAAACTTCTTTAATACCGTTTTCATCGGTGGTAAGTTCCATAGTATATTCTTCTGTTTTGGATTGTCCTTTATAAGTCAGAACAGTATCATCGTTTTCATTCTGACTTTCTTCTTTGGGCTGACCGTATTCTTTTTTGATAACATCTACTTTACTATCCCAAGTCAATTTGTTCGGTAAATGTAAGGTAACATCGTTACATTCACCTTTGATTAACCGCAAAGTACTGTATTTACATTTGGTATAGTCTGTGTTGACAGTCGTTTGGTTTGTTGCCGAAACATAAGCTGTCAGTCCGCTTGGCGTGATATACTTGATATTTTCGACCGTTTCTCCGACAGCAATTTTTTCAGGAATTTCGTTATCCTGTGCCAGTGTAAAGCCTACATATTTCATCTGTGCGTCATCGAATGAAAAACGCAGAACTTTTTCATTGAGAGTAATACTTCGTGCATTGAAAAATTTATCAATCGTACTTACTCTTGCCAGTTCTTTATCAGGATTGATATTCGGCGGTAAAGTAGGTTCTTGGGTGGCAACAGTATTCTTCTGTTGAGTGGTTGATGAGTTTGGCTTAGACGAACAAGCAGTTAATACCGAAAATGTCGAAAAAACGGCTAACAATACAGCAACAATTTTTCTTTTCATTGACAATTCCTCCGTTGATTTTTTGAACGCATTAGATTGTAGCACATCTTTCTGCGAAAATCAACCTTTGTCTTTTGGGAGAAAAATCAGTTTTCATTTTTTTTGTTTTTCAACTTTACGCCTATAGACGCTACAGCAATCAATACTACTGCGACAATCAATGTAATAATAATGGTTTTGTTTTTGCTGTCAGGGGTACTTTCATCAGATGAATCTATATCAATGTAAGCACCATCATCAACAATATCTTCACCATTGCCAGGATTGATAATTTTTCCCTCATATTTGCCTTTCTGAACAGATTTTATAATTTCGTTATCTGCCAGATTGATATCATTGAGTTGTACATCGGTAACTTCTGTTACCGTAAATTTAATATCGCTGTCTGTTGCTTTTTCTTTGACTTTGAAACTGACGGTGACAATCAGTTTTGTTTGGGAACAGTCAAATCCTTCACCCGCATTGGTAGCTACAAAACGAATAACACCTTCTTCATCAGGATTGGAAATTACCATATCGCCAAGTTCAGGAATATTCAGACTTTCCTTATCCAGTTCAAGAGCGTCTTTGGGATATTCTATCATACCATTAAGTCCTGAAAGGCGTGTATCTGTTTTAATCTGTACGATATAAGTAATGGTATCGCCTGATTGAAATTCGTTGTTATTAATTTTGACGGCATAGCTGTTTATCATACTGAAAGCAATCATCATACAGACAAGTACAGCGGTTGTCAGTGTTTTTATGATTTTCATGATAACATTCCTTTCTGTTTTTCTTTTCCTTATTATCAAAGGGCAGACACTACAAGTAGTGTCTGCCCCCACTTATTTGCCGTTATAATTTACGGACTTTTATTTTTTCTGAGCTGTCATTTTGAATATTGCTCCGTTTACAGCCTGATACTTAGCGTTGATATATTTTGTTGTGCCGTTAGTACCGACAAAACTCTTAACGGAGTAAGCCAGAACACCTGTACCTGCTTTCTTAGCTTTGAGCTGAATACAAACAAGTTTGGTTGTTTTGCCTTTAAGACCTAATCCTTTGGAGTTCGCATCAAGAATAGTAACAGTACCTGCTGTATTGAAGTTAGCTGTTGCCAGTGTTCCGCCAGGAAGTGTTGCTGATGTGGTAGTAGCACCTGTTGCATAGTTGATAGCTGCGTCACCTACAGCAAATTTTTTCTTGTTGGCAAAAGAACTATTGACATCAAACAAATCGGTATCATAATACATATCTACTGTCCAACCACTGATATCATAACCAGAGTTAGGAAGTGTAACAGTTACATAGTAGTTGACAAGCTGACCTTTTGTTACAGTAATAGAATTGGATTCTGTGAAAGGAATAACAACAGAACCTGTATTGCTGATAGTAACATCTTTAGAAGTCATCGCAACACCTGAATTATTTGTCATGCTGTTAACAACACCACCGATAGTGAATGTGCCTGCTTTCTTAGCTTTCAGCTTGACAATAACAAGGTTGGTTGCTGATTTTGCTACATACGGTGAACCGCTCTTGAATGTTGCTGTAGCTACAATTTTACCGTCTGTCTTGGTGTTGACGCTTTCTGTACCGTCCTGAGTAAGTTTGATAGTTGTAACACCGTCAGTACTATATCCTGTATAGCGTTCAAATGCGTCTTTATCGTAAGTGATAGTAGCTGTGAAAGTTTTGAACTTGCTGGTTGTTTTTGCTTTTATTGTATAGACAATAACTTCGCCCTGTTTAACCTGAACACTCTTACTTACACCTGCTACTTTTGTAGTATCTACATCAGTTGCAGAAGCCGTAGCGGTAACGGTTACCTGACTGCTTGTCATTGCTTTGTTGCTGTCATTGGTCATGCTGTCAAGTGTGGAGGAGATAGTAAATGTACCTGCCTTTTTCGCTGTAAACTTAACAATAACCAAAGATGTAGCGGTTGAAGCGGTATAAGGTGAATTTGTTCCTGCTGTCAAAGTTGCCTTTACTGTGCCTGCAGTAGCGGTATCAACGACTTCTTTACCACCCTGAGAGGCTTTAATTGTATTTACACCGTCTGTACTATAAGAAGTGTAAAGACTGAATGCTGCTGTAGGATATGTTGTTGTAGCAACAAATTTGTTGAACTTACTGGAAGTTTTCACTTTAGTTGTGTAAGTAACAACCTGACCCTTTTTAACAGTAATGCTCTTGCTTACGGAAGCCAGACTTGTTGAAGCGGTTGTTGTTTTAGCGGAAATAGATGTTGTTGTTGTGCTTACTGTACTCTTACCTGTGCTTTCATCGAACTGATTTACTGCGTCAAGACCAATAACTTCTTTCATGAGGTAAGTAATCGCACTGTTTGTACCTGCTTTCTTAGCGGTAAATGTTACTCTGACCAGATTTTTGGAAGTGGTATAATCAAATGTGGTTGTCGGACTGCCAACACCAACTGTAGAAATCTTGCCTGCGGTATCAGTATTGGCTATTGTTGTACCGCCTGAGAAGTTCGGGAAAGTAACACTCTTTACTGTAAGTAAAGTACTGTCATAAGTAAGGTCTGTTTTAAAACCGTAAAGTTTTGTTGCTGTCTTGAGGTTTACATTAACAGTTACTGTATCTCCTGCACTGAATGTAGCCGTTGCTGAACCTGTTGTTGCAACAGTTGCCTGTGTAACCGTTGCCGCAACAGCCATAGTAACGGCACTGTTGACTTTACCACCTGTTGCAAGGTCTTTGTAGCTGACATCTATCATTTCGTCCATAGTGTAGCTGATGGTAAAAGTACCTGCTTTTTTCGCTTTGAGTTTTACGGTCTGTAATGCTTTCTTTGTAGAGATATCATAATTACTGTTAGCAACGACAGCGGTCTGAATCTTACCTGCTTTACTTGTATTGACAACTTCCTGTCCTGAACTTGCACCGAGAGTATTTACACCGTCTGTACTGTAAGAAGTGTCAAGAGAAAATGCCGCTGACGGATATTCCGTTGTCATTCTGTAAGCGGTGAGTTTCTTTGAGGAAGATGTAGCATAAATGTTCAGTGTAACTGTATCATCTTTAGCAACGGTAACGGATTTTGTACCTGTTACACCTGTTGAAACAGAAGTTGCTGTTGTAGCCGTTGTCGGATTTGAGGGAGAAGTTGTGGGTTTGGAAGTAGGTTTAGATGTAGGGATAACCACACCACCACTGTTACCAATTCTTGCCAATGTTGCTGTGATAACATCGATGTCATCTTTTTCTGCTGATGTACTGGGGTCGGCTGAATAATCACCAGTAGCATTATCTACCATAGAAAGGTCATAAGGAATACAGTCAAGTGCGGATTCGCCACGAGTAGCAACTAACATAGCACCAACACCGTTGCTTTCAATATGACTACTGGTAATTCCCAATGTTGCCAGCGGAATTTTAATTTCATAGAATGAATCGTATTTTGTATCATGGTTCTTTGTTTTGTAGTCAACCCAGTCAGCACTGTCATCGCAGACATCATCAGGACTGTCTGAACCGTCCAGACCGATAATCTGGCTACAAATATTCGTGGTTGCCATTTTGTACTCAATACCACCTTCGGTAAAGCCTATGCAACCGTCTTCGTAGTCGGTATTACCTTGCGAATCCACTGCCTTGAACATGGAAGGCTTGCCCAATCCAGGTTTACCGCTCATATACAGCAGTCTGTCTACATGGGTATCAAATTCAAGTCCCATTTTCTGTCCCCAGATAGCTCCACCTGTTGTGTTTTTGTTAGACATAGAGGTACTTCCCTCGTCTAAACTCAATGCAAGAATAAGCGGTACATCAAGTACTCTACCACCGTCACTTAACGGTCCGTCACCTTCTCTTGCCCATGTGTCTGTTGTATTGACCATCTGCCAACCTACATAAAGGTTCTGGTCGTCCCATGCACCATATAACGCATAGGTGTCCAGTACACAGTTTTCGTGTCCGCCCTTCCAGTGGTTAGCTACATCCCATGCTGCACCTTGTGCAATAAGTAAGTCTTCTGACCAGTCACTTGCGTCACCGTCAATCGTAATGGTCTTTTTTGCACCTTTTCCGCTTGGATTTGTCTTGTAATGACTTGCCAGTGTTCCTGCCTCAGAACTTTCTGCGGTAGTATCTGCTGCTGATACCGCTACAGGTAAGGCACACATCGACGCAATCATAGTAGATGCCAACAGAATGCTCAATACTTTTCGTGGTCTTGTAACCATTTGAATTCCTCCTTTTTTCTTCGCCAATAAAGTATATTCTAAGCAATATCTATTATAAATAATTTTTCCCAAAAATACAATGCTTTTCCGTCAGATAAAATTAAAATCGTTTATTATACCAAAAAGCATTGGCAAATTTTATACAGGATAACCTTATTTTTTTATTCACCTGTTTTTCATTTTTCTTTGAGAGTTTTTTGTCAAGATAATTATCAGCACAAAACTGACAATCGTTTTTACTATGTGTCATTAATGCATGACAATTAAAAGTTTTTGTCAACTTTTTTCAAAAAGTTGTGGGGTCAAGGGGCAAAGCCCCTTGTGGGATTTTTAAGGGCAAAGCCCTTAAACTCATAAAAATTCAAAACAAAATCTGCATATGCAGATTTTGACAATAATTACCTGATTTTCAACCATTCAGGTAGAAATTTTTCTAATATTGTTACTGTACAGACAATATCCGAAAAATTTCTCTATAAAAGGTGTTGGTATTTTCAAGACTTTATGTTATAATAATTTTGTATATTTAAAAAATGGGGGTGTTTGGCGGTATGGAATTTCCGCTAATAAAAAAATTCACAAAAAGCAAAAAAAAGACATTGAATGTCATTATTGTCGGGTGCGGAAAAGTCGGCACAACACTGATTAAAAAACTTGCTGCCGAAGGACACAATGTCACCTTTATTGATACTAACTCTGTCATCGTAGACAAACTTTCTAACACATTTGATGTTATGGGAATTGTCGGAAACGGAGCAACCTATACAGTACAGATGGAAGCCGGAATCGAAAAAGCTGACCTTTTTATCGCTGTAACAGAATCTGACGAATTAAACTTATTGTGCTGTACAGTAGCAAAAAAAGTAGGTAACTGTTCAGCAATCGCCAGAGTAAGAAATCCCGTATACAGTGACGAACAGCCGTACTTAAGAGAAAAACTGGGACTTTCTATGATAATCAATCCCGAACTGGAATCTGCCAAAGAAATTTCGAGAATTTTACGCCTGCCTGCTGCACTGAGTACAGGTTCTTTTGCCAAAGGTCAGGCAGAAATGATACGCTTTAAAATTCCTGAAAACAACTCCCTTGACGGTAAATTTCTTTTTGAACTGCAAAAAGAATTTGATTTTAAATTTCTGATATGTGCTGTAGAGCGTGGAGATACAGTCACCATTCCTAACGGTGACCAGCGTATACAGGCTGGCGACATTATTACGATTGTTGCCACTGCTAAAAATGCCTATTCTTTCTTCAAAAAGACAGGTCTTGTCAAGAAAAAAGTCACCAACGCTTTGCTTATCGGTGGCGGACGGACATCATATTATCTCTGCCGACAACTGGAAGAAATGGGAATATCCGTCAAGATTATCGAAATCAATCCCAAACGCTGTGAACAACTTTCCGAATTGCTGGGTGACAGCACTCTGATTATCAACGGTGACGGTACAGATGAAGATTTACTGTCCCGTGAGGGCATAGAAACTGTTGACGCTTTTGTTCCCATTACAGGTATCGACGAGGAAAATATATTACTGACTTTATATGCCAAAA
Source organism: uncultured Ruminococcus sp. (assembly GCA_902762375.1). GTDB lineage: Bacteria > Bacillota > Clostridia > Oscillospirales > Acutalibacteraceae > CAG-964. The sequence continues at coordinate 35,370 of CACWNY010000008.1, read as the reverse complement.
AAGTTACACAAGCAAAAGTTGTTACCAAAGTCAACAGAATCAATTTCAAAAGTGTTATCAACAGTCTTGAATTAGGAAGTGTTTTTCACCCCAGATTACTCACCGCAGAAATTATCCTCACCTATGCAAGGGGTATGAAAAACTCTATTGACAGTGGAAATATCGAAACTCTTTATCACTGGTTCGGTGACCGAGTAGAAGCAATAGAATTTCGTGTTCTGACCAATTCAGAAGTAACGGATAAAAAACTCTGCGACCTGAAACTGAAAAAAGATTTGTTGGTAGCGTGTATCAGCCGTGAAGGAAAGGTCATTATTCCCAAAGGACAGGACTGTATTCAGAAAGGCGACCGTGTAATTATTGTTACCACCCATACGGGATTTGAAAACATCAATTAAAAGTTTTTGTCAAACTTTTTTCAAAAAGTTTGGCAGGATTTTCAAGGGTGCAACCCTTGAAACAGGATTTTTAAGGGCGGTAGCCCTTAAACTCCTCAAAATCAAAACAAAATTTGCGTATGCAAATTTTGACATACTCTCCATAATAAATTATAAAGGATTTTCTATTATGAATTACAGAAGTATCGCATTTATATTAGGGTGTATTCTGATTATGGAAGGAATATTCCTTACTTTACCTATACTGATTGCCTTAGTATTTGGCGAATCACAAATTTTTTCCTTTATCCTTTCGTTGATTATCTGTCTTATACTTGGCGGTATACTGGCACTTTGTAAACCTAAAAAACTGATATTCAATGTAAAAGAAGGATTTACTACGGTCGCTTTAGGCTGGATAGTCCTGAGTTTATTTGGTAGTTTTCCGTTTTATTTCAGTAAAGAAATTCCTGATTTTACAAACGCTTTTTTTGAAACAGTTTCAGGATTTTCCACTACAGGGGCAAGCATACTTTCCGATGTAGAAAGTTTTTCCAATAGTTGTCAGTTCTGGCGGTGTTTTACCCATTGGATAGGCGGAATGGGTGTACTGGTTTTTCTGCTGGCAATAGTTCCTATGGTATCGAAAGGGCAAAGTCACGGCGGACATATGCACCTGATGAGGGCAGAAAGTCCCGGACCAAGTGTCGGCAAACTTGTTCCCAAAGTACGCACTACTGCCCTGATACTGTACATAATTTACTTCATTCTTACACTTTTGGAGTTTATTGCTCTGGTTATCTGTAGAATGCCCGTGTTTGAGGCACTGCTCACAGCAATCGCCAATGCCGGAACGGGTGGATTGGGCATAAAAAACAACAGTATATCAGGATATTCCCCTGCTATACAGTGGGTAATTACTATCTTTATGATAGCATTCGGTGTTAATTTCAATGTATTTTTCTTTATACTCACCAGAAAATTCAAATCCATTCTGAAAATGTCTGAAGTAAAATGCTATTTTATTATATTGATTGTAGCCATCGCATTCATTACATGGAACGCTTATGACTATATGTTAAGTTTCGAAAACAATATACGAAATGCTTCATTTCAGGTTGCGTCCATGATAAGTACCACAGGATTTTCCACAGTGGACTTCAATCAATGGCCGTCGGCGTCCAAAGGGATACTGATGGTACTGATGTTCACAGGTGCTTGTGCAGGCAGTACCAGTGGTGGTATCAAGATTTCCCGATTTATCATCATGTTCAAGAATATCAAAGCACAGCTCCTTTATTTTCTTCATCCCGGAACCGTCTACAAACCAAAAATGGACGGCAAAACTCTTGATGAGAATGTTTCCAGAGCCGTCAATATTTTCTTTACCACTTATGCGGTAGTCTTTGCCATTTCGGTATTTATCTTATCCTTTGACAACTATGACTTTGAAACCAATTTTTCAGCGGTACTTGCCTCACTTTGTAATATAGGGCCTGGATTTTCCAAAGTAGGTCCTGCTGAAAACTTTGCGTTTTTCTCTCCGCTTTCCAAATATGTACTTATGTTTGATATGATTGCGGGTCGACTGGAATTATACCCATTGTTACTGTTGTTCTACTACAGAATGTGGAGAGGAAATATTGTCCGCAACAAAAAAGCATCGTCATAACCCCAAAAACTTTCTATCTGTGCGGTTGAAAATCAAATCATTAATTGTCAAAATTTGCTTACGCAAATTTTGGATTTTTATGGGGAGTTTAAGGGCTTCGCCCTTAAAAATCCTATCAGGGGCTTTGCCCCTGAACCCCACGAACTTTTTGAAAAAAGTTCGACAAAAACTTTCAAGGCTCACTTCGTTCGGAGTGAGAAAAATAAAAGGTGCTGTGAAGAAAACTTCTTCACAACACCCTTTATTTTTGTTCAGAAATCGTCATAACCGTAATCATCATAATAATGATTATAATAGTTATCCGTATATATTTTTTCATATTTTTCATCATCGTAACGATTCAGTATTTTGCACACTTTATAGCGACTGACATTGAATGACGGAAAAGCGTCTGACATATCTTCATAACCTGACGAATATTTCAAACGAATTTTACGACTTCTTATTGCACTGTGCAATGCTTTGTTATCTTCCCAACTCAGACCGTTGTTTTCTTCTTCTGCAAAAGGAACAATGTACTCATACGCCGAATCGTCCAGACGGTACAGTAAATCTGAACCCATCCACTCTATCTGACCGTTTTTGTACATTCTGATATTTTCCTTTGCCACAAAAGCGTCAACATTCATAATATTGAACGCTCCCAGAAATAACAGTAAAATCACTGTCGTTGTTTTGAACAGATTGATTTTCCCGAAAATCTGATGAAGAATTATCGTGACAAATATCACAAACAAGAATATCATGAAAACGGCTGTATCTATTCTCATCGGGGTATAGCCGTACTTTTTGATGTACATGGACATTTTGTAAATGGCGGTGACAATGAAAATCATCGTAAATGCTGACATCATTATCGTAATCCCTTTTACACCGACTGCTATTTTTCCCTGCGGTCTTTTTGAAAAACTGACCATCAGTATAATAACTATCAGATTAATAACCGCAATCACACAAAGTTCAAAAAATCCCCGTCTGGCATAGTCGACTATGGTAAAATCTTTCGGCAAAAGATTATCGGCGATGAAAGAAATAAAATACGATACCTGCGATATCAGATACAGAAAATATACCACACAAACAGGAATAATTACCGAATAAACCAATGCAAGCGGTATAACATAGCGATTTGATTTATGTACAGGCTGATTGACTGTAACCAGTGACTGTTTCTTATCCTCAACATATTTGGTATACCATGCACTGAAAAATGCCATTGCTATCGGCAATCCGAAAATGGTATACAACACATACTCCAGAACCCTTGAAAGGAAATTGTCAAAAATAAACGAAAACATGACTTTGAACATTTCGTCACTTTCCATCAGCAATGCCGAAACAATCCCCACAAATGGTATAGCAAGAACCAGTCCCAGAATTACCCATTTGACATTACCATTTTTCTTGCCATCGTTTCTGCGGAAAATAGCAGGAAACATTGCTCCGTAATTCATCAGCGGATAGGCAAAACACCCTACAAAAAAATCTGAAAAATAATTGCCTGATGATTTTCTGTCTTTTCCGTTTGCCGAATACACCCAGTACAGCGTACCAAACAACAAGGTCACAAAATCCATTGCCAGTGCCATTGTATTGTTATATAGCGTAAACGGAATACATAAGAAAGCCATCATAAAAAATGTCACTTTATGTAACCCATCAATTTTCATATCCTTTTTGGAAACATACGCATACGATAAAAACAAAGTTGCGGTAAAACTGACCGTTGCTCCTATTCCCATGTTAAATTCCTGAACAACGATGAACCATATGAAAAATAAACCGACAAAAATTGCCAATGTAGCAAAAATTCTGTCTGTGCGGTCAAATTCCCGTTTCCGAACATAAGGTGCAGGATTATGATAGTAGGTGCGTGGCGTATTTCCGTTCATTGCAGACGGGTTTGTTGCCGATACCGAAACATTATCAGGATTATTATAGTTATGATATTGTTTGTAATAAGGATTTTCCGTATAATTATGGTTGTAAGGATTTTCATTCTGAACATTTCCATAACTGTACGGCAAATTTGGTGTAGCACCATGATAATTCTCATTCTGCGGATTTGGTGTAGCACTCTGATAATTTTCATTCTGCGGATTTGGTACAGCACTTTGCTCTTGCTGAACCTGACTTTGCGGTTGCGAGGAATTTTCAGCAACATTTTCCGTTACTTCTTCTTCTATGGCAAACTGTTCAAAGCCGTCGTCAAAATCCGACTTATCTTTCTCTGGCGGTAAATACGGATTTTGCAAAGGAACATTACTGTTGTCGTTAGGATTTTTCATGATAACTTACCTACCTTTCGTAATACATTGTTTTCCGAAAATTTGCTGTCGCAAATTTTCCCTGAAAGTTTTTGGTCAAACTTTTTTCAAAAAGTTTGGCAGGATTTTTAAGGGTGGCAACCCTTAAATAGGGGTTCGGGGACAAAGTCCCCGACATTAAACTAATCGTCACGATATTCCAGCAAGTCAGCAGGCTGGCAATGGAGTGCCTGACAAAGTTTATCCAATGTAGATAATTTCAACGCTTTAGCCTTTCCAGTTTTCAGAATGGAAAGATTGGCAGGCGTAATACCAATTTTCTGAGAAAGTTCCAAAGAGGACATCTTCCTTTTACTAAGCATTACATCAATATTAATTACGATTGCCATATTATCACCTCAACCAGCACTGTTATACCGTCAAATCATTTTCCGACTTGATTTCTACAGCCTGTGAAAAAACATTCCGTAACACAAGCAGTACCAATCCCATAAACAAAAACGGTATGCTGATAAAGGCAAAAAAACTTGTCATAAATGCTACTATGCCACATATTATTCCTATAATAAAAAGACAAACCGTTATCACATTCAGATACCTGACATTTTTCAGTGTGAAGATATCATTTCTGACAATACTCTTCAAAAGCAAATACATGGCACTCAATGTTGCTATGGCTGGAATAACCAGTACATACAGTACCACTGTGATAATTAAAGAAATATCTTTACTTTGACTGGCTACCATACTGTAATACTCCGCTATTCCGGGAATGAAAAATAAACTGACCACACTCACCGCTATGAAAATTCTTACCGTCCACAAACAGAACATAACCGATTTGGTAACTTTCAACGCAAATGCCCTCCTTCTGCTTTTTATACTAACACCATAATTATCAAAAGTCAATAATTAATTATCGTTTTACAATAATTTTTACAATTCGTTAAAAATCCGCCACCAAAAATAATACTCAGCTAATTAGTCAATGCTAACTAATTTTTTTTATAAATTAGGCTATAATTTTATTTTTTGTACAAATTAATTATTCCTCACGCTTTTTTTTTCGCAATTTTAACAAACTGTATAAAAAATGATTTTTAGTATTGATTTTTTTTGAAAATATGCTAAAATGAGGGCGTATCAGAAACACAAAAACAGTTCTCAATACAGAAAGGAGGTCTATTCATGGCTTACAAAATTAGTGACGATTGCATTGCTTGTGGTGCTTGTGCTGCTGAATGTCCCGTTGAAGCTATCGCTGAAGGTGACGGCAAATACGAAATCAGTGCTGACGCTTGTATCAGTTGCGGAAGTTGTGCAGATGTATGTCCTGTAGGTGCTCCTGCTGAGGAATAATCTCATAACGGTTACATGACAGATAAAGACAACCGATTTTTTTCAGAAAAGTCGGTTGTCTTTTATTATTTGTAAAAAAATCATGAATTGTTTATCAAACAGGTGTTTTCTTATGAAATAAGTGGTATACTATAATTGTTGGAAAAGTATATATATGTTTTACCGTTCAAGGAGGAGTTCTGATGATTGACAATTATACCAGCGAATTATCCCATTCTTATTCAAAAAACACGAAAGCTAAAACACCGAAATTTAAAGCTCTGGATATCAATGCAAGGATATTTGATGATGATTTGGAATATGAAGATTTTGACGATATCTACGACGATGAAGATATCCAGCAATTACCACAGCAAAACTAATCTACCTTAAAGAAAACGCTGAAAGTCGCAGTAAAAAGCACGGACTTTCGGCGTTTTTTGTTAAAGGGCTTCGTCCTTTAAAATCCCGCAAGGGGCTGCCGCCCCTTGACCCCGCCCACTTTTTTGAAAAAAAGTGGACAAAAAACTTTCAAGGCTTTTCAGCATTCGGGATTTTCTCATAGAAGTTTTTTAAGACAATGATTACTTATCCTCTGCCGATTTGACAAGAGTTATGCCCAAATCATCAAGCTGTACCTGTTCAATAGAACTTGGTGCATTGGTCATAGGTTCGGAAGCGTTCTGTACTTTCGGGAAAGCGACAACATCTCTTAAAGTAGGTGCTTGTAACATCTGCATGACAAGACGGTCAAGACCTATACCCATACCACCGTGAGGAGGTGCTCCATATTTGAAAGCGTCTGTCAGAAATCCGAATTTCTGATAGGCTTCTTCATCACTCAGTCCTAAAAGGCTGAACATTCTCTTTTGTAAATCGGGGTTGGTGATACGGATAGACCCTGATGAAAGCTCAATACCGTTGAGTACCATATCATAGGCTTTGGCATAAACTTTTCCTTTATCTTCTTCCAATGTATCAAGGCAATCGTCAGTCGGTGAGGTGAAAGGGTGGTGCATGGCGACCCATGTATTACTTTCTTTGTCAAATTCGAAAAACGGAAACTTGACCACCCAAAGGAAATTATAACCTTCTTTTTTGATTTCCAGTTTGCTGGCAAGTTCAAGACGCAATGCTCCCAATGTGGAAAGTACTATACTGTTATCGCTGTCGGCAACGATAAAAATAACATCATCCTTTTCCGCCTGTGCTTTATTCAGGATAGCCTGCATTTCATCATCTGTCATGAATTTGCCGAAACTGGATTCAAGTTCACTATCGTTTACTCTCACCCATGCAAGTCCTTTTGCTCCTATGCCTTTAACAAATTCTGTCAGTTTTTTAATCTGCTTTTTGGAACAGGTTTTCAACGCATTTTTGGCGGTAATTCCCCTTACACTGCCACCATCAGCAACAGCACCGCTGAATACACTCAATGCACTGTCTTTGACAATATCGCTCAGGTCAAACAACTCCATACCAAAACGGGTATCGGGTTTATCTGAACCGTATCTTTCCATTACTTCGTTATAGGTGTATCGGGGAAACGGTGTGGGAATATCCATGTTCATCGTTTCTTTGAACACTCTTTGGATATACCCCTCCCCTATCTGCAAAACATCTTCCATATCTACAAAGGACATTTCTATATCAATCTGTGTAAATTCGGGCTGACGGTCAGCACGCAAATCTTCATCACGGAAACATCTTGCTATCTGCATATATCTGTCAAACCCTGCTACCATGCAAAGCTGTTTATAAATCTGTGGGGATTGCGGTAACGCATAGAAACTTCCCTTATGTATTCTGGACGGTACTAAAAAATCTCTTGCTCCTTCGGGAGTGGATTTGATTAACATAGGTGTTTCAATTTCAATAAATCCCTGTTCATCAAAATAGTCACGAGTCACTTTTGCCACTTTGTGACGGAAAATAATGTTGCTCTGTAAATCCGAACGCCTTAAATCAAGATAACGGTATTTCAGTCTTGTCAGTTCGCCTGTTTTACAGTCGGGAATAATCTCAAAAGGTGGTGTTTCGCTTTCTCCTAAAATACGCAGTTCTTCCACTGAAATTTCAATATCACCCGTCGCAATTTTATCTGTTTTGGCACTTCTCTCTCTGACCGTTCCGACAACACCCAACACATATTCGCTTTTTACCGCTACTGCCTTTTCAAAAACAGTTCTGTCGGTATTTTCGTCCAGAGCAAGCTGTATAATACCTGTACGGTCACGCAAATCAATAAAGATAAGCTGTCCTAAATCTCTCTGACGCTGTACCCAACCAAATACCGTGACCTTTTTTCCGCAATCACTCATTCGCAAAGTACCACAATAGTCCGTTCTTTTCAAGCCTGTCATAAATTCAGCCATTTTTATCGCCTCTGTATTCAAAAATTCCATCATATAGCTATGACAATTAAAAGTTTTTGTCAAACTTTTTTCAAAAAGTTTGGCGGGATTTTCAAGGGTGCAACCCTTGAAACAGGATTTTTAAGGGCGGTAGCCCTTAAACTCAAATCTCTATGTCACCGAACAAGTCCATCTGATAGCTGATGAACTTATCCATAAATTCTTCTGCAAAATTCTCCCCTATGGAAACCTGTACTTTTTCGCCTGTTTTCATATTCTTCAACAAAGCGGTATTGCTGTCCACTTCATCGTCACCGATGACTATACTGAATTTTGCTCCGATTTTATCAGCATACTTCATCTGAGCCCTTAAACTTCTGCCTACAATATCACATTCGGCATATAACGATGATTGTCTTATCTGACTGACCATATTAAAAGATTTTACTTTAGCTTTTTCCCCTATGCTGGCAATATATAAATCACAGGTTTCAGGTTCTTCGATTTCAATTTTCTGTTCTTCCATCAGAGCAAGCAGTCTTTCTATGCCAAGACCAAATCCTAACGAGGGCATCGGTTGTCCGCCTAATTCTTCCACCAGACCGTCATAACGACCGCCTCCGCATACCGTACCTTGTGACCCTAAACTTGTTGTGACAAATTCAAAAACAGTCTTTGTGTAATAATCCAGTCCACGCACAATTTTGGGATTGATAACATAGTGAATATCCGCACTGTCAAGATAAGATTTCACTTTAGCAAAATGGTCTTGACAATCATCACAAAGATAATCCAATACAACGGGAGCATTCTCTGCAATTTTAGAACATATCGGACTTTTACAGTCTAAAATTCTCATAGGATTTTTATCCAGTCGAGAAATACAGGTATCACAAAGTTCATCTTTATGACTTTCAAAATATTCTCGGAGTGCTTTCTGATATTCTGCACGACATTTCGGACAACCTATGGAATTTAATTCAAGCTGTAAATCTTTAATGCCAAGTCTTTCAAAAAGGCTGTGTGCCAACATAATAACTTCAGCGTCTGCCATAGGGTCAGGTGTACCGAAAACTTCTATTCCGAACTGGTGAAATTCACGGTAGCGGTTAGCCTGTTTCTTCTCATAGCGATAGCATGAAGTAATATAAAAAGTTTTTACAGGCAAACCATCATTATACAAGGCGTTTTCCAGCAACGACCTTACCGCACCTGCCGTACCTTCAGGACGCAAAGTAATAGATGTTCCGCCTTTGGTATCGAATGTATACATTTCTTTCTGCACGACATCGGTAGTATCACCCACGCCACGCTGAAAAAGTTCAGTGTGTTCAAAAACAGGTGTGCGAATTTCTTTAAAGCCATAGTTAGTAGCGTGTTCTCTCATCAGATGTTCAATAAACTGCCACTTGTAGCTGTCTTTAGGCAGTACATCTTGTGTACCGTACACTTTTTTGGTAATCAAAGCCATTTCTCATAACCTCCGTTTTCTGGTTAAAGGGCTACCGCACAGTGTCTGTGTTCCCAACCCTTTAAAATCCTGTGTTAAGGGCTTTGCCCTTAACAATCCCACCAAAGGCTCCGCCTTTGGAAACCGCCACTTTTTTGAAAAAAAGTGGACAAAAAACTTTCAAGGCTCACTTCGTTCGAATTGTTTCGCTAAGGCTTAGCTATGACAATTAAAAGTTTTTGTCGAACTTTTTGAAAAAAGTTCGTGGGGTTCAGGGGCAACGCCCCTGATGGGATTTTAAAGGGCAACGCCCTTTAACAGATAAAAAATTCAGACAAAAATTAGGGGGATAGGCTGTAAAGTCTACCCCCTATCGGTATTCTATTTTACTACAATATTGCCAAACTGACAAGAGTATTATACGACAAGTTTTACTTGACAACATTTCTCCAGTCAAGGTCGCCCCTGCCAAGACCCTGAACAAGCACTTCTGCCGTAGCAATATTGGTAGCCACAGGTATGTTGTGCATATCGCACAGTCTTAACAAGTTGATATCGTTGGGTTCATTCGGTTTAGGATTTAAAGGGTCACGGAATAATAACAGCATATCAATTTCGTTATAGGAAATTCTGGAAGCAATCTGTTCTCCGCCTCCCTGCGACCCACTGAGAAATTTTTCAATCTGTAATCCTGTTGCCTCCGAAACCAGTCTGCCTGTTGTCCCTGTAGCACACAATTCGTATTTACTGAGAATACCACAGTAGGCTATACAAAACTGTACCATCAATTCTTTCTTTTCATCGTGAGCTATCAAAGCAATTTTCACAATAATCCCTCTCTCCTTAGAATAAAAATAAAATTGTCAACAAATCAACAAAGGGATATTTTCGCCGTCAATTCTGCAAGCTGTTCTTCTTACACATTCCATTGCCGAAACTCCCCTAACGGACTGCATGGCACTCCGCAACGAACGAATGGTTTTTTTATCGTCAGCGATAATTCCTATGAGTTGTATACCTGTTTCATCAATAATACTGTCAAGGTCAGGATAATCAGGATTTTTTCTGAACTCCTTTTTTGAGAATTTATTGATGATAAGCCTGATATTATTTTTGTCAAGGTCATACAGTTTTCGACGCACACTGACACAACACCTCACACTCACTGCCTCCGCATTCGCCACAACCAGACATATATCTGCATTATATACGGCACTTTCCATTGCTTTGCCAATTCCTGACGGTGCGTCCAGTAGGATATAGTCAAATTGATTGCGGATACTGTCCGTGAAGTGTTTCATATCTTCTTTGCAAACAAGGTCATCAGGATTTTGCGGTGCTGAAATCAAAAACAGTCCCTCACAGAACTCACACGGATAGATAATCTTTTCTTCCGTACAGTTGCCTTTGATAACATCAGAAATATCAAACACAAGATTTCTGTCAATTTCCATCAGAATATCCAATGCACGCATACCACAGTCGCAATCTATCAGCAACACACGATACCCCTTTCTGACAAGCACCATTCCCAAAGTCACACAAAGCGTAGACTTTCCAGTACCACCCTTTCCCGAAACCAGTGCAACAATCTTACCCATATGTTTCCTTTCTAAAAATAACATTTCCGTCTAAAGACTTCTTACCCATTATTTTAACAGGAAAGTTCATATAAGTCAAACTCTTTTTTTCTGTTTTTTGAGTAAATTGCACATTTTTACCCCTGAAATTATTAACAAACTTATCCCCGTATTTTTGTTCACATTGTTACTATGTGCTTTTTGTGGCAATAAATAACATAAATCAAAAATAGACACATTATTTTCAATAAAATTCCTCTTTCCTTTTCTTCAGGGAAAAATTGTTAAAATTATATCTTGTTTCGACAGTAAATCGTTTTTCATTCCACCATAAACTTCCTCTTTCTCCCGTTTTGTTTCAGAAAAAAAGTCAAATTTGTTTTTTGTTAATAAATATCTATGCTTTTTTTGTTGTTAAGTCACAAAAATAACAAAAATGTAACTAAATTAAAAACAAGATATTGACTTTTATTTTACTGTTGATGTATAATAGCGTTACTGAAGCGTAAACTTCGGACAAATATTTACTTATCTTTTATAGGGAGGAAAAATCCAATGAAAAAATTAACCGGTGTGTTGCTTTCAGGTTTGATGGCAACATCAATGTGTGCAAGTGCAGCTATCTCCGCTTCCGCAGATGTCACAGAACTTCCCGCTGACTGGAATCCTGCTGACTGGAGTTATACAGTAGTCGGTGACGCTGGTCTTCTCGGTGACAGTGCATGGCAGCCCGAAAACGATGACTTCAACATGAGTTATGACGAAGCCGCAGGCGTTTGGTACATCAACCTTAACGGTGTTGCTAACAAAGGCGACACATTCTATTATGGTGCTCAGTACAAAGTCGTTGTAAGAGGTTGGGACGCTTCTAATCCTTGGGAGTTCTCTTTCAACGAAAACGGCGTTGCTTATGGTCTTGATTCCAACTCCATCGTTGATTTCGGTGAAGAAGCTGAAGAAGCTGAAGTTGTTACCATTATCTTTGACGGTTACAAGACAACCAGCCGTATCGACAACCCTTATACAGTAGGTACACCTTCTCCTGTTGATGGCGACCATACATATTTCGCAGTTGGTAGCGGAATTTTTGACCCTGCATGGACACCTAACGACCCTAAATATCAGATGACACAGGGTGAAGACGGCGTTTACAGTGTTACTATCCCCGTAAGCGAAGAATTGTGGGACGAACCTTTTGAGTATAAAGTTGCTCAGGACGGTGCTTGGACAATTTCTTTCAACGACGAAGGAAACTATGAAGACGGTGCTCCTAATGCTTTAGGTTTTGTTGACCCCGATACAACAGAAATCAAAATTACTTTTGACCCTGCTACACTTAAAGCTGGTTTTGAATGTGTAAAGGCTGCTGAAGTTCCTACAGACGAACCTACAGAAGAAGTAACAGACGCTCCTACAGAAGCTACTACAGATGAACCTACAAGCGAAGCTCCCTCAGATACAACTCCTACAGAAGTAGCTTCCTCCGATGCAACAGAAGACGCTTCCAGCACAACTAACCCTACATCTGATGCTACAGGTACTACATCTGCTCCTACAAGTGGTTCTACCAATGCAACAGGTACTGCTGGAAACAACAGTGGTTCTTCAACATCTTCAAGCACAACTTCATCTGCTACAGGTAAAGTTGCTACTGGCGACAGTGCAGCAGTTGCTGGACTTCTTGCAGTAGTAATGCTTGCTGGCGGTGCAGTAGTAGTTGCTAGAAAAAGAATTTCTGAATAATTAAGATTATCAGTTTGCTTTTCAGGTCACTCACTTTGTGGGTGACCTTTTAAAGGGCGTTGCCCTTTAAAATCCCACAAGGGGCTGCCGCCCCTTGACCCCGCCCACTTTTTTGAAAAAAAGTGGACAAAAAACTTTTAAGTGTCACAGCCAAATGTCAAATAATCATTCCGAACGCTCCTTTGTGTCATCGTAACCGCAGTGAGGAATCTTACAAAAGATTTCTCGTTGCTTTTGCTCCTCGAAATGACAAATGACTATTATTTTATAACTGATTAATTATCTTTCAGAAAATATTCTCAACCGCTCAGATAAAAATTATTTATTGTCCCAAATCACAGAAAACAATCTATCCACTTATAGAATCTCTTGATTACTACAGAAAGATATGATAAAATACGATATAGACTAGAAAAATGAGGTGTACTTATGCCAAGTTATGCAACAACCTTCAACAATACCCCAAAAAGACTAGATTATCTGGATTTTACTAGAGGTATCGGTATTATCTCTATAGTGATTATACATCACTTAAAAATTTTTCCTCATCTTCATCTGTTTCTCTCCATGTTTGCTGTACCACTATTTTTTATTCTGTCGGGATTTTTATTTGAATATCAGAAACAACAACGCTATCCTTTTAAGGAATTTATTATTAAGAAATTTCTATCACTGATGTATCCATATTTTACATTTTCGGTACTAATACTGTTATGGAATATCTTTTTTTTCCGTATATTTACCCATTCTGATTCTCAAACTCCTCTATGGAAAATAGCTATCCTGCTATTTTCTACATTTGGCTATCGGGCATTCTGGTTTGTTCCTTGTTTGTTCTTGTCGTTAATTTTATTTTCTGCTGTCCGAAAAACAAAATTCTATCATCAGATTTTTCTTTCAATAGCATTGTGTTTAATAGTTGTCAACTTTTGTTGCAAATATTTTCACAATGAAACATTCCCTTTTTCCGACAATTATGTAACACAGTATGGTTATCGTGTTCTGATATCTTCTGTTTTTATTTATTTCGGTGCTGTTCTTTACCAACTGACGGAAAAAGTAGATAATCGTCTGCTGTTTTTCCTGACCTTTACACTTTCTATCACTATGTTTATGCTTACATTATTTGGCAAAACAGATATGGGTAATTATGATATCAGCTCTGTTCAGATAGGATATTTATGTTTGTTTTACATTACAGAAATCGCTTCTTGTTACTGGATTATTCTGCTTTCCAAAAAATTGACCTTACCATTGTTGAAACCTATCAATTTTCTTGGAAAATATTCCCTCATCATCATGTTCCTTCATATGGACATTTCTGTGGAAATTGCCTATCTTATTTTAAGTGTTTTTCATTTAAACTGTTCCACAGAAACTCTTTCTTTGCTTGTCATTCCACTGGAACTGCTGATTTTAACTGGTATCATTCTGTTTATCAATAGATACTGCACGTGGCTAATCAAAATGCCCCAAAAGAAAAAATAATCTTTGTTGATACTAACTTTTTATCTGATTTTAAAAAAACGGAATGTAAAAGGACATAACGGTCATAATATTCTGCCGTTATGTCCTTCCTTATGCCATCTGTTTCTGCTTACATCATCATGATATCTTTTTCTTCCAACAGCTTTATGCCGTTTTCGGTCAGAATTTTTTCGGCTGCCTCGTTGTCGGCAACACGCAAAACTACTGACGCAAATTTCTTGGAAACCGTAATAAAAGCGTACATATACTCAATATTGATATTGTGCCTTGCCAGTATCTTGACTACTTTAGAAAGTGAACCAGGCTCATCAGGGATAGACACACCTACAACCTGTGTGATAGATACAAAACACCCTGACGACTCCAAAGACTCTCTTGCTTTTTCGGGGTCTGTGACGATAAGACGGAAAATGCCGAAATCCTGTGTATCTGCTACACTCATCGCACGGATATCAATTCCTGCCTTTGCGATAGCTTCGGTAATCGTAACCAGTTTGCCCTCTTTGTTTTCCACGAAAATCGAAATTTGTTTTACTGCCATAAAAAATACAACCTCCTTTTTTAGTAAATAGAAATATTATTATACGGTTATGCCAAGCCGTTTACGGTTGTCAATCACACGGACTGCTTTTCCCTCCGAACGGGTAATACTTTTAGGGGAAACAAGATGAATTTTCGGATTAATACCCAACATCGCTTTCATCGCACTCTGGAGTTGTTTTTCCTTGTTGGTGATAACTTTCGGCGTATCAGAGAAATCCTCTTTACTCATTTCTACATTGATATCAAATGTATCTGTATTATTCACACGGTCAATAATAATCTGATAGTTCGGTGCATATCCGCAATTAAGCAACACTGCCTCTATCTGACTGGGGAATACATTGACACCACGAATAATCATCATATCGTCTGAACGACCTAACGGTTTTGTCATTTTTACAAATGTTCTTCCACAAGAACATTTTTCCCGTGATAATACGCAAATATCCCTTGTACGATAACGCAAAAGCGGAAATGCTTCTTTATCCAGTGAAGTAAATACCAATTCTCCTTTAGACCCTTCGGGCAAAACTTCACCTGTATCAGGGTCAATCACTTCTACAAGGAAATGGTCCTCATTGATGTGCATACCGTTTTGTTCTTCACATTCAAAGGCAACACCAGGACCACTGATTTCTGTCAGACCGTAAATATCATAGGCTTTGATACCAAGCGACTTTTCAATATCCCTACGCATTTCTTCCGTCCACGGTTCAGCCCCGAATATACCTGCTTTAAGTTTGTTATCTTCGGGTTTATAGCCCTTTTCCTTGAGGGTTTCACCTATGTATGCCGCATAAGACGGTGTACAGCAAAGAATGGTAGAATTTAAATCCATCATGAACTGAATTTGTCTGTCGGTATTACCGCTGGACATCGGCAAAGTAAGACAACCTACCTTATGTGAACCGCCATGCAATCCTGAACCACCTGTGAACAAACCATACCCATAAGCTACCTGACAAACATCTCCGTTTGTACCACCTGCTGCTACGATTGCTCTTGCACAACATTCTTCCCACACATCCACATCATTCTGTGTATAGAAAGCCACTACTCTTTTTCCTGTTGTGCCTGATGTAGACTGTATACGAACACAATTTTTAATATCGGTAGCCAATAATCCGAACGGATAAGCCTCTCTCAAATCGTCCTTTTTCAGAAACGGCAATTTATACAAATCGTCCGTACTCTGGATATCTTCAGGTTTTACGCCCTTTTTATCCATGAGGTCACGATAGTATTTGACATTATCGTATACATATTTTACCTGTTTGACCAGCTTTTCATTCTGAATTTTCTTAATTTCCTCTATGGGCATGGTTTCCATATCTTTCTGGAAATAATTTTTCTGCATTGTTTATCGCATACTCCTTTCGTTAAAGGGCTACCGCCCTTTAAAATCCTGCCCACTTTTTTGAAAAAAAGTGGACAAAAAACTTTTTTGGCTCACTTCGTTCGGATTGTTTTTTCTGCGTCAGCTTAGTTATTGTAGCCTAAACGGAATGCAGTTTTATTAATTTCTATGAAATTAGGTTTTACGCACTTTTCGATGGCACTTTCCCACTTTTCATAGGGAATATCAAAATATTTAGCAAGTCTGCCCATAAGCACAATGTTACAGGCTTTTGCTGAACCTGCCTCTGACGCAAGAGAAAGTGCATCAATGGCATCTACATGAACACCTTTGGCGGTCATTTCGTCAAGAATATTTTCGGGATAAGTGGCGTTACCTATGATAACAGGCATAGGGTCAATCTGTTGTGTATTGACAATAACTGTACCGTCTTTTTTCAGGTCTTTGATATAACGGGCGGACTCTATTTTTTCAAAGCTGACAATAAAATCCGCTTCCCCCTCATCAATAATGGGAGAATAGACTTTATCACCAAATCTGACATAGGTAACCACAGACCCTCCACGCTGGCTCATACCATGAACTTCGCTTACCTTTACATCAAAGCCTTCATCAACCAACAGTCTGCCCAGTAACTTTGAGGCAAGTAATGAACCCTGTCCGCCTACACCGACAATCATAATATTTTTTGTTGCCATATTATTCACCCTCACTTTCAAAAGCGTCAAAAGGACAAAGTCCTGCACATACACCACAACCGATACACAATGTACTGTCAACGACTGCATGATTATCTCTGAACGAAATAGCAGGACAGCCGAATTTCATACAGCGTTTACAACTACGGCATTTTTCAGGATTGACACGCAAAGGCTTTTTAGGTTTGACATATTTCAAAAGTACACAAGGTCTGCGTGAAATAATGACGGACGGTTCATTTTTAGCCAGTTCTTCTTTGACAACCCGTTCACATTCTTCCAGATTATAAGGGTCAACCACTCTTACAGAGTTAATCCCTACAGAATGACAAAGACTTTCCAAATCCACTTTACCAGCAGGGTCACCTTTGATATTTTTGCCTGTTGTAGGATTTTGCTGATGACCTGTCATACCTGTAATAGAGTTATCCAGAATAATGACAGTAGAGTTTGACTGATTATAGGCAATGTTGATAAGTCCCGTAACACCTGAGTGCATGAAAGTAGAGTCACCGATAACACAGACAGTCTTGTTTTCGGTTTCGCCCTGACCAGCCTTGTTATAACCGTGTATGCCCGATACAGATGCACCCATACAAAGTGTCATATCCAAAGCATTCAGCGGTGGCATAGACCCAAGTGTGTAACAACCAATATCACCCAGAACAGTAAGTTTGTTTTTGGCAAGCACATAATACATTCCACGATGAGGACAACCAGCACACATCATAGGCGGTCTTACAGGAATATTCGTATCCAGCGTGACATTTTCTTTATTGGCAAGGTCAAAAGCCTTAGCAATAGTTTTCTGTGAGAACTCTCCTAAAATAGAAAACTTCTCTTTGCCGACAACATCAACACCAATAACCTTACAATGATTTTCAATAATGGGGTCAAGCTCTTCAATAACATATACTTTACCGACTTTTTCGGCAAAATCTTTAATCAGTTTTACAGGTAACGGATTGACCATACCAAGTTTCAGTACAGATACACTGTCCCCGAAAACTTCTTTAACATACTGATAAGAGGTTGATGAAGTAATAATTCCAAAATCGTATGTACCATCACCTTGTTCAATTCTGTTGAGCGGAGTTGTTTCAGCATATTCCGTCAGCTTTGCTGTTCTTTCCTCTACAAATGGGTGACGAGCAATAGCGTTGGCAGGAGCCATAATGTATTTTCTAGGATTTTTGACATATTCTTTGGTAACTTCTGTTCTTTCCCCTTTTGCTACAATACTTTGCGAATGTGCTACACGGGTACACATTTTAATAAAAACAGGTGTATCAAATTCTTCCGAAATTTCATAAGCCGTTTTAGCAAAATCCAACGCTTCCTGAGAATCGGACGGTTCTAACATCGGTACTTTTGACGCTATCGCATAATGACGGGAATCCTGTTCATTCTGTGAGGAGTGCATTCCCGGGTCATCAGCCACACAAATCACCATTCCTGCATTAACACCCGTATAAGACATCGTAAACAACGGGTCAGCCGACACATTCAGACCTACATGTTTCATACAGCAGGCTGAACGCTTACCTCTCAATGATGCACCGAAAGCTGTTTCCATAGCTACCTTTTCGTTCGGAGCCCACTCACAGTAAACATCATCAAATTTGGCAAATTCTTCTGTAATTTCCGTACTCGGCGTACCCGGATAACTGGAAATCACACTGCAACCAGCCTCATAAAGACCTCTCGCCAATGCGGAATTGCCTATCATCAATTCTTTCATTTCATTACCACCTTATTTAAACGAATTTCCGTACCATTCTTATTTTACTCAATTCAGAAGTTCAGGTCAAGTCCTTTCAGACCATAATTCATTTGTCACAACTCAAAATTTGCGACAGCAAATTTTCTTAAAAGTTTTTGTCCACTTTTTTCAAAAAGTGGACAGGGTCAAGGGGCGGTAGCCCCTTGTAGGATTTTCAAGGGCAAAGCCCTTGAAACAGGATTGTTAAGGGCGGTAGCCCTTAACCTCTCATTGATTACGCAAATCTACAATTCTTTTTGCCTTACCCTGAAAGCGTTCTATTGTTTTGGGAGCTACTAAAGTAACTTTGGCTCTAAGTCCTAAAATAGACTTCATCTTAGCCTCAATAAAGGCTTTCAGGTCGCTAAGACGCTGATAGTTTTCCAACAATTCTACATTGTCAAGCTCTACCTTGATTTCAAGACTATCTCTGAAATGTTCACGGGCAATCACTAACATATAATGAGGAGCTATATCTTTAATATTAATCAGAATGTTTTCAATCTGTGTCGGAAATACATTGACACCTTTGATAATCAACATATCATCAGTTCTGCCCATCGTTTTTGCCATTCTTGCATGAGTTCTTCCGCAAGAACAAGGTTCATAACTGATTTTGGTAATATCCTTTGTACGGTAACGGAGTACAGGCATACCACGCCTTGTCAGTGTAGTAATAACCAGTTCACCGACTTCATTTTCCCCAAGTCTTTCACCTGTTTCCGTGTTGATAATTTCAGGTAAGAAATGGTCTTCGGCAAAGTGCATACCGTTTCTTGCCTCACAGTCACCCGAAACACCAGGACCACCCAATTCTGTCATACCATAATTATCTGAAACACGAATATCAAAATTAGACTCTATCTGTGAACGCATAGCAGGTGTACACGGTTCAGAGCCTAAAATTCCCAACCTTAACGAATATGCCGAAAGTGGATAGCCTGCCTCTTTTACTGCCTCTGAAAGATACAACGCATAGGACGGTGTTGCTACCAATCCTGTAACACCATAGTCACGTAACATCATCAGTTGCTTTTCGGTATTGCCTGATGAAGCGGGAATAACAGTTGCTCCTATATTTTCCATACCGTAATGCAGTCCCAATGCACCTGTAAACAGCCCGTAACCAAAACTAATCTGGATAACATCATCTGCGGTAACACCCCCTGCCACCGCTACACGAGATACACAGTCCGCCCAGATTTTGATATCTTCTTTGGTATAGACACCAACTGTCGGTTTTCCTGTTGTTCCTGATGACGCATGAATACGCACAATATCTCTCATCGGTACTGCCATAAGACCAAACGGATAGTTGTCACGGAAATCGTCTTTTGTGGTAAACGGAATATACTCTATATCCGAAAGTGTCTTGATTTTTGAACCGTCCTCTACACCACATTCCGTCAGACGCTTATGATAAAGCGGTACATTATCGTAACAGTATTTTACAGTAGCTTTCAGTCTTTCTAACTGAATTTCTTCAATCTGTTCTCTCGGCAAGGTTTCGATATCTTTCTGAAACATCATTTCTTATCATTTCCTTTTCTATGTTATAATTTTTTAATATACATTTTTAATGTTATTTTACTTCGACATCGTTCATAGATTTGATGGTAGAAACATTAACCTTTCTCTTATAACAGGAGAAGATTTGTTCTATTCTTTCGGTATCTTTTTCAGGAGTAATCAAAGCAATCAGAGGAGTTATCACAATACCCAGAACCATTGCCAGCATACCGGCATTAATAGGCGATTTAAAGTATTCCAGTACAGCATTATCAAATTTAACACCGGTAAGATTACAGACAAAAGACGCTATTGAAATACCTACACCTATAGCATAATTAATCCAGACCGCAACTTTAGGTACTTTTTTCATATACAATCCGTACATAAACGGAGCAAGAAAAGCCCCTGCCAAAGCTCCCCATGAAACACCCATCATTTGTGAGATGAACAGTACAGGAGATTTCACTTGAATAATGGCAATAACTGCTGAAACAGTAATAAAGAAAATGATGAATATTCTCATCAAAAGAACTTTTTTCTTATCAGAAAGCGATTTTTTCGCACAGAAGACAGGGTCAATGAAATCAATGGTCAATACAGAACTCGATGTCAGCACCAGACTGGAAAGCGTACTCATCGACGCTGACAAGACAAGAACAACCACAATTCCTATAAGTACAGGGGAAAGATTTTCCAGCATAGACGGAATAACAGCATCATAACCCCCCTGAGGTTTACCGTCCGTTCCAAGTGTGCCAAAAAGCCGTCCGAATCCGCCAAGAAAATAACAACCGCCTGCTACTACCATAGCAAATATGGTAGAAACAATCGTTCCTGTATTAATAGATTTTTCAGATTTTATGGCATAGAATTTCTGTACCATCTGCGGAAGTCCCCATGTTCCCAGTGAAGTCAGCAAGACAACACCAATCAAAGAGAATATATCAGGACCAAAAAACGATGTATATGCCCCTTTAAATTCCGTTCCTGACGGCAATATGGTACTTTGCTGAGATAATAATGCAATCGTTTCGTTAAATCCGCCGTTGATATTCAAAACTGCCACAATAACGGCAACAATTCCGCCTAACATAATAATGCCCTGAATAAAATCGTTGATAGCCGTAGCCATATATCCGCCAAGCACAACATAAACACCTGTCAGTACTGCCATAGCAATAACACAGTAAGTATACGGAATACCGAATGCCATTTCAAACAACCGTGAAAGTCCGTTGTAAAGCGAAGCGGTATACGGAATCAGAAAAATAAAAATAATAACTGACGCTGTAACTTTGAGTGCTTTTGAATGATAACGCTTAAAGAAAAAATCAGGCATGGTCGCCGTATCAAGATGTTGTGTCATCACACGGGTACGCCTGCCCAGAATCCTCCATGCCATCAGTGAACCGATGAACGCATTACCAAGACCTATCCATGTA
The DNA here is from genome assembly GCA_902762375.1 of uncultured Ruminococcus sp. GTDB lineage: Bacteria > Bacillota > Clostridia > Oscillospirales > Acutalibacteraceae > CAG-964. The sequence continues at coordinate 13,787 of CACWNY010000008.1, read as the reverse complement.
GAAGCCAGTCCGAAACGCCAGCCGAACTGTCCCGCATAGCCGACAAAGATAACAGCAGAAAAATACGATGTACCAAAAGCAAACGCTGTCAGCCAAGGACCTACTGAACGGTTTCCCAATACAAATCCGTTGACATCTGTTGCCTGTTTCCGACAGTAAATTCCTACGCCTATCATTACCGCAAAAAACACCACTAGAAACATGATTTTAATGAACATATCCATTTTTTAATCTCCTCAAATCTGTAGTATAATATATAAGAAAATTCCAACTGAGCAGTTGGATTTTTTTCGTATAGCTATGACAATTAAAAGTTTTGTCCACTTTTTCAAAAGTGGTGGGGTCAAGGGGCAAAGCCCCTTGTGGGATTTTAAAGGGCAAAGCCCTTTAATGAATAAAAATTTAAAACAAAATTTGCCAAAGCAAATTTTGACAATAACTATTTGATTTTCAACCGCTCAGGTAGATAAAATTCCGCTGACAAATCATCGAAATTAAAATACCATTTGAAAATACGGTATGATATATGTTATAATGACCCCATTACACTGACATTTTTTGTTGGTACATTTTTGAATAAGGTGAGGTCACCAGTAATGATAATCGATTTTCATACCCATGTATACCCTGAAAAAATTGCCGAAAAGACAATTCAGGCTTTAGTTAATTCTGCGGAAGGCGTAAAAGTACATACCAAAGGTACATTGGACGCTTTGCTTGAGAGTATGCAAAACGCTCATATTGACAAATCCGTTGTTCTGCCTGTTGCCACCCGTAAGGGACAGTTTGACACTATCAACCGTTATGCCCTGCACATTAACAATACTTATACAAATCTTATTTCTTTCGGTGGTATTCACCCAGACGATGACAATATAAAAGAAAAACTAATATTTCTCAAAAACAACGGTTTCAAAGGTATCAAAATTCACCCTGATTATACACAGACTTTTATTGATGATGAACGGTATATCCACATCATTACAGAATGTGCAAAACTCGGTCTTACTATAGTCACTCATTCAGGAGTTGACCCTGCATTTGATGTTGTACACTGTCCGCCCGAAAAAGCAAGAAAGGTTCTCGATAAAGTTCAGCGTACCACAAACAATACCAGACCGTTTATGGTATTCGCCCATCTTGGCGGAATATACCGTAAACAGGAAGTAGCAAAATATCTTCTGGGAAGTAACTGTTATATTGATATCAGTTGTTCATTCGCCTCTTTGGGAAGTTTCTGCGATACAACAGACGAAGAAGTTGTTGAAGTCATCAAAAAGCACGGTGCCGATAAAATTTTATTTGCTACAGACAGCCCGTGGAACGACCAGAAACGATATGCAGAACATTTTAAAATGCTGAAAGGACTTTCCGATAATGAAAAAGACCTGATATTATATAAAAACGCCGAAAAATTATTGTCTGATAATCAATAAAAAGCACCTGTTCATTATAACGCTTTATAGTGCTAAAGTCAATACAGTAATTGCAATTAAATGCTTGAAATTTTTCCAGCCAGCGGTTGGGATTATTTTCTGAAATGCGTAATTCGTAATGCGTAATTCGTAATTATTGAAAAACAACCTGTAGCTATGACAATTAAAAGTTTTGTCCACTTTTTCAAAAGTGGTGGGGTCAAGGGGCAAAGCCCCTTGTGGGATTTTAAAGGGCGAAGCCCTTTAAAGGATAAAAATTCAAAACAAAATCTGCGTAAGCAGATTTTGACAATAATTACCTGATTTTCAACCACTCAGGTGGAGTTTTTTTACATATGATACTGAACAATCGAACAAAAATAACCCCGTCAGACTTAATCTGACGGGGAACTGTGGTCGAGATGACAGGACTTGAACCTGCGGCATCTACGTCCCTAACGTAGCACTCTACCAAACTGAGTTACATCTCGTAAACTGCTATGCTATTATAACGCAACTGTCATGATTTGTCAAACCTTTTTTTGAATTTTTTTAAAGTTTTTTCTTAAAGGGCTACCGCCCTTTAAAATTCCGTGTTAAGGGCTGCCGCCCTTAACAATCCTGCCCACTTTTTTGAAAAAAAGTGGACAAAAAACTTTTAATTGTGTAAGCTAACTGTTGGATAATCATTCCAAACGAAGAGAGGAATCTAATTACGAATTACGCATTACGCATTATTCAAGGGAGGAGATTAATTTTATGAGAATGATAATCGGCGGTGTTGCTCAAGGAAAACTGAATTTTGCTATGAGAAAATATAACATTACTGAAAACGATATTTTTGATATAGAAATTTGTGCTTTTGAAGAAATTGAAAACAAACGATGTATCAATAATTATGACAGAGTAATAAAAGCGTTGATGGAAAGAAAAGAAAATCCGCTTGCTTTCACGGAAAATCTGATAAAAAGAAATTCAGATATGATTATTATTATGAATGAAATCGGCAACGGTATTATTCCCATAGAAAAAGAAGAACGGTTGTGGCGGGAACAAACAGGAAAAATTGGTTGTCGGCTGGCAGAACTTTCAGAAAGCGTAGAAAGGATTATTTGTGGTATTGCTGTTGTGCTGAAATAATATTCACACAGAAATGTGACAAAATAGTTGTTTTTTTGTGATAAAATTTTCAAATTGCTTATTTGATGGTTACAATATTTTTTTGGTGATAAAAAAGCTGTCAAAAATAATTTACAGAAATGTAATAAACGGACTTGACATATGTTACATTCCTGTAATATAATAGGCATGGTAAAAGATACCACCTTGTAAATTTATAGTGGAGGTTGTTAGATGATGTCTTCAAAGAAACTCACATCGATATTGCTTATAGCATCTATACTGATAAGCACATCTGTTCAAGTTTCAGCGATAAACACCCAACAAACCGTTGCCGAAGAAAGTACATTGGCAACAACAGAAAACAACAGTGAAGAAACAACATCTGTTAACAGATGGGAAAATTCGACGGAAAATATGACGACAGTCGAAGAAAGAGCAACAGAAATTGTTCTTAAAAAGGATAGTAATAAGACAACCCAACAGGAAAGTCAGACTACTATTGATAAAGTTACCGTAAAATCCATTGTCACCTCAACCAAGAGCCTTGTGCTGGAAAACGGGGAAAGTCGTAAACTTACTATCGAAACAGACCCACTTGACATAGATAAAAACACTTTAACATGGCAGAGTACCAACAATACCATTGCAGAAGCGGATAAGGACGGTAATATCATTGCCAAAGGTGTGGGCAGTTGTACAATAAAGGTATATGCTGATGACGGTAGCGATGTATACGGCTACTGTGCAGTAACCGTAACACAGAAAGTACAGAATTTCGCCTTTAAAGATGCCCCCAGAACAATGGAAATCGGCGAACAGATAACCGTAGCTACCAATATAATACCTCTTTCGGCTACAAATAAGATTTTGCGTTGGACAAGCAGTGATAAAACAGTAGCAACCGTATCACAAAAGGGAACCGTGACGGCTGTCGGCAACGGCAAATGTACAATAACGGCAAAGACGATTGATGGCAGTGAGGTCATTCAGAGTTTTGAAGTTGAATGTAACGGTACAGTTGCTCCCGTAGAAGAAAAAATCAAAGTTACTTCTGTTTCCGCTGTAGCAATCAGAAAGATTATCAAGGAAAACACTTCCTTTAAAATGGAAACAACGGTTTCACCGTCAAATGCGAGCAATAAAACTTTGACATACACCACCAGTAACAGTAAAGTGGCTACCGTAGATGAAAACGGAAATGTCAATGCTGTCGGCAAAGGCAACTGTGTTATCTATGCGTCCACAAAAGACGGCAGTAATTTAAGAACAGGGTGTGTAGTAACCGTTGAGGAAAATGCACAATCCGTACAGTTTACCAGAAAATCTGTTGTTTGTCGTGTAGATGAAACAGTGGATTTAAAACCGAAATCCGTGCCTGACGGAACAGCTTTGCCTGATGTTGTCTACAGAAGTACAAACCCGAATGTGGTCACAGTAGATAAAAACGGTGTTATCACTACTTTAGCAAAAGGCAGTTGTCAGATAATCTGTATTTCCGCAGACGGTATGAAAGTTTATGATAAAAGCAGTATTGTTGTTGGTCAGCCTGTCAGTTCCATCAAAATACACGGCAGTGATACTGTATATCTGGGTTCAAGCACAACTTTGACGGCAAGAATTTATCCGTTCGATGCGGATAACAAAGAAGTAACATGGAACAGCAGTGATAACAGCATTGCAACAATCAGTCGTGACGGTACAGTTTATGGCTTGTCAGAGGGTAAAGTAACCATTACCTGTCAGGCAAAAGACGGTTCAGAAGTATTCGCCACAAAACAGCTTACCGTTGAAGAAAAACCTGACGCTGTTCAACAGTTGATTAATGTAGCTAAGGAACAGGTCGGCAATGGTCCCAGTAAATATCGCCAGTGGTATTATGACTATGAAGGTTCGGGAATTCCATGGTGTGCAATATTTGTATCATGGTGTTTTGACCAGATTGACGGATTAGGAAAATATATTGTCGCTTCAGCAGGAGCAGGGTCAATCGCCAGAGAGAGTGTTGCCTCAGGTCTTAGCGGAGAATGGCATGAAAGTGAATACAGTGATTCTTCAACAACACCTCAGATTGGTGATGTTATTGAATTTGTATGGAACGGTAACGGCAGATATTTTTCTCAGGACAGATATTTCAGTGACCATGTAGGTATCGTTTACGATGTTGACGATGACTATGTATATACGATTGAGGGTAATACAGGCAGTGACGATGATGACAAAAGTTCGGTAAAATTCAAACTGTACGACAGAACAAGCGGTGTCATCAACGGTTATTATAGACCTGATTATACAAAATAATCTTTACATAATCTTACATAAGCCGAAATTCTTTGTTAAGCATAGCAAAGATTTCGGCTTAATGTTTTTTGGCGGAACAAAAATATTCTACCTGAGCAGTTAAAAATCAATAGTGATTGACAAAATTTGCTTTGGCAAATTTTGTTTTGAATTTTTTATCCATTAAAGGGCTTTGCCCCTTGACCCCACCACTTTTGAAAAAGTGGACAAAACTTTTAATTGTCATAGCTATAAATTGGTTTTCTATAATGACGCATTTCAGAAAATACAACCGCTCAGGTAGAAAACAATTATGGCTATTTATTATCAAAAATAAAAGTCTTTATATATATAATGCACAAAAACAGGTCGTGTGTTTTTACTGAATTGCTGATTTTTTAAAAAATATGCTGAAATTTTTATAAAATAGTGACTAAATTTAAAAAATGTGTTACAATTATAATGATTTCGGAATATTGCCCTATGGCAAAGGGCGGTGCTTTCGGAGTATGAATTGTTCTGAAGGTGATTTTTTATTGGAAAGTATCATCGTAATTGACCGTATTGAAAATATTGTGGAACTTTTCGGTAGTTTTGACGAAAATATCAGAATTATCGAAAATGAATATGCGGTTTCTGTGGTAGAGAGAGATTCGCAGTTAAAAATCAGTGGAGCGATTGAAGATGTAGACAAGGCAAAGAAAGTCATTGAAAATCTGCTTTCCCTGATGAACAAAGGGGAACATATCAGCGAACAGAATGTCCGCTATTGTATTTCTTTGGTGAATGACGGCAACGAAGAAAAAATTGAACAACTGGCAGGAGATTGCATCTGTATTACTTCAAAAGGAAAACCTGTCAAGCCTAAGACACTGGGACAGAAAAAGTACTGTAAAGCTATACAGGAGAATATCATTACCATAGGTGTAGGACCAGCTGGAACAGGAAAGACCTATCTTGCGGTAGCTATGGCAGTAACGGCGTTCAGGGCAGGAGATATCAACCGTATCATTCTTACCCGACCCGCAGTAGAGGCAGGCGAAAAATTAGGATTTCTTCCAGGAGATTTACAAAGCAAAGTTGACCCCTATTTAAGACCGCTTTATGACGCATTGTTTGAGATGTTGGGAGCAGAAACTTATCAGAAATATGTGGAACGAGGAAATATCGAAGTAGCACCGCTGGCATATATGCGTGGACGCACACTTGATGACAGCTTCATTATCCTTGATGAAGCACAGAATACCACAAGAGAACAGATGAAAATGTTTCTGACCCGTTTAGGTTTCAATTCCAAGATGGTAATTAATGGGGATATCACCCAGATAGATTTACCAAGCGGAACAAAGTCAGGTTTAAAAGAAAGTATCCGTATTCTAAAAAATATTGATGGTATTGCGTGTATTACCTTTAGTGAACGAGATGTTGTCCGTCATAAGCTGGTACAGGATATCATCAGGGCTTACGAGAGAAATGTTGAGGAGGCAAGGAAAGGTAATGGAGAAAATAAGAGTAATTATCACTAACAATCAGAAGAAAGTCAAAATTCCGACAGGACTGAGAATGTTGGTAAGGCGTTGTTGTCATGCAGTATTACAGTTAGAAGGCTTTGAAGGGATTGCAGAAATCAGCGTGACTTTTGTAGATAATAACGAAATTCACAGTCTGAATAAGCAATACCGCAACAAAGACAGTGCAACAGATGTGCTTTCTTTTCCTATGGGAGAGAACGGTGTGTATGATATCGACCCCAAAACAGGTGCTCAAATTCTGGGCGATGTGGTTATCTCTATGGAAAAGGCAGTAGAACAGGCACAGCGTTACGGTCATTCCTTACAGAGAGAAGTCGGTTATCTGACGGCACATTCGGTACTCCATCTTTTAGGATATGACCACATTGACAATATGGAAAGAGTACGCATGAGAGAAAAAGAAGAAAAGGTTATGTCCTTGTTGGGATTACCTGCATCGACGAGTTATGTAAGAGAGGATTTGCTGTGAGATTTCTGAAAAGCCTGTTTTATGCTTTCAGAGGTATGGTAAGTTGCCTGTGTGACCAGAGAAATATGAGAATCCATCTGGTTGTAGGGGCATATGTACTGTACTTTTCTCAGTTTTATTCACTTAGTACAGAACAGATTTGTATTGTGTGGCTGGTGATTGGAGTTGTTATGGCACTTGAACTCCTGAATACCGCCATAGAAAAAACTTGTGACGCTATTACCCAAGAAAAATCAGAACTGATTAAAATTGCCAAAGATGCTTCAGCAGGGGCGGTACTGACAACGGCAATCGTTGCGGTGATTATCGGCATATATTTGTTTTTTGACATGAAAACCGTGTGGAATATTATTTCTTTTCTGTGTAACACACCCGAATATCTTACGGTATTTATTTTGAGTATGCTTATCAGTATTGTCTTTATTGTGGTAGGTCCAAGAAAGTTCGTGGAACACATCAAAGAACGCACCGAACTGCGTGAGCAACTGGATAATATGAATAATCATCAATAGAACAGCATTTATGTTATAATAAGTGGTATGGTTTGTCATAAGGACAAATTATACCACTTATCTGGTTTATTCTGAAAAATTGTATAGTAGTAAAAATTCACATATAAAAATCAGGTTGACAATTCCGTGAAAAAATGCTATTATTATGTTGGTGTAATGTTATCCGTAAAGTGAAAGTGCAAAAACTTACGGATATGTTTTGCTTACGAAATTTACTTTTTACATATTATTTATAGATAAGTAAATTCAATATTCCGACTCGTAAAGAGAGCCGTCAGGATATATTTAGACTAAGGTTTAAACAATCCGACAAAAAAAACGATTTTGTCGGAGAAAAGAATTGTTGAAATATTTGTTCGGGAATTATTTTGTGATAAGATTTGCATTGAACACAGTTACAACAGGAGGTAGTTCTCTTCAATTTTTTAATGAAACAAAACACCGTCTGATTATCACAGCGGTTGCACCTGCGAGTTACCAAATTACACTGATTAGATACTTTTATCGGTTTCTACATTTTAACAAGGAGGTGCTTAGTTGATGGATTTATTTCTTGCGATAGTGCTGATTATAGCCGTTGGAGCTGTTTCCGGAGCGGTCGCCTTTTTTATGGGTATCAATCACCGTAAAAAAACTGCCGAAGCGGAAATCGGTTCAGCAGAAGCGGAAGCACAGCGTATTGTCAATGACGCTTATAAGGAGGCAGAAGCAAAGAAAAAAGAAACTATCTTAGAGGCAAAAGAAGAAATTCATCGCCAAAGAGAAGTTTCCGAAAAAGAAATCAATGAACGCAGACGAGAAATCCAGCGTCAGGAAAGGCGTATACAGTCCAAAGAGGAAACACTGGATAAGAAGATTGACAATCTGGAGAAAAAAGAAGATAAGATTGCCAAAAAACAAAAAGCCGTCGAAAATGAATTTGCAGAGGCAGAAAGAATTAAAAACAGTCATCTGGAAGTACTGGAAAAAATTTCGGGCTACACAACCGAACAGGCAAAAGCAGAATTGCTGAAAAAACTTGACGGCGAACTTACTCATGAAAAAGCGGTCAAAATCAGAGAATATGAACAGCATCTGAAAGATGAATGTGACAAAAAAGCCCGTAATATTATTTCTATGGCAATTCAGCGTTGTGCGTCCGACCATGTGGCAGAAGCAACGGTATCCGTTGTCCAGTTGCCGAATGATGAGATGAAAGGACGGATTATCGGCAGAGAGGGAAGAAATATCCGTTCCATAGAAAACATTACAGGTGTGGATTTAATTATTGACGATACCCCCGAAGCAATTACCATTTCCTGTTTTGAACCTGTTAGGCGTGAGGTTGCCAAAGTTACTATTGAGAAATTAATTGCTGACGGTCGTATACACCCCGCCAAAATCGAAGAAATGTTCGAAAAAGCTAAACGAGAAGTCGAAATGACAATCCGTCAGGAGGGAGAAAGAACCATTATCGAAACAGGCGTTAATGGTATTCACCCTGAAATTGTCAAATTATTAGGTCGTCTGAAATACCGTACCAGTTACGGACAGAATGTGCTGAAACATTCTATAGAAGTCAGTCATCTTTCGGGTATGATTGCTCAGGAATTGGGACTTAACCCGTCTGTAGCAAAGCGTGCAGGATTGTTACACGACATCGGCAAAGCCCTTGACCATGAAGTTGAGGGGTCACATATCGAATTGGGTGTGGAAGTTGCCAAACGCTACAAAGAAAGCGAAGCGGTTATACACGCTATCGCCGCTCATCACGGTGATATCGAAGCAAAGACAGTCGTTGCCTGTATTGTACAGGCGGCAGACGCTATTTCAGCAGCAAGACCCGGTGCAAGGCGTGAAAATCTGGAAAATTACATCAAGCGTCTGCAAAAACTGGAAGAAGTTGCTATGTCCTTTGAGGGCGTAGAGGCTTCCTATGCCATTCAGGCAGGACGGGAAATCCGCATTATGGTCAAGCCTGAAATTATTGATGATGACAAAATGGTATTACTTGCCAAAGACATCTGTGATAAAATCGAAAAAGAACTGGAATATCCCGGACAAATCAAAGTCAATATGATAAGAGAAAGTCGGGCAGTACAGTTTGCCAAATAATCATTTTCGGGGAGGAAAAGTTCAGCTTTTCTCCCCGTTTTCATTTTCAAAGAAAGGTGTGTTCAGACATGAGTATCAGTCTGCAAAAAGGTCAAAAAGTCAATTTAAAGAAAAACAAAAGCAATCTTGGGGAAATTCTGATTAATCTTAACTGGAATGCCAAAGCCAACAAACAGGGATTTTTCAAAGCGATTTTCAATAATGAAAAACCGATTGATTTGGACTTAGGGTGTCTGTACGAAATGAAGGACGGTAAAAAGGGCTGTATACAAGCGTTAGGAAAGCATTTTGGCAGTCTGGAAAGATATCCGTATATTGCTCTGGACGGCGATGACAGAACGGGTAATGTGGCAACGGGTGAAAATCTGCGGATTGACGGCAACAAAATTGCACAATTTAAAAGAATACTGGTCTATACTTTTATTTATGACGGTATCGCCAACTGGAAGCGTGCTGACGGTATTGTGACAATCAAATATCCCAATGCCGAAGATTTGGTCATTAAAATGGATATCTACGATACAACCAAAAAAATGTGTGCTTTGGCAATGTTTGAAAATGTTGATGATACCACTTTCAGTGTAGAAAAAATTGTCGGTTTTTATACAGGTCATCAGAGTATGGACAGAGATTTTCATTGGGGTATGACATGGCGAAGTGCCAGAAAAGATTAACTCTTTGACAAAAAGCAATCCGATTTTTTTATTTTGTTTTCTGACAAAATCATTGACATTATTAAAATTATCAGGTATAATGATTACATCTTGATTATATGAGTGATTAACTGATTTTTCGAAAAGGGTGAAAATTATATGGATATTATAGGAGAAAACATTCCGATTTTTGCAAGGATTGCAGAAGGTATCAAAGACCATATTCTTATGGGCGATATCAAAGAAGAAGAACAAGTTCCCTCAACAACATATATTTCTAAAGAATACAACATCAATATTGCTACCGTCAATAAAGCAGTCAATTTATTGGTGTATGAAGGAATTGTCTACAAAAAACGAGGTATCGGAATGTTTGTCAAAGAAGGAGCAACAGAAAAACTCATTGATGAACGCCGTAAAACTTTCAAGGACAGATATGTTAAAGCCTTACTTACCGAAGCAAAACGCTTACGCTATTCTGTTGAGGAATTACAGCAAATGGTTATGGAAATCTATCAGGCTGACGATACCAATAACTGAAAAAATCTCTTGAACGCAGTGAAGGGTCTTTTAAAGATTATTCACTGCATTTTTATTCATAAAAATACTCTGTTGATTTCTAAAATTTGTTTTAAAATTACTCACTTATGGATTGTAATAAAAAAATAAAGTGCTATAATAAAAAACAATAATCAAGTTTTATGAATATGGAGTGACAGTCAATGAAGAAAACGGGATTTATAGGAGCGGGAAATATGGCAACCGCTATTATCAACGGTATGATTGCCAATCATGTTGCCGAAACAGAAGATATCTATGTGTTTGACTTAGACAAGGATAAACTTTCTGCAATGAAAGAAAAGGGTGTACAAATCTGTGACAACGCTAATGCTGTTGTGGAAAACAGTCATTTTGTTGTACTGGCGGTCAAACCGCAAAACTATGCACAGGTACTTTCACAAATCAAAACATCTGTTTCAGAAAATACCGTTATTATCTCCATTGCCGCAGGAATTTCCATTCACTATGTTCTTTCCTCACTGGAGAAAAATTGTCCTTGCGTAAGAGTTATGCCTAATACACCATTGTTACTCGGCTGTGGTGCAACAGCATTATGTCCGTCTGAAAATATCAGCGATGATGATTTTTCCAGCGTAAAGAAAATATTCGAAAGTTCGGGAATATGTACAGTTCTGCCTGAAACTCAGATGAATACGGTCATTTCTGTCAATGGAAGCAGTCCTGCTTATATCTATCTTTTCGCCAAAGCTATGCTTGACTATGCCAAAGAATCAGATATAGACGAAACTACTGCCTTATCTCTCATTTGTGCCACACTTAAAGGCAGTGCCGAAATGATATTACAGTCAGGCGACAACCTTGACACATTAATTAAAAAAGTTTCTTCTCCGGGCGGAACAACATTAGCCGCTCTTGATGTACTGGATAAAGGCGGATTTTATCAGAATATCAAAAACGCTATGCAAGCCTGCACCAACCGTGCCGAAGAACTCGGCAAATAATTCTGTTAAGGGCGTTGCCCTTAACAATCCTATCAGGGGCTTTGCCCCTGAACCCCACAAACTTTTTGAAAAAAGTTTGACAAAAACTTTCAAGGCTCACTTCGTTCGGATTGTCTAGCTAAGTGTCAGCTATGACAATTAAAAGTTTTTTGTCCACTTTTTTTCAAAAAAGTGGGCAGGATTGTTAAGGGCGGCAGCCCTTAACACAGGATTTTAAAGGGCGTTGCCCTTTAAAATCCCATCAGGGGCTTTTCCCCTGAACCCCACAAACTTTTTGAAAAAAGTTTGACAAAAACTTTCAAGGCTCACTTCGTTCGGATTGTTTAGCTAAGTGTCAGCTATGACAATTAAAAGTTTTTTGCCCACTTTTTTCCAAAAAAGTGGGCAGGATTGTTAAGGGCGGCAGCCCTTAACACAGGATTTTAAAGGGCGATAGCCCTTTAACTAACTCATATACAAGCTGACTTGTTCATATAGTGGTATAAAATCCATTTTTTATAATGAGGGTTGTATATGAAAACATTACTTTCGGTGGGTACTGCCAGAACACCAACATCAAAACATTTCCGCTATCTCTTTAAACGCTATACTGTCGATATTTTATTAATCAGTGCATTGCTGGTGGGTCTGATAAGCGGTGCAGTATGTGCGGGGAATGCTGATGAACTGCTGATTTCCAGACTGGATTTTCTTTTTACCTCAGATTTCCATGCCAGATGTGACCAGACTATATTATATAGCTTCATTGCCTCTTTGACAGCCAATTTTCTGTTTTTCGTCTGTAATATTCTATGCGGACTTTCTTTGTGGGGAATTGTCGGTGTACCGTTTCTGATTGCTTTCAAGGGGTTCGGTATCAGTCTGACGGGCGGTTATCTCTACAAATATTATCACTTCGGCGGTATCGGATTTTTTCTTCTGGTCATGCTCGGCGGATATGTCATCTCTGCTTTGGCATTGATTTGTCAGGGGAAATATACCGTACAATTTTCTAAAAATCTCTTTGCCAGACACAAAGGTAATTCCCTTTCTGCTTCCCAAAGCATTTACTCCTATATTATCAGCAACAGTTTTATTCTCATTGCATTGGCTATCAGTTCAATGGTGGACGCTCTGTGTAACACCCTTTTTGCAGGAATTTTCAATTTTTTATAGAAGAGTAGGATTAATATGATAAATCATAAAAAAGACGGTTTTTTTAAATTATATTTTCTCAACTTCAAAACGATGTTTCTAGGCAATGTGTTTTTTTCTGTACCGCTCATTATTTGTGGAGGTATTGTGTATGGAATTTCGTTATTTATCAGACAAAGTGAAAATCTCTGGTTTCTGGGATTGATTATTCCACTTGTATACCCTTTCTTTTCAGGTGTTACCCAGATTACCAAAGATGTTGTCAACAGCCGTCAGAAATCTGTATCTGCTTGGCAATCGTTCAGAAAAGGTCTGAAAAATAATTACAAATACTTTATCTTATATGGTATTTTGCTATACCTTGCTTTCATCATCTCTTATTACAGCCTGATTTTCTATTACCGAATGGCTGTTGCCGAAAAACTGTTCTATATTCCGCTATTTGTGGCGGTTATCATTACTTTATTTGTGATTTTCATGAGCTTTTCTTTACCTATACTTACTGTCACATTAAATCTGGAATTGCGTCACTACTTTAAAAATGCCGCACTTATGGCAATCGGTGAATTGCCTATGAATTTATATGTACTGGTAACTACCTGTATGCTGATTTCCGCCTGTTTTACTGTTTCGGTTATGACACCTTATGCTGTGACGGGCTTTATTGTAATCGGTGTTACCCTTTTTCTGGTGTTGCCGACAGGAATTTCTTACTGTTCAGTTTACCGCCTGTACCCCAAAATTGAAGATGTCTTTGCTCTTGCCGAAAGAGAAAAAAATCAGAACTTTCCTATTAAACCCGTTGCCGTTGTTCCTACTGACGATGACGGTAATCCTATCAGCGTAGACAATAACTCAAATTCAGATGATTATGTGTTCGTCAACGGTATGATGATTAAAAAATCTCAAATCAATCATCATTGATTTGCAAAGATTGTCACTCCACAAGTGTTAGCGGTGACACTTAAAAGTTTTTTGTCCACTTTTTTTCAAAAAAGTGGGCGGGGTCAAGGGGCGGCAGCCCCTTGTGGGATTTTAAAGGGCAACGCCCTTTAA
>CACWNY010000007.1 GCA_902762375.1 uncultured Ruminococcus sp. | reverse complement strand
ACAATATGGACATTTTATGATTTCGTATACCATATTCCTCACCTCATTTTTACTATATCACATTCTACTCTATTATTCAAGTCTTTTGGGACACTACCGTTTTTGTGACTGACGGTATTTTTGCCACCATATCATCAATGCAGCAAGCACATAAATCACACATATGGTAACACCAAGTGTGATATAAAAAGATACGCTGTTTTTCACAGTTTCAGGAGGTGTAATAATACGAGGTACAGACATTTCTATTATCAGAATTTCGGCAATATGCCGAGCAATATATTGTCTGGGTGTAGGTTCTTTTGTGAAGTAGGTTATGCAGGTAATCAGTACACACACTCCCGAAATAATCAGCGGACTAAACAAATGATAATAACGCAGTTCTTTTTCGGGAGTGAAAAATCCTCCCATAACCGCACTGGTAAACAAAATCAATGTTACCAAAAAGAAAAACAGTTGTACTCTTGACCGAATAAATTCTTTCAATGTCATTTCAGTTTTCCCCTTTCAGAGCTTTTTTGAGAGCCGATACATATTTTCGGGAAATAACCACTTGTTCTCCCGAATAGAGTTCGGTAATAAACCGACTGTTGAGTGATGGTTTTATTGCACGGACTTTCATTAAATTCAGCAACATTGCTTTGGCTACTCTCAAAAAGTGTTTTTCTTTGAGGATTTCCTCCAGTTCATATAGTTTTTGTTTTGTTTCGTAGACTTTATCTTTGGTACAGATAAACGATTTATTATCTACCGATTCAATATAGAAAATATCGGTTACAGCAATTTCATAGAGTTTGTCATCAGCAATACCCGTCAGTTGTCCTTGTCTGGACTTGACAAAGGCAACTATTTCACGGACTTCATCACTGACATAGTGACAATGTATTTCTACGATTTCGGGTTTATCCTGTTCTGTTCGAGTAATTTTTGTTTGCATCATCAATAATTTTCCTGAATGTTGAGTGTTCCTTCATTTTTAAGGTAGTAGTCAAACCAGTTAAGTACAATACCATTTATGGTTGTCATAAATTCTTCATTGTCAACATTACCCTTACCGAACATAGAAGCGATAGTAGGAGAAATCAACGGCAGGTCTGTAAAGTCCATATGTTCCACATTGGAGAAGATTACGGTTTTTCCTGTTTTAGCATTGTCTGTAACATTCTGATTGACATAGACATAACCGTTTTCTTCTTTAAATGCTTTTCTGTTGTCCACATCCTGTGCTTTAGTGAAATCCAGTACAGGAATAGGGTAGGGTTCTTTGTTATAGACATATTCCCCATTTTTAACATCAACAATATCACCAAGCATTGTGCCGTCAAGGTCAATAACTGCATCAATATCCTTGCGTTCTCTACCAACTTGCACACCTGTTGCACCGCCTAAAGAGTGTCCCATTAAGCCGATTTTTTCCATATCTGTTTTGGAAAGTACATTAAGAATAGTATCTTTATCTTCTGTGTACCAAGTATTATCCAGCTTTTTATTGCTTTTCGCTTTCTGGAGAGTATTCAGTACAAAATTTTCATCGTCAGTTCTTAGTTTTATCCATTCTTGCGTGATTTCAAAAGTTTCTTCTTTGCTGATATCTTCATTACTGAGTTTCATTGCCGTATTGATGAAATTATTGTCAACGATAATGGTATTACCTTGTGTGTCGGTAGTAAAGAAACTATGGTGAGGGTGGTCAAGGCTGACAACGATATAACCATGACTGGCAAGTTCTGTATAAGTGGAAAAATTACTCTGATAGTAGCCGAATGCACCATGAGAAAAGATAACCAGCGGAAAATTTCCTTTTTCAGTATCAGGATAGAAAAAGTGAGCAGGTACTTCACGGAAAGAACCGTCAGTTTCAAAATCATCTGTGCGTTTTTCGTCAACGAGAATGGCAGAAGTTTCCTTAACCTGAAAATCTCCCGTTGTTTTCAGACCGTTGTAGTTGGTGAAGATAAAGGCAGGTGCAAGGAAAATTGCAAAGAAAATCATAAAAATTATACCGCCACTGATGATTGCCACAGGTGTTTTTATTGGGTTAGGTGTATGATGTTTGTGTTTGCGAGTAGCTACCAATGAGATAAGAGCAACCAAAAGACGAATGATTAAAAAAATCATAGCCAACGCAAAACGCCATTTGAGATGTGTTATCGGCAGAAGAATGATACACAGTACAATGAAAATCTCAACCAATCGAAGAAATATTCTGTTTTTCTTCCAGATTTTTCTTTCATTGTATTTTTTGATGGTCAGCACAGCAAAGAAAATTTCTATCACTGCAATCAGAATAAAACACAAAGTTCCCATATAATCCAACAACCTTTCTGAATTTGATGAATACAGTATACCGCAAAAGGAAAAGCAATGCAATATACATGGCAGTAAAATGCAAAAATCAGCGGTAAAATGCAGGTTAAGGGCGTTGCCCTTAACAATCCCACCAAAGGCTCCGCCTTTGGAAACCGCCACTTTTTGAAAAAAGTGGACAAAAACTTTTTTTGGTTTACTTTGTTCAGATTTTTCCTGTTTTCTGAATAGTAAAATCCCTTTTCAGAGTGCAAAACTTTGAAAAGGGATTTTACTATTTTAATTGAAATGTCTTGTTATTTTTTATTCATATTTTTTAAAAGAAGTAAAATGATTTTCCGTTGTTCTTCAGATAATGTATTCCAGCACGCAATTAATTCTTTGGTATTTTCAGTTACTTCGATTAAATCGCCGTCCGCAAAAAATTGCGACATAGTAATATGCAGACCTTTGCAAATTGATTCTAAAGTGGTTACTGACGGTACAGTATTGCGTTTAATGATATTGGCTATTGTAGATTCAGATAACTTACTTTCTTTTGCCAGACGATAGGCTGACCACCCTTTTTGTTCTAATAGCTGTTTGATTTTCTCAGTTGTTTCCATAAAGATACCTCGCTTATGTATCTATTTTAACCTTAAAATAAACGGTATTATACTGTTTAATTGTAATGTATTACAGTTATATAAAATGGAATAAGTTTTTTTGATTTTGGTATTGACATTAAAATATATAATGTATATAATGAATATATATAATTTAAAAGGAATGAGTAAATGGATATTATCATCAGCAATTCTTCGGGGAAACCGATTTACGAACAGATTACCTTACAGATAAAAGAAATGATTATGAACGGCACATTAAAAGAGGGAGAAGCCTTGCCGTCTATGAGAAATCTGGCAAAGCAGTTGCGTATCAGTATTATCACGACAAAGAGGGCATATGAAGATTTAGAGCGTGACGGTTTTATCCAGTCTTTTACGGGAAAGGGAAGTTTTGTAGCCAAACAAGATAAGGAATTAATAAGAGAAGAAGGTTTGAAAGTTATAGAAGAGCATCTTACACAAGCCACAGAAAAAGCGAAACAGTACGGCATTACACAAAAGGAACTTATAGACTTGTTAAAACTGATTTATGAGGAGGAATAATCATGAGCAATTATCAGAATGCGATTGAAATTAACGGACTGACAAGAAAATATGACGGATTTACACTGGATAATGTAAGTTTCAGTGTACCGAAAGGCAGTATCATGGGATTTATCGGACAGAACGGTGCAGGAAAGACAACAACCATAAAACTGTTACTCAATCTGATAACCAAAGACAGTGGAACAATCAAGATGTTAGGTATGGACAACAGCCAACACGAATACAAAATCAAAGAACAGATTTCTGCAGTGTTTGACGAATTGCCGTTTCACGAAGTACTCAATGCCCGACAGCTTTCGGTAGTAATGGCAGATATTTTCAAAGAGTGGGATAAAAAGACTTACTTTGATTATCTTGACAGATTTTCCTTACCGCAGAAAAAGAAATTCCGAGAGTTTTCCAAAGGAATGAAGATGAAATTACAGATAGCGGTAGCACTTTCGCATAAAGCAAAACTGCTGATTATGGACGAAGCAACAACAGGTCTTGACCCTGTTGTGAGAAATGAAATACTGGATATTTTTCTGGAGTACTTGCAGGACGAAGAAAACAGTATTTTACTTTCCTCACATATCACAACGGACTTGGAAAAAATTGCCGACAATGTTACTTTTATCGACAAAGGCAGAATTTTACTCAGCGGTAACAAAGATGAAACGGTCGAAAATCATGGAGTAATCAAGTGTCGAAAAGCAGAATACAACGATATTGACCCTGATGACATTATCAGTGCAAGACTAACGGATTTCGGGGCGGAAGTTATGATAAATGACAAGAAAAGTTGTCAAAGAAAATACAGCGGTCTGATAATCGACAACACCACTTTGGAAGAAATTATGCTTTTCTATGTACATCGCCAAAAAAAGGAGTGGACATAAAATGAAAGGATTGCTTTACAACGATTATCGTATTACCCGAAAATTTTATGTAATGGGTTTTCTGTATTGCGGTATGTTTGCGTTGGTGAGTATTTTAATCCGAATGAGTATGCTGTACGGCAATATTGCTCACGATTCCGAAACGCTGGCAACAATGCAGAATGATTTTCCGCTAATCCGTTATTTGATGTGTCTGATTTTTCCGCTGACTTCCAGTGCGGAGGGAGAAATTATTTTTGCGGATAAAAATACAGGGTGGTTGCGTTTCTGTCAGACGACCGCAGTTACAGACAAGCGGATTGTTGCCGAAAAATTCTGTTTCCGCTTTATTACAGTGATTGTAGCCTATTTGATAGATTTAGGCTATGTTGTGATACTTAACATCTTATCAGGAGATATGATGTATAGAAATCTTTTCAAAAATGTAACTGTGATATGTGGTATAGTGCTGATGGGTGCTTTTTTCGATATGACTTTACGGTTTATCCTGAAAAACAAACAGTCTGTCACACTTTTAGAAATAGGTGTAATAGGCATTTTGGGTATTGCTATAGTGCCGTATATGATGAACAAAATGAAAAAACTTGGTATAACAGACGAAGCTACTGTCGGAGATTTGTTGCCGATTGAACTTTTTACACAGATTAAACCGTATTTGTTGTTTATCGTTTTTGTAGGAATAATCATCGTAGCGGTTGTGGGCTTTTTGGTGAGTGTCAGAGCAATGCAAAGGAGGGAAAACTGATGTTCGGCTTATTATATAAAGAAATGATAACCCAAAGAAAACAGTTATTGATGTTTACACCATTTTTATTGCTTTGTCTGACAGTAGGTATAATAATACCAATTACCACTGCGAATATGTCTGATGCACAATTTGGTTTATCTACGGTATTGTGTATCACTATGGTTATGCTGTTGTCAGGTATGTTGGAACAGGGAACATTTGCCAATGACGAAATGACAAAATGGCAGAATTTTATTGTTTCCACACCTGATGGTGTACATAAACAGATAGCTTCAAAATATATTTTCAATATAGGTATAGCAGGAATAGCAGTAAATATTTTGTTGATAGTAGTGTATATTGCAGGGGCAATCGCCAACAAGGATATTGCGTTGTATAGCCTTATTGTCATCAGTTTTTTTTCTTTGCAGATTTTCGTCAGAGCATTTGAATCTCCATTTTTAGTGCGTTTCGGCAGTAAATACGGCAATATATTCCGTATGGTGTGTATAGCTTTGCTGACATTTGGGGTTACTATATATTTATTGTTTGGAGATTTAAGTATTTTCGGTTCGTTGGACAGTTTTCTGAATTTTATGAAAGAACTGGCACAAAAAGACGGTTTTATTTATACTTTGCGTTTGACACCTGTATTGTGTTTGATACTGTATTATCTTTCTTACAGAATATCGTGTTGTTTTTATCTGAAAGGCGGTGCATACTATGACAAATAAGTCGGAAATCAAAAAGCGTATTCTGATTTACCTTTTGATTTCATTTGGTATACCTTTTATTATGGCTGGTATTTATATTGCCTGTTTTGGTCTGACAACAGAAAACGGCTGGTATGCTGTACTGACACCTTTGGCAATGCTTTGTCCGACAGTTGCCCACATTCTTACCCGTATTATCACCAAAGAAGGATTTGAAAACAGTCTGTTCAAAATGAAAATTAAAGGTAATCTTCATTATTTTGTGATTGCGTTGCTTTTTCCTGTCATTTATAGTACGATAAACGCTTTTAGTACAGCGATATTTCTTATGCCAAAAGGCAGTTTAGCGGAAATGATGAAACAATTTGATGTTATGGAGTTTATCACGATGACACTGTACGCAGAAAGTGTTGGTATGATTACGGTGATTTTCGGATTTGGCGAAGAATTTGGCTGGAGAGGTTATCTTACACCAAAGTTGGAGAGGTTATTTTCTCAGCCAATAGCAATTATCGTCAGCGGTATTATCTGGGGATTGTGGCACGCACCATTAATTATATGCGGTCACAATTTCGGCAAAGATTACAGCGGTTATCCTTATGTGGGCATTGTTGTCATGTGTCTGTTTTGTATACCTATGGGATTTTTATTTACTGTACTTACCCAAAAGACCAATTCTGTCATTCCGGCGTCATTCTGTCATATGGCGGTAGATAGCGTGGCAGGAGTTGTTTTTACTTTGTTTGTAGCCAATATCGAAAATTTCAATGAAAATATACTTGGCAATATTCGTTATTTTATGATAGAATTGATATGTGTATCTGTTACTGCTTTGGTATTCGGGTTTATCCTGTTGAAAAAAAGAGTAACAAGTAAAATTTAGGTCAAGCCTTTTTAAAGGCTTGTAGGGGTCAAGGGGACCAAGTCCCCTTGTGGGATTGTTAAGGGCAAAGCCCTTAACGGAAAGAAAGGTCTGATAGTATGTTTCCGAAAATGCGACGCTTTAAACAGCAACTTACAATCGAAGAATGTATCAATATATTACAGAACGGTAAAGATGGTGTCCTTGCCGTTCTGGGAAATGATGGTTATCCATATACTGTACCGCTGAACTATGTTTATCATAACAAAAAAATCTATTTTCACTGTGCCAGAACAGGACATAAATTATCTGCTATCCAGAATTGCAATAAAGTTTCGTTTTGTGTGATTGACAAAAACGACATCGTTCCCAACGAACTCACCACCTATTACAGAAGCGTTATTGTTTTCGGAAAGGCAAGGATTTTATCAGAACAATCTGAAATTATTAACTCAGCCCAAATACTTGGATTGAAATATTATGACAACCCTGATTTTGTCAGCCATGAAATTGAAAAATTCCTAAATGCATTATGTTGTGTGGAAATCACTCCTGAATACATTTCGGGAAAACAAGCCAAAGAACTTATGCGTTAAGAGAGCTACTGTCCTTGTTGTTTGCTATATATTTCTTTTAATTTTTGCGAAAGTATTGCCAATAAAAGAAATTTAGGTTATAATACGATATGTGTTTTCAATTATCCACACACAGCGATTTTTAGGAGGACGACAAAATGGAAAAGACTAATCAACTCTATGAAGGTAAAGCGAAAAAGGTATTTGCAACAGAGAACCCTGATTACTGTATTGTATCGTACAAAGACGATGCCACAGCATTCAACGGACTGAAAAAGGGAACAATCGTAGGAAAAGGCGTAGTCAATAACAAGATGTCAAACTATCTTTGCAAGATGTTGGAAGAAAAAGGAATCCCGACACACTTTGTAGAAGAACTCAATGACCGTGACACTGTAGTCAAAAAAGTTGAGATAGTTCCATTAGAAGTTATCGTAAGAAACAAAGCGGCAGGCAGTTTGTCAAAGCGTTTGGGCTTACCCGAAGGCACACCGATGAAAAGAACAGTACTGGAATTTTGTTATAAAGATGATGATTTAGGTGACCCTATTGTTAATGAGTATCATATTCTTGCTGTAGAACTTGCCACAAAAGAAGAACTTGATACTATAAGCAGTATGGCATTAAAAATCAATGAAGTACTCTGTGAATTTTTCAGAAGTGTCAACATAGACCTTATTGACTTTAAACTTGAGTTCGGACGCTATAAGGGACAGATTATTCTTGCCGATGAAATTTCTCCTGATACCTGTCGTTTCTGGGATATCAACACACAGGAAAAACTGGATAAAGACCGTTTCCGCAGAGATATGGGCGGAGTAGAAGAAGCCTACGCAGAGGTAATGAAACGCATAGGACTTGCCTGAAACTGTTTTGAGAACCCATTATTAGGTGAAAAATATGACCAGTGAATTTGAAAAATTCTTTGATGAAAAACTTCATGAAGAGTGTGGCGTATTTGGTATTTACGGTGACGGAAGTATCAATCCGTCTTATGCCTGTTACAACGGACTGCTTGCTTTACAGCACAGAGGACAAGAAAGTTGCGGAATAGCTGTCAACGATTGCGGAGTAATCAAAGCTCATAAAGACATGGGACTTGTTTCCGAAGTATTCGACAATAAAATTCTGGAGAAACTCAACGGGCAAAAGGCAATAGGACATACCCGTTATTCCACAGCAGGAGGAAGTTTGCGTGAAAATTCTCAACCGTTGGTTATGCGATATAAGAAAGGTGTCATGGCAATCGCTCATAATGGCAATCTTACCAATGCGGTAGAATTACGGCGTGAACTGGAACATCGTGGAGCAATTTTCCAGACAACCATAGATTCCGAAGTTATTGCTTATATTGTAGCAAGAGAAAGAATAAAGACACACTCTGTTGAAGAGGCGGTCAGACGGACGATGTATCAGATAGAGGGAGCCTATTCTTTGCTTGTCATGAGTCCTACCAAAATGATAGCTGCCCGTGACCCTTACGGATTTAAACCGCTTGTTATGGGGAAAATTGATGAAACCTATGTATTTGCCAGTGAAACCTGTGCATTAGACGCTTGCGGAGCAGAATTTGTACGAGATGTCGAGCCGGGAGAAATTGTGGTTTTGGACAAAAATGGTATGCGTTCCATCAAAGACCATTGTGGACAGAAAAAAGCAACTTGTATTTTTGAATATATTTATTTTGCCCGAACAGATTCTATCATAGATGGTATAGGCGTTTATGAAGCAAGAAAGCAGGCAGGCAGAATTTTAGCAAGAGAATTTCCCGTTGAAGCCGATTTGATTATCGGTGTACCCGAATCAGGAATAGACGCAGCAGTCGGTTACAGCGAACAATCAGGAATCCCTTACGAAAAAGGTATTGTCAAAAATAACTACATCGGACGAACATTTATCAAGCCCAGTCAGAAAGAGCGTTCCAACAGTGTAAGGATAAAACTCAATCCTTTGATTACTTCAGTAAAAGGCAAGAGAGTAGTCATGATAGACGACTCCATTGTTCGAGGAACGACTTGTGACAGAATTGTCAAGATGTTGCGTGAAGCAGGAGCGAAAGAAGTTCATTTAAGGATAAGTTCACCGCCGTTTAT
This sequence comes from uncultured Ruminococcus sp., assembly GCA_902762375.1. Taxonomy (GTDB): domain Bacteria; phylum Bacillota; class Clostridia; order Oscillospirales; family Acutalibacteraceae; genus CAG-964. Next base: position 71,507 of record CACWNY010000007.1, on the reverse strand, counting down.
GTGGCCATGTTATTATGGTATAGATATTCCCTCAAGGGAAGAGCTTATCGCCTGTAATCATACCATTGAGGAGATAGGAAAAATTGCAGGTGCAGATTCCATAGGGTTTCTCCCTGTAGAATACCTTTCCGAAATGCTGATGGATAAATGTAAAAACGGTTACTGTCACGGTTGTTTTACAGGCAATTATTCCGCACCCGTTACCCATAAAATGCTGGCGGGCAAAGAGCGTGGCGGTTTAGAAATTTAATGTGCAATTCATAATTAAAAGTTTTTCACTATGTTCGAAATGATAAGCGTTTGCGATGAAACAACGAACGAAGTGAGCCATAAAAGTTTTTTGTCCACTTTTTTTCAAAAAAGTGGTGGGGTTCAGGGGCAACGCCCCTGATAGGATTGTTAAGGGCAAAGTCCTTAACGGAAACAGGAGGTCTTTATGGTAAAAGATACCTATGAATCACCGTTATCTTCAAGATATTGCGATAAAGAAATGAAATATATATTTTCTCCCGATATGAAATTCCGTACATGGAGAAAATTGTGGATAGCACTTGCTGAAACCGAAATGGAATTAGGATTGCCTGTCACACAGGAACAGATTGACGAACTCAAAGCCAATGCCGACAGCATTAACTATGAAGTCGCACAGGAAAGAGAAAAATTAGTCCGTCATGATGTTATGTCCCATGTATATGCCTATGGTGTACAATGCCCGAAAGCAAAAGGGATTATTCATCTTGGAGCTACTTCATGTTATGTCGGCGACAATACTGACATTATCATCATGACAGAGGCACTGAAACTCATTCGTAACAAATTAATAACGGTAATCCGTCATTTGTCGGATTTTGCCGAAAAATATAAATCACTCCCGACACTTGGTTTTACCCACTTTCAGCCCGCACAACCTACCACAGTAGGTAAGCGTGCTACCTTGTGGATTCAGGATTTGCTGATGGATTTGGAAGATGTAGAATATCAACTTTCCAAAGCGAAATTGCTTGGTTCTAAAGGAACAACGGGAACGCAGGCAAGTTTTCTGGAACTTTTTGAGGGCGACCATGAAAAGTGTCGTGAACTTGACAGAAAAATTGCCGAAAAAATGGGTTATAACGGTTGTTTTGCCGTTTCAGGACAAACCTATTCAAGAAAGCTGGATTTTCAGTTTTTGTCAGTGCTTAGTGGTATAGCCCAATCAGCATCAAAATTTTCTAACGATATTCGACTTTTGCAACATCTCAAAGAAGTCGAAGAACCGTTTGAAAAAAATCAGATTGGTTCATCAGCAATGGCGTACAAGCGTAATCCTATGCGTTGCGAAAGAATTACTTCACTTTCAAGATATGTCATGTGTGATATTCTCAACCCGTCCATAACAGCAGGTACGCAGTGGTTTGAAAGAACACTTGACGACAGTGCCAACAAGCGTATCAGTGTAGCCGAAGCGTTTTTAGGTGTAGACGCTATTCTCAATCTGTATGCCAATGTTGCAGACGGTTTGGTGGTCTATGAAAAAGTTATCGAACAGAGATTGAGAAAAGAATTGCCATTCATGGCAACCGAAAATATCATGATGGACGCTGTAAAAAGAGGGGCAGACCGTCAGGTATTGCACGAAAGAATAAGAGTACATTCAATGGAAGCGTCAAGGGTAGTCAAAGCAGAAGGCGGAGAAAACGACTTATTACAGAGAATTGCCAATGATGAGGCTTTCGGGGTAACTTTGGAAGAACTGGTTTCTATCATTTCACCCGAAAAGTATGTCGGCAGAGCTCCCGAACAGACGCAGGAATTTCTTGATGAAGTGGTAAAACCTACGCTTGAAAAATACAGTGATATTGCTACTGATAAAGCGGAAATCAATGTATGATGAATAATGTCAAAATTTGCATTCGCAAATTTTGATTTATATTTGGGGAGTTTAAGGGCGTTGCCCTTAAAAATCCCACGAGGGGCTTTGCCCCTCGACCCCACAAGCCTTTGAAAAGGCTTGACCGAAACTTTTAATTGTCATAGCTGACGCTTAGCAGAAAATCCCGAATGAAGTGAAATTAAAAGTTTTTTGTCCACTTTTTTTCAAAAAAGTGGACAGGATTTTTAAGGGCGGTAGCCCTTAAACAGGGGTTCGGGGACAGCGTCCCCGACTAACGCTAAAGGAGGATATAGAATGGTAAAAGCCATTGTAGGAGCTAACTGGGGAGATGAGGGCAAAGGAAAAATTACCGATGTGCTTGCCTCAGAATCAGATATTGTTATCCGTTTTCAGGGAGGAAGTAACGCAGGACATACCATCGTCAACAATTACGGAAAGTTTGCTTTGCACCAGTTACCGTCAGGTGTGTTCCACAGCCACATTACGAATATCATTGGTAATGGTGTAGCACTCAGTGTTGAAAATTTCATTAAGGAAATTGCCGAACTGGAAAGTCGTGGAGTTCCCAGACCGAACATTCTTGTGTCTGACAGGGTTCAGATTGTTATGCCCTATCATATTGCTTTCGACTGTTACGAAGAAGAAAGATTAGGCAAAAACTCATTCGGTTCAACAAAAAGCGGTATAGCTCCTTTTTATTCTGATAAATATTCTAAGATAGGATTTCAGGTCAACGAACTTTATGACGATGTTGATACACTCAAAGATAAAATCAAAAGAGTACTGGAAATCAAAAATGCAACACTGAAAAACCTTTACAACAAGGAAAGTGTTTCTGAACAGGAAATCTTTGATAAACTGATGGAATACAAGGAAATGCTTGCACCGTATGTTGCTGATACATTTTCCTACATATATAATGCTGTCAAAGAGGGCAAAAAGATTTTGCTTGAAGGTCAGTTAGGTGCATTGAAAGATACTGACTTCGGTATATATCCGATGGTAACTTCATCAAATACTATCGCAGGTTATGGTGCGGTAGGTGCAGGTATACCACCATATGAAATCAAAGATATTATCACGGTAGTAAAAGCCTATTCGAGTGCGGTAGGTGCAGGCGAATTTGTTTCTGAGATTTTCGGGGAAGAGGCAGATGAACTCCGCAAGCGTGGTGGTGACGGCGGTGAGTATGGTGCAACCACAGGCAGACCGAGAAGAATGGGCTGGCTGGATTTGGTAGCTACCCGTTATGGCTGTCGTGTACAGGGGGCCACACAGGTAGCATTTACTGTTTTAGATGTGCTTGGTTATCTTGATGAAATTCCCGTATGCGTTGCCTATGAGCTGGACGGTGAAAAGATTGACTATTTTCCGTCAACAACCAAACTCAAAAGGGCAAAACCTGTTTTGGAAGTCTTAAAAGGTTGGAAGTGTGATATTTCAGGTATTACGAAATATGAAGATTTGCCTGAAAATTGTCGTAAATATATTGAATTTGCCGAGAAACATATTGGTGTACCGATAAAGATAGTATCCAACGGTGCAAAGAGAGAAAATATCATTTACAGGTGATGTTATGAACATAAAAAATGAATCAATACTTGTAATGGATTTTGGCGGACAGTACACGCAACTCATTGCCAGGCGTGTGCGTGAACAGAATGTCTATTGTGAAATTAAGCCTTATAAAATTTCCGCTGAAGAAATTTTGAGAAATGGTTATAAAGGGATTATCTTTTCAGGCGGTTCAAACAGTGTGTATGGAGAAAATTCTCTCAAGTGTGACAAAGCTATCTTTAATCTGGGAATACCCATTTTAGGTATCTGCTATGGGGCTCAGATAATGGCTTATTTGTGTGACGGAAATGTTTCTGCGTCAGAAGTCAGGGAATATGGCAATACAGAAGTCGATTTTAATAATGACAGTTTGCTATTTGGTGATGTTTCCGAAAAGAGTGTTGTTTGGATGAGTCATACCGATTACATTTCCAAAGCACCAAACGGCTTTAAAGTGACAGCCTATACATCAGATTGTCCCGTTGCGGCAATGGAAAACCGTGAGAAAAAATTATATGCCGTACAGTTTCACCCAGAAGTACAGCATACTGTTGAAGGAAATAAAATGTTGAAAAATTTCCTTTTCAAAATATGTCAGTGTAGTGGTGACTGGCAGATGTCATCATTTGTCAGCGAAACGGTGAAAGCACTTAAAGAAAAAATCGGCGATAAAAAAGTTTTGTGCGGACTTTCAGGCGGTGTAGATTCATCAGTAGCCGCAGTGCTTGTCAATAAAGCTGTGGGAAAACAGTTGACTTGTATTTTTGTTGACCACGGTATGCTCAGAAAAAACGAAGGTGACGAAGTCGAAAAAGTCTTTAAGGAACAGTTTGATATCAACCTTATTCGTGTCAATGCACAGGAAAGATTTTTAGGTAAACTCAAAGGTATTGATGACCCCGAACAAAAACGCAAAATTATCGGTGAAGAATTTATCCGTGTTTTTGAAGAAGAAGCAAGGAAAATCGGTAAAGTCGATTTCCTTTGTCAGGGAACAATTTATCCTGATGTTGTGGAAAGTGGAACGGGAGAAGCTTCTGTAATTAAAAGTCACCACAATGTTGGTGGACTACCCGAAAATGTTGATTTTGAAGACATTGTTGAACCATTGCGTGACCTGTTCAAAGACGAAGTCAGAAAAGCGGGATTGGAATTAGGTATTCCCGAATTTCTGGTATGGCGACAGCCATTTCCAGGTCCTGGATTAGCCATTAGGGTAATGGGAGATATTACAGACTTCAAACTCAATATTCTTAAAGAGGCCGACGCAATTTTCAGAGAAGAAGTGGCTAAAGCAGGACTTGACCGTAAAGTCAACCAATATTTTGCGGTGTTTACGGGGGTAAGAAGTGTCGGTGTTATGGGTGACGGCAGAACTTACGATTACACTATAGCGTTGCGTGGTGTTACTACCAACGACTTTATGACCGCTGATTGGGCAAGAATACCTTATGATGTGCTTGCTAAAGTATCAGGGCGAATTATCAACGAAGTAGACCATGTGAACAGAGTAGTTTATGATATTACTTCCAAGCCACCCTCAACCATAGAGTGGGAATGAAATTTCATTGAAATGAACAATGTCAGAAACAATGCAACGGAGATTGTTCATGCAGAATTGATTTATACCTAGTTAAGCATAGCCACCGAGTGGGATAATATCCTGCTTGGTGGTTTTTCTGTTGCTTATTTTTAAGTTGTATGGTAGAATTGTCTTATCAATTAAAGAGAGAGTATTTTTCTGGAAGTTGAGGTTGAATAGTGTGAAAAAAGAGAATTTATTAAGTACCGTAATAATTGCGATTACTGTTCTATCTATGATAATGTGTAGCTCTTTATCTGTCAGTGCTGCAACAACCCAAATTAATTATGATACGGTTGATGAATATCTACAGTCTTGTGTTAAAAACGCTCATATTCCAGCACTTTCTGTTACCATTGTAGACAAGGACAATGTGCTGTTTTCGAACTGTTATGGAGAATGTGATAACTGTGACACTCCGTTTGTTCTCGGTTCGGTCAGCAAATCTTTTACGGCAGTCTGTGTTATGCAACTTGTTGAACAAGAAAAAATAGATTTAAATGAAAAAATCTCAACTTATCTGCCGAATGCTATGGACGGAGAAAAAATTACGGTAAATCAGTTACTCAATCATACGAGTGGACTCGGTGAATATCAAACGCTTGAAAACTATCATATTACCAACGAGCAGGGCGAACATTACTATGCCAATGTAAATTACTCTTTACTCGGTAAAATTATTGAGAAAGTTAGTGGTGTATCTTATGAGAAATATGTAAAGAAGAATATTTTTGAACCGCTTAACCTTTCACATACTGCCTCTACACAAAAGGAAAGCGTCAATAACGGTTTGATTGACGGTTACACAGACTATTGGGGATTTCAGTTGAAATGTACACACAAGTACCCAACATCTGAAAATGCTTGGATTACAGTTCCTGCAGGCTATCTTTCCTCCTCGACCAATGACCTTGGACGATATCTACAAATGTACTTGAACGGTGGAGAGGGTATTATTTCAAAGCAAAGTATTGATAAAATGTTTTACGGTGATACTGTTTATATAGAAGATGACATTCCGTTTTGGTACGGTTACGGTTGGGCAATGGTCAAAGAGCCGTTATCTAAGCCAGTATTACGCCACAGTGGTCTGGTAGAAACAGGTACCTCCTGTTTGTTCATTATACCTGAAAGCGAAATCGGTGTTGCCATCATAACTAATGTCAATGATTTTTTTGTGACGAATGAAATGATGGATAGTTTGGGTTGGGGCATAATACTAATGCTTTTGGGTGAAAATCCAAATGAAATAGAGGATAACGCATATTTGTTAGGTCATTTGCGTATTGATTTGATTATGTTTATGGTTTTTGCTGTTGCTATTCTTCCGATTTGTTTCTTACCACGCTATCGAAAATCGTTCAAGAAGGGCAAAACAATCCGCGAGGTCATTTTCCTTGTAGTTTATCATTTAATATTGCCGATATTCATTTTGTTTATTATTCCTATTTTCTTTCAAACACCGCTTTGGGTAGCGAAAGCATTTGTGCCTGATGTTTTTATTATCGTTGTTCTCTCAACAGCTTTGCTATTTTTTACAGGTATTATTAAAACAATAATGCTGATAAGATAATGTAGGCAAGGAAGCTAAAGTGCATATGGTAATTGTTTTTTCAAAAATGACCTATAACGCTCAAACACGCAAAGTAAAGACTTTTTACCCTATGTTTCTGATAGAATATAAAGGTACATTGTCTAATCCGTGTCTGCTATTTTATAGAGATGAAGAAGTTGATGATTTGGTGATAGACATTTATACTTTGTTAGTTATAATTTCAAAAGTCATTTATCAGAAATACAACAAGCTGTTTTGATAAATAGCATAGACGAAAATCAATATTTGAAAGGAATATGAAAATGAATATAACTGATTTTCTTAGTGTTTTACATATAGCAGAAAAGTTAAAGAATACTATTCGTCACTCTTACACTTCAAACGGCAGACATGAAAGTGTAGCGGAACATACTTTTCGTACAACCTTGATGGCATACTTTATCAAAGACGAATTTCCAGAAGCGGATATAGATAAGGTTATTAAGATGTGCTTGATTCACGATATAGGTGAAGCATTCACAGGTGATATTCCTGCCTTTGAAAAAACACTAGCGGACGAAAACATCGAAAAAAGATTGCTAATGGATTGGGTCAATCATATTCCCACTCCATTCAATACCGAGATGTTTTATTTGTATCGGGAAATGGAAGAACAACAAACGATTGAAGCAAAACTGTACAAGGCTTTGGACGGTTTGGAAGCTGTTATACAGCACAACGAAGCTGATTTATCAACTTGGTCTGAAAATGAATACGAGTTAAATTTAACTTATGCAGAGGACAAATGTGAGTTTTCACCGTATCTCAGAAGATTAAGAGCTGTCATCAAGGAAGAAACCAAAAAGAAAATCATTGATAGAAAAGGAGAAACATTGTGAAACAAAATATATATGATAACGAATTTCTACTGAGAGTTGAATTTGCCGATAAACTCAAAAATCTTATTATTGAAGATTGATTTTTTTCATGTTATGATACAGTCAATCCAATAAAAAAGGGGATTGTTACAATGAAAAACTTAATCGGGAAAAATATTGCTATTCTTAGAAAAAAACAGGGACTTACATAGGAAGAACTTGCGAAACATTTGAATATTTCGTTTCAAGCGGTTTCAAAATGGGAAACGGGAAGTTCTTACCCTGACATTTCTGTTTTACCTCTCCTTGCCAATATTTTTCAATGTGATATAGATGCATTACTGGGATATCCTGTTGAACAGAGAAAAATATTAGATTATGATGACAGATACAAAACCGATGACTATTATTGGGGAACACAGCCTTCTAATATGTGTTACGAGGTGATGAAGATTTGTCCGCCACAAAGACCTTTGCGGTTGCTTGATGTTGCTTGCGGAGAAGGGAAAAATGCTGTATTTTTTGCAAGAAACGGATATAATGTAACTGCATTTGACGCTGTAGAGTTGGCTTTGGATAAAGGTTGGAAATTTGCCAAGCAGGCAGGTGTCGAAGTCAATTTTTTTCAGGCGAATTTATTGGATTTTCGTCTTGACAATGAATTTGATATTATTTTCTGTTCGGGTGCGTTGCACTATGTACCGCAAGAACTTAGACAAGAAATTTTTGAGAATTATCAAAAGCATACTTCTGCGGGAGGTCTGCACGCTTTGAATGTTTTTGTGAGAAAGCCATTTGTAAAGAGTCCATCTAATACGAAAAAAGGGCGATATAAATGGATTTCAGGGGAGTTGTTTACCTATTATGCCGACTGGCTTATATGTTCTTGCGATGAGCGTATTTTTGACTGTTTTAGTGGAGGAATACCTCACCAGCATTGTATGGATACAATGTATGCGTTGAAACAGACAGAAGATGAATAAGGATAAAAAGGTTGTTATTGCGAAATGATGAGAAAAAAGGAACACTGATAATGTTTATAATATCAGTTGTTGGTCAATCTGTAACGCTAAAATGTACAGTAATGAAACTAATGGAAATCATTTAACGCTATAAAAATAATGAAACGCTTACTACTGACATAATTATCCCTGTAATATCTGCAAGCAAGGCACAAGCAACCGTTTTTCCCACTTTTGTTATATTTACACTGCCGAAATACATAGCAATTACATAAAATGTTGTTTCTGTAGACCCCATCATAACACTTGCCACTTTGCCAACAAATTCATCAGGAGGATAATTTTCCAGAATATTATCCAGTACAGCCAAAGCACCGCTACCACTTACAGGGCGTATCAAAGCCAGCGGTAACACTTCTACAGGAAATCCACACTTTTCACAAAGTGGATTTAATACCGAACCGACAAAATCAAACAGACCGCTTTTTTGCATGAGTGTCACCATCAGTACAAGACCGATAATTGACGGAGCAACTGTCAGCATGGTTTTTAAACCATCTAAAGCTCCGTCTGTAAAAAGGCAGAACACATTTTTTTTTCGGAAAAAAGCCACCAGAAGTATTGCTGAAATTATCACAACTACCGAAACAGATGCAAAATCATTCATAAGTATTCACCTCAGCTTTTTCGAAAAAGAATTTTCACACTTAGAATACCGACAGCTAAAGCGACAAAAGACGAAATCCATACACAAAAAATAATTTCCATAGGAGCATTACTGCCATGAGCCGACCGTATAGTAGCAACGGTAGCAGGAATTAATTGAATAGAAGCGGTGTTTATTACTACAAAAGCGGACAGATTACGGTCAGCAGTATCAGAACCGTTGTGCATAGCGGAAACAGCTTTTAAACCTGCGGGAGTGGAAGCATTACCGATACCGATAAAATTAGCAGTAATGTTGGTGCTGATATATCCCATCACTTTTTTATCGTTTTTATAATCAGGAAACAGAAATTTCAGTATAGGCGAAAACAATAATTGCAAATTATCAATGATACCGCATTTTTCCGCAATATTCATGATACCGTTCCAAAGAGCTATAGAAACGGAAAGCGTAAGTAAAAGTTTTGTAGAAACGCTGACACTTTCTGTAACCGCACAAGCAACATCTGTGCCATGACCGTTGTAAATCCCATAAATTACCGATATAACAATGAAACTTACCCATATCACATTCATCTTACGAAATCCTTTCTCAGTAAACGATAGTTTATCAGCGATTAATCTGTGCTAGCAATATATTCAGAAATGTTTTTCAATATGTCATAAAAATGGAAAATCGACTTGATTATCAGATTGAAAAAAAGATAACCACTATTCTGACAAAATTTTATCAGAATAGCGGTTTATTTTTTGAGTTTAAATCATACAGATATGAGATAATATTATGAATGAATAAGTTTTTATACGATATCATCGTAAGAAACCGTTAATAATCTGTTCTTCAGCTTGAGATTCAGTCAGACCGAGTGTCATAAGTTTAACAATCTGTTCGCCTGCAATTTTGCCAATAGCAGCCTCATGGACAAGGGAAGCGTCAACATTATTAGCTTCCAGTGCGGGAACAGCAAGGATTTTACCGTTATCCATGATGATGGAGTCACATTCCGTATGACCTTTACAGGGAGCATTACCGACAATTTTGGCTTCAAATTTCTGATAGGAATTACCGCTTGCCACCGCTCTGGAAACAATATCCGCCGAAGAATCTTTTCCATCAAGGGAAACATCATAAACACTGATAGCTTTCTGGTCATTATGGGTCATCAGTCTTTCCCTGACAACCAGTTTAGCACCGTCTTTTAATTTGGCAATCGTGGTACGGGTAGTGTCGTCGACACCCTTAATCTGAACCATTTCCATTTCAGCACTGCTGTTTTCTTCCATATAGACTTCAGTAACAGGGTTTAAAATTCTTTTTCCTTCACCCTCACCCGAACCGTAATGTTTTTCCACATAGCGGACATGAGCATTTTTACCGATATAAAAACGGTGAATACCATCATGTTGGGAGTCATGATTACCGCAGTTATCAATCCCACAGCCGGCTACAATTTCAACATCAGCATTATCTCCGACAAAGAAATCATTATAGACTTCTTCTTTGATACCGCTTTCTGTGATAATGACAGGAATATGCACCGACTCATTTTTGGTATTAGGTTTGATGAAAATATCCATACCGCTGACATCTGTTTTAGAAACGATTTGGATATTTTGTGCGGACTGTCTGCCGATAGACTGGCTGTTGGAACGGATATTAAAGGCACCATCAGGAACATTACTCAAATCAGCGATTTCTTTCAATAAAGATTTCTGTGTACTGTTAAGGTTCAAGTTAAAATTAAAGTCCATTAACAATCAGCTCCTTTCAAAATTCCCCGACAGCCGTTTATTGATGACGGAGTATTGACAAGTTCAGGGAAGATATTAGATTTTTCCCCTTGTTTTTCGATAGACCCATTTTTCAGGATAATAATTTCATCAGCGATATTCAAAATTCTTTCCTGATGAGAGATAATCATAATAGAACGATTGCTCATATCTTTTCTTTGTTGCTGAAAGACATCGATAAGATTACTGAAACTCCACAAATCAATACCCGCTTCAGGTTCATCAAAGACAGTAAGCAAAGATTTTCTGGCAAGGACAGTAGCGATTTCAATTCTTTTCAGTTCACCTCCCGAAAGACTGCTATTGACTTCACGGTCGATGTATTCTTTGGCACACAATCCCACCAAAGAGAGATAGTCACATATTTCAGAAATTGTTAATTGTTTGCCTGTAGCAAGATTTATCAAATCAGCAACACGCAACCCTTTGAAACGGACAGGTTGTTGAAATGCAAACCCTATTCCCATTTTAGCTCTTTCGGTAATGGAAACATCGGTAATATCTATTCCATTAAAGATAATTTGTCCTGATGTTGGTTTTTCAATTCCGGCAATCAATTTAGCCAATGTAGATTTTCCGCCACCGTTAGGACCTGTAATGACAAACAACTTGCCGTCAGGAATGGTCAAGGAAATATTTTTAATGATTTCCTTTTCCTGATTTTCGGCATTGACATTAAACGAAAGATTTTTAATTTCCAGCATATTTAAACTCCTTTTATTGAAATGTGTAAAGAGGTTAAGGGCGTTGCCCTTAACAATCCCATCAGGGGCTTTGCCCCTGAACCCCACAAACTTTTTGAAAAAAGTTTGACCAAAAACTTTTAATTGTCATAGCTGACAGTTAGATAAACAATCCAAACGAAGTGAGCATAAAAGTTTTTTGTCCACTTTTTTCAAAAAAAGTGGACAGGATTTTTAAGGTTAAGGGCGTTGCCCTTAACAATCCCATCAGGGGCTTTGCCCCTGAACCCCACAAACTTTTTTCAAAAAGTTTGACCAAAAACTTTTCATAGCTGACAGTTAGATAAACAATCTAAACGAAGAGAGCATAAAAGTTTTTTGTCCACTTTTTTTCAAAAAAGTGGGCAGGATTTTTAAGGGTGCAACCCTTAAACAGGGGTTCGGGGACAGCGTCCCCGATTAAATGCCTGTAGACCCGAAACCGCCGATATTTCTTTGTGTTTCGGAGAGCGTGTCAGAAAGCGAAATTTCGGGAATACATACAGGCATAACCACCATTTGTGCAATACGGTCATCAGGATTTATTGTATAATCATTATTGCCAAGATTAATCAGTCCCACACAAATTTCTCCACGATAATCGCTGTCAATCACACCAACGCCGTTTGAAAGAGAAATACCATGTTTTATTCCCAGACCGCTTCTGGCAAAGATAAAAATGGCATGGTTATTGTCAGGAAGTTCAACAGAAATTCCCGTAGGAACAGTAACTCTTTCACCTTTTTTTAGCGTCAGCGAAGAAGTGATACAGGCATATAAATCCATACCTGCCGAACCGTCTGTAGCTCTTTTAGGAATAACGGCATTGTCATGTAATTTTTTTATTTTGATTTGCAAATCCAAAACCCTTTCTTTGGTAGTATATCACAAAACACCTTTTTCATAAAGTCCTCTTGTGTAACCATCCTTAATTTTTTTATGTTGTCTGATACACGCAAGCACATCATTTTTTTGTTGTGGCGTTTCGTCTGTAAAAAGTAATGTATAAAAATCCGTTTTGTTTAATTCCTGTAATCTGTCACCCATATAAAGCGGAATACTGTTGAAAATCTGTGTGCAACCTCCACCGCAACGGTAAGAAAAAGCAATATTTTTCCTGTCGGTGATTAATCCATTACCTTCACAAGTTTTACAGCTTTTTGTTTTGGAATTGACAGCAGGACAATTCCTTGTAAGCATAAGCGGAAGTTTTCCGTAAATGACTGCCCCTACAGGAAACATATCACCAAGATTATTGATTTGTTCAGCAGTAAGTTCAAAGGAAGCAATTACATCACGAATATCATTATCTTTCAAAAATTGTAGAGATTGTGTATTCATTGCATTTAACCTGAAATTCCCATGAATATCAAATCCAAACATTTTACATAATGGTATAGCCCCCAGATTATTTATCAGAATATGTTTAATACCGTAATTTTTCCATAATGTCATAAGTTGTATTATCTGTTTTTCCCTGCCGAACATACCGCCGAATAATTCTACACCGACAATAAATCCTTTACTTATCATATTTTGCATTTCATTGAGGGGTGTATTTTCGGGAACAAAAACGATTTCACATTCTGAAAACGATAACGGAATATCTCTCCAGTTTGTAAAGACAGCACGCAACGGAATATTTTTACGAACAATTCTGTCACCGTAGGGCAGGGGAGAAATATCATGAAAAGTTTGTTGCTTTTTGTAAGTGTACAAAATTTCCTGTGTCAGTTTATCGGTTGTCTGACGGCGAATAGCATTGATAGATGATAATGGTAAAGTTGTATTTTCGTCAACATGACAATGCACGCCAATTACCTTAAATGGCGAATTACCAGTTTTAGAAAGTTGAGCCACAATTTTTTCTTTTTGGATAGGTTTATTTACGGCGGTTTCTCCATTATTTCCCAGACATTCCACAGTAATAGAGCCATCAGAAAGAAAAGCTTTTAATACAGACGGTTTTTGATTTTTCAGCGAAAAATCAAAGGTAACAGGAATACGCTGATATTCATTTTTATACAGAGCGTGTATCTGATTAAGTACCTTACCCGTAGCCGATACAACATCTTCTTTTTGTCGTATACCGAACATATTTTTACCACGCTTATTCATATAATACCCGTCTGTAAATCCTGAGCGTGAAAAGACATTTTTCAGTTGCTGACAGCTTTCTTCATTAGCATAACCGTTATCCAGAAACTGTCGTGCGACATTTACGGCACAGGCAACATATTCAGGTCTTTTCATACGACCCTCAATTTTAGCAGAAGTTACCCCTATAGTTTGTAACTGCCGAAGATATTGTAAGACTGAAATATCTTTCAAACTCAAATCGTGACCGCCACCGTTTTCCACTGTAAACGGCAAACGACAAGTCTGGGCACATTGCCCACGATTGCCACTCCTACTACCCAGAACCGCACTGAAATAGCATTGTCCCGATACACACATACACAATGCTCCATGTACGAACACTTCTGTTTCAACAGGGCAACTGCCGACAATTTCCTCAATTTCTCCCAAAGACAACTCTCTTGCCAGAACAACCCGTTTAAAACCGAGTTCATACAAAAATTTTGCCCCTTGAGGAGTATGGATACTCATCTGAGTGGAAGCATGAAGCGGTAAAGCAGGAATAATGTTATGGATAGTGCTTGCAAACCCGATATCCTGAACAATCAGAGCGTCCACACCAATTTTTGCTACTTTCTTAGCGGTATCAATCGCTGATAACATCTCTGTATCTTTAATCAGCGTATTCATTGTCAGATAAACTTTCACATCACGCTGATGACAGAATAAAACAGCTTGTTCCAACTGTTCAAAATCAAAATTTTTTGCTGAAGCTCTTGCTCCGAACTGTGTTGTTGCCAGATAAACAGCGTCAGCCCCCGAACGCACTCCCGCAGTCAAAGCCTCAACAGACCCAGCAGGGGCAAGAATTTCCAGACTTTTCATTCTAAAATCTCCCATAAGCATAAATTTTGCACTCAATATTCATCGAGTGCAACAAAAAGAAATTTCCGTAGATTTCCCAGACTTAAAGTTTAGGTCAAGCCTTTTTAAAGGCTTGTAAGGGTCAAGGGGACAAAGTCCCCTTGTGGGATTTTTAAGAGCAAAGCCCTTAAACTTTTTTTTTCTTTCGGGTAGTTGTTTTTCTTTTATCCACAACAGCAGGTTCATGGACAGATGTTTCCGCTGTTTCTATTTTTTCTGTGGTATCAGATGATTCATTAATTTCAATTTCCTCCGTACTTTCCGTTTTTTCTGATGTGTTTTCGTCCGAAGTTTCCTGATAAGTGCCGTTTTTCAGTTCAGCGATAATTTTATGCAGTCCTTTTTTTTCTTCTTTAAGCTGTTCATTTTCTATTATCAGTTGATTGAGTTTATCTGTAGCTTCTTTGGCAACGGTTTCACTGTCTTCCGTTTTTTTGAGTAATTCTCTGGTAATCATTTTTTCTTTTTCGAACTGGTCACAATAATTCAGAGCGGCAATAATGGTAGCCATCTGCAAATTAATCTTAGAACTACTGTCTTCCAGTTCTCTCACACGGTCATCAACCATTTTGGCAATCTTCTGAATATAGTGTACGCTTTCATCAGCCTTAACTACAAACTGATTACCGCAGATTGTCAGTCTGACTTTAGTTACATTGTTTTCCTCACTCATGGTTCTTCCCTCCCTATTGGTGCTAAAAACATTGTATTTATTCATTATACTACAATTATAGTCATTATAAAAGTCATTTGGTTAAAAAATTATAAATTTTAGGAGTGCAATCCATGAGAAAATATGTTATAATCAAAAAAAGGAGCGTGAAAGATATGTCAGCAGACTTACATTGTCATTCTAAATGTTCAGACGGGGCAACATCGGTACAGAATGTTATCCGTCTGGCAAAACTTACAGGACTTAATGCAATAGCACTTACCGACCACGATACATTTAAAGGCGTGGAAGAAGCACAGTTTTACGGAAAAAAATACGGTATAGAAGTAATACACGGAGTGGAAATATCGGCATATGATTTTGAGCGTAAACGACAGGTACATATGTTATGTTATAATTGCCGAAAACCCGAAGTATTATTGGATATATTTGAAGAAAGCAAGAAAAATCGTTATGAAGCAATGCAGAATGCCATGAAAAAGATATCCGAAGTTTATGCGATTAGCATGGAAATGATGGAAGAAAATGCCAGAGAGAGTTCTACTGTTTTTAAAAGCCATATCATGTACACATTAATGGAAGCAGGTTATACAGAGAGAGTATACGGAGATTTGTACCGTAAGATATTTGACTGGAAGACAGGATTTGCTAAAACGCAGATTGCCTATCCTGATGTATATGAAGTTATAGATTTAATTCATCAGGCACAAGGTATAGCTATACTTGCTCATCCTACCGTATACGATACTATGCCAGCCATTGATAAAATGATAGCCAAAGGTATTGACGGTATAGAGTGCTGGTATCCCAGAGGAACACAGGAAGTTACCGATGAGTTGCTTGCCATTACAGAAAAGCATCATCTTTTACGCACAGGGGGAACAGATTTTCACGGATACAGTGCAGGAAAAGTCAATCCCATAGGCACTTGCACAACACCCGATGACGATTTACGCAGACTGATAAATTGGGCTTAAAAATTTCACGGTTTTTTCCTGCTGAGCGGTTGGGATTATTTTCTGAAGTGCGTAATTATAGAAAAATGACTTATAGCTATGACAATTAAAAGTTTTTGTCCACTTTTTTCAAAAAGTGGGCAGGGTCAAGGGGCAGCGGCCCCTTGTGGGATTTTAAAGGGCGAAGCCCTTTAATGAATAAAAATTCAAAACAAAATCTGCGTAAGCAGATTTTGACAATCATTGAATTAATATTTTTGAAGTTCCCATTCTTTGGTCAACTGCCACATTTCAGGGGTGATTTTGGGCAAATGGGCAAGTTCAGAACTGACAAGTAACACATTGGGTAAATCAGCAACAATCTGCATAGCAGAGGTAGGATTTTCGGCTGTTGCTGTAGTAAAACAGATGGGAGTTTTATTGTTGCTGACAAGTTCTTTAGGAATAAGCCGACCGTTAGCTATAGGTGTAACAGTTACAGATAACTCCTGTAAGGTATGAATATCTTCTGTGCGATGAAGTTCAAATTTCTGCCACTTTTCATTTTGAGGAAAAAAGAATATGATTTCGTTTCCCTCTTGTATAATCATATGGAATACTGCCAAGATACCTTCTATGATATTATCTCTTACAGAAAGGTTATATTCATTCTGTTGGGCGAAGGGCATATCCAGAAAAAACAACTGTCCTGTGCCAGCCATTTTTTCATCTAAGCGTATCATGTAGATATCTCTTTTTGAAGAAAGTTTCCAGTTGATACGCTTTACGGGGTCACCGGGATAATATTCACGGTGGTCATATCCTGGAAAGCCTGTCTGTACCTGTGCTGTTTCATCAGTTTCTTCTTCCTCGTCATCATTTCCTGAAAATAATACCGCTGTTTTCAGGAAATTCGTTTGTACGGCGACATCAGGTATATTCGGATATACGGATAAAGTAATGGCAGTATTTTCCATACAGTGTTTCAGGCGAAAACAGAATACACCCAGATAATCACTGATGATAACCTCTGATAAGCGTATTTCACCGACACCTGAATGTAAGGCAACAAGAGAATGTTCTGTTTTATTGCCCTGACGAAATCCTAATGTAACAGAATAGCTGTCAGTTTCTTTGAGAAAATGTGGTGTACATTCTGTATGCAATTCAATGACAGGTGTAGGTATAGGGATTTTTTTGTCAATATGAATACGGTAAATTATTTCATCGCCTTTGACAGCACTTGCGGTATCTGTGGTAACTGTTATACGGATAAACGGTCTGACAATCAGTGTAACCGCCAGAGAAATTCCTAACGCACACCCTAAACCTATTGCTAGTAACATACCTGCATCACCCTCAAAATAATACATGAGAAATAACGCTGTTCCTATGCAACAAAGGTAGACACTTATTCCTTTAAGATTACGGAAAAAAAGTGTTTTAGGTTTTGCGGATTGATTTTTGACATTTTTCATTATCGGTCACCGCTACTGTACAGGTACGGCAACCGTACTTGCGATTGCTGTCATAACTTCTTCTGGTGTAGAAAAAGAGGATTTTCCTTTTGGCGAAAGTATCAGACGGTGAGAAAGTACAGCGGTCATCATATTTCTGACATCGTCAGGAACAACATAATTTCTGCCGTAAATATAAGCAAATGCTTTGGAGGCTTTCAGTAAGGCAATTCCTGCACGGGGTGACGCTCCTAATCGAACTAATGTTGAATTTCGGGTTGCATTCAGTAAATTCACAATATATTTCTTGACACTCTCTGCACATTGTACTTTTTTCACTTGTGCGATATGATAGAGAATATCTTCTATTTTCATGACAGCGGTCAGTTTTTCGGTAAAAGTATCACTTTCCGAACGACTGATAATATCCAGTTCTTCTTCAAGTGACGGATATCCCATAGAAATTTTCATTAAAAATCTGTCCATCTGTGCTTCAGGCAGATGATAAGTGCCGTATGTTTCGACAGGGTTCTGTGTTGCCAGTACCATAAAGGGTGACGGTAAATTTATTGTACGACCGTCTAAAGAAATCTGATGTTCTTCCATTACTTCCAACAGACTTGACTGTGCTTTAGGTGAGGCACGGTTTATTTCGTCTGCTAACAGGAAATTACACATTGCTACACCTGTTTTGTAAGTAAATTCTCTGGTTTGTGGGTCTATCATTGAAAATCCCACAATATCAGACGGCATAATATCAGGAGTAAGTTGTATTCGGTTAAACTGTCCGTCTAATGAATTTGCCAAAGCGGATACCAGTCTTGTTTTTCCTACTCCAGGTACATCTTCAATTAAGATATGTCCTTCCGACAATAACGCAACTATCACCTTGACAATAGATGTCTTTTTACCGACGATAATTTTTTCTATATTGGCAATTAATTTTTCTATTTGTTCGTTCATATTGATTCTCCCTGTTGATTTTATTATGTAATGAGTTTAAGGACTACCGTCCTTAAAAATCCTGTGTCAAGGGTTGCACCCTTGACAATCCCGCCCACTTTTTTGAAAAAAAGTGGACAAAAAACTTTTAATTGTCATAGCCCAGACTTAGATAAAGATTTCCGAACGAAGTGAGCCATAAAAATTTGTGGGGTTCAAAGGCAAAGTCTTTAAATAAAACAGTCGGGGTCACGCACATCGAATTTTTCTGTTCGGGCATAAGCTATGCACTTTGCTCCGCCCTGACAATCGTTGGCGTACAGACAATTACTACATTCGGACGGTAAAGTGGTGTTGCGTAACTGTTGTAATAGAGGACTGTTCTGATAAATGGATAACAAATCGTTTTTCTTGACATTGCCTGCAATGAGTGGTAAGCGTCTGCATGGCATGACTGTACCATCTGCCAGAAGAGTAAGCAAAGTTTTTCCTGCTGTACAATGATAAATATGCTTGTTTTTACACGGCAAAAACTGTAATGCCCTAGCACAAGACACTTTCCCTTTACGGTTCAGTTTTGACGCACTTTGACAAAATTTTCGATAGGTTTCACGGTCTAATGATAAATGCTGTTTGTCCTCATCTTTGGGAATAACTACCCTGTCAAACCACAGTTTGTCTACTCCCATCTGATAACATAATTTTGATAGCGGTTTAAGTTCTTTTATGTTTTCACGCTGTACGGTAAAAGAAACATCGGTATATATTCCCTGCGACTTCAGTGCTGTAATGCCGTTGACAGCTCTGTGAAAACTGTCTTTTCCACGAATAGCTTCATGTATTTTTTCACAACCGTCCAGACTGATTTGTGCATAGGTTATTCCAAAGGCTTTCAGTCGTTCAGCGTCCTGTACGGTGAGTGTTGTTCCGTTGGTCAGTAGTGCGGTAGAAATATTTCTTTCGGCACATTCCTTTAAAAGCCACCACAAATCTTTATGTAAAGTTGGCTCTCCTCCTGTAATGTTGATATGTCCTCTATAATGGTATGTATTCAATAATTCCTCAAATTGTGACAGTATATTCTGCATAATTTTTCTGTCATCAAAAAAGGCAGTATAATCATGCTGATAACAGTGTCGGCAACGCAGATTGCAACGGTGAGTGATATGCCACTGTAAGACAAATTCTGTTTTCACATTAGAATGACGAACTTCCGCCACCGCCACAGCCACCGCCTCCACAGCTACTACCTCCACCGCAACCGCCTCCACCACTACAGCCACTGCCTGATGATGAAACGGTGTGTGTTTCTCTTTTAACTTCTACCATGCTTAACTGCCCGATAATACTTCCATATTTTTTAATTTCCGCACGCTCATATACTCTACGCAAAGGATTGAAACGCTGAGAAAAAGCGATATTTAAGGCAATAATCAATCCAGCCATCAGTGAAATCACCACATAACTGATGAATTTCATTGGTTCAGCAATTTTTTCTCCGTTGGCTACTGCATACATCTGTACAAATGCACTTGCACTGCACCCATAATAATCTCCTCTTGTGGCATAATTCTTGACATTATCCGTTATAGAACGGGCTTTAGAATTGGTAATATATTGATATAATGTACCGTATGACTGAATGGTAATCTTGCGGTTTGACATATTAATGGCGAAAATACTTGCATTATCGTAACTGTACAGTGAATAACGCTTTATTCTTGCCTGTTCAATTTCATTGAACGCATGTTCACGGGTTGTCCATAAGATAATATGTCCATATTGTGTGATAGGTTTCATGGAATTTACAATTTGTTCCTGCTGTTCTTCTGTTAAAAGTTCTGCCTCGTCTATCACCATAACCTGATACCCAGTGTCAGAATTAGTATATTTAGCGTCCTGACGATTTAGAGGAGTGTTTTCAGCACTGACAAACGGTATTGCTGTAAAAACGATTATCGCAATCAGAAAAGACCCTGCTATTGTCTGCCATAGTTTATGAATTTTCATCATAATAAGCACCTCTCTTGTTGAACTGCGGTAATGGTCTTTTGGCTACCTGTGTCTGAAAATGAATATGCAACAATGCTAAAGCAAACAATTCCAATGCAATTATCAGACACATACCATAAGTAATCAGACTGAATGCGAGGTCTGAGATAATAACTATCACGCTGATGGTTAAGGTACAATACATTCCTGCTTTCAGCCAGAATACATTAGACAGGAACTTTTTTGCTTCCTCAACAATTCTTGCCCTTAACATGGAATTATTGTTCAGTTGTACTCGTTTGACTTTTCGGGTGTCGGCTATCAACGCTATATGACATATTATCATATATATACACGATATCATTAGTGGTATTTTTGTCATTGACGCAATTTGTTGTTCGTATGAACCATAATCTGAGGTAAAAGCTATCATAGATATTATTGCAATTATCACTGCAAATGTATAGCTGTGTCTACCAAAACAGCCTGTCTGTTGTTTGTCGGAAACTTTATCTACCGTTCGGTTGAAAGAAAGTTGTAACTTGAACATTCCTGTTCCTGCCAGCAATGAACACAATGTCAGGGTAACATTTGCTTTGATGGAAGGAATATATTCCATACCCATCAGCAATGCAAAAAAAATCAGAGCGGAAATTCCCAAAGCGAAAATCAGTATTCGTAAAGGACTTAGCGGTAAATCTGCCGATACTTTTCCAGTCTGACCGTTTACTGTTGCATAGGTAATTGTATTGCCGTTACGATAACTCATAAACCATACGGGATTCAATGTACGGCTGACAGACTCCACTTTTAAGGGAATATTACTTTCTTCAGGTGGTCGTAATTTTAGCGTATTATATTTCATACAATCAGCAATGGTGCTGTCGTTCTTAAAAACTACTATTGCATCTTCTTTCATTTCTTCTATAACAGCTACATCATATACATGAGGATTGACATTTCCTGTTTCCGCATAGAATCCGCTGAGATATCCTGCCCTGAAAGGTTTCTGTCCGTCTATTTTGTATGGCGAAAGACTTTCGCTTAAATCGTCATCAAAACTGATAGAGGCGTCTCTGGAATATCCCTCCGTGTGGTAGTTGCTTTGTCCGATAATGTCGTAATGTATTTTTTCATAAGTACTGCTGTCAATTTTTCTCTGTGGTGTGACAGCTCTTATCTGAAAAGTTCCGCTCATATCTGCATGATAATTCCAGTATGGCATATATATTCCACGAAAGCTCTCAATCAATTCTGCATCCCGATATTTTTTAGAAACAAAAATCTGTCGTCTGACTTCTTTACGATAAGCCTTTTTACATTGTTCTTTTGTAATCTGAAATGGTATAATGGTATCAGGTTTCCATTCTTGTCGGATTTTGTCAAAGATAAGTGACGCTCCTCCGCAATACTGACAAAACCCTATAGTGTCATTTTTATCTGTAGTCATAATTTCAGCTCCACATGACGGACACAGATAAATATAACAGTCAAAACTTGACGCTCTTGCATCGTCACGGTTACTGTTATCTGATAACTGTTCTACTTCAAAATAACTGTCGCAATGGTCACACAACATCTTCTGACTGCCAATATCAAACCGTAAACTCCCTCCGCACGACGGACAACTTATCATATTTTTTCCTCCTTACAACTATTTCAGCAGTTATTTTTATCTCATTATTTTAAAAGTTCTTTGCCTATCTTTTTTTAAGTATGCGGATTTTTAGGGGCAATCTCTGAAATAAAATTCTACTTAAAGAATAATGCCTTTTAACACTTTTATTTTATCATATCAAGGCTTTTCATTCAATCCAAAATTCAACTGTTAATATTGTTTATTATCACCTAATTATCTGTACCTCAAAACGAAAATTTAACCTTGACACAACGCTGAATAACAGATATTATATTATATAGAGAAAGGGTGTTGTAGATGAACATGACAAAAATCAGTAAATATATCAGTTGTATTCTACGGCACAAGCCTGAACTTATCGGTATTACTCTTGAAAAAAATGGTGCATGGGCTGATGTCAATCAACTGATTAAAGGGGTAAGTAAAAAATATCCTATAGATAGAAAAATATTGGAAGAAATTGTTGCTAAAGACGAAAAACAGCGTTATTCCTTTAATAGTGATAAAACAAAAATCCGTGCTAATCAGGGGCATACTGTTAATGTACAGATTCCGTTCAAAAAATTGCCTCCACCAGAAATCCTTTATCATGGTACAAGTACTAAAAATGTCGGTTCTATTTTTCAGACAGGTATCAATAAAGGTAAAAGATTGTATGTGCATTTATCACAAGATGTTCCTACTGCTCTGAAAGTCGGTTCAAGACATGGTAATCCTGTTATTTTTTGTGTATCTGCATTAGCGATGTATCATGATGGGTATGTATTTTATCTGTCTGATAATGGCGTATGGTTGACAGATTTTGTGCCGACAAAATATATTTCTCTGCTACAGGAATAATAATGTCAAAATTTGCTTACGCAAATTTTGTTTGAATTTTAGGGAGTTAAAGGGCTTTGCCCTTTAAAATCCCACAAGGGGCGTTGCCCCTTGACCCCACGAACTTTTTGAAAAAAGTTCGACAAAAACTTTAGATTGTCACAGCTCAAACTTAAATTGACAATCCGAACGCAGTAAGCCTTAAAAGTTTTTTGTCCACTTTTTTTCAAAAAAGTGGGCGGGATTTTCAAGGGTGCAACCCTTGAACAGGGGTTCGGGGACAGTGTCCCCGATTAAACAAGGAGTGTCGGCAGATGAACCTAAAAGCTGAATTTCAGGAAAAAATCCGTTATTATCTTTGTCCGTTGCTGTTGGGAATGTCAGTGTGTTATGCTGTCATTAATATGTTGTATAAAGCAATCGCAGTTCCGTATTCGATATTGTTTGTTGTGCTGGGATTTTTTTTGTTCCGTTTGTTTGATATACTCAAAAGCAAAAAAATTATAGGTGGTTTGATTTATACTGCATTGTTAATTATCGTGACGGTGATTAGTTTTGTGATGATATTTTCTGCGACTATCAGTTCTCATAAGGCAAACTTGTTTCGAATGTGGCTTTACGGTGCGGAAGGACTGGAACAATGGCAATTTATATTGCTAAATGCAATATTTATCGGCGGAGGTTTTTTTCTTATTTCTATCATCTACTACTTTACACAAGCTCAATACCGAACACTTGGTTTAATGCTTTGCATACTTTTTCCGTTTGTTATTTCTTCAAAGCGTTTGGAAGCGATAGACGAAAAAATTATATTATTCATCTTAGTGATGTATATCATAACTGTTATTCATAATCAGCGTATCGTACAAAAAAATGAGCGTGCCGTATTAAAAATTGACAGAGCTTATTTTGTCAGTATCGGTGTGTTTGTAGCTGTTACAGTAGCGATTGCTATGACTATTGAACGACCTACTTATCTTGCTCAACTGCAAAAAAACCCTGCTTATTTCGATTATAATCCCAACCGTGTGACTATTAATACAACAACATCATTTGAAAATCCATCTGCAAATTCTTCAGAAAATTACGGTGAAAGAAATTTATCGGATACACCACTTTTTTATTTTCAGACGGACGGAGGACAGTCGGTTTACTATCTTCGCCGACAAGCCTATTCTGTGTTTGACGGTGAAATCTGGAAAATGGCAGAATATTACAATAGTTCATCTACGCCATATAACGGTTATGCAGAATATTCCACCCGTGAAATTCTGAACGACTGGCAAGCAGTCATTCAAGATAATACAGAAATTTCCACATTTGTACAACGCAAAAACGGTACAGTATATTCACAAAGTTTTTTCCCGTCATACTTACCCTCACCATTTGGTACTGTACTGGATAGCAGTTCGACAAAATATATCAGATATCCACAAGGGTTAATTTTGCGGAAAACTACCAATAATGGCAGAAAATCTCTTCTGAATGACAGTTTTATATTTGAAGAACCTACTCATGCGTTAATTTCCTATATACAAAAATCTGCGTTGCGTGCAGAAGAATACTGTCGTATTTTGGAAAGTAACAGTTCTGAAGAAGCAAAACGGTTGCTTGATGATTACAATAATGCTAAAATCAATTATTCTGATACACAGAATATTTCCAAAAATGTTTTGCAACTGGCAACGCAGATTACCGAAGAATATTCGTCTGATATGGATAAAGCCACAGCTTTGGAGAAATATTTTTCGGAGAATGGTTACCTTTACGATGAAAATGTCAACCCTGACGATAAATCTATAGACTACTTTATTTTTACAGGAAAGGCAGGAGTATGTTCAAGTTATGCCACGGCAATGACACTTATGGCAAGAAGCATTGGTTTGCCATCACGATATGTGGAGGGATTTGCAGGGTTTGAAAAATCCGATACAGATACTTTTGTCATACGCAACAAGCATTCTCATGCTTTTGTGGAGGTGTATATTTCAGGTGTCGGTTGGATAACCTTTGACCCGACTGTTGCTGATTACCGAAAGATTGAACAAGATAATGGCAACGATTTTCTGGGTATCATCTGGCAGATAATTGACCGTTATAAATATCTGATTATTGTTTCTATATTGATTTTTCTTTTACTGAAATCCGACAGACTTTACGAGATGATTTTCCGTATCAGACAGCTCTTTAGAACCCCAAAACAGAAAACACTTTCGCTGTACGCCCATATGATAAGTGTGGTCAATTTTTCTACCAATGATGACTACAATTCTTATACGGTAGATATGTTAAGAAAATATCTGATATCTACCAGAGAAGTAGTGCCTGAAAAATTGCTGACACTCTTTGAAAGTACGGCTTTCGGTGGATATCAACCGACAAATGAAGAATACCGTACTGCTTATACGGAATATAAAAAATGTTACCGTTATCTGCGGAAAATCCCCCGAAAAAAACGACACTTTGCAAAATCACCGTATTGACAAATAGAAAATAACTTGTTAGAATAAGTCGGAAATAAATTTTTTTGGCAAACGATGGAGCAGTAGTAAAAAATGTATAAAAATTTTGTAAAAAGATGGATTGATATTCTGATAGCTTTGATAGGATTGATTTTTGCGTCGGTTATTATGTTAATTGTAGCTGTTGCCGTAAAAATAGAAAGTCCTGGAGAAGTTATTTTCAAACAACCTAGAATTGGCAAAAATGGAAAAGTGTTCAATATTTATAAATTCCGTTCCATGTGCAAAAATGCTGAAAAAACAGGTTCAGGTGTTTATTCTAACAAAAATGACAGTCGAGTAACCAAAGTAGGCAAATTTATCAGGGCAACCAGTCTGGACGAATTACCGCAACTGATAAATATGCTCAAAGGAGATATGTCTTTGATAGGTCCTCGTCCGCCACTTACATATCACCCATGGCCTTATGAAGAATATACCGAACATCAGAAAAAAATGTTTGATGTTCGTCCAGGAATTACAGGCTGGGCTCAGGTACATGGTAGAAAACAGGTAGAATGGCATAAAAGAATTGAACTCAATGTATGGTATGTGGAACATGTTTCTTTTTTGCTGGATTTGAAAATTTTGTTTATGACTGTATTTAAAGTCTTTACTAACGCTGACAATGAGAATGTCGGTGCAACTTTACAAAAAGACAACAGTACCGATACAAAAGAAAAAGTTTCTTCTGAGTTGTGATAAGAAATATAAAATTGTAATGACGCAGCAATAAATAGTTGATGGTTGTGGAATATACAGTATAGATAAAGTTAAAATCTGAATTTTACAACAGATATTGACAAAACGGTCTAAAAGTTGTAAACTAAGTATGATACATATATCCTTGAAAGGAGAATTACCGTGAAAAGAATTAAAACACTCAAGACAAGAAATCTTGCTAAAAGCGTTAAAAACGGTGGTTGTGGTGAATGCCAGACTTCATGCCAGTCAGCGTGTAAGACATCTTGTGGTGTAGCAAATCAGCCTTGCGAAAAAGTCAGCAAGTAATCGAAAGAGAAAACTTATGCTGAAAAAGTGTCGTCACTCACTTTATGGGGTGTGTTACGACACTTTGTTTTATGTTTAAGGGTTGTCGCTCTTAGCAATCCCGTCCACTTTTTTGAAAAAGTGGACAAAAAACTTTTATGGCTTACTTCGTTCGAATTATTTCTCTAAGTGTCAGTTTACAGAATTAAAAGTTTTTGTCAAACTTTTTTCAAAAAGTTTGGCGGGATTTTCAAGGGTGCAACCCTTGAAACAGGATTTTTAAGGGCGGTAGCCCTTAAACTTATCAAAATCAAAACAAAATTTTCTTACGAAAATTTTGTAATAAAGGATTGAATTTATCATGATACACCAATACAAATTAAATGGCTATAATATTGTCATAGATGAGGGGAGCGGTTCAGTACACAGTGTTGATGAGGTTGCTTATGACATGATAGCCATGTATAATAAAAAATCAAAAGATGACATTATCCAAGCACTTTTAACCAAATATGAGAATGATACGACAGTTACTGTTGATGAGCTGAAAGAATGTTATGATGACATTACTGAGCTGAAAGAAAATGGTCAGTTGTTTGCTGACAGCAGTTATGCTGAACAAGCTGTTGACTTCAAAAACCGCAACCATATTATCAAGGCATTATGTCTGCATATAGCCCATACCTGTAATCTGAACTGTAGTTACTGTTTTGCGGGTCAGGGAAAATATCAGGGAGAAAGGGCGTTGATGAGTTTTGAAGTGGGAAAACAGGCGATAGATTTTCTGATTGCCAATTCAGAAACAAGACGCAATCTGGAAGTAGATTTTTTTGGAGGAGAGCCATTGATGAACTGGGAAGTCGTCAAAGAGATTGTCGGCTATGCCAGAAGTATTGAAAAAGAATATAACAAAAATTTCCGCTTTACGCTGACTACAAACGGAATGTTGATTGACGATGATGTGATTGATTTTGCAAATCAGGAAATGCATAATGTGGTATTAAGTTTGGACGGCAGAAAAGAAGTACATGACCGTTTGCGTGTAGATTACAAAGGTGTAGGCAGTTACGATAGGATAGTACCTAAATTCAAGCATTTTGTTGAAAAGCGTGGTAACAGAGGGTATTATATGCGTGGAACATACACGCATAACAATACTGATTTCACCAACGACATTTTCCATATGGCGGATTTAGGCTTTACAGAACTGAGTATGGAACCTGTAGTTTGTTCACCAAACGACCCGTATGCTCTTACCAAAGACGATTTACCAAAACTTTATGAACAATATGAAATTCTTGCCAAAGAAATGCTGAAACGCCAGAAAGAGGGCAGACCTTTTACCTTTTATCATTATATGCTTGATTTAGAACATGGTCCTTGTATCTATAAGCGAGTAGCTGGTTGTGGTAGCGGAACAGAATATATGGCAGTAACTCCTACAGGGGAGTTATATCCGTGTCATCAGTTTGTTGGCGACAGTGCTTATAAGTTGGGAGATATATGGCAAGGTGTTACCAATACGGCAGTACAGGAAAAATTCCGTAAATGCAATGTTTTTTCCAGACATGAATGTGATGACTGTTGGGCGAGATTATATTGTAGCGGAGGTTGTGCAGCTAATTCCTATCATGCCACAGGAGATATCACAGGAATTTATGAATACGGCTGTAAACTGTTCAGAAAAAGAATAGAATGTGCAATTATGTTGAAAGTGGCACAGGCAGAAGCAGAATTTGATACAGATAATAGTAGTACTTGCGATAGTAATTGTGATAACTGTTATTAATCATAAAATACAGACAGAGGCATATCATAGATAATATATGGTTAAGAGGTGTTATTTATGATATGTAAGGTGAGCGAACTGAAACATAAAGAGATTATCAATGCCCGTGACGGTTGCCGAATGGGATTTGTAGACGATGTTGAGATAGATACCAAAAATGCAAGTATTATGTCACTTGTCATTTATGGAAGATGGAGATGTTTCGGATTATTGGGCAGGGGAGAAGATATTGTCATCAAGCTGGAATGTATCGAACTGATAGGAGAAGATACTATACTGGTCAATTACAATATTCCGTCAAGACCAAAAAGAAAGTTCAGGGATTTATTCCATAATTGAGTAGCAATTTATTATCGGAAATAACGAAAAAATAACCATTAAAAGGCAAAAAAGACAAATGTGTATAGTAAAAATTGTCATTTACAGTCAAAAAAGAAAGTGCTATAATAATGGGGTGTAATGACAAGAGGTGTGCAGAAAAATGAAAGACAGACTGGAGTACTACACTCATTTTATGATGTCGATGATAGGTGGATTTTTCGGAGGATTTGCGGTATTGAATTTTTGCAATGTTTTCGGTAATGCACAGACAGTGAACATGATTAATATTGTAACGGACATTGTGGTAGGAAATAACTTATATTCCGCATTGCTCAGGATAGTGGGGATAGTGGTTTATTTTTCAGGATTTGCTTTGTCGGTGATTTTATCGAAGCACAGTCGGGTGAACAAAAAATATTTAAGTCTGCTATTTCACTTGATGGCAATTATTTTGCTTGCTTTTATGCCGAAAAATCTGGATAATATGATTTACATTTTGCCATTGTTTTTTGTTATGCCTTTTCAATGGAGTGTATTTTCAGGTGCGAACGGGTATAATTCGTCAACAATATTTTCTTCTAACAATTTCCGCCAGTTTGCCACCTCATTGACGGAATACATTTGCACGAAAGACAAAAAAATGCTTTTGAAAGCAAAGTTTTACGCAAAGACCTTATTAAGTTATTATGCAGGTGTGTTTTTTTCAGCAATAGGGACGCTGATATACGGAAAAGAAAGTTTGTTTTTACTGATTTTGCCGATAATGGCAGTTGCTATGCTGATACATAAGCAAGAAAAAAGTCGTTGAAAAATTTGTTTTTCAACGACTTTTTTATAAAAAATAGATAATATTATTTTCTAAGATATTAAGATATATAAATTATATTAAAAAATAAACTTTGTTAAGATAAATTTCCTACATACTAAAATATAAATAATATTGGACTACACAAAAAATGATGTTTTTTATATGGTGTGACAAAATTTCAAAAAGTTATTAACAATTACATTATATGGTATATAATATAGTTAACTATAAATGAGTAAATTTATTGTTTTTCGTGATTATGCACAATAAATATACGTCACCCTGAACGCAGTGAAGGGTCTTAAAAAAGATTCCTCACTGCGTTCGGAATGACAAGTATTTGTGCAATTTTCAGATTTGCTCATTTATAGATAGTTAATTTATAAATTAATTATATAATTTATGTTATAGTATTATTAGCGGAGAATTAATTAAAATTAGAAAGGAAAATAGTTATGAATAGTAAAGAAATCTCAAAGAAAGCCAGAGTTATTTTAACAAGCAGTTTAGTTGTTTTAGTAGTGGTGGGAGGTATAGCAGTCTGGTCAAGTTTAAGTGCCAGTTCTGAACCATATTATTCACCTGAAAAAAAGGCTTTGTTGGAAGAAAAAGAACAATTTATAAGGGACTGTGAAAATGGTAAAGTAGAAATATCAACCGATGAACCTGTAACTGATGAAGAACGGGCTGAATTAAAAGCGGAAAGCGACAGAATAGATGCTCAAACAAATCAACTGCAAAAAATCCTTGATAATGTTTCAGAGAAAACAGGTTGTGGAAGATTAGATGCTGGTGGTATAGCTGAAGAAGGGGTCGAAAGTAGGTATATAAGACCTATTGTAAAATACCTCAAAACTTGTAAACCAAACGAGGAAGAAGAAATGCAGTTAAAAACATTGCTCAATATGTTCTCAATGAATGTAAGCAAAACTAGTGAAGATGGTAAATTAATCAATGAAGCAACGCATATTTACGACCAAAAAGAAGAAGCTGAAAAAGTAAATAATTCATCTGAACTCACTTATGATTTTGCAAATTAAAGAAGTTACTCACTATAAATAGTAAAAGTGTAAGTCCAAATGCTGATGGACTTACACTTTTTTGATAATGCAAAGAGATTATTAAAAAGATTATTTTTGTTTTTTATTTTTCACCATGAAAATACACACCAGCAAAGCAACAGTATATAATGTTGCAGAAACAATAAACACATTCTGATAGCTGTTGTCAGAGAGTTTCAGAATGATTTCGGTTGTATTGTTGCCTGTAAGACCTGCGATAGCCCACGCAGAAAGTACAAGACCGTGTATTTTACTGATATTTTCCATACCATATCTTTCAGAAAGGAGTGCAGGTAAAGTAGAGAAACCGCCTCCGTAACCAAGATTGACAACCAGTAAGTAACCAATCATAGCAATCCCCAAAAGCAGAGGAGATATAGAAGTAATACCGTTAGCCACAATTACGGCAATAGAAACAAAGATACAACTGATAAAAATAACTTTATAGATAGTATTTCTTTGTTTAAGTTTATCTGACAAAGAGGAGTAGCCAATTCTTCCCAGAGCGTTAGCGATTGCCGTACATGAAGGAACAACATTCAGAATGGTTGCCAGACTGAGAGAGAAAGCAAAAGTAAGGGATAAGACTTGTTTTTCATAAGAAATTATCATCAGACCGCAATGGATATTCAGATAGAACATCAGCCAGATACCGATAATTTCCTTTTTATCAGAGAACAGAGTAGCGAGATGAAATTTTTCAGTATTATCTTTTTCAACCCAGCCATCAGGTTTTTTCAGAAGAATATGACCGAGAAACATCAGGACAAAATAGACAATTCCCAAAGAAACGAACATGAAAGAAATACCGAATTTGTCTTGCAGGATATTCATAACAGGTGTAGCGATAGCTTTAGCAAGTCCGAATCCCATAATTGAAATGCCTGTTGCGAGTCCTTTATTATCCGAAAACCATAACATCAATGTTTTAACGGGGGTAAGATATCCAACACCCAGACCGATACCCATAATGACACCGTAAAACAGGTATATACCAATCAGTGCAACATAACCGCTGAAAAAACGGATAGTCAATCCTGTTCCTATCATGCCGAGTGAGAAACAGATACAGGCAATCAAAGAGGATTTATGGATATCTTTTTCCACGAATTTCCCTGTAAAGGCTGCCGACATACCCAGAAAGAATATTGCCAGTGAAAAAGCCCACCCTACAGCAAAATTGCTCATGCCGATTTGTTCTGCGACAGTCTGTTTGAAAGTTGCCCAACAATACACAGTACCCACACTGATATGAATAAGCAGTGCAGGAATTGCCGACCTAATCCATTTGTTATTCATTGACAGTCCTCCAATGATAAAAAATATACAAAAAGGCAATGTTACCTTTGTCTATAATGTATCATAAACTGTTAGAGTTTGTCAATATTTACCTTGAACTTTTATGTAGTTTAAGGGCTTTGCCCTTAAAAATCCCACAAGGGGCTGCCGCCCCTTGACCCTGCCCACTTTTTTGAAAAAAAGTGGACAAAAAACTTTTAAGTGTCACAGCCGAATGTCAGATAATCATTCCAAACGAAGTGAACCAGAAAAGTTTTTGTCGAACTTTTGAGGGCAAGTTCGTGGGGTTCAGGGGCAAAGCCCCTGATAGGATTGTTAAGGGCAACGCCCTTAACACAGGATTTTAAAGGGCGGTAGCCCTTTAATAAATCATTTATTCTTCGGTTTGCTTGCCAAGAAAGGCGGACGCTGACTGGATTAATTTAATATCGGAATCACTTGGGATATGCTTTTCAGATGTGCTGAGCATGATAACACTTCCTGTTACATCACCTGCCGAAATTATGGGATAAATGAGCAGTGCCTGATTATCCATACCTTCCACAGGTTGTAGGAGAGATTGTTCTTTTGAAAAATGATAATTTTTTCTGTTTTCGATAAATTCTTCTGCTGATGGTGTGATACGCCTTTCCAGAAATTCCCGTTTAGAGATACCAGCGACTGCCACAATATGGTCACGGTCGCTTATCAGTACAGGAAAATTTCCTACTTTACTGATAACTTCTGCATAAGTGCTGACAAAATCGCTGAGTTCTCCCACAGGAGAATATTTTTTAAAAATAACTTCACCGTCTGTATCGGTATATATTTCCAGAGCATCGCCATCTTTTATGCGAAGTGTACGCCGAATTTCTTTTGGAATGACTATTCTTCCTAAATCATCTATTCTTCGTACAATTCCTGTTGCTTTCATATATAAAAATCTCCTTTTATTTCCTTTATTATTTTATTTTGCAACAATATTATCTGTTAGTTTTTATCTTTTATTCCTAAAAATAAAAAAATACCATGAAAATTTCGACAAAGATAATACACATATTTTGATAAAAGAAAAATTATATTGATTTTTTGACAAGTTTCTTTTAAAAGAGAGATATTTTACTTGATTTTTTGCCATCAATATATTATCATTATATGGTATAATATTTTCTTAAATTTAAAGGAGAGAATTTAGAATGAAAAAATTATTGTCAGTAATTTTAGTAGGAGCAATCCTCACAACCTCAAGTCTTATGCTTTCTTCATGTGGCACAGGCGGAACCGATACAGGCAATTCCACAGCAAGTACTACACAGGAAACAAAGAAGATTGCCACCAAAGATGACCTTAAAGGAGCAAAAATCGGTGTTCAGATGGGGACAACAGGAGATATTTATGCGTCTGACTATGAAGAAGAAGGTTCTGTAATCGAACGCTTCAACAAAGGAGCAGATGCAGTACTGGCACTGTCACAGGGAAAAGTTGACTGTGTAATTATCGACAATGAACCCGCTAAAGCATTTGTTGAACAGAATGAGGGACTGAAAATTCTTGAGGAACCTTTTGAAAAAGAAGAATATGCAGTAGCGATTGCAAAAGATAATAGTGAACTTACCACAAATTTCAATAAAGCACTTGCAGAACTCAAAAAAGACGGTACAGTACAGAAAATCATTGACAATTATATTGGCGATGACACCAAAGGAAAATCTCCCTACACCACACCTGACGGTACAGACACATCAAAAGGCGAACTTCACATGGCAACCAATGCGGCATTTGAACCCTACGAATATAAAGAGGGCGGAGAAATTGTTGGTATAGACGCAATGATTGCACAGGCAGTATGCGACAAAATGGGTTACAAACTGGTGATTGATGATATGGATTTTGATTCCATCATTACAGCGGTAACAACAGGAAAGGCAGATTTTGGTATGGCAGGAATGACGGTAACGGACGAAAGAAAAGAAGCTGTCAACTTTACCGATTCCTATACCACAGCCACACAGGTTATGATTGTGAAAGAATAATTTCTTATAAACAGACAGCCGTCAGCGTTTTCAGTATACGGTGACGGCTGTTTTTACAGAAAAGGTATTATTATTATGAATGAATTTTTTGAAAGTATTTCCAAAAGTTTTACAAAAACCTTTATTACCGATGACCGCTGGTTGCAACTGCTTAAAGGTCTTGGCGTTACGCTGGAAATCACATTTTTTGCTACACTTATCGGCATAGCGGTAGGATTTCTGATTGCAATAATTCGTTCCACACACGATATGACTTTAGGCAATAAAAAATGTCGTAAATTCAGCGATTATATTTTGAAATTTCTGAATTTCATCTGTAACATTTATATCACCGTCATTAGAGGAACGCCTGCAGTTATCCAGTTGATGATTATGTACTATGTAATTTTTGCGTCCTCCAGAAACGGTATATTTTCAGCGATTTTATCATTCGGCTTAAATTCAGGGGCATATGTAGCAGAGATAGTGCGTTCAGGAATTATGTCTATTGATAAGGGACAATCTGAGGCAAGTCGTTCGTTAGGATTGAACTACACACAGACAATGATATGGGTAATTATTCCACAGGCAATTAAAAATATTCTTCCGGCTTTAGGCAATGAATTTATTGTACTGTTAAAAGAAACTTCTATAGCAGGTTATGTTGCTTTACAAGACCTTACTTATGTGGGAAATCTTATCCGTTCCCGAACTTACGAAGCATTTTTTCCGTTGATAGTGGTAGCATTGATTTATCTGATACTGGTATTGATTTTGTCAGCACTTCTGAAAAAACTGGAGAGGAGATTGCGTAGTAATGAACACTGATAATGAAGTATTGATTAAAGTAGAGAAATTACATAAGCGTTTCGGTGATACCGAAGTCCTCAAAGGAATTAATGCTGAAATCAGAAAAGGCGATGTACTGGTAGTTGTAGGAGCGTCGGGGTCAGGAAAATCGACATTTCTGCGTTGTCTGAACCTTCTGGAAGAACCAAGTGACGGCAAAATCTTTTTTGAAGGAACAGATATTACGGATAAATCGGTCAACATCAATTTACACCGACAAAAAATGGGCATGGTGTTTCAGCAGTTCAATTTATTTCCTCATATGACTGTACTGAAAAATATGACGATAGCTCCCATAAAATTACTGCAGATGGATAAAACGACTGCCGAAGAAAAAGCTATGGAGCTTTTGAAAAAAGTAGGATTACAGGACAGAGCCAACGCATATCCGTCACAGCTTTCAGGCGGACAGAAACAAAGAATTGCGATAGTCAGGGCATTGTGCATGAACCCTGATGTTATGCTTTTTGACGAGCCGACAAGTGCATTAGACCCTGAAATGGTAGGGGAAGTACTGGAAGTTATGAAGCAGTTGGCAAAAGACGGTATGACGATGGTAGTTGTTACGCATGAAATGGGATTTGCCAGAGAAGTGGCAAGCAGTGTAGCATTTGTAGACGGCGGTGTTATTGTAGAGCAGTCAGACCCGAAAAGTTTTTTTGAAAATCCCCAAAATACAAGACTGAAAGATTTTCTTTCCAAAGTATTGTAAAAACGAAAAAGACAGTGTATTTTTTATACATTGTCTTTTAAATTTGCCGTCAATAGGATAATCCCATGTTCAGCTATGACAAGTAAAAGTTTTTGTCCACTTTTTTTCAAAAAGTGGACGGGGTCAAGGGGCGGTAGCCCCTTGTGGGATTTTAAAGGGCAAAGCCCTTTAATTTTTAAACATATTTTTAGCGGAAGATAAATATACTGTATCAAAACAAGATGAGGTGCTTGCATGGTACTGACGAAAAAAGATGGTATGCGATTTTTACGATTATCAGGAATTTTCTTATTACTGTTGACAGTAGCAGTAATTTCTTTGATGAATTATCGTAGAGCTGTGACTGCCACAGGGAATACGCCAAGCCGTTCATCATTACCGACAGTGGTGATTGACGCAGGACACGGTGGGGAAGACGGTGGAGCAGTAGCTTTGGACGGCACTAACGAGAAAGATATTAATTTAAAAATAGCACAACAGTTACAATTATTTTGTCAGTCAGGCAATTTAAGAACGGTCATGACCCGAAACAAAGATACAGCCATCTATGACGATGACTGTACTACTTTAAAGGCAAAAAAAACATCAGATATGCACAACCGTTTAAAAATTTTCAATGCAGACAGCAATGCGATTATCGTAAGTATTCACCAGAACAAATTTGACAAAGAAAAATATCATGGAACACAGGTATTTTTCTCCCCAAACAATCCCGAAAGTGAAAACCTTGCCGAAAGTATACGCTTGTCGGTTACAGGTCTGTTGCAACCCGATAATCAAAGGCAAAATAAAAAAGCGGACAAAAATATTTTTTTATTATACCGTTGTACACAGCCATGTGTTCTGGTGGAGTGTGGCTTCTTGTCCAACCGTGAAGAATTGGAAAAACTGAAAGACAGCAATTATCAAAAACAGATGGCTTTCGGTGTTTATTGCGGTATTCTGGAATACATCGCCAAAACGGAGCAGTCTACAGAAACAGAACAGTCTACAGATTTAGCATAGGTCATCTGAACTGCCATGAAACAATTTCATCATCTTTCACCATGAAACTTTGTACAGCAATTTCAGCAAGAGGAGTATCATTGTAAGAATCGGAGTAAAATTCGTCTATAACCGTATCATTACCGAATTTTTCATAAAATCTGCGTACTTTTTCTTTTCCGTGACAGTTTTCCCCTGTATATTTTCCGCTGTGCGGGTCGACTTTACTTGCCATAAGACATTTTATACCCGATTTCTGACAAGGGATTTTTAACAGAAATTCAGGCGAAGCGGAAATAATAACATCTGTACTTTTATGTTGTTGTTTGTACCATGTTTTGATACGGTGAATATGAACACTCCAGAAATCTTCCAAATCTTTTTCCACATCGCAATATTTCAGAAAGCGGTAAAAAACTTCTTTGAACTGTGTTTTCGTTCCCTTTTTCAGCACATAAAATCTGAATACTGCCCATGCGGTAGATGGAAATGTCACAATGATTTTTGGGTGTTTTTTCAGACAATACAGAAAGAAATTTGCGGTACTGTCACCTTTATAAATCGTATCGTCAAAATCATAGACATTCATAATATCACCTTTTCTTTATTTTCTACAAATGTATAAGTTATACCAATCACACTTTTTGCTTTATTTTTATAAAGTTCTTTGCAACATTCTCCGAGTGTTGCTCCTGTTGTAAGAATATCATCAACCAATAGAATAGTTTTGTTTTGGATTTTGTCAGAATGTTGTCTGATAACGGTAAAAGCGTCTTTTACATTTTGTTTTCTTTTCTGTGCGTCAGATATGGTATGTTGTACTTCGGTATCTTTGATTTTCACAAGCAAACGCTCAAACGGAATTTCCGTATAAAGTGACAATCCTTTAGCTAATAGTTCCGCCTGATTATATCCTCTTTTACGATAACTGTTCTTTGAAGGCGGAATACAGGTAATACAGTCAAATTCAGAAAAATCAAAATACTGTTTTAAAGCCTCTGCCATAGAGTGCGACAATATTTTTGCATAATCAGAACGATTTTTGAATTTCAAGTCAAGGACAGCTCTTTTATATATGCCGTCATAGTAAAATGGCGAAATACAGCGTATATTATCTGTTTCGTTAAAAATATTGACAGACTGTATTTCTTTCTGACATTGTTCACAAGCCACAAGATTTGGGGTCATCAATTCATCACAATAAGGACAGTGTACAGGAAAGAAACAATGTAAGATACAATCCGTTATTTTCTGATACCATTTCAACTCACAGCACTTCCCTTATCAGAAAATCTTTTAAAGCAGAATAGCGTAAAGTTTTTCGGTTGTTTTCCACCATACGGTAAAGCGTATTACTGTTTCCGACAATGATAAGCATATTTTTAGCTCTTGTGACAGCGGTATATAATAAGTTTCTGTAAAGCAACAGGGGAGGATTATTATACAGTGGAATAATGACAGCATTAAATTCATTTCCCTGACTTTTATGTACAGTGACAGCATATGCCAGTTCCAGTTCTAAGGCACTTTCACCATCATAAACAGCAACCTTATCATCATATGCCACCTGCAAAGTAACAGGGTTATTCGTCACCGAAACTAATATACCGATATCTCCATTGAAAACACCCTCACCGTTTTCACCGTTATTTCTAGTCCAAGCAATATTGTAATTATTTTTGTTCTGCATAACTTTATCGCCCATTCTTAAAACAGTGCCACCGATATTGATTTCCCGTTTAAAGGTATCTTTAGGATTGATAGCATTCTGAATAGCCTTATTAATTTCCACAGTACCTATCTGACCTTTACGACTGGGACATAAAATCTGGATATCTTCCAATGGAGAATAGCGGTAAGTATTAGGCAACCTTGTTGTATAAAGTTCAGCAACAGTTTCGACAACGGAATTGATATTGTTGCGGTTCATGAAGAAAAAATCTGACTTTGCATCTGTAATGATAGGGTATTCACCTTTAACAATTCGGTGAGCGTTGGTAACGATAAGGCTTTTCATAGACTGACGGAATATCTCATTAAGCTGTACGACAGGAATTTTCCCACTGTTGATTAAATCACCCAGAACATTACCTGCCCCCACACTAGGCAACTGGTCGCAGTCACCTACCATAATCAGCCGACAGTTATTCGGTAAGGCTTTCAGCAATCCCTCAAATAACTTTGTGTCTACCATAGACAACTCATCTATTACGAGAGCGTCACATTCCAAAAGATTAGCCTTATTCCGCATAAATACAGGATTTTCGTCTTTATCCCATGACACTTCCAACAAACGATGAATTGTTTTTGCCTCACAGCCTGTAATCTGTGTCATTCTTTGTGCAGCTCTGCCTGTAGGTGCAGTTAAAAAGACGGTTTGCCCGTTGTCTTGTAAAATACGGATAATGGCGTTCAGTGTAGTTGTTTTACCCGTACCCGGACCACCCGTCAATATCAGCATACCTTTTGTCAGTGCAGTTTCGATTGCCATTTTCTGTAACTGTGCATACTGTATATGATTATGTTTTTCTGTTTGTTCAATCATTCGTCTGATATTGCCGATAGGTTCAAGAGGAGTATTGAGCAGTAACGCCATTTTTTTTGCAATATAGTTTTCGCAACGGTGAAATTCAGGCAGAAAGACAAATAATTCTTCTCTGACAATATCTTCAATGAGTAAATTTTCTGCCAACATTTTATTCATCACATCAATGACTTTTTCTTCTGCTAATTCCAAAAAATGACAACATACACTTATTAGCTTATCTTTCGGTAAACAAGTATGTCCGTTATTTTTATTGTGTTCCAGAATATGAATAAATCCTGCTTGGATTCTGTAAACATCATCGGGCAAGCGGTTCTGTTCTTGTGCAATGCGGTCAGCGATTTCAAAAGAAATATTCAACCCTTCCGCACAAAGACAATACGGGTTTTCTTTAAGTATTTCCATAACATCTTTACCGTATCTATTCCAGACTTTTATACTTTGCTGGGCAGATATTCCATATTTTGATAAAGCGGTCATTAATTTCCGTACACCAAACAACTGTTTCAGACTTTTACTCATTTCGACAGCTTTATTTTTGCTGATACCTTTTATTTCCGCAATTCTCTGAGGACTATTTTCGATAATGTCAAGTGTTTCTTCTCCAAAAAGTTTCACCAGCTTTTTAGCTGTAGACGGTCCTACACCTTTGACCACACCTGACGATAAAAATTTAATAATAGCGGTAGTTGTTTTAGGAATACTTTTTTCGCATACTTCAAAAGCAAATTGTTCTCCGTAAGTGTGATGAGTAGTATATTTGCCAATCAGACGGACTTCTTCTCCTATGCTGACAGACGCTACATTTCCCACAGCAACCACAGTATCTTCTCCGCTGATAATCTCCATCACACTATAGCCGTTACTGTCATTGCGGAAAATAATATTTTCCACTTCTCCTGTAAGTTCAAGGAGTTGTTCATTATTTGTCATTTTTTCATCTCCATTTTATAAATTTTATGTTTGATGAATATTGCATTATATGTCAAATTGTTTTATAATAAGCAAGTTGAGAAAAACTACTTTATTGTTAAAGAAAAGGAATGAAAAATCTGATGGAATTTTATGCTAATGAGGGAAAGAAATCTTCGGTAGAAGTCAACGGCAAAAAATATATGCGTCACGCTATCAAAACACACTTTGTCAAACAGGGTGAAGATTATGTAGAAGTATTCAGAAAATATGTATCGCCACTTTATCAGGAGGGGGATATTGTTTCCACCAGCGAAAAAATCATTGCACTTTGTCAGAACAGGGTTATCAAAAGGGAAGAATTAAAGATTGGTTTCTGGGCAAAATTCTTATCTAAGTTTGCCTCTCACCCCGATACAGGTTACGGTGTAGGAGAAACCATCAAAATGCAGTATGCTATTCATGAAGTAGGTTTGCCGAAAGTGTTGTGGGCAAGTTTTGCCAGTGGTGTAACCAAACTGTTTGGTAAGAAAGGTGTTTTTTACGAAATTGTCGGTACAGAAGTCAGTGGTCTGGACGGTTTTTACGATAAAGTCTGGGACGAATACGGTGATATTGGTATCAAAATTCCCGAAAATCCTGATGGTGTATGTAACGAACTCAAAGAAAAACTGGGTATGGACTGTATCATTGTAGATGCAAATGATTTGGGACAGGAATTACTTGGAGCGTCTGACGATTTACGCAAACAAATTCCTGACGAAGAATTAATCAAATTTGTGAGAGATAACCCGTCAGGGCAGGGAAAAGAACTTACTCCTATTATCTTAATCAGACCGCTTGAAAACTTTGAGAAAAACGGTGATACGCTTGCAAAAGGTGTTCAAGCCTGAACTATTATATAACAAATTTTCCTTTTTTACAATCCATTAAAAGCAAAATCAGATGAGTATTTACAGAAATTGTAACACTCATCTGATTTTGTTTTGTCGGGGAGTTCC
This sequence comes from uncultured Ruminococcus sp., assembly GCA_902762375.1. Taxonomy (GTDB): domain Bacteria; phylum Bacillota; class Clostridia; order Oscillospirales; family Acutalibacteraceae; genus CAG-964. Next base: position 30,719 of record CACWNY010000007.1, on the reverse strand, counting down.
TCCCCGAACCCCCGATTTAAGGGCTGCCGCCCTTAAAAATCCCGCCCACTTTTTTGAAAAAAAGTGGACAAAAAACTTTTAATTGTCATAGTCCAATGTGTGATAATCATTCCGAACGAAGTGAGCCAGAAAAGTTTTTGTCGAACTTTTTTCAAAAAGTTCGTGGGGTCAAGGGGCAAAGCCCCTTGTGGGATTTTAAAGGGCGAAGCCCTTTAATCGAAAAAATTTCAAATTAGTTAAAGGGCAAAGCCCTTTAACTAAACAAATAACGGTCGGATTTGTTGATGTTCCAATGCTTTTTCCAATGTAGGAATTACCTTATCAAAATCCGCTACAAGAGAATTTGGTTTTTTGATAATATCGTCCTGTTGCATGGGTACGAGATAAAGATTTTTAAAATTCATGACTTTTCCTAAATTCTGTGCCGAAATTCCCAGAGCGTCATTAGAGGCGAGTGCAATGACGACAGGTTTTCCCACTCTTAACAAAGACTTGCAGCTCATGGTGACACTGGTATCCGTGATTCCACTGGAGAGTTTAGCCAGAGTATTACTTGTACAGGGAGCAATCACCAAAGCATCGCACATATTTTTAGGACCGAGTGGTTCAGCGTCTTTAATTGTCTTGATAACTTTCTTTTGAGAAATATTTTCCAGTTTATCCAAAAATTCCTTAGCAGTTCCAAATCTTGTATCAGTAGACGAGGCATTTTGTGACATAATCGGTATGATATCATAACCTTGTTCTTTGAGCTTTTCCATCTGCGGTATAGCTTTGCTGAAAGTACAGTACGAACCACATAAGGCAAAAGCAATTCTTTTACTGTTCACATAGTTTCCTCCTCAAGAATATTAAAAATCGTATTTTTGATAATTTCTCCTGAGGTTTTAGGTGCGACTTTTCCAGGTAAGGAGAGTGCGTGAACGGTTGGAATACCCATTCTTTTGGCACTTTCAAAGTCGACACCGCCCAAACCCGAAGCTAAATCAATAATCAGTGCATTAACGGCAATCTTAGCCATAATTTTAGAATCCAGTATCAATGACGGAACCGTATTAAAAATAATATCAAATTCTCCACTGTTGATGATATGCCCATGTTCTACAGCATTATATCCGCCAAGTTTTATCCACGCAAGCGACTCCTTTCGCCTTGCCGAAACATAAACTTCTGCACCAAGCCCTTTCAACATCTGAGCTAGTACTTTTCCAATACGACCGTAACCCGTAACAAGACATCTTGACCCATTAATCGTACCGCTATATTCCCTGATAGCAATTTCTATTGCCCCTTCTGCGGTAGGAACAGCATTGCATACCTGCATTTCTTCTCTGTCCAGAAAATCATATACCTGAATATCCTGCCATTTACGGCTGGTTTTTAAAAGTTTATCTTTTGTAGGACAAAAAACTTTCTTACCTCTGAAATGTCTGGCAAATTCTTCATTCATCACAATTTTTCTGTCTGAAAACGGTGTATTCAAAGTTTCACCGTCTTTTGTCAGCGGTAAGGGGAAGATAATGATATCACTGCACAATGCGGTATCTTCCCAAGACTGTACATTGTCAGAAGTGTTAATTTTTTCAAAACAACTGGTATATACTTTATATCCGTCAGTTCTGATGGCATTTGCCATAGCGAGTTGCCGTTTATCTCCGCCGATAATTCCAAAAGTTTCCGATTTCATTTTGCAGTACCTCTCTGTTTTCTTATTAATAATACGGTTATTACATAATATGTATGCTTATCCGATTTGTGTACAGCAAAACAAGTTTTTTATCCGAAAATGAATAATTCCCCCAGCAATGCTGAGGGAATTATCCAGATAGTGTATTAGGGTTAATTGTAAGTTGTAAGCTATTTCTTAATCTGTAGCACTCTTGACTACACCCATATTATAAACTGAATTTTCTGTTTTGTCAATACCTTTTTGAAAAAAACCAAAAAAATTTTTTAAACTTTTTTGTGAAATTATGGTTATAATTTCATATTATTTTTTCTCAAAGGACATACAGTCAGTACACTGTTCAACTTCAGGATTATTTTCATGTGTGCCTACCTGAATACAATTAAGAGAGCAGTTGTTTCTGACATCACAATGATGTTTACACTGTGTTACGGTACATTTGATACATTCGTTAGCATAAGAGTTGTGCATAATGAAAATCCCCTTTATTCATTCATTTAGATTTGACTTTATCGTCATTTATAGTATGTTTCGAAAAGCAGAAAGTTATGCACTCAAAATAAAAAACAACATATTGTATAAACGAGGTGGTTAATATGGCAGAAAATCTGAGAGAATTTATTGTGATATTACTTTCATCATTTGGAATTCTCTACATATACAAAAGCATACTGATATTCTTGTTACGAAATAAATATGACAAAGAAATTTACATTGTCATTCCCGTGAATAAAGGTTGCGAAAATGTGGAGCAGATAATCAGAAGCAGTGCGGAAAGATGTGAAATAATGGGAAAGAACCGATGGGAAAAAATTCTTTGTGTAGATTACGGTTGTACAGAAGAAGAAAAAACCGTTATTCTTAATCTTTGTGAAGAATATCCTTTTGTAGAGTATATGACCGTTTCAGCATTTGCAAAACAGTTTTCTGTATGAAGTCCATGCGTATTCTGAAAGAAAATCTTTCGGAATACGCTATATAATTCACATATTATTCATAAAATAAGTGTTGTATAATTGTCAGTTTATGGTAAAATAACAACATACTTATATAAAAGTGGAGGAATTTTATGAAAGATTTCAGTTTGTTTTATCCGATGGACTACCAAAAATCACCACTGAGCATGAACAGTGAGGCAATCAATGATTTATCTGTTGACTACATAATAGAACATCTCACACAGGACAGCTTTGAACAGAATACCATTAAACAAATGCTTACACAGATAGAATGTAACGAAGAACTGATAAAATACCGTTGTGACATTTTTGAAGACTTTTTAACTTTACCCCAACTTAGAACAAGTCTTACTGAACTTCTGGCAAAACTTTCGGAACTGCGTGAAATTGACAAATTCAAAAAAGATACGGACGCAAGTTCTCTTTGGCAACTCATCAACAGAATGAGAGAAATCAACAGTTATATTGATTGTGTCAAGGCGTTAAAGAATACTCTTGAAGAAATGGAAGTTCATTCAGATGGCTTAAAAACATTAAAAAGACTGGTAACAGAAATTTATAATGACGGTGCATTTGAACCGTTACAGCAAGACATCAACGAACTTTTCAAAAAAGCAAGACAGTTGCATAGTGTTACGATAGGTGTTAATCTTGACGATATGTTACGCCCTACCAGAGCAGGTATATTAGCTCTTAATGGCAGAGAGTTTACCGACAGTGGACTTTTGAAACGCTTTATGAGTTCTATGGCGACCAAAAAAGAAACGGAAATACAGCCTGGAAATGACTATGTCAATTTAAAATCTTTTCACCCTGCGTTATCTAAAGAGTATAAGATGGCTTATGATGACACCCCTACAGGAGCTGACCGTCTTTCAGACAGCATGAAACAAGTTGTCACAGAAATTCTTGACAGAATTGTCCGCAATATTAAAGATGTACTGAAAAAGCATGTCAATGTCAACGGCTATACATTTATTTCTCTTATTCCTGAGATTATTTTCTATGTGAGATGGGCAGAATTTATCGAAAAGGTGAAAGCAAAGGGGTTACCGCTTTGTAAAGCTGAAATATTGCCCGTAGATAATCGTGAAATTCATGCTGAAGATATCTACAATCTGAAACTTGCGATTAAATCCGTATCAGGAGAAGATATTCATATTGTAACAAACAAGTTAGATTTTGATGACGATACAGGCAGAATTTTCATTCTGACAGGTCCTAATCGTGGTGGTAAGACAACGATTACACAAGCCTTAGGAATAGCTGTACTGATGGCACAGTGCGGAATTTATGTACCATGTAGTCGTTTGCAGTTAAGTCCTTGTGACAATATTTATACTCATTTTCCTGCTGACGAAAACGAAACAGTAGATTTGGGCAGACTGGGAGAGGAATCCTCCAGACTTGCGGAAATTTTTGCAACGGCAACATCAAAGAGCCTGATTTTACTCAACGAAAGTCTTGCCACAACTAATGTCACAGAGGGAATATATATTGCTACTGATGTTATCAAAGCCATGAGATATTTAGGGGTAAGATGTATTTTCAATACACATATGCACGAATTAGCGGCGAATGTTGGCAATATGAATACAGCAGTAGACGGAAATTCCAAAATAGAGAGCATGGTAACAGGTGTCGAAAACAGAGAGCGTTCTTTTAAAGTGTTCATCAATCCTCCACAGGGATTAAGTTATGCCAAAGATATTGCCGAAAAATACGGTGTGACCTTTGAAAAACTTAAAAGTACGATTGACCACAATTAGTTAGGGGTGTTGCCTTTAACAATCCTATCAGAGGCTTTGCCCCTGAACCCCACCACTTTTTTGAAAAAAGTGGACAAAAAAACTTTTAATTTCACTTCATTTAAAATGTTCCTCTGAGTGTCAGCTATGACAAGGAAAAGTTTTTGTCCAACTTTTTTCAAAAAGTTGGCGGTTTCCAAAGGCGGAGCCTTTGGGCAGGATTTTAAAGGGTGGCAGCCCTTTAACGCATAACAATTCAAAACAAATTTTGACATAATCCATAGGGGCGAAAAATAACATGATTAGAAAAAAGAAAATCAGTTTATTGAGAATTATCGTTTATGTTATTGTTATAATGTATCTTATAGCAGTTGTTCATTCATGTTTACCACATAACTATTCTGATGAAGAAAACATAGAGTACATACAAACAAATTTACATAACGATTATCATAAAAATTTTCATTTCTTAAAACGGGAATATAGCGAAAAAGACAGTCGTACTTTATATTACTTTTATCCTGAAGATAACGCTGATTTAGTTATTACGACTTATTGCGGAGAAAGTAACGCTGCGGGCATGGTAAACACCATTATTCCATTTGAATATCACAGATATTACCATGACAATCTAGAAGAAGTTATCACGGAAAAAGTCATTGCAAAATCAAAAATCCAAAAGATTGATTTGAGAACTTTGACAACACAAAATCTTGATGAAATTATAGACGATATTTATGATTTGATAACGGAAATAAAAAAGAATTATGAAATATACGATATTTATTTTCGAAGCGTATATTTAGATGTTTATGATTATGACGGTGAAAAAATTGATTCTCAGGTGTTTTGTTATGATAAATATTACATACGAGACCGATTATGGGAATTAATGAATAAAACTCTCTCATAGAAAAAAAGCTATCACAACTTTTTGTTTGCGACAGCTTTTTTAATACAATACAGCAGGTAAAAATTGTATTATCAGTTACTGTAATGATAATTTCCATAAATCATTCAGCATAGTGACAAAAAATTCTTTACTGTCAGCAGGTACATCGGCAGAAAAACTTTGATTTTTGTTGATTAAAGTGTAAGTCAAAAGATTATACCGCATAAACAGAGTGAAAATCATTTCAGGATTTTGTGAAATCAATATTGTTTTACAGTGGGACGGATTATCAAGATTTTTACTCAATTCTGTAACAAGTCTGTCTGTTTCCTGTTCATACGATGACATAGTTTTTTCAGGAGTAACGGTGTCAATTTTTACGCAGATATCATGTACTTCGTCACACATCATACAGTCAATCAGTTTATCTAACCTTATAAGAACTTCGCCAATGGTACAATTCATCACAGGACATCTCCTCTAAAATAATAATGAAAATCATCAAGTTATCACATAAGTTTCGTGAAACAACTTAAGTGATATTATAACACAACTTGCTTGACAATGCAACAAAAAACTGATTAGAATTTTAGAAATATCACTGTGACCGAAACAGACAAAATATTCATCTGAAATTGGTATATAATAGCAAAATATTCACATTGATTCAAATATAAAACTATTTGAAATATAAGTAAACCTGACATTTAATCATACCGTTATACAACTTGCGTCTTTTGTCAGCCTTGCGTGCGAAAAGCATTTCAAATTCTTCATCAGGACTGATGATTGTATAATTGTAACCTTGATGTTTCAGAAATTTTTCTCCCATAATCCGATAAAGATTTTTCGCTTGTTCGATGTCAAGTAATCTTTCACCGTAAGGTGGATTGGTAATGACCTTGCATTGTTCGAAATCGCAGGTAAAATTTCTGATATCTCTTTTTTCAAAGGTAATGATATCCTCAACGCTAGCTTTTTTGCAGTTAGACAAGGCAATATCAATCGCATGAGGGTCAATATCATAACCGAAAGCATGAAAATCACGATTTGTTTTTTCTTGAGATAATGCTTTGTCTAATTCCTGTTTCCAGACATTTTCATCAATCATACGCCAGTGTTTAAAAGAGAAATCACGATTTTTGTTTGGAGCGATGTTAAGTGCTTTCAGAGCCGATTCAATTAATATTGTTCCCGAACCGCAGAAAGGGTCAACCACAGTATCTCCATTATGTACATGGGATAAATCAACCATTGCAGAGGCAAGCGTTTCTTTGATGGGAGCATCCGTAGAAACTGCTCTGTACCCTCTTTTGTGCAAACCATTTCCCGAGGTATCAATCATAATACTTACTTTGTCTTTCATGATAAGAAATTGTATCTGAAACAAATCTCCTGTTTCTTCCAGCCATTGTACATGGTATTTACTTTTCAGTCTTTCGACAATCGCCTTTTTAATAATTTTCTGACAGGCAGGTACACTGCTTAATTGAGAATTTAGACTTCGCCCTTTTACAGGAAAGCGGTCATGTTTACCTATCCACTGTTCCCAAGACATATTTTTAACATTCTGAAAAAGCTGTTCGAAAGTTTTGGCGGTGAATTTACCCATTTCGATTAAAATTCTTTCACTGTAGCGAGAACAGAGGTTAGTTCTTGTCAGGATATTGAAATCCCCCTGAAAATTGACCCTGCCGTTTTCAGGTTGTACATTTTCTGCACCCATAAACCGCAGTTCGTTGGCAACAAGACCCTCAACACCGAGCATACAAGGGGCAACAAGATTAATTTTCATAAAAATCCTACTCCTTTTCATAAACACGAGGCGGTCAACAGTGTATCACTGCTGACCGCCTGATAAACTGTCAATGTGCTGACAAGTATATCACAAACCGAAAGGATATTCAATGATTAATCTTCATCATCACCGGGAATAAGCAATCCGTATTTGCCTGCTTTTCTTTTGTAGACAACGGCAATTTCGTTGGTATCAGCGTCTTTGAACATGAAGAACTGGTGATTAAGCAAATTCATTTGCAGGATAGCTTCTTCAACTGACATCGGTTTGATAGGGATAGTTTTCGTTCTGGCAATTTCAAATTCTTCTTCTTCCGCATTCTCATCTGCGAAATCATAGTCGGCAATAAAGCTGTCAAGAGCAACAGAGCCTTTGTGTTTCTTTTCCAGTTTAGTTTTGTTTTTGCGGATAAGTCCCCCGATAACATCAACAACCTTGTCAACAGCGTCATTCATTTCGGCACAGGTCTGTTCTGCACGATAGATGATACCTTTGTCTTTGATGGTAATTTCTACAGTCTGGTCATTTTTCTGCACGGTAACGGTAACATAGGCAACAGTGTCATCACTGAAAATCTTACTGAATTTGCCTAGTTTTTTCTCTACACGGAATTTGAAATTATCCCTGAGATTAACATTTCTTTCGATATAAGTAATTTTCATAAAAATTTACCTCCATAAACGGACTGATTTTTGGAAAGTACGGGTAACAAATTACCGTTTCTTTCTAATATCATTATTATATCACATAATTTATAAAAAATAAAGAGTTTTTATCAGAATTTTGTTTAAAAATTTTATTTTGTCAATGATTGACAAAAAATTGTTTTTTATTTATGATATAAAGGCATAACAAAGGACATCAGCAAAAATTTAAAGGGAGAAAATCATCATGTCAGACAGTTTTTCAAGGACACAACTGCTTTTAGGAGATAAAGCAATGGAAAAAATCAGGAATGCAAGGGTAGCTGTTTTCGGAATAGGGGGAGTAGGAGGATATGTGGTAGAAGCATTGATACGCAGTGGTCTGGAAGAAATTGACATTATAGATAACGACAGCGTAAGTATAACCAATATCAACCGTCAGATAATCGCCACTGTAAGAAATATTGGCAGAGATAAGGTTGATGTTGCGGAAGAAAGAATTAAGGAAATCAATCCAAGAGTACTCGTCCATAAGCACAGAACATTTTTTACACCCGAAACATCAGCAGAATTTCAGTTTTCGCAATACGATTATGTAGTAGACGCTATAGACACTGTAGCAGGGAAGATAGAATTAATTCTGAAATGCAACGAAACAGCGACGCCGATAATCAGCAGTATGGGAGCAGGAAATAAACTTGACCCAACAGCTTTTGAAGTAGCGGATATTTATCAGACATCAGTATGTCCTCTAGCAAGGGTAATGCGACACGAACTGAAAAAGCGTGGTATACAGAAGCTGAAAGTAGTATATTCCAAAGAGAAACCGATAACACCGCTTGAAAGTACAGAAACCAAAGGAACAACAGGCAGAGCAGTTCCAGGAAGTATAGCATTTGTACCGTCTGTAGTCGGATTGATAGTAGCAGGCGAAGTAATAAAAGATATTATCAAATAAATCATCAAAGAAAATCCCTTGAAAATTCAATGGGTTTTCTTTTTAAAATATATTGTATAAAATTTAATATTATATATTTAATAATTAAAAATAAACTTTGTTAATTTAAAATTTACTACAAAAACAACCACAAAATAAAAAAGCAATCATTTTTGACACAAAAATACCGCCTTGTTACAGGCGGTTGTCATTTTTTAAATAATCATTTTTTAATAACCAGTTTCTTGCTAAGGTTGCTAATGTTCTCATATTATCTGTTTTTTCGTGACCATCATAATCTAAATTGCGAAAATGGTCAACAGCATAAGGCTCATATTCCTCTAATATTGCAAAACAATCTTCTGCATAGCTATCCTTATCGGATATATCAAATTTCAATGAACTTATATCCATATTTTTCATCTTTTCTTCTTTCTCTTTTTACTTAGTAGACTTTTTCTCTTCCGTTCTTGCTTTGATTAGCTTTTTATTCAGAGAAATAGTCGTTTAATCAATAACAATACCGTTTATAAATTCCATGCCACAAGGCATGATATTCTGCATAAAAGTTGCATAAATATCTGTCGATTGAATTTCAAGATTTAACATTGCTCTGGCAAAATCTGAAAAAATATCTGGCAAATTAGTAATTTTCGTAACAATAGGTAAAGTAGCTTTATTTTTCATTTGTTTAAGAATTTCCGTACCGTTTGCATTAAATCCTAAAATTCTCAGATAGGGAACACCCTGATTTGAAAAAAAATGTGTAATTCCTAAAAATGCTGATATTAAAATCCGTCTTAATCCTGCATAGGTATAGCGTTTAGACTTAGCGTTTTTAATTATCTCATCGAATGTAACAGATTGCTGAATAGCTTTTTTGATTTTATATTCCAATCCCTCATGAATATCCGTTATTTTCGAAAGTTCTTCTATGGACATATTCCGCAAGCGATAAAGAATAGCACGCATATTATTATCCATATTAGCAATTTTCCCATTACGAATACACCGACGCAATATATCATAGGAAGTTTCAGGAACAAAATTTCTAAAGTCACAGTGTTTTAAAATTAAGTTTCTGATATTGCTTGCACTGGCAACTTCGGAATAAATCTGACTACTGTTATGGTCATCGCCAATTCTTCGAAAGGTAACAGGAATAATAATCGAATGATATTCATTCAACGCTTTGATGTACTCTATAGCCAACACATTATTAGGCATATTCAGAATATCAGCATACTGACTATCAAAGTTTTTCATTGTATTGGCAACAGCATTAGGATAGCTGATACCTTTTTGCATTTCTTTTTTCAAGAATAAATGAAATTTTGTATTCTGCATACTATCGGCTATCTGTTTTAGTATAGTAGTATCGCCACATTCACTACCGAATACAAGACAGTCACAACACCCCATACTGTCAGCTATCTGAACACCACCCCTTGCAAAATTCTGTGCATTGGACAGAGCATAGGGGAGAGGCAATTCCAAAACCAAATCCACACCGCCTTTCAAAGCCATTTTTACCCGAGAATGTTTAGAAACAATCGCCACATCTCCACGCTGAACAAAATTACCACTCATAACAGCAGTAATGTGAGTAGCACCATGTTTACGGCATTGTTCAATTAAATATTGATGTCCTTTGTGGAAAGGATTGAACTCACTGATAATGACATAATTCTTCATTTGACACACCCTCAAAATTTCAATAAAAAAAGGTTGAATTTGTAAATGATTTGTATTATTATATAATAGAAGTTGTCAGGCTGTAAAGTCACTGACACGAAAATTTTTTACATAAGGAGAGAATTTGACATTATGATGATTCTTGTAATCAATGCGGGAAGTTCGTCATTGAAATATCAGTTATTTGATATGGAAAATGAAACCGTGCTTTGCAAAGGAAACTGTGAAAGAATAGGGCTGGACAAAAGTTTTATCGGACACAAGACAAGTGATGGCAGAAAAGCAGAAAAAGAAGTGGATATGAAAGACCACAAAGACGCATTTATGCAGGTTAATGCAATGCTGACAGACGCACAGTACGGGGTAATCAAGAGTACAGACGAAATTTCAGCAGTCGGTCATAGAGTAGTACAGGGTGGTGCGAAATTCAGTAAAAGTGAACAAATAACAGATGATATTCTTAACGGTATCAGAGAATTAATTCCGCTTGCTCCTTTACACAACAAAGGGCATGTTCAGGCAATAGAGGCTTGTACAGAAGTGTTCGGAAAAGAAATACCGCAGGTAGTTGTATTTGATACGGCTTTTCATGCAACAATGCCTCCCAAAGCGTATATTTATCCTGTTCCTTATGAATATTACGAAAAATACAATATTCGCCGTTACGGTTTTCATGGAACATCTCATCGTTATGTCAGCAATCGTTGGACAGAACTGACAGGAAAATCTCTTGAAGGTACAAAGATGATTACTTGTCATTTAGGCAACGGTTCATCAATTACCGCTATTCAGGACGGAAAAGTTATTGATACCAGTATGGGACTTACTCCGCTTGACGGTTTCATGATGGGAACCCGTTGCGGAACGCTCGACCCGTCCGTTGTTACTTATATCGAAGAAAAAGAAAACCTTACTCCTCAGCAGATGAGCAATATTCTGAATAAAAAATCAGGATTACTGGGCATTTCAGGTATTTCCAGTGATGACAGAGATGTTACTAAAGCCGTAGATGAAGGTAATGAAAGAGCAAAACTGGCACATGATATTTTAAGATATGAAATTGAAAAATTCATTGGCGGATATTATGTTGCATTAGGTGGTTGTGATGTTATGATATTCACGGCAGGTCTGGGAGAAAACCAGTCCAGACACAGACAAGCTATCTGTGACCAACTAGCTTGCTTAGGCGTAAAGGTTGACCCTGAACTGAATAAACAGATGGTACTTGGTAAAGAAGGCAAGATTTCGGCAGAAGACAGCAAAGTTGAAGTTTATGTTATTCCTACTAACGAAGAACTGGTTATTGCAAGAGATACACAGTCAATCGTTAAAGCAATGAAATAATAAAGAAACAACACTCCGTTATAAATTTATAACGGAGTGTTTGATAAATTTAAGGGCTTTGCGAGTTTAAGGGCTTTGCCCTAAAAAATCCCATCAGGGCAATGTCGTGAGGAATCTTTTGAAGATTCTTCGTCGCTTTCGCTCCTCAGAATGACAACAATATATTATTTCAAACAGGCTTTTTTCTTAAGTTGATGACATTGCCCATCAGGGGAGTTGCCTCTGAACCCTACAAACTTTCCCAAAAAGTTTGACAAAAACTTTTATGAAAATTTGCTGTTGCAAATTTTGTGGAGAATAAGGAGTAAAGAAATGGATAAAATCATAGAACTATTAAGGAAATGGCAAATGCCGACCTATGCAGATTTGTTGGAAAAATATAAGGCAGTGATATCGTATTTGTTCTTTGGTGCTTGTGCGACATTTATCAATATTGGCACTTATATTATCTGTTTTGATGTATTCCATATCAGCAATATGGTCAGTAATGTTATTGCATGGGTGACGGCTGTTATATTTGCATTTTTTACCAATAAACTCTGGGTATTTGAAAGCAAATCATTTGATGGAAAAGTTTTTTTACGGGAAATGTTTTCGTTTTTCGGTTGTCGTTTGCTGACACTTGTTGTAGACTTAGCAATAATGTATGTTGGCGTAGATGTTATGAAATGGAATGAAATACTGTTCAAAGTTATTGCGAACATTGTAGTTATTATTTTGAACTATGTAGCGAGTAAACTGATTATTTTCAAGAAAAATGATACTATAGAAACGGAGTAAAAGTACAATGAAAATTAATGGCACACAAATTGATGAAGTTATCAAAGAAATCAAGAACAGAACAAAACAACCGTGTTACAAAATTACTGTTGACAAAATAACAACGCCTGATATTTTTGACAGTAAATTTGGCGGTTTACCTTACTGGGATTTAGCAAAAGAATATCCCACCGACAGTAAAGGAAACAAACTGTTATTACTGGCACAGATTAATTTTGATAAAGAACACCTTGACAAACCACTGCCGTCAAAAGGAATGTTGCAATTTTTTATTTCATCATTTGAATTTGACGATTGTTACGGTGTGGATTTTGACCATCAGGATAATCAGGACGGGTTCAGAGTAGTGTATCATAAAAAAACAGATACAACTGTCACCAAAGCAGATATTGAAAAATTATCCATACCGACAGATGAATACTTTCCTGTGGACAGAGAATTAGCAGTAAAAATCACTCCCGATGAAAATTATATAGGTCTTGATATTGTTGATGACATTTTCAGAGAGATTTTCAGAGAGATTGTCATAGAAAAGTTCGGCAAAGAATATTATGAAGATACTGATGAAAATGTGTATGAATATTTAGAGGATGATGATTTTGACAAATTATCGGAAGAATTATCAAGTGACGGACATAAATTGTTAGGTACACCATATTTTACACAGAGTGACCCCAGACCGTATAATGAAAGATATACCCGTTACGATACATTACTTTTTCAGATAGACAGTGACGGTGGTTATAACAAAGATGATGAATACCACTATGAAATTATATGGGGCGATTGTGGGGTAGCAAATTTCTTTATTAACTGTAAAGATTTGGAAAACTGTGATTTCAGCAAGGTACTTTTCAACTGGGACTGTTTCTGATAAAAATAATTTTGAAAAGGGTATTGCAATTTGACAGGATATGTGTTAAAATGCGTATGTTGTTTATGAAAAGCAGAAAGAGGTGAAACGATAATGAAAGAGGGTTTACATCCGAAATACAAGCAGACTACAATCACTTGTGCTTGCGGTAATGTTATTGAAACGGGTTCTACAAAAGAGAATATTCGTGTTGAAATTTGCTCAAAGTGTCACCCCTTCTTCACCGGTAAGCAGAAACTTGTTGATACAGGCGGACGAGTTGACAGATTCAACAAGCGTTTTGGTATCAAGAAATAAGATACAAAGTATGTTATCACAGGCGACACAATGTTTAAGTTGTGTCGCCTATTGATTTTTCTTAGATAGGAGGGAGATAATGTTGTCAGAAAAGAGCTATCGAACCGTAGAAAAGGAAGCAGTGAGTGAATATAAAGAGAAAAAATCTGTATTTTTAGGGTATTGTCAATCTGTTCAGACAGAAGAAGAAGCTATTTGTTTTATTGAAAAGATAAAAGCGAAACATCGTGACGCAAGGCACAATGTATATGCGTACTGCCTGAGAGAAGGGCATACCAGACGGTATTCTGATGACGGTGAACCTCAGGGAACAGCAGGTACACCGATACTGGATATTATTTTGAAGAATGAACTGACGGATATAGTGATAGTGGTAACAAGATATTTTGGCGGAATATTGTTGGGAACAGGCGGACTGGTACGAGCATATTCCACAAGTGCCAAGCAGGTTATTGAACGGGCTGAAATTATCACAATGACACCGTGTACTGCCTTTACATTACAATGCGACTATAATCAGTATGGAAAGATTTCCTCATTTATTCCGCAGGCAGGAGGTATTATTGATAACAGTGTATTCGGAACAGAAATTTTCATAGAATTTCATTTGCCGACAGACAGCAAGGACATTTTCTGTAAAAAACTTGCTGATATCACCAGTGGGAGCGTCACACCAAAAGAAGAATTTTGTGATTTTTATGCAATAAAATAAATTTTGAAAATAAATGATACTTTACCTGATTTTTGTGTTATAATAGATATCCCTCTACAAATGAGGTCATGCAAAAAAATTACGGGTCGTGTTATAGAATGGAATTTTACGAATTAGGAGCGGGAATATGGGGGAGTGTGTTTGCCGTTCCGACAGATATTGTAGACAGATATCTGAAATTTGCAGGGGCAGCAAGTTTAAAGGTATTGTTATGGTTGTTGAGAAATAATTCCCAGAAAAGCAATATATCCGCACAAGATATTGCAAGTGCTTTACATATGAATACAGTAGATGTCAAAGACGCTATGGAATTTTGGTATGAAATGGGTGTTGTCAAAAAGACGATGAGCAATCCTGAAAAGACAGTTCCTGAAACAATATCGCCCAAACCAATACAACAACCACTTTCCGCTGATACTTTGGCAACGGCACAATCGAATACTTCACAAACAAATATAGAAACACCTATAGAAAAAGCAGAAACCGTCAATAACAGTAACAATACAAGTTCATCATCAAACAAATCTGTTACCAAAGTCATGCCGACAACTGCTGAAATAGCCAACCGCAAAAACATTGATAAAAATTTTTCTGATTTACTGGACGAGGCGGAAAAAATGCTTGCACGACCATTAACCCACAGCGATTCTTCCGTATTGTTACTAATGCACGATTATGACGGATTACCGTATGAAGTTATCAAGATGATACTGTTTTTTGCCAGCGAACAGAAAAAAATGAAAATGCGGTATATCGAAACACTTGGTCATGATTGGGGAACAGAAGAAATTTATACCATTGAACAAGCCGAAGAAAAGATTACCAATATTCTCAATTCCTATAAAGAATGGAAAAGAATTGCTCCTTTTTTCGGACTGAATGCCAATGGAGAAGTCAGCGATATACAGGCGGGATATGCAGATTGTTGGGTCAAGCAGTGGGGATATAGTGACGATATGTTAAGAGTGGCGTATGAAACCTGTATTAATTCCAAAGGAATATTTCATTTAAAATACCTTCATGGTATATTACGAAAATGGCACAGTGAAGGTATTATGACCGAAAAAGACCTTGCTGACCGCCTGAAAAAATTTGAAGATACACCAAAATCCGCAAACAAAAAAGTTAAAAATACAAAACCGTCAAATCATACTGATGACAGCACTAGCAGTGCATCTTACGATATTAGTTTTCTTGACGGTATAGGTCTTTTGGACTGACAAATGGAGAGATAAACACATGGGATATAGCAGACAGATTTATGACGAAGCAGATAAAATTATGCAGGACAGACGCAACAGAGCATTAAAGAACGCAGATAACAGAAAAAAACGGTTTTTTCAGAAATATCCCGAAGCACAAGAACTGGAAAGACAGTTGAGCCATACTATGACAGATTTAATCCGCACAATGCTTGGCAACAAAACCAATTTATCTGTAGCGATGAACAAAGTGAAAGCCGAAAATCTTGCCACACAAATGTCCCTGAACCAGATATACAGAAAAGCGGGAATAACCAAAGAAAGTCTTGAACCGCATTTTGTCTGTGAAAAGTGTCAGGATAAAGGTAACATCGACGGTAAAATTTGCGACTGCTATAAACAGTTAGTCAAAGAAATCGCTTACAATCAACTGAATAAACTTTCTCCTTTGAAACTTTCTTCTTTTGATACATTTTCCTTACATTATTACAGCGATATAAAAACAGACGAAGAAGAGCTCTCTGAAAGAGAACAAATGCAATTATACTTTAACAAGTGTAAATCTTATGCTGAAAATTTCACTAAAGATGCCAAAAGTATTATCATGCGTGGTAATACAGGTTTGGGAAAAACACATTTGTCACTTGCGATTGCCAGAAAGGTTATTGAGAGAGGGTTTGGTGTCATTTACTGTTCAGCACCGGATATTCTTTCTAAGCTGGAAAGAGAACAGTTTAGTCGAAATTATAACAAATCTGAAGAAAGTGTTGAAGACACATTAAAAGAATGTGATTTACTGATTTTAGATGATATGGGTTCAGAGTTTTCCACAAACTTTACCAAAAATAAAATTTACAATCTTATCAACCATAGACTATCCTGTAATCTTCCAACTATCATCAGTACAAATTTTACTTTTAAAGAACTTGAACAAACTTATTCGCAACGGTTAATTTCCAGAATTATAGGCGAATATATGGCTTTCAACTTTGTCGGTCATGATATACGGCAGATGAAACGGGCAGAACAAATGAATAAGTAAAAAAACAGAAGTTTCCGAAAAAATCAGTTGCTGATAATTTCGGAAACTTTTCTTATTAATATATCATGGTTATTTTCAATTTTGCCGTCAAGTACACTTTCCAGAAGAATATTTAGAATATAACCGATTTCTTTTCCCTGTTTTACCCCCAGTGCCATAATATCATTGCCATTGATTGCCAGATTTTTGGCTGAAAATATAAAGCTGTTTTCCTCTTTACTTTTGGTATAGATTTCTGCTATTTGTTGTAAAATCTGCAATCGTGATTTTACAAGATATTCCGCCTGAGCCTGAACATCGCAATTTTTGACTTTGAGTAATTTTTCGAACATTTCCGCATTACCCAATTTTCGTACCGCTTTTTTTACTGATTTTTCGGTAGGTTCAATAATGCGGTCATGATGTTTTATTAGTGTCAGTACAGCATTTTTAGTATAGTTATCTGTTTTCAGGCGACTCAAAATCTGACCTGCAATTTCACAACTTTTTTGAGCATGAGCATAAAAATGTCCTACATTATTGTTATCCATTGTGAAAGTATATGGTTTTCCGCAATCGTGGAATAAGACAACCAGTCTGATAACAAGGTCATTTTCTGCAAATGCAAGAGCATGAAGTGTATGTTCCCAGACATCATAGCAATGGTGTGGGTTATGTTGGTCAAATCCGACCATCGAAGCAATTTCAGGCATAAATACTGCGATAACATCAATATATTCACGCAAAATTATTACCGCATTTTTCCCTGTCAGCAACTTACAAAATTCTACCCATATCCTTTCTACCGCAATATTCTTCAATAATTCTTTATTGCCGTGAATACTCAAAGATGTATCTTCGTCAATCGTAAATCCCAGCACAGACGCAAAACGCAAAGCTCTCAATATCCGCAAAGCATCTTCTTTAAAGCGTTCATCACCATTTCCGACAGCCTTTATCGTTTTATTTTCCATATCGTTCATACCATCGTACAAATCAATAAATCCGTCATACGGATTATACGCTATTGCATTAACCGTAAAATCACGGCGGGAAAGGTCTGCACTGACATTTTTTTCAAAAACAACGCTGTCAGGGTGACGGTTATCACTGTAGGTGCTTTCTGAACGGAAAGTTGTAATTTCAAACGGCATATGTTCTTTAATTAATGTCACTGTTCCGTGTTTTATACCTGTTTCAATAATTTTTTCACCGCTAAAAACTCTTTTCACTTCATTCGGCAAAGCATTCGTGCAGATATCCCAGTCGTGCGGAATATTTCCCATCAAGGAATCTCTCACACAACCACCTACCGCATATGCTTGATATCCTTTGTTAAGTAATGTATCAATAATCCACCTGACACTTTCAGGCAATAAAATTTCGTTGTTTATGACAATCTCTCCTTATTGTCAAAATTTGCATACGCAAATTTTGGTTTGATTTTCAGGAGTTTAAGGGCTTTGCCCTTAAAAATCCTACAAGGGGCTTTGCCCCTTGACCCCACGAACTTTTTGAAAAAAGTTCGACAAAAACTTTTAATTGTCACAGCCCGAAGTCAGATAAAGATTTTCGAACACAGTGAGCCGAAAAAGTTTTTTGTCCACTTTTTTTCAAAAAAGTGGGCAGGATTTTTAAGGGCGGTAGCCCTTAAATCAGGGGGTTCGGGGAGGAACTCCCCGACAAGGCAGGATTTTTAAGGACAGCAGTCCTTAAACTGACATATTTTTCGGAACAGTAGTGAGATAATATAACATATGGGAGGTGATACAATCGGCAGAACAATTTATGTTGATGTACTGATAGGTGTCAATATTATCATCAATTACTTTATACTTAAAGCGGTGACAAAATTCACCAAAATTATACCCAAAACTTATCGTATAATTTTGGGAAGTTTGTTCGGGGCAGTCAGTGCTCTGATTATTATTTTACCACCGTTACCGTTTTTTATCAACTGGTGCATAAAACTGATTATCTCATTTATTATTATATTGATTACATTCGGTTATCATAATACTGCACTGTTTTTTAAAAATACGATATTATTTTATGGTATCAGTTTTTGTTTTTGCGGACTGATGTTATTTGTATGGTTCATCTTTATGCCAAAAGGTTTGTATATCAAAAATTCGATTGTCTACTTTAATCTTTCTCCGATTGTCATGATTTTCACGACATTGATAGCCTATTTTGTCATACAAATCATTATGAAAATAATGGCAAAATCTGTTTCTGAAACCCGATTTTGTAAAGTAAAGATTATCAGCAACGGCAATTCTTGTGAATTTTACGGTAAAACCGATACAGGCAATACTTTATATGAACCATTCAGTCATGCTCCTGTTATCGTGGTGAATGAAAAAGCTGTGAAATCTATTATCGAAAACGAATTTCAGAAACTGCTTGACAGTGAATATGATAATCTGGATATATCCAGAAAATACCGTCTGATTCCGTTTCATTCCGTAGGTGGAAAAGGACTGTTACCGTCTTTTCTACCTGATAAAATTTACATCAACAATCATGTATGTCAACAGAAAATATATATCGCTGTTTGTAAAGATACCATTGTCGGCACAAGTGTTGAGGCAATGATAAATCCTGAAATTATCAATTCAGCAAAGGAAGGTATTAACAATGATATTTTTAAAAGTATGTAGTATAGTTCTCATGGTGAGGGAAAAAATATTCGGTCTGGACGGTATATACTATATCAATGGTTCGCAGACTTTACCACCACCACTCAAAAAAGCAGAAGAACAGATTGTAATGGAAAAAATTACCAACGGTGATAATTCTGCCCGTGAAATACTCATCACACATAATCTGCGTTTAGTAGTGTACATTGCTAAAAAGTTTGAAACAACAGGAGCAAATGTTGAAGATTTGATTTCCATTGGCACAATAGGACTGATAAAAGCGGTAAATACTTTTTGTCCACAGAAAAATATTAAACTGGCAACTTATGCGTCAAGATGTATTGAAAACGAAATTTTAATGTATCTGCGAAAAAGTACACAACTGAAAAATGAAATTTCTATTGATGAACCGCTGAATACTGATTATGATGGCAATGAACTGTTATTAAGTGATGTATTAGGCAGTGATAATGATATGGTCAACAGAAATATTGAACAGGAAGCCGAATGTAAATTACTGTTGGAGGCGGTAAACCGTCTTGAACCGAGAGCAAAACAGATTACGATACTGCGTTTTGGTCTGATGGGATATAAAGAACATACCCAAAAAGAGGTAGCGGTTATGTTAGGGATTTCCCAATCTTACATATCCAGACTGGAAAAAAAGATAATCAATAAATTAAAAAAAGAACTTTCTTCCGCTTTATGAATGAAACTGAATGTTTCGGTAAACGCTAAGAGTATGCCGACAGGTAAATTCAAATAAGGAGAAAATTTTTTATGATAATGAAAAGAACAATTTATTTCTTATCAGCCACAGTCATTACGGTTGTTGCCATGTCGTTATTTCTGACAGGTTGCGGAGAAAACGGAAAAATCAGAGATGGCGAAAATGGAACAATCACTGACAATACAAAAATTACTACCGAAATTACTACCGAACGCATGACAGATAATTCCATCAACGATACTACGGAAATCGTAACGGAAACAGAAACCACTGTTATAAGAGATGATGATATTACCGATAATGATATGATGGATAATAATATCAACGATAATGACAGAAACGACAACAACAATGGTGTTGCAGGTGAAATTGGTGATGCGATTGATGATGGTATTTCCAACATCAGAGATACCCTTGACGGTGATGACGCTACAGAAATTGTCACCGAAACTGTAACAGAGATACAATAAAATTGATTTTACTGCTGAAAAAATCCCTGACACCATTGGCAGACCATTGAAAAAATCCCTGACACCATTGGCAGACCATCGTGTCAGGGAAAGTACTATCATCTTCTGTAGGAATGATATAACCTATCACACAATATCATCAGATAGTAAGTAGCAACGGGATAAAGTACTACAAATACAGCATTGGTAATCAGTCTTACAGGAAGAATAGCTTGTAAAGGATAGCCGTAAGCGTAACATAGACTGTAAGTGGTAATACAAAGATTACACACGACTATACAAATAACATTGGCGAAAATCACTCTGAACCAGGAAATCTGTTTTTTATGAAGTAATATCCCCATCAGTACACCCCATAAGGTCTTGGCAAAAAGAATACCAAAATTAATACCGCCTGTCGGGTGAATAATCAAAGTGATAATATCTCCTAACATTCCTGTCATACCGCCGAAAACAGCTCCCAACATATATGCACACAATGTTATGGGAATAGGGGAGAAAGTAATTCGGTAAGAATCGCCGATATTGATTTCCAGAAACCCCAGAACAACCCGCAAAGCCAGAAATATTGCACCGAAAGTCAGTTTTTGTACAGGGCTGAGTTCATATTTTGTCAGCGATGATTTTACATTGTCCATAAAGAAATCCTCCTTAAACATTTTGTCGGATAAGGAGAACAATTCATAGAAAAGCGGAGATGGTTTGAGATACCTTCTCCGCTTACTGATGTTATCAACCTTATTCAACAGCGGGATGCAAAGTTCAAACCGCAGGAAAATCCATTCGTCCTTACAGCAACTCCCCGTCTGTAAAGCACTACGCATTAAGCAACGCTTGAACTTTTACTCTGTATCTGAAATACACACGCATTATAACATGATGTCAGTATTATGTCAATTCATTTTTCAAAATCTGCTTACGCAGATTTTGTTTGGATTTTCAGGAGTTTAAGGGCTTCGCCCTTAAAAATCCCACAAGGGGCTTTGCCCCTTGACCCCACAACTTTTTGAAAAAAGTTGACAAAAACTTTTCATTGTCATAGCTATAGAGTGATTTTTTAATGACAAATGGTGCTTTATATTTTGGCTACTTCCGTTCTGATAGTGTAGTGGTCAGGAGAAATATTTGCCAAATCATTATCCAGCATTTCTTCAATCTGCAGAGCAATTTCACTGGGATTGTCAGAAATCTTTTTGACTTTGAAATCACAACTGACAAGCAATTTTTCACTGGAAAAATCATTGACAGCAACCGCAGCAACTGCAATCATTCTTACTCTGTTTTCCAGACCCGTATTGCTTTCAGGACTTGCTACATTAGGAGCTTCCACATTGTCAAGAGCTGTCAATACTTTTCCATCATAATTCACGGTCAGGTCTACACCCGTAAATCTGGTATCACACTGCATATAAAAAGATACCCTTACTGTATCGCCGACTTTGAATTGACTGCCATTGATGGAAACCGTATCTTTTTCCGTCTTAGGCTCTACAATTTCCCCTGAACTTGCTTTTGAAGAACTTAGTGTTGAGGAATTTGGTTTTGAAGAAGAAGTCGTTTTAGAAGAACTTGGCGTTGAAGAAGAACTTGGTTTCGAAGAAGAACTTGATGTATCAGATTTTGAGGTAACAGGTTTTGAAGTATCAGATTTAGAAGAACTTGTTTTGGAGGAACTGTCAGTATTTGTGGTTGATGTTGTGGATTTGCTGTCAGCATTTTCGGAATTTTCAGAATTTGAAGAAGTGTTGTGACTGTTGACATCTGCACTGACGCTATCAGGATAAATAATGACATATTCTCCGTTACTTTCTGTGGCAATTTCTCCGTTTTGGGTAGTAGCAATTTCTACTTTTGTACCGTCGGCATAAGTACCGTTTTCAATTTTCGCACCGCTTGGGTCAGTACCGACAACAACAATATTTTCTCCCTGAGCATTTGTACCGATTTCCGTTTTTATAGGTGTATGAGAAGTATTATCTGGTGTTGTCGGTTTATTTTTACGAAACAGATTTACCGAAACAATAAATCCGCCGATAATCAGAATAACGATTGCTGTTATCAATGCAATAATTTTTTTATTCATGAGAATTTCACTCCTGAAATTTTATTTCTTTTTCTTTGTAATGGAAAGCACGATGATAAGAATGACCGCTACTGCCATTACCCCACCAAGTACCATAACAAGTACTC
The DNA here is from genome assembly GCA_902762375.1 of uncultured Ruminococcus sp. Taxonomy (GTDB): domain Bacteria; phylum Bacillota; class Clostridia; order Oscillospirales; family Acutalibacteraceae; genus CAG-964. Next base: position 8,097 of record CACWNY010000007.1, on the reverse strand, counting down.
TGTTACTGTCACCTGTAGCTGTAACGGTATTTTCTCCAAGTGCAAAACATTGCAATGCGGATAACATACCGAAAACAGAAAACGATGTCAATGTCGATACAATTTTTTTGAGTTGACTTTTCATATTGGAAACCTCCATGTCTTTTTACAAGATTATAGCAAAAAAGCAGATAAAAGTAAATTATAAACAGTTATTCTTAACAATTTGTTTAATTAATCAAAAACTGAGGTCAGCATTTTCAGAGGAGCAATGCGTTTTGGGAACTGAACTTGTATATAAGGTTTGTTTTCTAACCTGAGATTTGCCCGTTTTCCTAATTTGTCCAGTAAATCTCCCGTTTTTGTGTTGCGGATATCATTGACATACAGTAAAAGAGAGGTATCATTTTGTCTGATTTCACAGATACCGTAAGCGGAAGCGGTATTGCGGATTAAAGCTACTTGTACCAGTCCCATAACAGACGGGGGAACATCACCAAAACGGTCAATCAGTTCGTCAATGACATCATCTGCATCTGTTTTATTCTGAATATCCGCTATTCGTTTGTACATGGCAATACGCAGTTTTAAAGACGGAATATACTCTTCAGGAATATGTGCCGTAATAGGAACATCTATGGAACATTCTACCTCATGAACATCAGGTTCTTCGCCACGCTCCTCACGAATAGCCTCATTCAGTAGTTTCAGATACATATCATAACCGACACTTTCCATATGACCGTGCTGTTCACCGCCAAGTACATTACCTGCCCCTCTGATTTCCAAATCACGCATGGCAATCTTGAAACCACTGCCAAACTCTGTAAATTCCTGAATAGCGGATAACCGTTTTGCCGAAATTTCTGTCAGTACTTTCAAAGGTCGGTAAGTAAAGTAGGCATATGCTCTTCTTGAAGAACGCCCTACACGCCCTCTCAACTGATGTAACTGTGATAAACCCATACGGTCGGCATTGTCTATAATGAGAGTGTTGGCATTGGGAATATCGACACCTGTTTCAATAATGGTGGTACATACCAAAACATTGATTTCATTTTCCAGCATTTTCCGCCACACTTCCGAAAGTTCCTGTTCACTCATCTTACCGTGTCCTACACCGACATTGGCTTCTGTAATATTTTCGGCAATCTGTAAAGCACAACTGTCAATCGTTTCCACGCTGTTATGTAAATAGAACACCTGACCACCACGACGCAATTCTCTGCGGATAGCCTCAAAAATAACATCACTGTCATATTCCATGACATAGGTCTGAACAGGCTGTCTATCTTGCGGAGCTTCTTCCAGTACAGACATATCACGCATACCACTCATTGCCATATTCAGTGTTCGGGGGATAGGGGTTGCCGACAAAGTAAGCACATCAATATTATGACATAATTCTTTGAATTTTTCCTTTTGAGCTACACCGAAACGCTGTTCTTCATCTATGATGACCAATCCCAAATCATGGAAAACAATATCTTTGGAAATCAAGCGATGTGTACCGATTACCATGTCAATATCGCCGTTTTTCAGACCTTTGATAATTTCTTCCTGTTGTGACGGTGTTCGGAAACGGGAAAGCAGTTCGATTTTGACATCGAAACCCTCAAAGCGTCTTAAAGCGGTCTGATAATGTTGCCAAGCCAGAATGGTAGTCGGACAAAGCAAGGCACACTGTTTCAAATCAGCAACACATTTGAACGCTGCACGCATAGCAACTTCCGTCTTACCAAATCCGACATCACCGCAAAGCAATCTGTCCATAGGGGCAGTTCTTTCCATATCATAGGTGATTTCTTCAATACATCTCATCTGGTCACTGGTTTCTTCATATTCAAAATGCGAAGCAAAATCCTTATGCCATTCATTATCCTGAGAAAAAGCATATCCTTTAGCTTTCATTCTTTCAGAATAGAGCTTAATTAATTCTTTGGCAATATCCTTGACTGATTTTTTGACTTTGGATTTTGCTTTAGCCCAATCATTACTGCCAAGTCTGTTCAGTTTGACTTTCTTATCTTCCTGTGGTCCTATATATTTGGAAACCATATCCAGTTGGGTAACAGGAACGAAAAGTTCATCATCTTTAGCATAAAGAATGGTAATATAATCTTTGATAACACCGTCTTTTTCCAGTTTACTGATACCACGATAAATTCCCACACCGAACTTTGTATGGACAACATAATCGCCTACACTTAATTCTTCCAATGAATAAATCTGTTGGGCATTTTTCGGACGGGAAAGTTTCTTTTTTGCCGACTTGAATACAGTACCATGAGATATCAGCTTGAATTTGGCATAAGGGTACTGAAATCCTGATGACAGTGTACCTGCCATAACATAGATATGGTCAGGTAACGGATTTTCAATATCTTTGACAAACTTTACATTGTAGTTATCTTCACGAAGTTGTTCACTCAACGATACGGCACTTTTTTCCGTTCCTGCCAGAACAACAACACTGATATTATTATTACTGTCATTGTCTAAATCTTCTTTCAAAATACTGTATGAACCGCTCCAGAGAGAAAGTTGTTTAGCGGTAAAATTAATCAGTTCCTGTAAAGGAATTTCATAATTGCCATGTGTAAAATTATCCAGAAAAACGGTGGTATTTTTTAGCAGAAAATCCTTGATAACAAATTTTTCTACACAGAAAATGTCAAATCCTTTGCAAAGTGTTCCCATAGCGAAATTGTCTTTGATTTCAGCGTTATATTGCGTATAGAAAGCATTCTGTCTGGATTTGACCTTAGTTTGTTCTGAGATAAAGACAATGCGGTTCTTGATATAATCCAGCAAACAAGCATTTTCGTCATAAACCAGACTGATAAATTTATCCGCTGAACCGACAGTAATATCATTTAAGAGGTCATCAATTTCGCTTTGAAGAATTTCTTTAGCTTTGGTAGAATTTTTTCCACGAAGCATTTTCATTTTCTGTCTGATTTTTTCGGCAAGGACAGTTTTATTATTCAAAAGTACCTCAACAGACGGTGTGACAGTAATTTTTTCGACATAATCAATGCGTCTTTGTGTTTCGGTATCAAAGGTGTTGATAGTGTCAATTTCATCACCCCAGAACTCTATTCTGACAGGCTTTTCGGTATCGGGCATAAATACATCAAGAATACCCCCTCTGTGGGCAAACTGCCCTGCCCCTTCTACTATGTCACAGCGTTCATAACCGTTTAACAGTAAAGTTTCAATGATGTCATTAATGTTGATTTCCATACCGCTTGTCAATGTGACAGTTGCTTTTCGCAGAACTTTTTCAGGAATAGTAAACTGAGCCAGAGCGTCTATAGTGGTAATAACAACATCAGCATTATTTTCAATGATTTTACATAACACATTAATGCGTTGATGTTCATATTCTCTGGAATGACCTTTGATATTTTTATAAAGAAAGTCCCTTACAGGATAAACACAGACAGATTTTTCCATAGCAGTGAGGTCATTAGCCATAATCTGAGCCTCATGTTCGTCATAAGCAATGACGAAAGCTCCCATACCCATAGAAACAGGAAGGGAGTTGATGATATGTGCCTTATGAATACCTGAAAGACCTGTGACAGCGACTGTTGAACCGATTTTTACAGCTTTCTTTAATGTTTTATATTCAGGAATTTTTTCAATGATTTTGTCTAAGAATTTCATGAACAGTACCTTTCTTATGAGTTATACTCTGACATAGCCTTGTCAATATTACCGCTGATAATATATTCTACAGCACAGCAGATATTGTCTGTCAGTTTATCCAAGTCAGAGCGTTCACTTGGTGTAAAGTGTGAGAGTACCCAATCAGCCAGTTGCCAGTTTGGATTGGGTTTTTCACCGATACCGATTTTTATTCTGGGGAACATTTCACTGTCACTCAAGCCGATGATACTTCGTACACCACGCTGACCGCCGTCACTGCCTTTTCTGCGTATTCTCATTTTGCCGACATCAAGGGAGATATCGTCAAAAAGCAGAATGACATTTTCAGGAGGAATTTTATAGAAATCCATTGCCTGAATAACAGCTTCACCACTTAAATTCATAAAGGTCTGCGGTTTCATCAGCAGTACTTTTTTACCGCTGATGATACAGTCTGAAACAAGAGCATTATATTTTAGTTTTATGATAGGTGCATTATATTTTTCTGCCAGTTTATCAATAGCGATAAAGCCTGTATTATGGCGAGTATTTTCATATTTTTTTCCGGGATTGCCAAGTCCCACAACGATATATTCAATACCATTTGTTTTTTTACTGTTGCCGAATAAACTCAATATTTTTTTCACTCCCAGTTCAAGGGTTGCCACCCTTGAAAATCCTGCGTTAAGGGCTACCGCCCTTAACAATCCCGTCCACTTTTTTGAAAAAAAGTGGACAAAAAACTTTTATGGCTCACTGCGTTCGGATTGTTTCTCTAAGTTTTAGCTATGACAATTAAAAGTTTTTGATTGAACTTTTTTCAAAAAGTTCATGGGGTCGAGGGGCAAAGCCCCTCGTGGGATTTTAAAGGGCAAAGCCCTTTAACTCCCAAAATAAAATCCAAAATTTGCGTAAGCAAATTTTGACAAACAAATGCAAGGATACCCTATACAAAGAGGGTATCCCTATCAATCATATAAATAAATATTTTTCAAGTTCTTTGATATTGTCGATAACAGGTTTACCTGTAGAAAGTAAATCCTTTTTGCTTTGATGTCCTGTTGAGATGAGAATACAGTCTGCACCGATTTCCATAGCCAGTTCGCAATCGTGCAAAGTATCACCTATAGCAATAACTTTAGAATGGTCATAGGTGATTTTATGGATAGTATTGATAGCTCTCTCTAGTTTACTGCCGACAAAATGATTATCTGAACCTGAGATATAATCCATGTATTTTTTTACACCAAATTTTTCGGAATTTCTTTCAACAATAGACTGATGGGAAGATGAAACAATGATTTGTTTCATACCATAGTCACGGATTTTTTGCATAAGCGGTATGATACCGTCGTTTAAAGAGGCTTCGGAAAGATAATGATGATAAGCGTCGTTAAATTCCTTTTGTAGAGTGTCGAAAGAAATTTCGGTTTTCAGGTCAAAGATATTGTCATAAAATTTCGTAATGGGAACATCAATATAACTACGGTACTGTTCCAAAGTAATCTGGGGCTTGTGTCTTTTGCATAAAATATCGTTGACGGCTTTTAATGAGATATTGACATCATCAATAATTGTACCATTCCAATCCCAGACAACGCAAATATATTTTGGTTTCATCAGAAATCCATACCTATCTGTAGAGCTTTTTTATTAGGAAGTAAGAGATGTTGTTTGCGTTTGGAAATACAGTTTTCCAAAGCTGTTTCAAGAGATTGCTGTGTACAGAAGTTCGTTTCTTTGAACATTTTTCCCAAAAGAATAATATTAGCAAGACCGTCAAGACCGTTTTCTGTTGCCAGTTGAGAGGCTGGAATGTAGAAAATATGGATATCGGTGCGGTCACATTTTTCAGATATCATCGTACTGTCCAAAATCATTGTACCGCCTGAAACAACACTGTTTTTAAACTTTTCAAAAGACGGCAGATTAAGAGCAATAAACACATCAGGAGAAACAACACAGGGCGAACCTATAGGGTTATCAGAAATACATACACTGCAATTTGCCGTACCGCCACGCATTTCAGGACCATATGAGGGCAACCATGTAATATTTTTGTTGTCGTAAAGACCTGCATAAGCGGAAATCTTGCCCGCAAACAATACACCCTGACCGCCAAATCCTGCAAAAAGCATATTAAAATCTTTACTCATTTTTTAGTCTGTCTCCTTTCACACCGTCTTTGTAAACACCTAACGGATAGTATGGTATCATATTTTTTTGTAACCATTCTACAGCCTGAATGGGATTCATACCCCAGTTGGTGGGACAGGTTGACAATACTTCTACAATAGAAAAACCCTTTTTATCAATCTGGTTCTGGAATGCTTTTTTGATAGCCTTTTTCGTTTCATTGACATGTTTTACACAGTCGACTGCTGTTCTTTGTGCAAGAGCAACACCGTCCAATGTGGAGAGCATTTCGCATATTCTGACGGGATAGCCTGCGATATTGACATCACGACCGTAAGGAGTGGTTTGTGTTACTTGATTAGGTAAAGAAGTAGGTGCCATCTGACCGCCTGTCATACCGTAAATGGTATTGTTGACAAAGATAATGGTAATGTTTTCACCTCTTGTGGCAGCGTGTACGGTTTCCGCTGTACCGATTGCCGCCAAATCGCCGTCACCTTGATAAGTAAAGACTACATTTTCAGGTTTTGCCCTTTTGATACCCGTTGCTACGGCAGGAGCTCTTCCGTGAGCTGCCTCTATCATATCACACCCAAAATAATCATAGTTCATTACGGCACAGCCGACAGGTGATACACCTACGGTTCGCCCTTCACAACCCAGTTCGTCAATAACTTCGGCAACCAGACGGTGAATGATACCGTGCGTACAGCCTGAACAGTAATGAAAGGGTATGTCTGTCAATGCTTTCGGTTTGCTGAAAACGATTTTTTCTTCCATCAGTCCATACCTCCGACTTCTACAATTTTATCCACAACTTCCATAGGGGTAGGAATTTTGCCACCTGTTCTTCCGACAAAATGTACAGGCTTTTTACATTCAACAGCAAGTCTGACATCATCAACCATCTGACCCATACTCATTTCTACACTGATAAAGGCTCTTGCGGTTTCTTTAAGTGTGGTAAAGGCTTTTGTAGGGTAAGGCCATAATGTGACAGGACGCAATAATCCTACTTTATAACCTTTTTCTCTGGCAATATCAACGGCTGTATGAGAAACTCTTGCCGAAGCACCGTAAGCTACCAAAACAATATCAGCGTCATCAAGACGGTATTCTTCCCAACGCTGTTCTTTTTCTTTAATGATATCATAGCGTTTATATCTTTCGATGATAAGTTTTTCCAGTTCACTGGGTGTCAGGAATAAGGAATTTAATACATTATGTTTTCTCTTGTTCTGATGACCACAGCAAGCCCAAGATTTTTCAACAAGATGTTGGGTAGTATGTTCGGGAATAGTGACAGGTTCCATCATCTGACCAAGCATACCGTCAGCCAGTATCATAGCAGGTATACGGTATTCATCACCTTTATCAAAAGCAAGACCTACTAAGTCAATCATTTCCTGAACAGTAGCAGGAGCAAAAACAAGTATCTGGAAATCTCCGTGACCTGTTGCTTTTGTTGCCTGCCAGTAGTCTGCCTGTGAGGGTTGAATACCACCCAGACCTGGACCGCCACGCTGTACATTGACAATTAATGCTGGAATATCACAACCAGCCATATAAGAAATAGCCTCAGATTTCAGGCTTATTCCGGGAGAACTGGAAGAAGTCATTGCTCTTACACCTGTTCCTGCAGCCCCTAGTACCATGTTGGCAGCGGCAATTTCAGATTCAGCTTGTAAATAAACACCGTTTACCTTTGGCATTTTTTTTGCCATATAAGCGGCAAGTTCTGTCTGTGGGGTAATCGGATAACCGAAAAAATAGCGGCAACCTGCCTGAATGGCTGCTTCAGCCAGTGCCTCATTGCCTTTCATTAATACTTTATTGTTCATAGGTTTCTTTTCATATCCTTTCGTTTACAGTATGTCAGCGATATACCGTGATGGCAACATCAGGACACATAATCGCACACGATTTACAGCCAATACATTTTTCAGGGTCAAGCAGTGTAGCAGGGTGATAACCCTTTGCGTTGATTTTTGATTTATCAAGAGCAATGATGTCTTTTGGACAAGCATAAACACACATTTCACAACCCTTACATAAATTTTCATTTACTTCAATATGAGCCATTACTGTTAATACTTCCTTTCTTGTTTAAGATAATATATCATAATTTCGTTTTGGCAGATTTCATCATATGATTATAGAAATAAGATAGTGACATACTCCCGCCGCCTACGCTTCGCTTAGAGGCGGGGGCTTCTCGTTCAAGTACAACAACCTGTACAGTATCAGCGAGCTAACCCCGTGTGTCCCACGGTTTTGTTTTTTATTCTCTTATGCCAATGCTACTTTCATACCTTCATTTCGTATGTT